>CAYUXZ010000036.1:0-30040 GCA_964449135.1 uncultured Gammaproteobacteria bacterium
CCACCAGCTGTTGAACGTGATCACCACCAAGGGCAAGGGCTACGAGCTCGCCGAAGGCTACCAGATCGGCTACCACGCGGTCGGGCCGTTCGATCCGGGCAAGGGCGTGGTCAGCAAGCCCGGCGCGAAGAAGCCGACCTACACCGACGTGTTCGGCGACTGGCTCTGCGACATGGCCGCGGCCGATCCGAAACTAATGGGGATCACTCCGGCGATGCGCGAAGGCTCGGGGCTCGTGCGTTTCTCCAAGGAATATCCCGACCGCTATTTCGACGTCGCGATCGCCGAGCAGCACGCGGTCACGCTCGCGGCAGGCATGGCTTGTGAAGGCGCGAAGCCCGTTGTCGCGATCTATTCGACCTTCCTGCAGCGCGGCTACGACCAGCTGATCCACGACGTGGCCCTGCAGGACCTCGACGTGCTGTTAGCGCTCGATCGCGGTGGCGTGGTCGGCCCCGACGGCGCGACGCACGCGGGCAGCTTCGACCTGAGTTACCTGCGCTGCATCCCGAACATGGTCGTCATGGCGCCGGCCGACGAGAACGAGTGTCGGAAGATGCTCACGACCGGCTTCAGGCACCAGGGTCCGGCCGCGGTGCGTTATCCGCGCGGCAGCGGCACCGGAATCGCTGCGAGCGCAGCGATTGACGAGGCGCTGCCGATCGGCATGGCCGAAGTGCGCCGGCGCGGATCCAAGCTCGCGCTGTTAGCGTTCGGCGCGATGGTGCCGGTCGCCGAGCGGCTCGGCGCGGAGTTCGACCTGAGCGTCGTCAACATGCGCTTCGTCAAGCCGCTGGATCGTGGGCTGACCCTCGAACTCGCGCGAACGCACGAAGGCTTCGTCACGCTCGAGGACAACGCCGCGATGGGCGGCGCGGGCAGCGCGGTCGCCGAACTGCTCGCGGCCGAAGGCATCGCGTTGCCGATCCAGCACCTGGGCCTGCCCGACGCGTGGCTGGAACACGCCTCGCGCGAACAGGTGCTCGCCGATGCCGGGTTGGACGTCGCGGGCGTGCGCGCCGCGCTGCTTCAACGCTGGCCGCAGCTTTCCGCGGCCGAGCACGCTCCGAAGATCGCCGCGGGCTGACCGTCCATCGCTTGCCTGCGTCGAGCCGATTGCGCGCGGGCTCGCACTGCGGTAACAATCCACGCAACGCGTCGCACGGGGATGGGACGGGTCAATGACACGGCTGGTCAACAAGACGAACGGGCGCGAGCTCGGCGAGATTTCCGAGCGCGAACTCGTGTTCCTCATCGACATGCTCGAAGAGGAAGGGATGCACGACCGCGACTACTACATCGACGCGGCGACCTTGGATTTCCTTGCGAGCCAGGGCGCCAGCGCGAACCTGATCACGCTGTTGCGCCGCGGCCTGGGCGCGTACGAAGGTTTCGACGTGCAATGGGAAGACGACTCCGGCCCGGAGCTCGACGAGTCGATGCCCTAGCTGGTCGCGCGCCCTCCGCTGACGCGCTCGCGCTGCTCGATATCGCGCCAGGTCGCTATCCCTTCGAATCCCGATTCGAATAGAAACGCACGCACCGCCGCGCCCTGTTCCCATCCGTGTTCCAGCAGCAGCCAGCCGCCGTTCGACAAATGCGTCCGCGCGCCGCCGACGATGGCGCGGATCGCATCGAGCCCGTCGCGACCCGAAGCCAGCGCCGCGCGCGGCTCGAAGCGCAGGTCGCCCTGCGCCAGATGCGGATCGTCGTCGGCGATGTAGGGCGGATTGCTCACGATGAGGCCGAAGCGCTCGTCCCGCATCGCGGAGAACCAGTCGCTGTGCAGAACAGCCACGCGCGCGGATAACCCCAGCGATTCGGCGTTCTGTCTCGCCACTTCGAGCGCAGCGGCACTCGCATCGACCGCGGTCACTTGCGCGAGCGGGCGCTCCTTCGCGATCGCCAGCGCGATCGCGCCGCTGCCCGTGCCGAAATCGGCGACGCGCACGGCCTTGTCCTTCGGCAGCATCGCGAGCGCGCATTCGACGAGCAGCTCGGTGTCCGCACGCGGGATCAGCACGTCGGGCGTGATGCGCAGCTCCATCGTCCAGAATCCGCAGCGCCCGAGGATCTGCACGATCGGCTCGCCGCGTTCGCGCCGTGCGAGCAAGTCATCGAATGCCGCGATCGCGGCGTCCTCGACCGCGTCTTCTCCATGCGCGTACAACCAGGCGCGCGGGCGCCCCAACGCCTGCGCGAGCAACAGCTCGGCTTCCGCCCGCCCTTCCGCGCCCAGCCCCGCGGCGGCCCGCGCGAGCACTGCGGCGATATGTTTGTCCCGGTCAACCTGCATTCGCGCTCCCGCGATGTTGCGATCATGACGCCGCGCACACATTCGGACTGCGATGATACCGTCCGGATCCGCTTTCGACCCTCGCCATGAAACGCCGCCTGCTGATGTCCGTGCTCGCAGCATCCGTCCTCGCGGCGACGGTCTGCGTCGCGTTCGTCGGCTGCGGGCGGATCGTCTTCGGCATCGCCAACCTCGACGTGGATGCGTCCGCGATCGCGTCAATCCGATACGACACGGCGCGCGACCTGTCGCTGGACGTGCATCGCCCGCCGCGCGACCACGGCGACGCGCCGGTCGTGGTGTTCTTCTACGGCGGAAGCTGGCAATCCGGGCGTCGCGAGGACTACCGTTTCGTCGCGCAATCCCTTGCGAAACAGGGCCTGCTCGTGGTCGTGCCCGACTATCGCAAGTTTCCGCAGGCGAGGTTCCCGACATTCATCGAGGACGGCGCGTGCGCGGTCGCGTGGACGAAACAACACGCCGCCGGATACGGCGGCGATCCAAACCGGATTTTTCTCGTCGGTCATTCCGCGGGAGCGCATATCGCCGCGATGCTCGGAACCGACGCGCGCTTTCTGCATGCGGTGGGGATGCAACCGCGCGATCTGGCCGGCGTGATCGGGCTGGCCGGGCCCTACGATTTCCTGCCGATCACCGACCCCGCGCTCAAGCCGATCTTCGGGCCGGAATCGCAGTGGCCGCTTTCGCAGCCGGTGAATTACGTGGATGGCGACGAGCCGCCGTTCCTGCTGCTGCAGGGCACCGCCGACACGAAGGTACGGCCGCGCAACGCGCCACGGCTCGCGCAGCGGTTGCGCACGCAGGGCGAAACGGCGGATCTGCGCATGATCGAGGGCGCCGGCCACATTGACCTGCTTGTCGGCCTGCTGCGCGAAGAGTCGCCGGTGCGGCGCGCGGTGCTGGATTTCGTCGAAACGCCAAGCGCAACGGCAACGCGCGATTGCGATCAGCGCATCAGCAGCTGCACGCCCTCGATCACCACCGAGGTCACGAAGCCGAGCAGGAAGCAGATGTAGCTCAGCCGCAGGTAACGGTACTTGTGGTGCGAGAGGTAGCTGCCCAGCGAATAGATGTCGCTGGCCATCGTGCGATAGACCGAGCCGTCCACCTGCAGGCGCTGCGCGATCTCGCGCAGGAAGCGTTGCTGGTCGAGCTCGGCGAAATGCCCGAAGAACAGCAGGTTGAAATGCGGCGGCAGCGGGTCGCCGGATTTCAGGCGCAGCGGCCGGTACTTGGGCAGCACCGCGAGGATCGCCAGCAGCAGCGCGGCGAGCGTGAAGCAGGTCAGCGTGATCACGCTCGCGCGCATGTGCGGGTCGCCCATGCGGCCCAGGCTGATCGTGAGCACGATCGAGGACACCGTGATGATGATGCTGGCCTTGGTGTCGGCCATCGAGGACAGGGCGACGTGGTGCTGCTGCGCGGTGCGCAGGATCACGTCGCCGGTATTGCGCTCCGGGATCGCCGCGAACAGCGCGCGGATGTCCGGCGTGTCGGACGCGGTGTAGCGCGCCGGCGAATCGTGGCCTTCGTCGCCCGCGTGGGGCATCTCCTCGTTGGTGTCCGGTCCGCTCATCGCCTCCCCTCGCACGCCGTCACATTAGCGCAAACCCGCATTCGCGTGCGACTCCGCGCGGCGCCAACGCACGACCGCCCATGCCTCCGACGGATCGCCCGTGCTATTTTCATTGAAGCCGTCAATGAATGACGGCGCGATTTAGCGACCGAGCACCGCCATGAACCTGCGCGACCTGCACTACCTCGTCGCACTCGCCGACCACCGGCATTTCGGCCGGGCGGCCGCGGCCAGCTTCGTCAGCCAGCCCACGCTCTCGACCCAGATCCGCAAGCTCGAGGACGAGCTCGGCGTGGCGCTGGTCGAGCGTGCGCCGCGCAAGATCATGCTGACCCCCGCCGGGCGCGACATCGCCGAGCGCGCGCGGCGCGTGCTCGCCGAGGTCGAACAGTTGAAGGAATCCGCGCGGCGCACGCGCGATCCGGAAGCCGGCAGCGTGCGCCTGGGCATCTTCCCCACGCTGGGTCCCTACCTGCTGCCGCACGTCGTACCCAACATCCGCAAGCGGTTTCCCCGGCTTGAACTCTTGCTGGTCGAGGAGAAGACCGCGGCGATCCTGCGCATGTTGCACGAGGGCCGGCTCGACGCCGGCGTGCTCGCGCTGCCGCTGCACGACGAGGCGCTGCACGTGGAATTCCTGTTCGACGAACCGTTCCTCCTCGCCGCGCCGAAGTCGCACCCGCTCGCCCGCCGCGCCGGCCTTTCGCTGCGCGACCTCGCCGACGAACAGCTGCTGCTGCTCGAGGACGGCCACTGCCTGCGCGACCAGGCGCTGGACGTGTGCACGCGCGCGGGCGCGGGCGAACACGACGGATTCCGCGCGACCAGCCTGGAAACGCTGAGGCAGATGGTCGCCGCGAACGTCGGCATCACCTTGCTGCCGACGCTCGCGGTAAAGCCGCCGGTCGCGCGCTCGGACGACATCCGCCTGCTGCGCTTCCGCGAACGCGGCCCGAGCCGGCGAATCGGCATGGTCTGGCGCAGGAGCTCGGCGATGGGGAGTTTCCTGCGCAAGCTCGCGGGCGTGCTGCGCGACCTGCCGACGGGCCTGCTCGCGCCGCCCGCGACCGCGAAGAGCCGCGCACGTTGAAGCGGCTTCACGCTTGATTGATCCAACCTATCGAAACCATCGCAACAGTCGATTTCAATAAACGGGCGTCCGGCGTTATGCTCGTCCCGTCGCCGTTCCACACACCCACCGCATAGAGGAGAACGCCATGTCGCTCAAGGGCAGCAAGACCGAAACCAACCTGAAGGACGCGTTCGCCGGCGAATCGCAGGCCAACCGCCGCTACCTGTATTTCGCACAGAAGGCCGACGTCGAGGGCTACAACGACGTCGCCGCGGTGTTCCGATCGACCGCCGAAGGCGAGACCGGCCACGCGCACGGACATCTTGAATACCTGGAGGAATCCGGCGATCCGGCGACCGGCCTGCCGTTCGGCAGCACCTCGAACAACCTCAAGACCGCGATCCACGGCGAGACCCACGAGTACACCGACATGTATCCGGGCATGGCGAAGACCGCGCGCAACGAGGGTTTCGATGAAATCGCCGACTGGTTCGAGACCCTCGCCAAGGCCGAGCGTTCGCACGCGAACCGCTTCACCAAGGCGCTGAACGAACTCGCCTGATCCTCCGAAACTCGCGCGCAGGGAATGCCGATGAACGAATCACGCCCTGCGCGCGAAGGCGGTTCCCGGGAAGGCAGCCTCGACGCGCCGACCCGGCATCCGGTCGAGTGGAAGACGCCCGCGTT
Source organism: uncultured Gammaproteobacteria bacterium (assembly GCA_964449135.1). Lineage (GTDB taxonomy): Bacteria > Pseudomonadota > Gammaproteobacteria > Xanthomonadales > Xanthomonadaceae > SZAS-103. Next base: position 5,653 of record CAYUXZ010000036.1, read on the forward strand.
CTGGGACGAAGCCGCGCTCGAGGCCGAACTCGAGCGCGTGTTCGACATCTGCCACGGATGCCGACGCTGTGTGAGCCTGTGCCAGTCGTTCCCGACCCTGTTCGACCTCATCGATGCCTCGAGCACGATGGAAGTCGACGGCGTCGCGAAATCCGATTACGCGAAGGTCGTCGAGCAGTGCTATCTCTGTGACCTGTGCTACCAGACCAAGTGCCCGTACGTTCCGCCGCACGAGTGGAACGTGGATTTCCCGCACCTGATGCTGCGCGCGAAAGCGGTCGCCCATCGCGAAGGCAAGACCGGCGCCGCGGCGAAACTGCTGTCGAACACGCGTATGGTCGGAAAATTCGCGTCGATTCCGATCGTCGTTGAAGCGGTGAACTGGGGCAACCGGAATTCCACATTGCGCGGCGTGATGGAAAAAACCCTGGGCGTGCATCGCGACGCGAACGTGCCGCGTTACGAGCACCCCAGCGTACGCAAGCGCCTGAAACATCTTCGCGCCGATGGCGAGGCCAGGCCTGCGGGCCCGACCACCGGCAGGGTCGCGCTGTTCGTGACCTGCTACGGCGACTACAACCAGCCGCGCATGGTCGAGGACCTCGCCGCGGTGCTGCGCCACAACGGCGTGCAGGTGAAACTGCTCGCTCGCGAAAGCTGCTGCGGCATGCCCAAGCTCGAACTCGGCGACCTGGACACCGTCGAGAAATACAAGAACGCGAACCTGCCGCTGCTTGCGGAGGCGGTGGCCGAAGGCTACGACCTGATCGCGCCGATTCCGTCCTGCGTGCTGATGTTCAAGCAGGAAATCCCGCTGCTGTTTCCGGACGATCCGTCCGTGCTGAAGGTCAAACGCGCGTTCTACGACCCGTTCGAATACCTGATGCATCGCCACGCGGCCGGTCTGTTCGACACGAATTTCAAACACGAACTTGGCAAGATCGCCTGGCAGGCCGCCTGCCACCAGCGCGTGCAGAACATCGGCCCGAAGACGCGCGACGTGCTGCAACTCGTGCCGGGCACCGAGGTCGTGACGATCGAGCGCTGCTCGGGCCATGACGGCACCTACGGCGTGAAGAAAGCGACCTACGCGAATTCGCGCAAGATCGCCAAACCCGTGGAAAACCGCGTGAAGCAGGCTTCGCCGCAGCATTTCACGAGTGATTGCGTGATGGCCGGCGGCCACATCGCGCACGGCCTGAACGATGGAACCACGGCGGAGCATCCGATCACGCTGCTGCGCAAGGCTTACGGCATCTGAATTTAATGGCGAATGATTGAACATCCTGTCCAACATTCGCGAGCCGAGTCCGGCGCATGTCCGGACTCGGCTCCGTCGCGGTCGCTGATGCGACCGCGACGAGCGGCTCGTCCATGAGCCGCTTCCCCGCCTGAATTGGAGTATTCCGAGTGGAAAAACTTTCACGCTCCGACCTTTTGACGCTGGAGGCCTACGCCGCGCAACGGACGCAACTGCGCCAGACCGCACTCGCGCACAAGCGAGCGCGCACGCTGCACCTGGGCGAGCACGTCACCCTGCTGTTCGAGGACCGCATCACCGTGCAGGCGCAGGTGCAGGAGATGCTGCGGATCGAGCGCATCTTCGAATCCGCGGGCATCCAGGACGAACTCGACGCCTACAATCCGCTGATCCCCGACGGCACGAATCTCAAGGCGACGATGCTGATCGAATACGCCGATCCGGCGCAGCGCGCCGCCGAACTGGCGCGATTGCGCGGCATCGAGCGCGCGTTCTATTCTGAGGTCGAAGGCCATGGTCGCGCGACGTTGCACGCCGACGAGGACCTCGACCGCAGCGACGCCGACAAGACTTCGGCCGTGCACTTCCTGCGCTTCGAATTCGCTGCACCGGCGATCGCAGCGCTGCGGGCAGGCGCGACGCTGTATTTCGGCATCGACGACGCCCGCCTGCCCGCGCGCGTCGAGGCCGCCGATCCGCTGCGCGCCGCGCTGCTGGCCGATTTCGACTGAATGGAACGCGGATCGCGGCGCATTCCCCATGCAAAGCGGGCCGCTTCTGAAGGACAATAGCGGCCCTGCTTCGTAGCGACGTTCCCATGCAGCGCTGGCTCTGGATCCTGATGTGCCTCGTTTTGGTCGGATGGTGGTTCGCGCCGCCGATCCACAGCGCGCATGCGCACGCGCCGGGCGTGCTTGCGCCCGACACGCCCGAACAGCACGACATAGACCACGGCACGCCGTTTCCCGACGGCGATTTCACGATCACCCCGCTCGCGGATTTTTCGCTGACCGCCCGCGTGCTCTCGCGCGCCGACTACCGCTTCGACCACGCGGCCGCGCTCTCGCCCACCGACCTCGCGTTCGGCTGGGGTCCGATGTCCGACAGCGGCGTGCTGGCCCGGCTCGACATCAGCCAGTCCAATCGCTGGTACTACTACCACTGGAGCACGGATGCGCCGCCGATCCCGAAGGACGAGATCGTGCGCTCCAGCGCGAACATGCACATGATTCCCGCCAACGACGATGTGCGCCGCGCGCTGCGCAGGGTGCGCGAGGGCGACCTCGTGCACCTAGAAGGCCAGCTCATCGAGGCGCACGGAAAGGACGGCAGCGTCTGGCGCAGCTCGATGACGCGCGACGACACCGGCGACGGCGCCTGCGAAGTCGTCTATGTGCGCAAGCTGGTGGTGATGTGAGCGGCGCAGAGTCATCCATGGCGAAGACTGCCATCGCGAAGCTCGGCGCCGCGATTCCGCCGCTGCTGCTGAGCTTCCTGCTCGCACTCGCGTTCGTGCTGCCGTTCCAGGGCAGCCGCCACCTCTGGGGCACCGACGAGGGCCGTTACAGCGCGGTCGCGATCGAGATGCTCGACTCGGGCGACTGGCTGGTGCCGCACCGGCATCCGGATTTTCCGCACTATGCCAAGCCGCCGCTGACCTACTGGGCGCTGGCCGCGTCGATGACCGCGTTCGGACGCAACGAATGGGCGCTGCGGTTGCCGGGCGCGCTCGCGTTCGCGCTCACGATCGCCTGCGCGTTCGCGATGGGCCGGCGGCTGATGCCCGAGCGCGCGGCATGGCCGCCGCTGGTCTGCGCAAGCACGGCGATGCTGTTCCTCGCCGCGAACGCGATCAGCACCGACATCCTGCTGTGCGCGTTCGAGACGCTGGGCATGACCGGATTCGTGCTCGCCTGGCGTGGCGAGGACGAACGCATCGCGCGTCGCGGCGCGTGGCTGCTCGGCATCGGATTCGGACTGGCTTTCCTCACCAAGGGGCCGCCTGGGCTGATCCCGCTGCTGCCCTCGATCGGGTACTGGTGGCGGCATCGCGGCGAATTCCGCGCTTCGCCGTTCCGCTGGGTCGCGGGCGCGTCGTGGGTGCTGATCGCGCTGCCGTGGTTCGTCGCGGTGATCGCGCGCGACCACACGGTGCTGAATTACTTCCTCGGCTACGAAACCTACGGCCGCATCTTCACCAACGCCGCCGACCGTCACCCGCAGTGGTACGGCTGGTTCGTCGCCTACGGTCCGGTCGCGCTGCTCGGTGCGCTGCCGTGGACGCTGGTGATGGCGTGGGACGCGCTGCGCCGGCGTGGCGATGCCCCTGCGCACGCAAACGATCCGTCCGATCGCAGCGCACGCGAATTCCTGCTGCTGTGGCTGTTCGTGCCGCTGGTGGTGTTCTGCCTCGCGCGTTCGCGATTGACGCTGTACGTGTTGCCGCTGCTGGTTCCGTTCGGACTGTACGCCGCACAGCGGCTGCGCGATCTGCGTCTGGGCCGCGCGGGCGGCGTCCTTCTCGCGATCTGGTTGGCTGCGTTGATCGCGGTCAAGGCATGGTTGCCGCATCTGCACGTGCAGGCCTTCGTCGGCAAGGATTCAAGGCGCTTGTCCGACGCGATCGCCGCGCAAGTGCGCGAACCGATCCGCGAGGTGCTGTTCGTGGACGAGACCGCGCTCTACGGCGTGCGCGTGTATCTGGACAAGCCCGTGCTGCGCATCGAGTACGGCGACACCGCCGCGCCGAACGTGGACCTGTCGCTGGCGCAGGCGCTCGCGCAGCATCGCGCCGGGCGTCTGTGGATAGTGCACATGCATACCGCGGAAAATTTCCAGCGCGAAGTCGCGCGCACCGGCGCGAGCGCACGCCAGGTCATGGCCTACGAGCACTTCCGCGGTTTCGTGATAGATCAGGCGCCAAGCCCAATCGGGCAACTCACGCCGGTTCCGCCCAAACCGCAATAGCCGCCGGGGTTTTTCGACAGATATTGCTGGTGGTCGTCCTCGGCGTAGTAGAACGCCGGCGCCGGATGCTCGATCTGCGTGGTGATCGCGCCCATGCCCGCAGCATTCAAGCGCTGCTGATAGGCGTCGCGGCTGGCGAGCGCGGCGCGGTACTGCTCCTCTGTTTCGCAGTAGATGACCGAACGGTACTGCGTGCCCGCGTCGTTGCCCTGGCGCATGCCCTGGGTCGGATCGTGTTTCTCCCAGAACGCCTTCAGCAATTCCTCGAACGAAATCTTCCGCGGGTCATAGACGACGAGCACGGTTTCCGCATGTCCGGTCTGCCCCGAGCACACTTCGCGATAGGTCGGATTCGGCGTGCCGCCGCCGGAATAGCCGACCGCGGTGGTGAACACGCCCGGCAGCGACCAGAACGCACGTTCGGCGCCCCAGAAGCAGCCCATGCCGAACTGCACCTGCTGCAGGCCCGCGAACGCGCCTTCTCCAATCACGCCTTGAATCGGGCGTCCGTGCACGTGGTGGCGATTGGTGACGTGCATCGGCGTATCGCGACCGGGCAGCAGGTCTTCGGCGCGCGGCATGCGCTGCTTGTGCGCACCGATGCCGAGCAGCGTGGCGAGCAGGTCGTTGGCCATTTGGATTCTCCGCGTGGATCGATGATCGAGATGCGGGCGCGAGCCATCGATTCAAACACGCCGATGCGCCGCGTCGTGGACGTCATTCCACCTGATCGACCGCTAAGTCCTCGTGACGAACGGACTCGGACTTGCCGCGCAGGCTGCCGACGAAGATGCCGCACAGCGAAAGCACGAGCCCGGCCCATTCCAGCGCCGCGGTCGGGCGGTGGAACAGCGCGACGTCGGCGAGGAACGCGAGGATCGGTTGCAGCAGCAGCAGCAGACCGACCAGCGAAGTGGGCAGCTGCGGCATCGCGCGCGAGATGAACACCCAGCCCAGGCACTGGCCGACCAGGCCCAGCCCGATCAGCGCGAGCCACGATTGCTTGTCCGGGACCGCGAACGAGTCGCCCGACGCGACGGCCATCGCCGCGAGCACGACCGCGCACAGCAGCGAGGAGATCGCGAGCAGTTGCGAGGACGCCAGCGTCGAGCGCTCGCGCTGCGCGTGGCGGAAACTGAGCATGTAGATCGTGTAGCAGATCGCGGTGAACGCGCCCAGCGCGACGCCGATCCGGTAATCGCCGCCCGCGTGCGTCCAGTCGCGCCCGATCAGCATCCACAGGCCGACGAACGCGCTGAGCAGGCCGATGCCGAAACGCCAGTTCAGCCGCTCGCGATGCAGCGCCACGCCGGCGACCGCCATCAGGAACACCTGCAGGTTGCCGAGCAACGTGGCGACGCCGGGGCCGACGATCAGGATGCTGCGATGCCAGGCGAACAGGTCGGTCGCGAACGCGATCGCGGGCACCACCATCCACCAGACGTCACGCATGCGTATCGCGCGCCATTGTCCGGACGCCACGAGCGCGGCCGCGAGCATCGCGCCGCCGAGCAACATCCGCCAGAACGCCGAGATCGTCGGCGGCACGTGCGCGAACTTCACCAGCACGCTGGTCTGGCTGATGAACGCCGCGCCGACGATCATGGACAGCAGCGGGCCGCGCGAGATGCGCGTGGTCATGCGGCGATTGCGCAGGACGCTGCGCGGCTAGGCTCGGGGAACACGGGGGATCTCATCGTTGTCGCTGCGCGAATCCGCAACGCGAGCTTACGCGATTGCGATTGCGGTTGCCGATCGGTCGCTTCGATTCAGACCGGAACCGCGGTCCAGCCGCCGTCCGCATCCGGCACGTCCTCGATCGCCGTCGCACGTTCGCGCGCGAGCTGCGCAAGCACCTCGCGCGCCTGCGCTTCGCAGATTTCCGGCACGCACAGCGCCAGCAGGCCGGCAACCGGCAACTCGCCGATGCCGCCGGTCAGGTATTCGCCGCGCAGATACACCGGCAGGCCGGCGTGTTCGAGCACGCCCTTGACCAGGTGCGCGTCGATCAGGTTCTCCGGTTCATAGACGACCCGCATGTGCCGCTCCCGCCGCGCACCGCGACCTGTGCGCAGCCAGCATACTCCCGGCGATCGCCCGGCTTGAAGCGCGCGGCTGCGCGCGCGACCGGCTAAACTGGGAGTTCTTTCACCCGCAGCGCAAGCCATGAACCACAGCCCGTCCGCGCCCGCCACATCCGACGAGGCGCGCCGCGACTTCATTCGCGACATCATCCGCGACGACCTCGCCGCCGGCCGGCACGCGGGCGTGCGCACGCGCTTCCCGCCCGAGCCCAACGGCTACCTGCACATCGGCCACGCCAAGGCGATCTGCCTGGACTTCGGCGTGGCGTCCGAATTCGGCGGACTGTGCAACCTGCGTTTCGACGACACCAACCCCGCGAAGGAAGACCCCGAATACGTCGAAGCGATCAAGGACGACGTGCACTGGCTGGGCTTCGAATATGCCGAGCTGCGCCACGCGTCGGACTACTTCGAGGTGTTCTACCGCAGCGCGCTGAAATTGATCGAGGACGGCCACGCCTATGTCTGCGACCTCACCGCCGACGAAGTCCGCCAGTACCGCGGCACGCTGACCGAGCCGGGCCGCGATTCGCCGTACCGCGCACGAAGCGTCGAAGAGAACCTCGACCTGTTCCACCGCATGCGCGCCGGCGAGTTCCCGGACGGCGCGCGCACGCTGCGCGCGAAGATCGACATGGCCAGCGGCAACATCAACCTGCGCGATCCGGCGCTGTACCGCATCAAGCACGTCGAGCACCAGAACACCGGCGCCGATTGGCCGATCTACCCGATGTACGACTACGCGCACTCGCTCAGCGACGCGATCGAAGGCATCACGCACTCGCTGTGCACGCTCGAGTTCGAGGACCACCGCCCGCTGTACGACTGGTGTGTGGACAATGTGGATCTTCGGAATCATCCGGAACTCTGGGACTTCCTGCCCGCGAAAGGGCTGCCGACGAAACCCGCGAAGCCGCGCCAGATCGAGTTCTCGCGCCTGAACATCAACTACACGGTGATGAGCAAGCGCAAGCTCGTCGCGCTGGTCGGCGAAGGCCTCGTGGACGGCTGGGACGATCCGCGCATGCCGACCCTGCAGGGCCTGCGCCGGCGAGGTTGCACGCCCGCGTCGCTGCGCCTGCTTGCCGAACGCGTGGGCATCAGCAAGCAGAACTCGGTGATCGACTACTCGGTGCTCGAAGGCTGCGTGCGCGAGGACCTCGACGCGCACGCGCCGCGGCGGATGGCGGTGCTCGATCCGCTCAAGCTCGTCATCACCAATCTTCCCGCCGATCACGACGAATCGCTAAGCTTCCCGAATCACCCGAAGGACGAATCTTTCGGTACGCGCACGGTGCCGTTCTCGCGCGAAGTGTGGATCGAGCGCGAGGACTTCATGGAAACGCCGGTAAAAGGTTTCCATCGCCTCGTCCCCGGCGGCGAAGTGCGGCTGCGCGGCGTCGGCATCGTGCGCTGCGAGGAAATCGTCAGGGACGGCGATGCGGTGACTGCGGTGCGCTGCACGCTCGATCCGACGACGCGCCACGGCATGACCGGCGCGGACCGCAAGGTCAAGGGCACGATCCACTGGGTCAGCGCGAAGCACGCGGTCGCGGCCGAAGTGCGGCTTTACGACCGCCTGTTCTCGGTCGCCGCGCCCGATGACGAGTCCGACGGCAAGACCTATCGCGATCATCTCAATCCCGACTCACGCCGCAGCGTGCGCGGATGGATCGAGCCGGCCGCCGCGCAGGCCGCGCCCGAGCAGAATTTCCAGTTCGAGCGGCTCGGCTATTTCGTCGCCGACCGTCGCGACCATTCCGCGCAGCAGCCGGTGTTCAACCGCACCGTGACCCTGCGCGATACCTGGGCCAAGGCTGCGGGCTGAAATGATGCTGTACGCGCAGGTCCACCTCACCCTGCCCGCGTGGATCCACGAAGCGGTCGATCCGCAGACGGTCTATGTCGATGATGAATCGAAGGTCGCGCTCGCGATCGAACTCTCGCGGCTGAACATCGCGCACGAGAGCGGCGGCCCGTTCGGCGCGGCGGTGTTCGACGAAGCGAGCGGCCGCCTGACTGGCGTCGGCGTCAATCGCGTGCTGCAGCAGAACTGCTCGGCCGCGCACGCCGAGATGATGGCGTACATGACCGCGCAGACGCGCACGCAGATGCCGCGGCTCAACGAAGACGGCACGCGCATCGTGCTCGCGACTTCCTCGCAGCCGTGCTGCATGTGCTACGGCGCGACGTTCTGGGCCGGCATTGACACGCTGCTGATCGGCGCGCGCGCCGAGGATGTGATGTCGCTGACCGATTTCGACGAAGGCCCGCTGCCATCGGACTGGATCGGCGAGCTCGAACGGCGCGGCATCGCCGTGCGCCGCGACATCCTGCGCGATCGCGCCTGCGAGGTCCTGCAGACCTATGGCCGCGGCGAACACCGCCACTACTGACGGCCTGCTGTGCTGGTGCCGCGCGGGCTTCGAGCCCGAACTCGCGGCCGAGCTGACCGAGCGCGCCGCGCAGGCCGGCTTCGCAGGCTACGCGCGCGCCGAACGCGGCAACGGCCATGTGGAATTCCTCGGCGTCGATGGCGCCGCGTTGTCCGCGGCGTTGCCGTTCGCACAGCTGATCTTTGCGCGACAGAAACTGCGACTGCTCGCTGAGCTCTGTGACCTCGATCCCAAGGATCGCATCGCGCCCATGCTCGATGCGCTGGGCGGTCGCGGCCGCTATGGCGATGTCTGGGTCGAGCATCCGGATTCCGATGCGGGCAAGCCGCTCGCCGGACTTTCGCGCGCGTTCGCGAATGCGCTACGGCCTGCGCTGCGCAAGCGCGGCCTGCTCACCGAAGCCGTCGATGCGCGGCTGCCGCGATTGCACGTGTGCTTTCTCGACGGAAACCACGCGCTGCTCGCGACCGCCGATCCGCGCGACAGCGCGCCGTGGCCGCTGGGCGTGCCGCGCCTGCGCATGCTCGCCGATGCACCCAGCCGTTCCGCGCTCAAGCTCGAAGAAGCGCTGCTCGTGTTGCTCAATGCCGACGAGCGCGAGAAGTCGCTGAAACCCGGAATGAGCGCGGTGGATCTCGGCGCCGCGCCCGGCGGCTGGAGCTGGGTGCTCGCGCGCCAGTCGTTGCGCGTGACCGCGATCGACAACGGCCCGCTCGCGGAATCCGCGCTCGCGACCGGCCTGATCGAACACGTGCGCGCCGACGGCTTCCACTGGCGCCCGCCGAAACCGGTGGACTGGCTGGTCTGCGACATGGTCGAGTCGCCGCGCCGCGTCGCCGTGCGAATGGCGCAGTGGTTCGCGCAGGGCTGGTGCGAGCGCGCGATTTTCAACCTCAAGCTGCCGATGAAGAAGCGCTGGGACGAGACGAAACTCTGCCTCGATCTGCTGGCCGAGCAATCAGGCCGCGCGCTGGAGCTGCGCGCGAAGCAGCTCTACCACGATCGCGAGGAGATCACGGTGTACGCGATCGGGCGTGCGTAGTAAGTCGCATTCGGCCAGCAGCTGTCGCCCAACGCCCTCGCGAGATTCCCCCGAACGGTCGTTCGCTTCACCCCGGCCGATTCGATGGCGGGCGCGAGCGCTCTTCGGCGAAAGCGCGAATCGCCTTCCACGCAGCGCGGCTCTCATCGAGCCACGGCAGCGTAAGCGGCCAATCATGTTGCATTCCCTTGCCAATGAATACGCGGGCATCAGTACCCTTGCCGGCAGCGGCGTCCCGCACGCGCAGCGCGTCATCGAGCAGCAGTTCGTTGTCTGCCACCAGGAGCAATAGCGACGGCAGTCCTGAAAGATCGGCGAAGACGGGCGAGGCGTACGGCGAGTGCGCATCTGCGCCGTCGACGTAGTATTTGGCCCAGGTTTCCAGATGCTTGCGGGTGAACCACAGATCCTTGCCGTGATTGCCGTCGACCGATTGGCCCGAGATCGTCAGATCTGTCCATGGCGAAAACAGGATCGCACCGTTCGGCATGGCGAGGCCGAGATCCCTGAGGCGGACAAGGAGACTGAGGCTCAAGCCGCCTCCCGCGGAGTCGCCGATGACGAAGAGCGGCACGTCCGGCCGGAGGGCCCTCACGAACTTCCATGCCGCGAGCGCGTCGTCGAGAGCTGCGGGGAACGGATGCTCCGGCGCCAAGCGATACGCGGGAACGAAGACCTCCGCATCGCAGCGGTAACTCACCCGCATGGTTCGATTCCGATACGAGGCCAGCGAACCCATCAGGAACCCGCCGCCGTGAAGGTAGAGAATGACCCGCGTTGGCGATTGGACCGCACAGACCGATTCCAGGGCGAGTCCGTCGATGCTGTGGTCCTGGAACACGAGATTGGGGAATTTGCGCTGCAGTGCTTCGCGCGAGGCCCGAGCGAACCGTTCGAAGCGGGCGCGCGACCTCAGCGGCGGTGTGGTGGCCCCGAACAGCGTGCTGGTCACGAATCCGTAGGCACGCAGCGAAACCCAGCGCTTCAGGGAACCGAGCAGTCCGGCTGTGGCTGGTGCGCCCGCTTGGGTTGGCGACTCGGCCTGCATCTTGGCCCTTTGGTCTCGTGTTGACCGATGGAGGATGCCCCGAGGAGGTAGTCCCAGGCAACGCCGCACAGCGTTATATCGTTTTCTCCCTTGCTGCAACTCGCAGCGCGAGATCCGCCTGCAGAAGCCGCCCGGCCAGCGCAAGGCCCAAGCCAGGTTCCTTGCCGCAGGAATTGGCAGTCGTCCTCTCGGGCCTTCCGCGCCGACTGTTTTCCGTGAATGCGGACGTCCATTGCGGGCCGCAAGCACGCGTTCAGATCGGCCTCGTCGAAAATCACCTTGACGCCGCAGACAGGGCGCCAACCGGGCACCGGTTCCACGGGGGCATAGGGCGCTACCCGCCGGCCAACTCATCGGATGCGCCAGGCGCGGGCTCCTGCTTGCCGACGCGATGCAAGCGACGCATGCGATCGCGCACGGCGGCGATGAGGTGCTTGGGGCGGATCGGCTTGAACAGGAAATCGTCGCCGCCGGCATTGATCGCCTCGAGCCGCGAGTCCGGGTCGCTCTCGCCGGACAAGAACACGATCGGCAAACTCGCGAAGACCGGGTTTTCCCGGATCAGCAGGGTGACCTCTACGCCGTTGGCGAACGGCATGTGCAGGTCCATCAGGATCAGGTCCGGATGCAGCGCCCCGAGCGATTCGAGCACGCGCATGGGATCGTGTTCCACGTAGGCCGACATGCCCGCCTTGCCCAGCACCGTCTGCGCGTAGAACGCATCCGCACGATTGTCCTCGACGATCAGCACGCGCGGCTTCTGCTCGGGCGCCGGCGAATGCAACGACTTCAGCCGTGCCACGGTTTCGTCGATGTCGAAGGGTGGAACGAGCAGCAGGTCCACCCCCGCGTGATGCGCGGCCCGTCGCGCTTGTATGTCCGACTGCGCCGACATGGCGACCAGATGGACATGCCGCTGGGGCTGGGCGCGTTGCTGCGCTTCGTGGCGAAGATTGCCGATCGCCGCCAGATCGGACATGCACGATTCATCCACCAGCAGCACTTGCGGCAACATGCATTTGAGCAGTTCGGACAGTTCCTTCAGGGTCTCGACTTGTTCGAATCCGTACCCTTCCGATTCCAGGCGCCAGCCCAGTTCCATCGCGAACGCGTTGCCGTCGCTGAGATGGAAGACGCGGGGCAGGCCGGTCTCGCTGGCATCATCCGGCTCGTCCGGATCGAGCGGTTCGACGGGCTTGGCACGCACGGCGCTCCCGGGGATCGCGGCCGGCTCCAGGGGTTCGGCCGGCCCGGCCGGTTCGGCTTTTTCGACAGGAGCGATGGGCTCGGCGGATTCGGTGCTTGGATGCGTCGAAACAGGGGCCGCGCTGCGGGCCGCGGCTGCGTGTGCCGTCTGGCCGGGTGCGGAACCGGACATGGTTTCGGGAACGCGCGCCAGCGACTCGACCACCGACGACAGCAGCTTGAGCATGCTTGCGACATTCTGCGGATCGGGAACCTTTTTCTTCGCGATGTGCTCGCCGAGCATCTGCGCCAGCTTGCGAAGATGCTGGCGCGTTTCGGTCATGTCGTAGAAAGCACTGGTCTCGGCCAGGCGCTGTATGTCGAAGCGGAGTACGAGCATGCTCGCCTCCCCGCTGAACTGGCGCCGGATGCGCTCCTCGAACGCCTCGACGCGCTTGGGCAGGATGCGCATGAACGCCTGCCGATCCTCGTCTTTCCGGGACGAGCCGGGAGTGGTCTGCGTCATCTGGCGCTCCTCGAAATCATGATCCTCCGCCAATCCGTGCACGTCGGGACCGGAATGCCCGAGGTCTCGGCCACATCGAATGTATCAAACCGGGCGTCGGGCGGCGCTCAAACGGACTTTCGCGAATGAATCACTCGACCACCGAAGCCGCGGCCCTGTCCGCCCACCGCACCGCCATTCGGCGATCGATCAGGTCCAGCAGCAGGTCGGATACCGTCTTCAGTCCGCTGAACAGCCAGATCGCCCAGATGCCTCCTCCCATCGCCGAACCGAAGATGATGGACAGGTGCATCGGGATGATGCGCAGGTAGGGCGTGAACATCAGCGTGCCGAGGTTGGGCCTGCCGCGCAGGTCGGCGGCGTGCTGCACGGCGTAGGTCTGCCGCTGCGAGAGCGCGAACGAGATGCCGCACGCGAACAGCACCAGCATGTCCGTCGGCGATTTCACCGCGTGCATTCCGGCGAGGAAACCGAAGTACGCGAGGTGGAAGATGCCGTAGTGGAGGACGAAGAAGTTCGCGGTGGAGCGCTTGCCGTTCTCGTCCTCCGGCACGCGCTGGCCATTCGACGTGAATCCTTCGGTCGAGAACTTGTCCAGCGCGAGCATCCGCTTGCGCGCGTAGTAGCCGACGATCACGCTCTGGATCCAGTACGGCCAGAGCATCCAGCCGAAGTCCCAGTGCAGCAGCAGCGCCGCGACCAGGGTGCCGGCGTTGGACAGCAGCAGGTGGCGCGCGGAGGGACTCATCTGCCGATCACAGCCCCGCCGCGCGCTTCCACAGCAACGCGTCGAGGCTGGGGATCGCGCCGGCGAGGCCGAGCAGCGGGCCACGCGCGAGCGTCGCCCATGGCATGTCGTTCGAGAAGAACCGGTTGATGCCGTCGAACAGCCAGGCCGCGGTCGTGCTTTCGCTGCGGCGTTCGCGCTGCCAGCGCGCAAGCCGTTCGGGCGCGCCGATGTCGGCGCGCTGCCGCGTCGCCGCGCGCAGGGTTTCGCGCAGCGCGATCACGTCGCGCAGGCCGATGTTCAGGCCCTGCCCCGCGAGCGGATGCACCGCGTGCGCGGCGTCGCCGCAGAGCACGAGACGGCCTTCGACGAAGCGTTCGGCGATCTGTCGGCGCAGCGGGAATGCGGCGCGCTTCGACACCGACACGACTTCGCCCAGTGTCGCATCGAAGGCACGCGAAAGTTCGCGGCAAAACGTCGCATCGTCGACGGCAAGCAGGCGTTCGGCTTCGGCATCCGGCAAGGTCCATACGATCGAGCTGCGGCCGTCGCGGCACGGCAGGAAAGCGAGCGGTCCGGTCGTCATGAAACGTTGCCAAGCCGTGTCCTCGTGCGATCGCACGGTGCGCACGTAGGCGACGAGCCCGCACTGGCCGTAGTCGTGCCGCGCGACATCGATTCCGGCCATTGCACGCAGCGCCGATTCCGCGCCATCGGCGGCGATCGCCAGGCGCGCGCGCAGGATCGAATGATCGTCCAGGCGCAGCGCGATGGTGTCGTCGCGCTTGCGTGTCTCGTGCTCGGACGTGTCGTTTTCGATCGCCGTCACGCGCTGCGGGCAGTGCAGTGTCACTCCTGCCTTCTGCAACGCGCTCCAGAGCCGATCCGCGAGCAAGCCGTGTTCGACGATCCAGCCCAGCGCATCGCGCGCGTAGCGTTGCGCGTCGAAGCGCAGCTCGCCACCGCCCGCCGCATCCCAGACGCGCATCGTGCGGTAGGGATGCGCGTGCGGCGCGACCTCGCGCCAGACCTCGAGACCGGCGAGCAGATCGACGCTGTCCTGCGCGAGCGCGTACACGCGAAGATCGGGCGCATCGGCGCGCCATGGCATCGGCGGGCGCGTCTCCACGAGCGCGACGCGCAGACCGTCGCGCGCAAACGCGAGCGCAGCCGCGCTGCCGACGATGCCGGCGCCGACGATGGCGATATCGAAGGGTTCGCGCCGACTCATGGTGTTTTCGCCTGCGCCGAACGCACATCGCGTGAAAGCTCCGGCACGACGCCACGGAAACCCATCGCGCCACCTGCCAGCGCCGCGCGCAGGTCCGCGAGCGCGTCGAACGCGCCCATTGCGAGCGATCGCAGGATGCGCAGCGGCGGCGCGTCGTTGGAGGTGAGCCGCGCGAGTCCCTCGGAAAACCGCAGCGTCTGTTCGCGATCCTCCGCGCGTCGTCTTTCGTACTCTCCGAGCAACGCATCGCTGCCGACATCGCCGCCGCGCGTCCGCGCGTCGCGTGCGAGTTCGGCGAGCGTCAGCGCATCGCGCAAGCCGAGGTTGAATCCCTGCGCGCCGACCGGATGCAGGGTTTGTGCGGCGTTGCCCATGATGATCGCGCGCGGCGCAGTCAAGCGCTCGGCGACGAGCTGGCGCAGCGGATGGCCGCTGCGACGCCCGACCGCGAGCAGGCGGCCCGCGCGCCAGCCGAAGCGTTCCTGCAGCAACGCGAGGAAACCCGCGTCGTCGAGCGCGCCCACGCGCGCGGCGTCCACCGCCGGCACCGTGCAGATGCATCCGTAGTCGCCCGACGCGCGCGGCAGCAGCGCCATCGGCCCGTCGCCGGTGAAACGCTCCCAGGCCTGCCCCTTCGAAGGACGCGCGGCGCGCACGCTGCCCGCGAACAGGTGCTGCGCGTAATCGTGCGTGGTCGCGGCGATCCCCAGCGATTTGCGCACGAAGGAAGCGGTGCCGTCGGCGCCGACCAGCAGGCGCGCACGCAGCGTCGTCGTCTCTCCACCGCGCACGATGTCCGCCTCGCGCGCATCGCCCGTCTCGCGCAACGCGATCACGCGCGCTCCGATGAAGTGAGCCAACCCACGCAATTCGGCCAGACGTGTCTGCAGCGCGGCGCCGAGCGCGATCGCGGGAATCACGCCGCCGAATGCGTTGCGGCCGTATTCGCCCGCGCGCAGCATCACCGATCCGAAATCGCCGCGACGGCTGACATGGATGCTGCGGATCGGTTCCGGACGCACCGTCGCGTGGCGCAGCACGCCCAGCGCATCGAGCGCGTTCAGGCTCGCCGCAGCGAGCGCGAGGCTGCGCGCATCGGCGTCGGCGATCATCGGCGCGCGCGGCGGTTCGGATTCGACCAGGGCCACGTCCAGGCCGCCGCCGTCGAGCGCGCAGGCCAGGCTCGCGCCGACCAGGCCGCCGCCGATGATCAGCACGTCGTGTGTTTTCTCCGCCATCCGCGCATGGTAACTCGGCGGCCGCGCGCGGTGCCGGCGCCATGCGCGTTGCGGTATGATTCCGCTGACGTGTCGCCTTCTGGCGCCCACTTTTTTCGAGCGAGTTCCGCCATGACGCAGCCCACCCGTTCCCTCGCCATCGGCCCGGTCGTCCTCGCCGGCATGATCCTGCTCGCCGCGCTCTCGCGGCTGCTGCCGCATCCGCCGAATTTCTCGCCGATCGAGGCGGTCGCGTTGTTCGGCGGCGCGTATTTCGCCAACCGCGTCTGGGCCATCGCGGTGCCACTGATCGGAATGCTGATTTCGGACTTCGCGCTCGCCCTGGTCAACGGCGGCTGGTACATGGACTACTTCCTCGGCGCGCAGTTTCTCGCGATCTACGCCTGCATCGCGCTGTGCACGCTGCTCGGTTTCGCGCTGCGGGGCCGCGTGAACGGCGTGCGCGTGCTTGCATCCTCGCTGGCCGGTTCGGTGCTGTTCTACGTGCTCACGAATTTCGCGACCTGGCTGACCGCCGACGCGCGCCTGGCCACCGCCTGCACCCATGGCTTGGGCGCGTGCTATGTCGCCGGCATTCCGTTCTTCCAGTGGACGCTGCTGGGCACGTTGTTCTATTCGGCGATCCTGTTCGGCGGCTTCGCGCTGTTGCGCGCGCGTATCCCGCAGTTGCGCGCGCAGACGGCGTAAGAGCACGTCCGGATTGCCATGGGCAATCGCCTCTCCAAGATTTATACGAAAACCGGGGATGACGGCACTACCGGACTTGGCGACGGCACGCGCGTCGCCAAGGATTCCTCGCGCGTTGCCGCCTACGGCACGGTCGACGAGCTCAATTCCGCGATCGGCATCGTGCTCGCTGTGGAATTGCCGGATGCGGTGCGCGACTGCCTGATCGCCGTGCAGCACCAGTTGTTCGATCTCGGCGGCGAACTGTGCATTCCCGGGCACTCGGCGATCTTCGACGAGGACATCCAACGACTCGAAAACCGGCTCGACGGTTTCAACGCCGACCTGGAGCCGCTGAAGGAATTCATCCTGCCCGGCGGCGGCATCGCCGCGTCGCATTGCCACCTCGCGCGCACGATCGCGCGCCGCGCCGAGCGCGAGGTCGTCACGCTGTCGCACCACGACGCTGTGCGCCCGCAGGCGGTGCGTTATCTGAATCGCCTGTCCGACCTGCTGTTCGTGATCGCGCGCGTGCTCGCCAAGAGCAGCGGTCATGGCGACGTGCTCTGGAACCACGAACGCCGCAAGGCATGAACTTGCTCGCCTACACGCACCCGGCCTGCCTGGAACACGATCCGGGTCCGGGGCATGCCGAATCCCCGCATCGGCTCGCCGTCGTGCTCGATGCGCTCGGCCGGGCCTTTCCCGCACTGGAATGGCGGCTCGCGCCGACGGCCACGCGCGAGCAGCTCGCGCGCGTGCATCATCCTTCGCTGATCGCGGAAGTACTTGACCAGCCCGTGCACGGCCATCGACGCCTGGATCCGGACACCGTGATGTCGGAGGCCTCGGCGCACGCGGCGCTGCACGCGGCCGGCGCCGCGGTCGGCGCGGTCGATGCGCTGTTCGCCGGCGAAGGACGGCGCGCGTTCTGCGCGGTGCGCCCCCCCGGCCACCACGCAACGCCCGACGTCGCGATGGGCTTCTGCCTGTTCAACTCGGTCGCGGTCGCCGCCGCGCACGCGATCGCCGCGCACGGGCTCGAACGCGTTTCCATCGCCGACTTCGACGTGCACCACGGCAACGGCACCCAGGACATTTTCGCAAACGACGCGCGCGTGCAATACGTTTCCTCGCACCAGTCGCCGCTTTATCCGGGCACCGGCGCGACCAGCGAGCATGGCGTGGGCAACATCCACAACGTGCCGCTGCCGCCGCGTTCGGGCGGCGCCGCGTTGCGCGCAGCCTGGTCGGACGTGCTGCTGCCGGCGATAGCCGCGTTCCGCCCGCAGCTGCTGCTGGTCTCGGCCGGATTCGACGCGCATCGGCTCGATCCGCTCGCGCAGCTCGACGCAGAAGCCGAGGATTTCGGCTGGATCACCGCGCGCCTGTGCGAACTCGCCGACCGCCACGCGCAGGGCCGGCTGGTTTCGCTGCTCGAAGGCGGCTACAGCATGGACGCGCTGCGTACGTCCAGCGTCGCGCATGTCGGCGCGCTGCTCGCCTGATCCGCGCAACGCTCGAGGCGTTTGGGCGAAGCGGGCCTTGCTAAACTGAATGACATGCCGCTGCTGAAAGGGGACGTCTAAAGTGGATACTGTCAACGAGCAACCGAAGCGCATATTTCCGTTCCCCGCGTGGATCATCGTCGGTTATTTCGCACTCGCGATTGCATTCGTTGCAACCGGCCAAATCGCCGGTTTTTCTTACGACGTACCGGCCAGTCTAGTCGAGCACATTGCGGCAGCAACACTCGCGATGATTTGCATTGCTTTGTTTGCCCGCGGAACAATCGGGAAGTCCATGCTCGAGCAGATGACTCGCGCCGAGCTGAACAAGAGCCACCTCTTTTGCTTTCTGATGTCGTGCGCGTCGGCTGCCGTCATCATGATCTTGATGACACTGCGCGGGCCTGCGTCGATACCAGAGTGGTGTTTGGATTTTCTAGTACCCTGGTGGATCAGTTGGAGCATGTCATCCGAGTACTGGTTCGTCGTCTTTCACGGCAAGCCGGATTCCTAGGAAAAGGAACGGCAAGGACCGAGTAGCGTCAATTGATCTCTCGATGTTCAGGTCGCGAGCCGTCTTGGCAGTCGTGGCCTTGCTGAACTGAACACCACCCCGCCGTTTGCCGTGCATCGCCGCTTTGCGGCAAGCTAGGCAGCCTTCTGCGAGGATGCTCCGTGCGCCCCACCCTTCGTCTGCTGCCGCTCAGCCTGGCCATCGCCGTGACCATCGCCCAGGCGAAGTCGCCGGGGCACGTCCGTACCCACACCCAGCCCAAGCACCCGGCCAATGAGTTCGCGCTCTGCCGCGGCGAGGCGGTGCCGGCATTCGCGGGGATCGCGCCGACCGGCGCCAAGGACGCGCGGCCGACCAGCCCCGCCGACATCCAGTCCGATTCGGCCGACCTGAGCAAGTCCGGCCTGAGCGTGTTCGAGGGCAACGTGGACCTGCGCCGCGCCGACCAGTGGCTGCTCGCCGACCGCGTGACCTACCAGCACGAGCAGGACGCCTGGACGGCAAGCGGTTCGGTGCGCTACCAGGACAGTTCGGTGCGCATGACCGCCGACACCGCGGCAGGCGATCTCGACAAGGACGTTTCGACGGTGGATGCGGTGCACTACCAGCTGCGCAACATCCGCGGCAACGGCACCGCGGATCACGGGCGCGTCGAGGGCGACCAGGAAACCTACACGAACGGCACCTATTCCACCTGCGATCCTAACGACCGCAAGTGGGAGATCCGCGCGCAGACGATCGAGATCGACCGCGAAAAGGGCGAAGGCAAGGCGCACGACGCGACGGTGCGCATCGGCAACGTGCCGGTGTTCTACTTCCCGTATTTCAGCTTCCCGCTCGACAACGAGCGCAAGACCGGTTTCCTGGTGCCGGGCATCGGCCAGTCGAGCAACGGCGGTTTCGAGCTCACGGTTCCGTACTACCTCAACCTCGCGCCGAATTACGACGCCACGCTGACCGCGCACCTGTACGGCAGCCGCGGCCTGATGGCCGACGGGCAGTTCCGCTACCTGACCGAGAACAGCCGCGGCGAGATCGACGCGACCTGGCTGCCGAACGATTCGCAGCGCCATTACGACCGCGGTTCGGTGTTCGCGCGCAGCGTCACCAACCTCACGTCGAACTGGTACGTGGACGCCGACCTCAAGCACGTCAGCGACACGCATTATTTCGAGGATTTCAGCCGGCAGACCTTCGGCACCGCGATCGGCCTGCTGCCCAGCACGCTGGGCGTCTATGGACGCGGCCGCTATTGGAGCGCGGGCGCCTACCTGCAGGACTGGGAAGTCACTTCCGATTCGGTCGCGCCCGGCTCGGCGCCGTATCGCCGGCTGCCGGACCTGTATTTCCGCTGGCAGCAGCCGGTCGCCGACCACATCGAACTGGGCGTGAAGAGCGAAGCGGTGAAGTTCACCCAGATCGTCAATCCGGGCGCGACCCGATTCGACCTGTACCCCTACATCGTGTTGCCGTTCGAACAGGCCGCGTGGTACGTGCGCCCGCAGCTCGGCTACCGCTACACGTCCTACCACCTCGACCAGCCGGTCTTTTTCGGCGGCGAAAAAAACCCGACGCGCGGCGTGCCGATCCTCGATGTCGACGCGGGTATGTATTTCGAGCGCGACACCGACTGGTTCGGTCATTCCTTCGTGCAGACGCTGGAGCCGCGCCTGTACTACCTGCGCGTGCCGTTCCGCGACCAGAGCGATATCCCGATCTTCGACACCCAGGCGTTCACGTTCGGTTTCCCGCAACTGTTCCGCACGAACAGCTTCACGGGAGCGGATCGCCAATCCGATGCGAACCAGCTCACCGCCGCGGTGACCACGCGACTGCTCGACAACGCCGACGGGCGCGAATGGTGGACGGCGAGCATCGGAGAGATCCGCTATTTCACGCCGCCGCGCGTGACCCTGCCGGGCCAGGCCTTCGTGGACCGCTCCGGCAGCGATTATGTGTTCGACACCGACCTCAACCTCGACGACCGCTGGAGCCTGGGCGGCTCGTACCAGTACGACCCACATTTCCACCGCACCGACCTGGGCTCGGTGCGCGCCCAGTACCGGTTCGGCCAGGGCGGCGTGGTCAATGCCGCGTACCGATACCGGCCGGGGCTGGTCGAGCAGGCCGACCTGTCCTTCGCGGTGCCGGTGAACGCCAACTGGCGCCTGCTCGGGCGCTGGGACTATTCGCTGCGCGACCGCACCACCGTGGAAGCCCTCGGCGGCGTGGAATGGCAGGACTGCTGCATGGCGGTGCGCGTGGTCGGGCGCGATTACATCCGAAATCTGCAGGGCCAGAAGAACTTTGCGCTGTTCATCGAGGTCGAACTCAAAGGCCTGGGATCGCTGGGCCGCAATTCGAGCGACCTGCTGGAGCGTGATATCCTTGGCTATACCCGTTGAAGCCCATTTTCTCGCGCCCTGCGGGGCGCGCCGGAGCCTTTTCCCGATGAAGAAAACGACCCTTGCCCTGCTGCTGGGCCTGTCCCTGCCCGCCTTCGCCGCCCCCGCCTTCGCGCAGGTCGGCCCCGCCCCGCAGACCGCGCAGATCGACCGCATCGTCGCCGTGGTGGACGAGGACGTGGTGCTCAAAAGCGAGCTCGACCGCGCGATCGCGAACATCAAGCAGCAATACGCCGGCCACGAGGACCAGTTGCCGCCAGCTGACGTGCTGCAGAAGCAGGTGCTCGAGCGCCTGATCCTGGTGCGCCTGCAACTCGCGCGCGCGAACGACAGCGGCCTGAAGGTGACCGACGCCGAAGTGGACCAGGGCATCGCGCGCATCGCCGAGCAGAACAAGCTCACCCCGGCGCAGATGCAGCAAAAACTCGCCGCGAGCGGGATGAACTACGGCGATTTCCGCAAGTCCATCCGCGAAGAGCTGACCGTGCAGAAGATGCAGCAGCAGATCATCCAGGATCGCGTCGCGGTCAGCGAGACCGAGGTGGACAACGAGCTGGCGACCGAGCGCGCCGGCGGCCCGCAGATCCACCTCGCGCACATCCTCGTCGCCCTGCCCGAGAATCCCGACGCGAACCAGATCAAGACCGCGCAGGACAAGATCGCCGGCGTGAAGGAGCTGATCGACGAAGGCAAGATGGATTTCTCCGCCGCCGCGATCCGCTACTCCGACAGCCCGAACGCGCTCGAAGGCGGCGACCTGGGCTGGCGCAGCCTGGACGAGGTGCCGCCGGCGTTCATCGACCTGATCAAGACCATGAAGCCCGGCCAGATCACCCAGCCGATGCGCGGCGCGAGCGGCTTCCAGTTGCTCAAGCTCGTCGAGGTGCGCGATGCCGGCAAGGTTCCCGAACAGAAGATCACCGAGTACCACGCGCTCGACCTGATGGTGAAGCTGGGCCCGGGCGTGAGCAGCGACGACGCGCGCGCGAAGATCGAGGCGATGCGCGCGCAGATCGCCGGCGGCGCCGATTTCGCCGCGCTCGCCAAGTCGAGCTCGGACGACACCGCGACCAATTCCAAGGGCGGCGACATGGGCTGGTTCCAGGCCGGCGACTGGGGCGACGCGGTGGCGAACCAGGTCAGGACGCTCAAGGACGGCGATCTTTCGCAGCCGTTCCAGAGCGATGTCGGCTGGCACGTCATCAAGCTGCTCGGATCGCGCACCAGCGACGTCAGCGAGCAGGCCGCCCGCGAAGCCGCGCGCCAGACCGTCGCGCGCCGCAAGTCGCAGGACGAGTACGAGAACTTCCTGCGCCAGATGCGCGCGGAAGCCTACGTGGACATCCGCCTGACCGACAAGACCTGATCGCGATGCGCCCGCGGCTGCTGCTCGTTCCGGGCGAACCGGCGGGCATCGGCCCGGAGCTGTGCGTGCGCATCGCACAGCAGGCGCATGACGCGCAGATCGTCGCGATCGCCGATCCGGATACGCTGCGCCACGCCGCGCAGGCGCTGGGCTTGCCGCTGCGCGTGCGCGATTCCGACGAAGATGCCGGCGTCGGCGAGCTGCGAGTGCTTCCGATGCCGCAGGCCGTGCCGACGGCGTTCGGAACGCCCGATCCCGCCAACGCGCGCAGCGTGATCGACGCGCTGCTGCATGGCGCGCAGCGCTGCCTCGACGGCGCCGCCGACGCGCTGGTGACCGGCCCGGTGCACAAGGCCACGATCAACGCCGCGGGCATCGCCTATACCGGCACGACGGAATTGCTCGCGCAGCAGGCCGGGCGCGACGTGGTGATGATGCTGATGTCGGCCGCGTCCGCGGATGCGGCGCAACCGCCGCTGCGCGTCGCGCTCGCGACCACGCACCTGCCGTTGCGCGAAGTCCCCGCGGCGATCACCCGCGAATCGCTGGCGCGCACGCTGCGCATCCTCGACGCTGATTTGCGCGGCCGTTTCGGCATCGCCGCGCCACACATCGCCGTGCTCGGCCTGAATCCGCACGCGGGAGAAGGCGGCTGGCTGGGCCGCGAAGAAATCGAAACCATCGCGCCGGTCGTTGCTGCGTTGCGCGGCGAGGGAATGCGGCTCACCGATCCGCTGCCCGCCGACACCGCGTTCCTACCGCGCCAACTCACCGGCTGCGATGCGGTGCTCGCGATGTACCACGACCAAGGCCTGCCGGTGCTCAAACACGCCGGCTTCGAGGACGCGGTCAACGTCACGCTCGGCCTGCCCTATCCGCGCGTGGCGGTCGATCATGGCACCGCGCTGGAACTGGCCGGCAGCGGCCGCGCCGATCCGTCCAGCCTGTTGCATGCGATCGCGATCGCCGCGACGATGGCGCGATCCGCCCGCGAATCGAACCACGAGGTGCGCAGATGAGCGACGAACCCACGCAAACCGCCGAGATCATGCGTGCCGATCCCAAGCGCAAGCGGCAGGCCTGGCTGCTGATTGCGTTGCTGGCCGCCGCCGGCGTGTCGCTGAAGCTGATCGCACTGCCGGCGCTGCAGCGCTGGCTGTCCGTCTCCGACAACGCGGTGCTGATGCATCGGGTCACGGTGGTGTTCTACTCGATGGCCGCCACGTTGCTGGCCACCGCCGCGTGCGCCGGATGGCACGCCGCGCGCATCCTGCGGTCGAACCAGTCGCCGCCGCCAAACACCTGGGTGTTGCGCGACACGAAGATCGTCCGCGGCGGCGGCGCCCGTCTGCGCGGCTGGATCATGGTGGCCTGCACCGTCACGTTCGTCGTGCTCGCGGTCTATGCGGCGATGCTGCCCGCGCACATGCAGAAACTGGTCGAAACCTACCGGTCATCCCCCGCGCTGTCGCGCCCATTCACGACTCCCGCAGCCCTAAACCCGCCCAAGCACGCGTCGCCGGTCGTTCCGCACCCGCACCATCCCGCGCCGCCTGCACCGCAAACGCCGCCGATCGCCAAGCCGCATGGTTGAGCAGCGCCACGCCGCGAAAAAGCAGCTCGGCCAGCACTTCCTGCACGACGCGGGGATCATCGAGCGCATCGTGCGCGCGGTGAACCCGCAGCCGGACGAACGCCTTGTCGAGATCGGACCGGGCCAGGGCGCGATCACCGTGCCGTTGCTGCGAGCGCACGGCGCGCTCACGGTGATCGAACTCGACCGCGACCTGCTCGCGCACCTGCGAGCGCTTGGCGAGTCCGCCGGCAAACTGGAGGTCATCCACGCCGACGTGCTCACGGTGGACTTCACCGCGCTCGCCGCGGGCGGCACGCTGCGGCTGGTCGGCAACCTGCCGTACAACATTTCCACGCCGATCCTGTTCCATGTGCTGGCGCACGGCGCGGCGATCCGCGACATGCATTTCATGCTGCAGAAGGAAGTCGTGGACCGCATGGCCTCCGCGCCCGGCGGCAAGATATATGGGCGCCTGAGCGTGATGCTGCAGGCGTATTGCGAAGTCACGCCGCTGTTCGACGTGCCGCCGGCCGCGTTCCGGCCACCGCCGCAGGTGGATTCGTCCGTCGTCCGCCTGCTGCCTCGCACGCCAGGATCCATCGCGATTGCCGACCGCGCGCTGTTCGAGCGCGTGGTGCGCGACGCCTT
>CAYUXZ010000037.1:0-27256 GCA_964449135.1 uncultured Gammaproteobacteria bacterium
GGCCGGGGGCAACCCGGGAAAAAGACAAGCGGGGCCGTGTGAGGATCGGGGTCTGGCCCGGGGGGGGGGGGGGGGACGGGCAGTTCGGGCCGGTGTCTGCGAAGACCGGCGAGGGCGTTGACGCGCTGCTCGACGCGGTCCTCGTGCAGTCCGAGGTGATGGAACTCCATGCGGTGCACGACGGCCGCGCGAGCGGCGTGGTGATCGAATCCAGCCTCGACAAGGGCCGTGGCCCGGTCGCGACCGTGCTCGTGCAGCAGGGCACGTTGAAAAGGGGTGATTACCTCGTCTGCGGCGTGCAGTACGGACGCGTGCGCGCGCTGTTCGACGAGAACGGCCAGCAGGTCGAATCGGCCGGTCCGTCGATTCCCGTGCAATTGCTCGGCCTGTCGGGCGTGCCGGACGCGGGCGACGATTTCACCGTGGTCGAGGACGAACGCCTCGCCAAGGACGTCGCGCAGCAGCGCGACGCCAAGCGCCGCGAGTCGCGCCTGGTCAGCCAGGCCGGCAACCGCATGGAAGACATCATGGCGCAGATGGGCCAGGGCGCCGGCCAGCAGTCGCTGGCGCTGGTCGTCAAGGCCGACGTGCACGGCTCGGTGCAGGCGCTGCGCGAAGCGCTGGTCGCGCTTTCGAACGACCAGATCCGCATCAACGTGGTGTCCTCGGGCGTGGGCGCGATCACCGAATCCGACGCGCAGCTCGCCGCGACGTCCAAGGCCGCGATCATCGGCTTCAACGTGCGCGCGGATGCGTCCGCGCGCAAGGTGATCGACGCCAACGGCGTGGACCTGCGCTACTTCTCGATCATCTACGATGTGATCGACCAGGTGAAGCAGATCGCCTCGGGCGTGCTTGGCAAGGAGATCCGCGAGGAGATCATCGGCACCGCGCAGGTCATGCAGGTGTTCCGCCACTCCAAGTTCGGCGCGATCGCCGGCAGCACGGTCATCGAGGGCGTCATCCGCCGCGGCAAACCCATCCGCGTGCTGCGCGACGGCACGGTGATCTTCGAGGGCGAACTCGATTCGCTGCGCCGTTTCTCCGAGAACGTGGACGAGGTCAAGGTCGGCACCGAATGCGGCATCGGCGTGAAGGGCTACGACCAGGTCAAGCCCGGCGACCAGATCGAGTGCTTCGAGCGCGTCGAGATCCAGCGCACCCTGTAATTCGGGCGCGCGCCGGCCATGCCGCAGAAATCCTTCCATCGCACCGACCGCGTCGCAGCGCAACTGCGGCGCGAACTGGGCATGCTCGTGCACGAACTCGTGCGGAACGAAGGATTGCCGTCGGTCAGCGTGTCGGACGTCGAGATCACCCGCGACATGGCGCATGCGAAGATCTTCGTCACCGCACTGCAGCCCGAGCGCGTGAAGGAAGCGATGGCAGGCCTCAAGGAACATGCGCGCGAATTGCGCTTCGAGCTTGCGCACGCGATGAAACTCCGCCACGTGCCGGAACTGCATTTCCTCTACGACGATTCGGTCGACCGCGGCGAACGGATCGACACGCTGTTGCGTTCCGCCGGCGTCGAGTCGTCGCACCTGACCGACGTCGACGGCGGTGGCGTGGACGATCGCGACGAATTCTGAGTCGCCGCGCATGACGCGCATCGTCTATCGGCCGCTGCACGGCATCCTGCTGCTCGACAAACCTTCGGGCATCAGTTCCAACCAGGCTCTACAGCAGGCGCGACGCCTGTTTCGCGCGGAGAAGGCCGGGCATACCGGCAGCCTCGATCCGCTCGCGACGGGCCTGCTGCCGATCTGTTTCGGCGAGGCGACCAAGATCGCCGGCGTGCTGCTCGGCGAAGCCAAGTCCTATTCCGCGCTCGCGCGACTCGGCGCGACGACCGACACCGACGACGCCGACGGCGCAGTGCTGCGCACGCGCGCCGTTCCCGATTTCGACGACGCACGGCTCGAAGCCGCGCTCGCGCCGCTGCGCGGCCGCATCCGCCAGCGCCCGCCGATCTACGCCGCGCTCAAGCAGGGCGGCGAGCCGCTATACGTGAAGGCGCGTCGCGGCGAGGCGATCGAGGTGCCGGAGCGCGAAGTGGATGTCTTCCGGTTGGCCTGCATCGAACGCGGCCGCGACTGGCTACGGCTGGAGGTCGATTGCGGCAGCGGCACCTATGTGCGCAGCATCGTGCGCGATCTCGGCGAAGCGCTGGGCTGTGGCGCGCATGTCGCCGAATTGCGCCGGCTGTGGGTCGAACCTTTCCGTGAGCCGCAGATGCATACCCTGGACGCGTTGCGCGATCGCGCCGTGCAAGGCGAAGCCGCGCTCGACGCCTGTTTGCTGCCGATCGAAACCGGGCTGGCCGGATTGCCTGCCGTGCATCTGGATGCGGAGCAGGCGCGCCGGCTGGGGCAGGGGCAGGCTGTCGCGCTGACGCCTGCGACTCGCGTGGCGGCGGATCCCGTCGCGATCCATGGTGCGGATGGCCGCGCGCTGGGACTGGGCCGTCTCGATGCGGCCGGAATGCTGCGCGCGCAGCGCTTGTTCGTCTGGGCAGCGAATCGTGAAAGTGAGATGTAAAACCTTGTTAAGACAGCCTTAGCGGGCTACAATGGTCTGCTTTTTCGCAGCCCCGTCCACGGCAACTCCGTGACGGTGCAAGGGAAGCGAATCATCACTTTCCAGGGCGAACAGCCCACCCACGGCGGGCCGCGCGGTGTGTCGCAAGACATTCCTGCGGGTTTCGCATCACACGAGGCAGTGCAGATGTCCATCGATACCGGCAAGATCATCTCCGAATACCAGCGCGCTCCGGGCGACACCGGCTCACCCGAAGTACAGATCGCGCTGATCACCGCGCGCATCGAAATGCTCACCGGGCATTTCAAGACCCACAAGAACGACCACCATTCGCGCCGCGGCCTGCTGATGCTGGTCAACCAGCGCCGAAGCCTGCTCGACTACCTGCACCGCAAGGACGGCGAGCGCTACAAGACCCTGATCGGCAAGCTCGGCATCCGCAGGTAATCGCTGCACCCCGAACGCCTCCCCGTGGAGGCGTTCTGTTTTTCCGCAATCGCGATCTCTGAAATCGGAATTCGGAATCCCGAACCGGTAGTACGCGACACACATGCAGTGGCCAATGGTGGCCGCTCATCCAAACATGACAGGATGGATAACCGTGGCGAAAGTTACCAAGACATTCCAGTACGGCAAGCACCAGGTCACCCTGGAGACCGGCGAAATCGCCCGCCAGGCAGGCGGTGCGGTGATGGTGAAGGTGGACGGCACCGTGGTGCTTGTCACCGCGGTCGCGGCGAAGTCAGCGCGCGAAGGGCAGGACTTCTTCCCGCTCACCGTGGACTACCAGGAGAAGTTCTACGCCGGCGGCCGCATCCCCGGCGGCTTCTTCAAGCGCGAAGGCCGCCCGACCGAGAAGGAAACCCTGATCTCCCGCCTCATCGATCGCCCGCTGCGCCCGCTGTTCCCGGAAGAGTTCCGCAACGAAGTGCAGATCATCGCCACGGTGCTCTCGATGAATCCGGAAGTGGATGGCGACATCCCGGCGCTGCTCGGCGCCTCCGCCGCGGTCTCGCTGATCGGCCTGCCGTTCGGCGGCCCGATCGGCGCCGCCAAGGTCGGCTACAAGGACGGCCAGTACCTCCTCAACCCGACCGCGACCGAACTGAAGGATTCGCAGCTCGAGCTCGTCGTCGCCGGCACCGCGAACGCCGTGCTGATGGTGGAATCCGAGGCGAAGGAGCTGTCCGAGGACGTGATGCTCGGCGCGGTGATGTTCGGCCATCGCGAGATGCAGGCCGCGATCCGCGCGATCAACGAGATGATCACCGAGGTCGGCAATCCCTCGTGGAACTGGCAGGCGCCGACGAAGAACGAGGCGCTGATCGGCGCGCTGAAGAACACCGTCGGCGGCAACCTCGCCCAGGCCTTCCAGGTCCGCGACAAGCTGCAGCGACGCGACGCGATCGCCGCGCTGAAGAAGGACGCGATGGAATCGCTCAAGGCGCAGGCCGAGTCGAACGGCTGGACCAGCGCGGAGATCGCCAAGGAGTTCGGCGACCTCGAATACCACACGATGCGCACCTCGGTGCTCTCCAGCCGCGTGCGCATCGACGGCCGCCAGCTCGACACCGTGCGCCCGATCAGCGTGCAGGTCGGCGTGCTGCCGCGCACCCACGGCTCTGCGCTGTTCACCCGCGGCGAGACGCAGGCGCTGGTCGTGACCACGCTGGGCACCGCACGCGACGGCCAGATCATTGACGCGGTCGCCGGCGAGTACAAGGACCACTTCCTGTTCCACTACAACTTCCCGCCGTACTCGGTCGGCGAATGCGGCCGCTTCGGCGCGCCCAAGCGCCGCGAGATCGGCCACGGCCGCCTCGCCAAGCGCGGCGTGCAGGCGGTGATGCCGACGATGGAAGCCTTCCCGTACACGATCCGGACCGTCTCGGAGATCACCGAGTCGAACGGCTCGTCGTCGATGGCCTCGGTCTGCGGTTCCTCGCTGGCGATGATGGATGCGGGCATCCCGCTGAAGGCGCCGGTCGCGGGCATCGCGATGGGCCTGATCAAGGAAGGCGGCGACTTCGCCGTGCTGTCCGACATCCTCGGCGACGAGGACCACCTCGGCGACATGGACTTCAAGGTCGCCGGCACCGCGAACGGCGTGTCCGCGCTGCAGATGGACATCAAGATCGACGGCATCACCGAGGAGATCATGCAGGTCGCGCTCGCGCAGGCGAAGGCCGGCCGCATCCACATCCTCGGCGAGATGGCCAAGGGCCTGTCCGCGCCGCGTCCGGAAATGAGCGAGTACGCGCCGCGCCTGCTCACGATGAAGATCCATCCGGACAAGATCCGCGAAGTGATCGGCAAGGGTGGTTCGGTGATCCAGGCGATCACCAAGGAAACCGGCACCCAGATCGACATCCAGGACGACGGCACCATCGTGATCGCCTCGGTCAACGCGATCGCCGCGCAGGCGGCGAAGTCGCGCATCGAGCAGATCACCTCGGACGTCGAGCCGGGCCGCGTCTACGAGGGCAAGGTCGCGAAGATCATGGACTTCGGCGCGTTCGTCACGATCGCCCCGGGCAAGGACGGCCTCGTGCACGTCTCGCAGATCTCCAACGAGCGCGTCGAGAAGGTCTCTGACAAGCTCAAGGAAGGCGATATCGTCAAGGTCAAGGTGCTCGAGGTGGACAAGCAGGGCCGCATCCGCCTGTCCATGAAGGCGCTGACCGAAGGCGAAACCGCCGGCGCGTGATCGGCGTCGCGATTCCGGCCTTCGGAATCGGAACCATCGAAAAGCGGGCTTCGGCCCGCTTTTTGTTTGTGGCGCCGCGGCTGCCCGACGAGCGCGTGTAGCATGATGCGAAAGCCGGATGCAGCGCACTGCAATGCTCCTTTCCACGATCCACATCTATCCGATCAAGTCGGCCGCGGGACTGGACCTGCAATCCGCGCCGGTCGAACCGCGCGGTTTTCGCGACGACCGCCGCTGGATGGTCGTGGACG
Organism: uncultured Gammaproteobacteria bacterium; assembly: GCA_964449135.1. Classification (GTDB taxonomy): domain Bacteria; phylum Pseudomonadota; class Gammaproteobacteria; order Xanthomonadales; family Xanthomonadaceae; genus SZAS-103. The sequence continues at coordinate 5,500 of CAYUXZ010000037.1, forward strand.
CAAACGATCGCTTCCTCACCGGTCGCCAGCTTGCGCGGATGGTTTTGATCCACGCCACGCCCGAGGACGACGGCCTGCGGCTCGAAGCGCCCGCGATGCCTCCGCTGCGCGTCGCGATACCCGCGCGCGATGCCGGTCGCGCATCGGTGACCGTGTGGAACAACACCGTGGATGCGGCGCGCGCCGATGCGACCGCCGACGCCTGGCTCAGCGAATTCCTCGATTGTCCGGTGCGGCTGGTCGCGATGGACGCGCAAAGCGTTCGTGCGACGGAAGAACGTGCGGGCGTCGAAGCAGGCGAGGTCGGTTTCGCGGATGCGTATCCCTTCCTCGCGATCTCGCAGGCCTCGCTGGATCACCTGAATGCGAAGCTCGCGACGCCGCTTTCGATGCGACGCTTCCGCCCGAACCTCGTGATCGCAGGTGCCGAGCCGCACGCGGAGGACGGGTGGCGGCGCATCCGCATCGGCGCGATTCCGTTCGACGTGGCCAAGACCTGCACGCGCTGCGTGTTCACGACCGTGGATCCAGATCGCGGCGAACGCGACCCGTCGGGAGAACCGCTGCGCACGCTCAAGACCTACCGGCGTGCGGAGGACGGCATCCATTTCGGCGTGAACCTGATCGCGCGCGCCGAAGGCGTGCTGCGCGTCGGCGATCGCGTCGAAATCGAATGCGCGCAGTGAATCTGCAAAGCGCGCGCCGTGCATCGCACGCCGGTCACCCCAGTTGCGCGCTCTCCAGCGGCCGCTCGCGGTGCAGCAGCATCCACTCGGCGTGTTCCTCCAGGCAGGCCCGGCCGAGCGAGAACAGCAGCTGCCGCGTCTCGGCGTCGGAACGCGCGAGCTTAAGCCGCGCGCGGCAACTGTCGAACAGGCGGTGCATGAAGCGGAACTGCTTGATCAGCTCCTTGTCGGCCTGCTTGTACGAATACGCCTCGCGGATGCCTGCCAGCAGCGGCAGCAGGCCGATCACGACGATCAGCGGGTTCTGCGCGAACGGCGGCAGCGCGTCGCCGCCGGCCAGCAGCACGCCGGCGCCGACCAGGCCGGCCAGCAAGGCGAGGTGGCCGGCATTCGTCGTCGAACGATAGGCGCGCTCGCGGCGCGCGGTGCCGCGGCGGAAGTAGTCGAGCTGCCCGCCCTTGCCGTCGGCGTCGCCGATCCAGCGCTCGATCACCCACGCAAGCCAGCGCGTGTCCGGCTCGAACGCGTCGTCGCGCAGCAGGCCGTTGCCGCGCATCGCGTGGCGAATCCAGCTCAGGTCCACGTCCTGCTTCTGCAGGAAGCTGTCGTAGCCCAGGCTGCTGTTCGGCGGGATCTCCACGCCGGCCAGGCGCCAGTAGACCTGCACGCGCAGGTCCTCGGCGAGGCCGCGGTAATCGAGGTACTTGCGCTGCCACTGTCGGCGTTCGCCGACGAAGGTCAGCGTGAGTCCGGCCAGGAACAACGCGAGAAAGGCCGCGAGGAACATCCGGTCGCTGGCGACGTCGGAATAGCAGATGAAGGACAGGCCCATCAGCGCGGCGACCGTGTGCGTGCACAGCAGGCTGCCGCGCACGCGCTTCTGGAAATGGATCGCGAGCCAGTCCACGGCGCGGAACTGGCGGTCGAGGCCGGCGATCCGCGGCGGCGGCGCGGCGGGCAGCGCGCCGGCGAACAGTTCCGATTCCACGCGCGCTATCTTGATCGCGTAGCGCGACATGTCGTCGTTGAACGACTCGATCTGGCGGAACACGCTGCGGTAGGGCTCGGGCACTCCACCAATTGTCGACGCCTCGCCGTTGAGCGTGAGCCAGCGCGTCCGCGCAGCGGGTTCGCGCGCTCTCACGGCGCCCTGCAACCGTCGCGAGCAACGGATGTGGTAGATCAGGTCGCTTTCGTCGTCGGCCAGCAGGTTCGGCGCGATCTCGTTGCGGTGCAGGTCCGGCATCACGTCATGAAGGTGGAAGTCCACGACCTGCGCGGTGCCACCGGTCGCCGCGCTCGGCTGTCCATCCCAGAGCGCGAGCAGGATCTGGCAGTGCGACGAGACGAACATGCCGAGCTGCGCGTACTGGAAATTGCGTGCGTCGCCGCGCACAGCGATCGCGTCCTGATCCACGCCCGGAGCCAATGGCAGCTCACGCACCTCGGCGTGCGAAAGCAGTTCGCGGAATCGCGCGAGCACGGCCGGATCGGAGAAGTCGCGCTCATATTCGGCCTGCGGCATGGGCAGCGGCGCCATCAGCTCGATGTTCAGCGCGAGCGCTTCCTCGGCGACGAGCTGGTCGCCACCTTCGGCGAGCGCCGAGATCAGCCGCAGCGGCAGCGCGGGAAACTGCGCGCGCAGGCCGCGCAGGAAATCGCGCACGGCTTCGCGCAGCGCCGGTTCTTCGTCCGCCACGAGGTCGCGGTGGGCGGTCAGGCCGATATTGAGCCGCGCGCGCGCGTCGGAAGCCGGGGTCGCGTGGCTGCGCATCCGCCGATGCGCCGCGTCACTTCGCCTGCGCGGCGGCGATCCAGCCGGCCAGCACGCGGAAGTCGGCCATGCGTTTCGCCTCGTCCGATGCGCCGTCGAGTTCCTGCGCGGCAGCGGACAGATCGGCGCGGCGCTGCGTCGTGCCCGCGGCGTCCGCTGCGTTAGCGATCGCGCTCACGTACAGCGCATACGCGAAATCGTGGCGGAATCCGGTGTCGTGCGCCCCGGCCTGTTGTTCCTTTCGGAACCAGTCCAGCGCGGGCTGCAAGTTCGTGCGCGCCTCGTCAAGCCGACCCTGCGCGGCGATGGATTGGGCGAGCAAAGTGCGCGAGACCGCCTTGTCCCAGAACGGATCGACTTCGGACGTGATGTCGCGCGGCAGGGCCAAGCGCTGGCGGGCCAGCGCTTCGGCCTGCTGGAAGCGACCCAGCCGGATTGCGGCCTGCGAAGCGGTATACAAGTTGCCATTCAAAATGTTTTCCTGCGTGCGCCTGGATGCGATGTCGTTTGCCGCCACATTGACCGCGGCAACGTGTTCGACCACGGCCGTCGCATTGTCGAGGGCGGCCTGTGCATCTCCGGAGGCCAATCGCAAACCGGCGTTCAGGGACTGCTCCGGCATCGACAGCAATTGCCGACGCAGGTCGTTGGGTGCGAGTTGCGCAACAACCTCGCGGGCGTCGCGAACGAAGGAATGCAGTGATTGCGTGGCCGCCGCCGCGTCTCCCGTCTGCGACTGCAGGAACGCCATATGGCCCCACTGGTACCACACCGTTGGCGCCAGACTGGACGGTCGGCGAGGATCGCTTTCCAGCGCGAGCAGGCGGTGCATCGACGCGATCGACTGAGCGATGTCGCCATGATCGAACTGGACATTTGAGAGCTTGCGGATGCCGAGGGTCCAACGCCCCCAGGAATTCAGGTCGGAGGGGTTGAACCGGATTTCGTCCTCGCCGGAGCGAACCACGCGGTTCGCGAAATCCAGCGCGGTCGCATCGTCGTGCTGGCGCGAAGCAATGCCGCTGAGGAGCTCAGCGGCGTAGCTGCGATTGGCGAGCGAATGCAGGTCGCTCGGCCGGCGCACCAGCACCTTTTCGGCGAGATCGAACACCTGCTGTTCGAGCTGACGGGCTTCGTCCACCTTGCCCAGCGTGAGCAGGAAGCGCGCTTCGGAATCGGCGGTGTCGGCATACGACGAGGTCGCGTCCAAGTCCGACAGGTTTAGCGCACCCAAGCCCGCCAGGACCTTGCGCGATTCGTCGCAGGTCGCGACGGCCTGTTCGAGCGGCTGCGAATGGCTCAGGTAATTCAGGTCGTCGCCGTATAGCTGCCGCACGCGGCGCGTGGCATTCGGTGCGTACACCAGCGGACGCAGCAGGTCGGCAGCCTGTCGCAGTTGCTTGTCTGTGCCGCGCCCGCTGCCGCTGCCGACGAATCCGCTGCCCTCGTACATGAAAATCAGCCCCAGTCCGTAGGCGACCGGTTCGCTGTTGTCACCGTCTGCGCGGAGTTTTTCGAATGTCGTTTGCGCCTCATCGAAGTTCTTGTACGCCGCATCAGTGTGACCGCTGCCGAGCAAGGCTGTTCCTTCGCGCACCTGCGCCATAGCGCGATAGACGCGCGTACGCGGCGTGACCAGTTCTGGTGGAAGGCCGTCGTAGTAACCGACGGTCATGTGCGCGAGCTTGCCAAGGGTCTCCAGCCGGCCGGTCGGCGCGAGTTCGGAGTAGAAATCCTCGATCAGGAAGCTCACCAGCTTCTCGGCATCGCCGCGTGATTTCTGCGCTTCCGCCTCAGCGGCGTGCGCGCGACGCTGGCTGATCCAGCCGAATAGCGCGCCGGCGATCGCGACCAGCATCAGTACCGAGCACACCGTGGCGATCATGCGCGCGCGCACCAGCGCGCGGTGGGTCGCTTCCTCGCGTTCGCGCTGCGCGGCGAGCTGGCGTTCGGCTTCGTCGCGCGCCTCGCGTTCCTGGCGCAGGCTTCGGCTCGCGAGCACCACGCCGCAGAGCACGTCGTGGGTGAGCTCGACGCGGCGCATGTCGAGGCGTTCCTCGATGCGCAGCAGGCGGCGGTTGACCAGCATCGGCAGCGCATCCGGCGATGCGTCCGCCGCCGCGAGTTCCTTGAGCACGCGTTCCTCGCCCAGGCTCTCGCGATAACCGGATTCGGTGAGCAGATGATCCTCGACCACGCGACGCACGCCGGCGGGCTGGTCGGCGAGCGCTCGCTCGTAGAACTCGGACAGGATGGTGTCGCGCGAACCGGCGAGCAGGTCGGCGGAAATCTCGGCGCGGCCCTGCGTCTGGCGCACGGTGTTGAGCTCGCGGCAGACCAGGCTCAACAGCGAAGGCTCGACCTCGGCGTTGGCCAGTTCCGAACCGCCGGCGACGAAGCGCACGATCGCCTCGGCGATTTCCTGCGACACGAGCTTGCCGCCCGGCTTGGTCACCGCGCTCAGCGCCTGCGTGCCGTTCATGCGCGCCAGCCGCATCCGGTTCTGCGTGATCGAGGGCATGGAGCCCTTCACGCTTTCCAGGTGTGCGAGGTAATCCTCGCGCAACGCGATCAGCACGCGGTAGTCGGCGCGCGCGAAATCGAAATCCTCGGCGGCCTTGTCGTCGTCCTCGATGCGCGCCTCGAGCGCCGCGGGCGGGCGGTTCTCGACGAGGTCGGCGAGATCGGTGAGGAACTCCTTCGCGCGATGGCGGCCGGCGTCGTCGGCCTGGCCGAGCGTGAAGATCTCCTCGAACTGGTCGAAGATCAGCAGCGGCATCAACGTGCGGCCGACTGGATCGCGCAGCAGGTCGCCGCGGTGGTGCAGGAACTCCCACAGCGATTCGCCCTGCACGGCGGTGCCGGCGCGCGTCCACACGCCGGCGGCGGCGCTGGCCTTGAAGATCGCTTGCTTGATCTGCTCGGATGGCGCGGGCGAACCGGGCGCATAGTCGATGCGCACATAGACCGGGCAGAAGCCCTCCGCGCGCAGCTTCGGCACGACGCCGGCGCGCACCAGCGAGGTTTTGCCGAGGCCGGATTGCCCGAACAGCACGGTCAGCAGCTTGCGCTGGATGCGGCGGCACAGCTCGGCGGTTTCGTCCTCGCGGCCGTGGAAGTAGGCGCGCGATTCCTCGCCGTAGGAGAACAGGCCCAGCCAGGGATTCTGCGGATCGATCGCGACGGCGTCGTTGCCCGCGGCGGCGCGGTGGATGTCGTTCATGCCGGCCTCCCGCTGAACAGATCCTGCAGTCGGCGGATGAACTCCGGCTGCGGTTCGCCATCGGGAATGCGCGTGAAGTGCAGCGCCTTGAACAGTTCGGGCGCCAGCGCCTGCGATTCGGGCGTGTCGTCGATGCACACCGGCAGGATGAACACCGCGCCGTCGGCGATGTTGCGCGCGCGATCCACCGCGTAACTCCATTCGCGGCGGAAGTAGGCCTCGTGGCGGCGCTGCGTGGTCGCCGAGACGACCGGCACGAAATAACTGCAACGGCCGATGTTCGCGCGGATCTTGCGGTCGTAGTCGTCGCCGCTTTCGAGCCGGTCCATGTCGAACCAGGTGACGATGCCGGCGGCGTCCATCGCGGCCTTCAATTTTTGTACCGAGGGCAGGTCCTCGCGCGCGTAGCTGATGAACACCGCGTTCTCCGGCATCTCGCGAGCGGGCGGCAGGAAGCGCTGCGGCGCGTGGTTCGATCCGTTCGTCGTGGCCGTCGGGCGATGCCGCTTCGTCCAGCGCGCGTGCAGCTCGGCGACGAAGGCCTCGGCGCCGCCATAGACGCGCGTGCGCACGCTGACCTGTTGCAGGAAGGCGACCAGCCGGCCGTCCTGCATCGTGTGGTCGTCGGCGAGCACCTCGGTGACCTCGCGCGGATCGGACAGGCGGTGCCGCTTGGCCATGCGCAGGAACAGCCGCGCGAGCCAGTTGGAAAAATCGCTGCCGATCAGCAGCAGGTGGTTGTGCTCGAGTTCGTGGAACAGTTTTTCCGGCGTGAGATGTTCCGACTGCAACGCGCAGATGAACTCCAGCATGTCCTCGTCGGAGAGCACGTACGTCGGCGAGGCGGAGAGGCGCCCGAGCAGGTGATAGACCACCGTGCGCTGCAACTGGCTGCGCTCGCTCGGCAGGTCGGCGACGCGGTTGGGCGCGTACGCGATGACCTCGGAAGAAGGTTGCCCGCCGTAGCGCTCGCGATTGACGGCCTTTTCCAGCAGGCCGTCGAACGTGGTCGTGATGAACAGGTCGAAATCGGTGATCTGTGCGAGCTGCAGCAGCGCCGGCGGCGGCTCGAACTCCACTTCGCGCATGATCGAGCGCAGGCGCGTGTAGGCCTCCTCGCGGCGGCCGCGCTGGCCGAGATAGGAACAGACGACGTCGTTGAGCGTGAGGGGCTGCGGCAACGAGCCCGCATCCACCGCGAGTTTCGCGGCGAGCTTTTCCGCGAGCCATTCGTAGAGCGGACGCAGGCCGCGGTCGGTCTGCACGCGCAGCAGGTCCGGCCCGATGATCGGGATGACCCGGCGTTCCTCGATATAGTTGAGCAGGTCGTCCCAGGCGTCGTCGTCGAAGTCCTGGAGCACAGCTGTCGCGGCCGAATGATTCATCGTGCGTTCCTTGTCCAGGAAACCGAACCGATGTCGCCCACACCCCTTTGGCGAGTGTAACCGTGTCTGCTGCGCCCTGTGTTTGTTGCAGTGCAACATCGGTCGGTGGTAGCATCGCGGCCGCAACGAGGAGTACGGCTTATGAATCCGGGCAACGACGGCTGGAGCAGGGATTTCGAGGCGCTTTCGCGCCAGTACTGGAACGCGTGGAGCGAGATGGCGCGCCAGGCGAGCGGCGGCACGCACGTGCAGACGCCGGCGGGCTGGCAGGAAATGATGGATCTGTGGGCGCCGTGGGCGAAGGACGGACGCGACCAGACCGACGAGACGATTTCGCGCATGAACCGGCTCACCGGCGAGTGGTTCGGCAAGATGCAGGAACTCGCCACGCGGCTCGCGGGCAAGGCCGCGAGTCCGGCCGACATCGCCGCCGAGTGGAAGCACGCGCTGGGCATCGAGAACAATCCGTTCGCGGGCATGTTCAAGAGCATGACCGGCCCGGACGCGCATAGCCTCGAGGACTGGATGCTGCACGCCGGGCCGTGGCTGGAATCGGTCCGCAGCCACTGGGGCAACGCGTTCGACGCGCCGGCGTTCGGCATCGGACGCGAGCACCAGGAGCGCTGGCAGGCGCTCGCGAAATCGCAGCTGGAATACCAGCAGGCGCTGTCCGCCTACAACGCGCAGCTCATGGAATGCGGCCAGCGCGCGTTCGCGAAGTTCGAGGACCTGCTCGCCGAACGCAGTGAACCGGGCCGGCAGGTGGACTCGGCGCGCGCTCTGTTCGACCTGTGGATCGACGCTGCCGAGGAAGCATGGGGCGAGGTCGCGATGACGCCGGAGTTCCGCGCCGCCTACGGCGATCTCGTCAATGCGCAAAGCCGCGTGCGCGCGGGCGTGCAGGGCGAAGTCGAGCGCGCTACTGGCCAGCTCGGAATGCCCACGCGCACCGAGGTGAACTCCAGCCACCGCAAGGTCACCCAGCTCGAACGCGAGGTGCGCGAACTCAAGGCGCGCCTGGCCGCGATGGAGTCCGGCGGCAAGTCGGCGTCGTCGGCCAAATCGCCCGCAGTGGACGCGACGAAGAAACCCGCGGCCCAACCTGCCGCGCGGCGTGCAAAGAAGTAATCAGGAGCTCAAAGCCATGTACGGACCGCTGAACCTTTCCCCCGACCGCCTCGCGCACGAAGCGCAGGCGATGCAGCGCAAGCTCGTCTCCGGACTGACCACGCTGCGCGAGCTCGACGACGTGCACTACGGCGCGACCGCAAAGGAAGCCGTCTACAGCGACGGCAAGATCGTGCTCTACCGCTACCGCGGCGAGAAGGCGCCGACTGCGAAGGTGCCGCTGCTGATCAGCTACGCGCTGGTGAACCGACCGTACATGGTGGACCTGCAGGCCGACCGTTCGATCGTCAAGCAACTGCTCGCGCTCGGCGAGGACGTCTACATCATCGATTGGGGTTATCCCGACCAGTCCGACAAGTACCTCGACCTCACCGACTACATCGAGCGCTTCCTCGGCGGCTGCGTGGATTTCCTGCGCGAGCGCCACAAGCAGGATGCGATCAACCTGCTCGGCATCTGCCAGGGCGGCGCGTTCTCGCTGTGCTACGCCTCGCTGCATCCGGACAAGATCCGCAACCTCGTCACGATGGTCACGCCGGTGGATTTCCACACCGCCGACAACATGCTTTCGCACTGGACGCGCGGCATGGACGTGGACGCGTTCGTGGACGGCCTGGGCAACGTGCCGGCCGACCTGATGAACTACTGCTACCTCACGCTCAAGCCTTTCCGCCTGAACGTGCAGAAGTACGTCGGCCTGACCGACATCCTCGACGACAAGCACGCGCTCGAGGATTTCCTGCGCATGGAGAAATGGATCTTCGACTCGCCCGACCAGGCCGGTGAAGCCTTCCGCCAGTTCATCAAGCAGTTCTACCAGGGCAACGGCTTCGTCAACGGCGGCATCACCATCGGCGGTCGCGAAGTCTCGCTGAAGAATCTGAAAATGCCGGTGCTGAACGTGTTCGCCGAACAGGATCATCTCGTGCCGCCGAGCGCGTCGCGTCCGCTGAAGCAACTCGCCGGCACGAGGGACTACAGCGAACTGTCGTTCAAGGGCGGCCACATCGGCATCTACGTCTCCGGTCGCGCGCAGCGCGAAGTGCCGAGCGCGATCCACGGCTGGCTGGCGCAGCGCTCGCGCTGAAATCCGGCAAGCGATGAAATCCCGGATGCGCCGCGCGCTGTTCGTGCCCGGCGCGATCTGGGCCTTGCCGAACACGCTGCTCGGTCTGATCCTGGGACTGCCCGCGCTCGCATTCGGCGCGAAGCTGCGGATCGGTGACGACGCGCTGACTTTCCTGAAGTATCCGTGGGGGCCGGGTGGCGCGCTCGCCCTCGGCAACGTCATCCTGTGCACGCACGACTCGCTCGATCGCGACTGCACGAGCTATGCGGAACGATTCGGCCTGTGCCCGCCGATCGGCGCCACGCATCGACTCGGCGATCACGAGCGCGCGCACGTCTACCAGGCGATGGCGCTGGGCGTGTTCTTCCTGCCGCTGTATTTCCTCTGCGGCGGCATCTCCGCGCGCAACCGCTTCGAACAGGCCGCCGACCGCTACGCCGCGACCGGCACGGGCTGGTGGCCGTGGAGCGTGAGTCCGACCGTTTCCGGCGACGACTGACACGGATGGAGGATCGCGAGCGATGCCTCCATCCGTTTCCAGTGAGGACTATTTCTTCTTCAGTGCCTGCGCGGACGGGATTTCCTTGCCGTCCTTGTCGATGTAATGCGTGTCGAAGACGCCGTCCGAGGACAGGAAGATCACGCAATTGGAGATGCAGGTGAACTGGTGCGGATGCTTCGCGGGCATGAAGCCGTAGGCGCCGGACTTGAGCGTCACCGGCTTGGCGTCCTTCATCTCGAGCTTGCCGATGCCGCCGGAAAGCATCACGTGCTCGTTCGACGAATGCCAATGCCACGGAATCAGGCAATGGCCGGTCGTCTTGGCGAGGATCAACGAAGGTCCTTTGTCGGGATCGCCGCTGAGCACGACGCCCTGCATGCAGGTGGGCACGTCCGGAAAGGCCGTGAACTTCTGGTCGCCGATGTTCTTCGCGGACGCCATCGCGGCAGCAGGCGCGGCATCGGCTGCGAGGGCGTTGCCGACGCAGGCGATGGCGAGCGCGGTGAGCGTTGCGGATGCGATCGGGTTACGGTTCAGCATGGCGGTTCTCCTCGCGTGGTGGATGACACGGATCGAACGATTCCCGGCGTGCGGACTTACAGCACGCCGAGCACTTCCCAGTTGCCGTCGCCGCCGGCGTGGCGATAGACCGAGGCGCCGTGCTCGAGAGTGAAGGTCTTGTCGAAATACAGGCCCCAGCAGAACGCGATCTCGCCGTTGTTCTGCGGATCCATCAGATGCAGGCCGTCCGGCAGCTCGCGCCACACGCCCGCTTGCGGACCCAGCCAGCCTTCGCCCGGCGATTTCCACTTGCCGGTATTGCGGTGCACATAGACGAGCTCGGGCTCGGTCTCGCCGTTCTTGAGCAGCTTGAGCGAAAGGCAATCGGTCGGCATGGTCCTTCTCCCCTGGGCGTCCGGATTTGCGAATCCGTTCCCGGCGCAGTGCCGGGGCTAGGCTCGCACGCGCCATCATGATCGCGTCCGCGGGGGAGATGCAACGGGTGCGGTGCGGGACGGCATTCGCTACGGAAGGCGAGTCGAACCGGGCGCTGCGGGTGAATCGGGGAGGTGGTGCCGGTGGAGGGAGTCGAACCCACACACCCTTTCGGATAATTGATTTTGAGTCAATCGCGTCTGCCATTCCGCCACACCGGCACGCGCGAATTATAGCCAAATCGACCGAGGTCTGTCCTTACGCCACGCGCCACCCGCATGCGACGAATCGAGTGATCGTCGGAGCGGCGAGGCACGAACGGTCATGCGACCTTGTCGGTCGCCATCGCGCTGCCGCAGCACGCGTACCACTCGCCGTCCTCGGGGAAGAACTTCGAGCAGTAGTCCATCGGGCCCTTGTAGATGTGCAGGGTGATCGCGACGGCGTTCGGATTGGGATTGGCGATCGTGTGGTATTCGTGCGGCGGGATCAGGCTGCCCGCGCTTCCGGGACCGGCTTGCATGCCGCCGGCGGCGCGGAATCGCCAGCGCTCGCCGTCGCGCTCGAGCAGTTCGTACTGGGTGATTTCCAGCTGTCCGTCCCAGACGCCTTCCACGCACCACATTCCGGCGTGATCGTGCAGAGGCGTGCCCTGCCCAGGCCCCCAGGTCATCGCGACGACGCTGTAGCCGTAGCGCTCGCTGCGATACAGCTCGCGACGTGCGTAGTGGTCGGCGATCGGCTCGTGCACGCAATCGGGCAGGCGCACGTCGGGGTCACGGATCAGCATGCACAACGCGTTGCGGAGCGCCGCGGTCACCGCCTGCTCGTCGCCCAGCGAGACCGCTGCATCGATGCGTGCGACGAGTTTGTCGCGGCCGACGAAATCGATCGGCGTGCAAGTCGATTTGCAGGGAGGACGTGCCGGATCGGTCATGGGCGCATTCTACATCCGCTCGCCCGCCTGCGTTCGCCGCGCAGCGTGCGCGGCTTGATCCGGATCAAAGATCCGCGAGAAACCCGCCGATCACCGGCCCGAACCGCGCGATATCCACGAGGAAGGCATCGTGCCCCTGCGGCGACGGCAGCGGCGCGTAGGTCGTCGCGGCGCCGCCCGCGCGCAGGCCGTCGGCGATCTGCTCCTGCTGTTGCAGCGGGAACAGGATGTCGGTTTCCACGCCGATCACCAGCGCTTTCTCGAGCGCGATCATTCGCAGCGCCGCATTGGCATCGCCATCGCCGTATTCGGCGAGGTCGAACCAGTCCATGCATCGGCTCAGGTACAGGTAGCAGTTCGGATCGAAGCCGCGCACGAAACGGCGCGCGTGGCCTTCGAGGTAGCTCTCGACCTGGAACTCCAGGCCGAACGGGTCGTCGCCTTCGCGGTTGTCGCTGTCCAGGCGCACGCGGCCGAAGCGCCCGCTCCATTCCAGCGAGGAGCGGTAGGTGATCACGCCCAGCTTTCGCGCCATGCGCATGCCGTTGTCCGGGTAGGAATCGTCGGTGTATTCGCCTTCGTTCCAGTTCGGGTCGAGGCGGATCGCCTCGCGCTGCAGAGAGCGGATCGCGATCGAGAACGGCAGCGACTGCACCGAGCCGGAAACATTGATCATCGCGCGCGCACTGCGCGGGTGCAGCAACGAATAGGCCAGTGCGGTCATGCCGCCCATCGAGCAGCCGATCACGCCGGCGAGTTGCGCGATGCCCAAACCCTGCACCAGCGCGTGCGCGGAGTTGGCGATGTCCTCGATGGACAGCTCCGGGAAATCCAGCCGGTAGGTTTTCCCGGTCGCGGGGTTCGCGGACGCAGCCCCGGTCGAGCCTTTGCAGCCGCCGAGCGAGTTCGCGCAGATCACGAACCAGCGATCCGTGTCGATGGGCTTGCCCGGGCCGATCATCGCTTCCCACCAGCCGGCCTCGGGGTTGTCCGCGCTGGAAGCCGCGTGCGCGTTCGGAGACAGCCCGGTCAGGATCACGATCGCGTTGTCGCGCTGCGCGTTCAGCGCGCCCCAGGTTTCGTAGGCGAGCCGCGCGCTCTGCAAAGCGCCGCCACGTTTCATCGCGAACGGCGAGGGCAGGTCGAAGAACCGACTGTGCGGCGGAACGAATTCGGTCATGGGTGCACGCGGTCGATGGTGAGCACCAGCAGCTTGTCCGTGCCGACCGTCGCGGTCAACGGTGCCGCCTCGAAATCACCGGACTGCGGCAACGCGTCGCCGGAATGCGAAACGCGCGCCTGCACCTCCACGGCCTTCTGCTGCGACAGCCGCAGCGTCGGCATCGGGCCGTCGGCATCGGCGAGCGCGATCTCGATCGGGAAATCCTTCGCGGGAACGCGCTTGACCGCGAGCGGCATCGGCGGGCCGTCAGGCATTCGCGCATACACGAACAGCGTGTCGCCGTCCGCGAGCTTCGCGCGCAGTTCCGCGGCGATCTCGACGCGCACGCGGAGCAGCGCGGGCGCGGTCGTGACGGATGCTTCGGCGGGCAGCGCCGGCATGCCGGCCTTCGCGCGCGCATCGTCGATCTGCTTGCGCAGCGCGGGACGCGTGGATTCGGGCGCGAGTGCGAGCAACGGCTCCCAGGTCGCGGCCGCTTCGGCGTAACGTTGCTGCTGGTACGCCGCGATGCCGAGGAACCACAGAGCGCGCTGGCTCTGCGGATCGATGGCGCGGGCGCGTTGCAGCAGCTCCAGCGCCTCGCCGTCGATGCGATGCGACGGCTCGGCGAGCGCGAGGGTTTCGGCGATCTCGACCATGATCGCGGGCTCCTCGGGAGACAGCTTCAACGCGCGGTGGAACGCATCCAGCGCGTCCGCATAACGCTGCTGCTCCTTGCGGCTGCGGCCCAGCAGCAGCCAGCCGTCGAGATTGTCCGGGTGCGTGCGCATCTGCGCGGCGAGGGCGTCGATCTGCTGGGCCAGCGACAGCGGCGCATTCAGCAGCGTCGCATCGAGCGCATCAGGAGCGCCGATCCGTGCGTATAGCAGCACCGCTGCGAGCGGCATCGCCAGCGCGACCGCGATCGCGCTGCGCCGCGCACCGCGCCACAGCGGCGGAAGCACGAATGCGCCGGCGACGGCGAACAGGAGGAAGACGGCGACGACGAATTCGGCGCGCATCACCAGTCCTCGCCGGATTCGGACGCATGCTCTGGTGACGATGCTGCGTCGGCGGACTGCGCGCCCAGACGCGTCGCGCGTCGGCGCACGATGACCAACACGGTCGCGCCGCCAGCGAGCAGCAGCGCCAGCGGGCCGAACCAGAGCAGCCAGGTCGCCGGTTGCACGCGCGGCTCGTACAGCACGAACTCGCCGTAGCGCGCGACGAGGAAGGCGCGGATCTGCGCGTCGGACTTGCCATCGCGCATCATCGCGATGATCTGCCGGCGCAGGTCGTGCGCGATCATCGCGTCGGAGTCGGCGAGCGACTGGTTCTGGCACATCACGCAGCGCAGCGAGGTCGCGAGCGCGCGGAAGCGTGCCTCCTCGGTGGCATCGCGATATACGATCGGCGTGTCCGATTGCGCGGCTTGCGCGAGGCAGGACGTCGCCCAGGGCAGCGAGATCGCGAACGCGGCAGCGAGCAGGAAGCGCTTCATCGCGTTCCTCCATCCTTCAGCAGCGGCAGCAATTCCCGCGCGATGATTTCATCGGTCAGCGGGCCGACGTGCTTCCAGCGCACGATGCCGCGCGCATCCACGAGGTAGGTTTCCGGAGCGCCGTAAATGCCCCAGTCGAGCGCCGCGCGGCCTTCGACATCGGTGATGATCAGCGCATACGGATTGCCGAACTGGGCAAGCCAGCGGCGCGCGTCCGCGGGGTCATCGTGGTAGTCGTAACCGATCACCTTCACGATGCCGCGCTTGGCGAGCGCGGTGATCGCCGGATGCTCCTCGCGGCAGTTCACGCACCAGCTGCCCCAGACGTTGAGCACATACGGCGCGCCTGCGAGTTCGCCGGAACGAAGCGTGCGCGACGATGCGCTTGCCGCATTCGGATCGAGTAAAGGCAGCGCAAAACCCGGAGCGGGGTTGCCGATCAAGGTCGAAGGCAAGGCTTCGCGATCCGGGTTGCGGCTGAGCCAGACGCCGATGCCCAGCAGCGCGGCGAGCGCGACGAAGATCAGCAGGGGCAGCAGCCGGCGCAGCATGTCAGCGCGCCTCCGCGATGCGGCGGAAGCGCCGGTCGAACGCGGTGACCAAGCCGCCCGCGGCCATCAGCAACGCGCCGAGCCAGATGCAGCGCACCCACGGCTTCACGTAGACGCGCAGCGCCCACGAACCGTTTGCGTCCAGTGGCTCGCCGAGCGCGACGTAGAGATCGCGGCTCAGGCCCGGATCGATCGCGGTGTTCGTCATGACCTGGCCGCCGGCGACATACTGGCGTTTCTCGGGATGCAGACTCGCGACAGGCGCGTCGCCATGCGTCACGCGCACGCTGCCGAAATCGGAAACATAGTTCGGGCCCTCGCTGCGCTGCACGCCGTCGAAGCGGAATCGATAGCCCGCCGCCTCGACGGTCTGCCCCGGCGTCACGGCGACGTCTTTCTGCACGCCCAGGCTCTCGGTGAGCAGCACGCCGAAGAAGAACACCGCGATGCCGACATGGGCCAGGCTCATGCCAACCATTTCGGCAGTGAATCGTTGTCCGCTCAGCACCAGACGCCGCCGTACGAACCGCAGCGTACCGGCGAACAGCCACAGCCCGATCGCGATGCCGGCGAACGGCTTCCACCATGCGTTCGGCAGCGCGACAAAAGCGAGCGCGCCGCCGATCAAGGCGACGAACAACCACGGCAGCAGGAGCTTGAGCGGCGTGGCGGCCTGCTCCCGCTGCCAGCGCGTCAGCGGTCCGAACGGCACGAGCAGCACCAGCGGCGCCATCAGCAGCGCGAACATCGTGCCGAAGTAGGGCGGGCCGACCGAAAAGCGGCCGAGCTTGAGCGCGTCGGCGAACAGCGGGAACAGCGTGCCGATCAGCACCATCGCGCAAGCCGTGGTCAGCAGCAGGTTGTTGACGAGGATCAGGGTCTCGCGCGAGGCCAGCGCGAACGGCGCGCCGTCGTCGTCGCGCGGCGCACGCAGCGCATAGAGCAGCAGCGAGCCGCCGATCACCAGGCCGAGGAAGACCAGGATGAACACGCCGCGAGCCGGGTCGGCCGCGAACGCGTGCACCGAGGTGATCACGCCCGAGCGCACGAGGAAGGTGCCGAGCAGCGACAGCGAAAACGCCGCGATCGCGAGCAGCAGCGTCCAGCCGCGGAAGCTGCCGCGTTTTTCCGTCACCGCCTGCGAGTGCAACAGCGCGGTGCCCGCGAGCCACGGCATGAACGAAGCGTTCTCGACCGGATCCCAGAACCACCAGCCGCCCCAGCCGAGCACGTAGTAGGCCCACCACGAGCCCAGCGCGATGCCGACGGTGAGCAGCGCCCACGCGACGTTCGTCCAGGGCCGCGACCAGCGCACCCAGCGCGCATCGACACGCCCGTCAAGCAGCGCGGCGATCGCGAAGGCGAACGCGACCGTGGTGCCGACGTAGCCGCTGTAGAGGATCGGCGGGTGCATCGCCAGGCCCGGATCCTGCAGCAGCGGGTTGAGGTCGGCGCCTTCCGGCGGCGCGGGCAACAGGCGCGCGAACGGATCGGAAGTGAGCAGCGTGAACAGCAGGAAGCCGCTGCTGACCGCGCCCATCACGCCGAGCACGCGCGCGATCACCGGCAGCGGCAGCGCTTTCGAGAAGCGCGCGACCGCGGCCGTCCACAGCGCGAGGATCAGGATCCACAGCAGCAGCGATCCCTCGTGCGCGCCCCAGACCGCGGCGATGCGATAGCCCAGCGGTAGCAGCGAATTCGAGTTGCGCGCGACATAGGCGACCGAGAAGTCGTGCGCGACGAAAGCATGGATCAGGATCGCGAACGCGGCGACGACGAACAGCGCCTGTGCATAAGCAGCCGGTCGCGCGACGCGCATCCACGCCTCGATGCCACGCTGCGCGCCCAGCAGCGGCAGCAGCGCCTGTAGCGCCGCGAGCAGCAGGGCGATGATCAGCGCGAGTTGGCCGATTTCCGGCAGCACGTCAGTTTCGCGGGCTCAAGGAGGCGGCGCGCAGGGCTTGCGCGGCAGGCTCTTGCCCTTGGCGATCGCGTCGGCGACTTCCTTGGGCATGTAGGTCTCGTCGTGCTTGGCGAGCACTTCCTGCGCATGGAAGCCGTCGCCGTGCAGGCCGCCTGTCGCGATGATGCTCTGGCCCTCGCGGAACAGGTCGGGAAGGATGCCGGTGTAGCGCACGGGAACCTCGTGCACGCGATCGGTCACGACGAAGCGCACATCGAGCGTGCCGGATGTGCGCTTCACGCTGCCCTCGCAGACCACGCCGCCGAGCCGGAACAGCGGCTTGTCAGCGGCCTGACCGGCGATGACGTCGCTGGGCGTGAGCAGGTAGCGCACGTTGTGGCGCAGGCCGATCGCGATCAACGTGCCTGCGACCGCAACCGCGGCGAGCACGATCAGCAACAGGCCAAGACGGCGCTTGCGGGTCGGATTCATGCGCCGCTCCGTTCGTTCCTCGCGGCCGCGCGCACGACCTTCGAACGGATCGCGCGCAGCAGGCGGCGATGCTTCAGCCACGGCGACAGTCCGTCCCAGACGAGCACGACGGTGAATACGGAATATGCGCCGACGATGTAGGGCAGATAAGTCATGGCTGCGCTCCCGCGATCTCGCGCGCCCAATCCTTGCCGGCCTCGCGCTCGACCAGCAGCGTGCGCGCGCGCGACAGCAGCGAAGCGACGAACCACAGCTGCATCGCGGCGATCGTCGCGAACAGCGGCAGGATCATCGAGCGGTCCATCTTCGAGGGTCCGAGCAGCATGATCGTGCGGCCCTGGTGCAGCGAATTCCACCACTCCACCGAGTAGTGGATGATCGGCAGGTTGATCAGCCCGATCATCGCGAGGAAACCGGCCGCACGCGCGCCGCGGCGGCGGTCCTCGATGGAAGCGTCGAGCGCGATCACGCCGATGTACAGGAACAGCAGCACCAGTTCGGACGTCAGCCGCGGGTCCCAGTCCCACCACGTGCCCCACATCGGCCGGCCCCAGATCGAACCGGTCGCGAGCGTGATCGCGGTGAACGCCGCGCCGACCGGCGCGCAGGCCATCGCCAGGATTTCGCAGAGCTTGATCCGCCAGACCAGCGCAATGCCCGCCTGGATCGCCATCGTCGCGTACACGAACAGGCTCATGTAAGCGCAGGGCACGTGGATGAACAGGATGCGGTAGCTGTCGCCCTGCTGGTAGTCGGCGGGCACGCGGAACAGCGCGCCATACAGTCCGACTGCGAGCAGCAGCAGCGACGCAGCATAGGTCCACGGCATCCAGCGCGTCGCGAAGCGGTGGAAGTTCGGCGGCGAGCCGAGTTTGTGGAACCAGAGAATTATCGAATTCATGGCAGTGCGATGCGGACGGCCGCAGCCGCGGCGAGTGGAGCCAGCACGATCGCCAGCGCGAGTCCGGCGCCGAGCATCAGCACGGCGCCGATCCAGTCCTGGCCCTGCGCGGCGGCCATCACGCTGCCCGCGCCGAACACCAGGACAGGCACGTACAGCGGCAGCGCGAGCAGGGGCAGCAGCATACCAGAGCGACGCAAGCCGACCGTCAGCGCGGCCACGGTCGAACCGAGCAGAACCAGCAATGGCGTGCCGACCAGCAACGAGACCAGCAGCGGCATCAGCAGGCGATCGGGCAGATACAGCAATTGCGCGAGCAGCGGCGCGATGAGAATCAGCGGCAACGATCCGGTCAGCCAGTGCGCGAACATGCGCATGCCCAGCAGCAGCGACATCGGTACCGGTGCGAGCAGTTGCTGCTCGAGGCTGCCGTCCTCGGCATCGCTGCGGAACAGCGCGTCGAGTCCCTGCAGCGCCGCGAGCAGCGCCGCGACCCAGATCGCGCCCGGCGCGAACATCGCGAGGCGATCGTGTTCGCTGCCCAGCGCGAGCGGAAACAACGCAACCACGAGCACTGCGAACAGCAGCGGTTGCAGGGTGTCTCCGCGCCGCTTCCAGGCGAGGCGCAGGTCGCGCGCGAGCATCGCGCGGGCGGCGCGGGGCAGGGTGGGCTCGCTCATGCGGATGATCCTGCGTCGGCAAGCTCGTGCACCGATCCGTCGAGCGAGAGCACGCGCGTGCGCACCGGCGGCGCGGCATAGGCGCCGTGGGTGGTGATCAGCGCCGCACCCTGGTCGTGCAGGTGCAGGCCGATCACGCGGTTCACCAGCGCGATGCCCTCGCGATCGAGGTTCGCGTAAGGCTCGTCGAGCAACCACACGCGTGCGGGCGAGAGCAGCAGCCGCGCCAGCGACAGCCGCTTGCGCTGGCCCGCGGAAAGACGTCCCGCGGGCACGTCTTCGAAGCCGGCTAGGCCGACGCTCGTCAGCGCCGACATCGGCGACGTACCGCGCCGGCAGCCCTGCAATCCGATCGCGAAGCGCAGGTTCTCCAGCGTGCCCAGATCGGCCTTGTGGCCGGGCAGATGCCCGAGCAGCGCGACCTGTCCGGCCGGAGGCCGCACGCACGATTCCCCGTACCAGCGCATTTCGCCTTCGCCCGCGGGCAGCGATCCGGCCAGCACGCGCAGCAGGGTGGTCTTGCCGGCGCCGTTGCCGCCCAGCACCAGCAACGCTTCGCCCGCGTGCACGGCGAAATCCAGCGGGCCGAACACGCGCTCCTCGTTGCGATCGAAGCGCAGGCCTTCGGCCGCGAGCAGTGGGGCGGTGGAGTCGGAATCGCTCAAGGAATGCAGTCGGAATGGAACTTCGGAATTTTACCGGCTTGCGCGGGCAGGGTCGAATGTCCCTGTCCGAACTGGGCGCGTGCCTTACACTTGCCCGGCGTGTCGCCCGACGCGCGCATGGAGACGTCGCAGTGAATGCCATCCAGACCAAGCTGCCGAAGGTCGGCACCACCATCTTCACCGTGATGTCGCAGCTCGCGCTCGAGCGCAAGGCGGTCAACCTCGGGCAGGGGTTCCCGGATTTCGACACGCCCGCGCCGCTGGTCGAGGCCCTCGCGCGGCACGCGCGCGAAGGTCGCAACCAGTACGCGCCAATGACCGGCCTGCCGACGCTACGGCAGGCGATCGCGGCCAAGATCGCCAAGCTGTACGGCTGCGAGGTGGATGCGGACGCCGCGATCACGGTCACCAGCGGCGGCAGCGAAGCGATCTTCGACGCGGTGCTCGCGGTCGTGCACCCGGGCGATGAAGTGATCGTGCTCGATCCCTGCTACGACTGCTACGAGCCGGCGATCGATCTAGCCGGCGGGCGAGCGGTGCATGTGCCGCTGGATTCGCACGACTTTTCGGTGGACTGGCAGCGCGTGCGCGACGCGATCACGCCGAAGACGCGGATGCTGATGATCAACACGCCGCACAATCCGTCTGGCGCAATGCTCACGTTCGACGACATGCGCGCACTCGCGGAGATCCTGCGCGGCACCGACATCGTAGTGCTTTCCGACGAGGTCTATGAGCACATCGTATTCGACGGCGTGCGGCATGAATCGGTGCTGCGTTTTCCCGAACTCGCCGCGCGCAGCTTCGTGGTGTCCAGCTTCGGCAAGACCTACCACTGCACCGGCTGGAAAGTGGGCTATTGCGTCGCGCCGCCGGCGCTGTCGGCCGAGTTCCGCAAGGTGCACCAGTACAACAACTTCTGCACTTTCGCGCCGGCGCAGTGGGCGCTGGTCGACATGCTCACCCAGCATCCCGAGCACCACGAGCAACTCGGCGCGTTCTACCAGGCCAAGCGCGACCATTTCCGCGAATTGCTCGGACGCACCACGCTCGCGCCGCTGCCGGTGCCGGGCGGCTATTTCCAGCTCGTGGATTACTCGGCGATCAGCGACCTGCCCGACGCGGAATTCGCGCGCTGGCTGACGATCGAGCACGGCGTCACCGGAATTCCGCTCTCGCCGTTCTACGAAACGCCACCGGAAGGCCAGCGCCTGATCCGCTTCTGCTTCGCCAAGAACGAGGCCACGCTGGAAGCGGCGATCGAGCGGATGGAGAAGCTATGAAGGATCTGCGCGTCTCCCTCGTGCAGGGCGCGACCCGCTGGCACGACCCCGCCGGCAACCGCGACTATTACGGCGATCTGATCGCGCCGCTGCGCGGGCAAACCGATCTGGTCGTGCTGCCGGAAACCTTCACCAGCGGTTTCTCCAACGAGGCGATCCACAACGCCGAAACGATGGACGGCCCGACCGTCGCGTGGATCCAGGCGCAGGCGAAGAAGCTCAAGGCCGCAGTCACCGGCAGCGTCCAATTGCGCACCGAAGCAGGCGTGTTCAACCGGCTGCTGTTCGCGAAGCCAGACGGCGAACTCGCCCATTACGACAAGCGCCACCTGTTCCGCTACGCCGGCGAACACGAACGCTACGCTGCGGGACGCGAGCGGCTAACTCTGGAATGGCGAGGCTGGCGGATCTGCCCGCTGGTCTGTTACGACCTGCGCTTCCCCGTGTTCGCGCGCAACCGCTTTGATGTCGAACGCAAGGGTGCGCTCGATTTCGACCTGCAGGTGTATGTCGCGAACTGGCCCGCGGCGCGCGCCTATCCGTGGAAGACGCTGCTGCGCGCGCGCGCGATCGAGAATCTGTGCTACGTCGCGGCGGTCAACCGCGTCGGCACCGACGGCAACCAGCTCGACTATGCCGGCGACAGCGCCGCGATCGATTTCCTCGGACGCCCGCTCAGCGAATGCGGCGACGAGGAAGTAGTCTCGACGACGACCTTGCTCGCCGAGGAACTCGCGGCGCACCGCAAGCGCTTTCCGGCGATGCTCGATGCCGACGCGTTCACGATGGATGGGTTGGACGGCTAGCGAATCGGGAAGTAACGAGGATCAATCCTCGTCTCTCGGCAGTCCTTCGTAGCGCGGACCCCTCGCAGGACCGCGGTTGTCGCGGCGCGGGCCGTGCGGACGCGCGTGCTGTGGCGCGCCGTGGCCGCGATGCTGCGGCGGACGGCCGCCGTCGCGATGACCGCCGCGACCTC
>CAYUXZ010000038.1:0-24858 GCA_964449135.1 uncultured Gammaproteobacteria bacterium
CCTAACTATGCGCTCAAGCGGACCTGCGCGGAGTAAGCTGCTCGCTCGATCACACTCTCCGGCCGCTTCGATACGCGCGGAAACCATAGGAGTCCAGACATGACAATGCCAGTGATTGCTCCGGCGTTCTGCCAGGTTGCCTGGGTCGTCCGAGACCTTGCGGCCGCCGAGAAGTTCTTCGTCGAAACGATGGGAATCAGCCGCTTCATGCACATGGACAACCTCTCCGCCAAGGACACCGAGGGCACCTACCTCGGGAAGCCTGGAGACTGGGTCTGCAACCTTCATATCGCCTGTGCCGGAGACACCCAGATCGAACTGATCCAGCCGGTCTCGGGGGCCAGCATGTACCAGGAGTCGCTGGATCGACACGGCGACGCGGTTCAGCACGTGGCGTACTGGCTGGACGATGCGGACTATGACGCCGCGGCCGCCCACCTGGAGTCCGCGGGCTATCCCCAGATCCAGGGCTTCCGCTTGCCGATCTTGCGCGTCGGCTACTACGACACGCGTTCGGTTATCGGCGTCGTAACCGAGATTGTCGGTTCCACCGAAGCAGGTCACGAGCTGCGGCGCAATCTGAAGGCGGGTAACTTCTGAGGCGGGTCGGCAAGCGGCCTCACGATTCATTCAAGCCGATGCTGTTTCGCGGCGCGGCTTGATACAGGCGTCACCCCGCCGCCGGATCGGCGAGGCTCGCCAGGTCGGCTTCCCCGACGAACGTCAGCGAATCGGAATTGACGCAGAAGCGCAGCCGCGTCGGCGCGGGGCCGTCGGGGAAGACGTGGCCGAGGTGGCCGTCGCAGCGCGCGCAGAGGATTTCCTCGCGCACCATGCCGTAGCTGCGATCCACGTGGGTGACCACGTTCTGTTTCGCGATCGGCTGGAAAAAACTCGGCCAGCCGGTGCCGGAATGGAACTTGGAATCCGAGCGGAACAGCGGCAGCCCGCAGCAAATGCAGGCATAGACGCCGTCCATGTGGTTGTCGAGTAGCGTGCCGCAGAACGGCGCCTCGGTGCCCTTGTTGCGCGCGATGCGGTATTGCTCGGGCGTGAGTTGCGCCTGCCACTGCGCGTCGGATTTCTCGACGCGCGCGGATTCCACCGGGCCGACCAGCTCGCCCTGTCGGTTGAAGACCTTGACCTGCATGTTGCCTCCCATTGTCGGATTCACCGGATTGGACGGATTCACCGACGAATCCTTACAACGGCTTTCCCGCCGCGAACACGATGCTGCAGCACGTCGTCGCGCCCTCGGCCTTCTGCAATTCGGACAAGTCCACCGCGGCCACGGCGATGCCTTCGCGCTCCATGCGCTCGCGCGTGCGCGGGAAGCTCGCCGGATACAGCACGCCCTCGCCGACCCGCAGCGCGTTCGCCGCGTGTTCCTCGTCGGGATCGACGGGAATCTGGCGATAGTCGGAAAACACGGCCGGATCGACCCATTCGCGCTGGATCAGCACGACGCCGTCGGAGATCTGCGTGACCGCGGATTTCAGATGCAAGCAGCCGCGCGTGGGCACGCCCTGCACGGAATAGCCGAACGGTGCGAGTAGCGCGCGCAATTGCGAGATGCCATCGGCGTTGCTGCGCGCGGATTCTCCGACGAACACGCGGCGGCCGATGCGCAGCACGTCGCCGCCGTCGAGCGTGCCGGGCGTTTCGATCGCGCGCACCGTGCGATGCGCGGCCAGCGCCGTCGCGACAGAAGCGCCCTCGCTGCGTCGCGACACCGCGCCGGGCCGCGTCATCACCGCGATTTCGTTCACGACCACCGCGGTGTCCTCTACGAACACCGCGTCCGCCATCGCGTCGAGCGTCGGCACTTGCAGCAATTCGCAACCCAGCGCCCGCAGCGCGTCGCAATAGTCGTGGTGCTGAGCGCGGGCGCGGTCGAGGTCGATGGGCGCACGCTCGACGAACGAAAGCTCGCAGTCGGCGAGGCTCGCGCTGACGTCGCGGACAATGGCGATGGTTCGCGGCATGGCGTATCCACGGCGACGGGGCGGACAGACTACTACGCCGATAGCGATCGGCGCCCCTGCCGTCCCGCTATGGGCAGAGCGCCCGCGGTCGGCTAGGCTTGGCCGGATTGCCGTCCTCCCAGACGCCCGAACCGCAAGCCGTGGACACGCCCCAGAACACCCTGCTGGTGGTCCTGCAGATGGTCAGCATCGTGCTGGCGCTGCTGATGATCGTGGCCGTGCAGCAGGTGCGCCATCGCGAGGGCGCGACGCTGTGGGTCGCCGCGTTCGCGGCGATGGCGCTGACCCAGTTCGGGCGCGAACTGGTCGAGGTGGCCTGGGGATTCCGCCTCGGCCGCTCGATCGGGCATGTCGGCGGCCCGCTCGGCTACGGCCTGCTCTACATCGGCATCCGCGTCTATCTCGGGCTGGTGCCGCGGATCGCGTGGTCGCTGCTCGCGCTCGCGGCGGCCGTGGCCTGTTCCGTCGCGGCAGTGTCCATGCACCAGAACTACGTGTCGCTGGCAACGACGACCTGTTTCACTGCGCTGTTCCAGGTGCTGACCGCATCGGTCCTGTGGCGCGCGTGGCGGCACGAGGGCGGCCTCGCCCGTGTCGGCGCGGCCGCGACGTTCCTGCTGTCCGCGCTGTTCTCGCTGGGCCGCGCGATCACGGTGATCCCCGAATGGCATCCGGGAATGGACCTGGTCGGCGCGAACACGCTGTGGCTGCTCGAGTACATCGCGATGATGATCGTGCAGGCAGGCAGCCTGCTGTCGCTGGTCAACCAGTCGCTGGTGGACGAATTGCAGAACATGGCCGATTACGATTCGCTCACCGGCCTGCTCAACCGCGGCGGACTCGCGCGCCGGATGCTGCGCCACGGCAGCCGGATGCCCGCGGCGGGCAAGCGACTGGGCGTGCTGTGCCTGGACCTGGACCACTTCAAGGCGGTCAACGACAGCTACGGGCACGGCGCCGGCGACGACGTGCTCAAGCGCGTGGGCGGGTTGCTGCGCGAGAACTGCCGCACCCGCGACATCCCCTCGCGGCAGGGCGGCGAGGAGTTCGGGATGATCCTGGAAGTGCGCTCCGAGCGGGAACTGGTCGCGCTCGGCGAACGCCTGCGTTCGCTGATCGAAAGCCTGCCGGTGGCGACCCGCGTCGGCGCGATCGCGGTGACGGTGAGCATCGGCGTGGCGATCCGCAACGACCCGTCCGAAGCGCTCGAAGCGATCTGCGACCGCGCCGACCTCGCGCTGCTGCGCGCCAAGCGCACGGGCCGCAACCGCGTCGAACTCGCCGCGGACGACGAGCGGCCGGCCGCGATTCCCGCGCGGGCGGCCGCCGCGACGGACTGAACCGTAGAGCCGCGCGATCGCTTGCGCCGGTTCGCGAAAAGGACGATAAGGAATCGCACATCGTTCCGTCGCAGGGACGCGGCCGTCATCCGGGGAGATCGGCCATGCAACGCGCGAAGTTTTTCGGATTCCTGTTCGGTTTGTTCGTCGCGCTGCTCGGCGCGTCGCCCGCCCATGCGATCGATCCCGACAAGATCAAGGACGGGATCATTGACAAGGGCAAGGACTGGGTGAAGGGCCACGCCAAGGAAGCCGGCGAGGAATGGGTCTTCGGCACCGGCCAGAGCGAAACCATGCAGTTGATCATCGACGCCGCGAAAGAGAAGGCGACTGCGGATCTTTACAGCGACCCGCCCTGCAAGGGAGTCGTGCGCTCGCAGGCGAGCACGGTGCTCAGTGACCTGCAGATCGAGAATGTGACCAAGAACGTCGGCCGCACGGCGTTCGACACCCTGACCAAGGTCGCCGGCCTTGCCATCGGCGGCCTCGGTGCGGCGGCCGAAGGCGGCGGCCTTTCCTGGCTGGCCCAGCAGTACGCGGATGCCGCGAAGGAAGGGGC
This sequence comes from uncultured Gammaproteobacteria bacterium, assembly GCA_964449135.1. Lineage (GTDB taxonomy): Bacteria > Pseudomonadota > Gammaproteobacteria > Xanthomonadales > Xanthomonadaceae > SZAS-103. Next base: position 3,885 of record CAYUXZ010000038.1, read on the forward strand.
CACCAGTGCGGCGATGGATGCGATACGCAAGGCCTTCGGCAAGGACAAGACGCCCGAGTTCGAAGTCTTCGAAAAGAGCGGCACAGTCGGCTCCGGCCCGTGCACCTACACGCTGCGCGCGGTCTGGGACATCGCCGGCGGCACCTACTTCGTCTACATCTTCGGCAACTGCGGCGACTGCAAGAACCCCCAAAACCAGAAAAAGGCGCAAAGCGTTTCCGGCGATCGCTTGCTCGGCAAATGGTGGGTCACCATCTACGGCACGATGCGGCTGGTGGTGGACAAGGAAGCCAAGACCGCGAAGTTCGTACCGGTCACGCCGCCCACGCTGGATTGGGATGGGCAATGCGATTGCAGCCAAAAGGAACTGAAGCGGCCGGTGTACAAGAAGCCGCCTCCGCCAACGACGCCATCCACGACCGGCGGCGGCACGACCACGCCGCAGCCTCCGCCGTCGGAACCTCCCCCGCTCCCGCCCAAGGGGCGCAAGGTCTGCAAGGAATGCCAGAGCATCCAGGACCAGATCGACACCGACACCGATGCGCTCGATACCGCAAACGGAAAGTTCGACAACGCCGAAGGCGAACTGCAAGGCCTGAAAATCCGGCTGCAGCGCGACACGGAACAACTCGCCGCGGTCAAGGCCAGTCCGAAGAGCTACGACATCAGCGCGGAGACCGTGCAGGGCAGGATCGATGCCGACAACACGGCGATCACCAACATGAAGACCGAGAAAGCAACCGCGGCCGCGGCGATCAATCGCCTGACCGCCGAGTTGCGCAAGCTCGGCACCGATCTCGAGGAGTGCATCAGGAAGTGCGGCCACGCTTCGATGCACAAGGACACGAAGAATGCGCTGATCAAGTTCGGCCTGGAGAAGGCGCTGGACAAGCACCACAAGGACGACCGTGATCGCGAGGACGACCAGAACGTCCACTACGACGACGAGCACCGCGACAACGATCCGTACCACTGAGCCGCGATGACCGATCCGCGAACGGACCGGAAGACGAACTTCCGGCCCGCTTCGTTTCCGATCGATCCGGCGCGCGCGAGACGGTTCAGCCGCCGCGTTCGAAATCGAAATCCAGGCGCGGGCCGATCGTCGCCAGCGCGTGCCCGCGCAGGTAGTCCACGCCCAGTCCGGTGAAATGCGGGATCTCGCCGGTCTTCTCCACGCCGTCCACGATGAGTTGACGGCCGAGGTTCTTCCAGCCGGCGATTTTTTCGCGGAACGCGTCGGGCGCGATCGCGTTCACGGCGGCGACCTGGATCCGCAGCGTGTCCAGCGGCAGCTTCGCCCAGGTCGCGATGCGGTCGAGCTTCAGCGCGTGGTCGGACAAGGCGATCTTGACCCCGAGCGTGCGCAGTTTCTTCAAGCGCTCGACGAATTCCGGATGTTCGATCTTCTGGTTCGCTTCCAATTCGAGGACGAGCCCCTCGGCGAGGTGCCAGCGGCGGCGCATTTCGGCCTCCAGCCATTGCAGCGGCACGCCTTCGAGCGAGGCCGGTTCGACGGGCACGAGCAGGCGCGTGGATAGGCCGCGCGCGTGTTCCTGTTCCAGCGCCTCGAACGCGCCGAACAGGCTCATGCGATCGATCATCACCATCGCGCCCGCCTCGCGCGCGATGCGCAGGTATTCGCGGCGATAAACGCCGCCGAGCGGCGCACGGTAGTCGCGCAGCTTGGCGTGTGTCGAATACAAGGGCTTGGCTGCGCTGTTCAACGGCAGCACCGGCTGGAACTCGACGATCACGTTGCTGCCGGTCTTGGCCTCCCCCACCCATTCGCGGATGATCAGCACGCCTTCGACGCAGTTGCCGCCGTGGCGGTACGCGATCGCCTGCGCCGCGTGCGCGGTCGCGAACCAGCGCTCGGCGCGATCGACGACGTTCCCGACCGGCGCAAGCGCGACGCCGACCGAGACGGTGAGCTTGCGTGGCTTGCCGGCGACGGTGAAGGGCTCCTCCGCGACGCGCGCGCAGATGCGCTCGGCGAGTTGGCGCGCCTGCTCGGCCTTTTCCCGCCGCACCAGTAGCCCGAAGCCCAGCTCCAGCCAGATCGTATAGGCGTCGCCGTGCTCGACCAGGGCCGCGAGTCGCGCGCAAACCTGTTCTTCGAGCGCGAAGATCGCGGTCGCTTCGAGTTGCGAGGACAGCTCGGAGACATTGTCTATCCGGATCGCCAGCAGCACCGGCACACCTTTGGCGTGCACGTGGTTGACGCTCGCGAGGTGCGCGAGGAAATCGCCGCGGCGCAGCAGGCCGTTCGCGCCTTCGGCGACGCTCGCCTTGGTTTCCTCCGGCGTCCCCAGCGCGACCGCCGCATCGAGCAGGCCCTGGGTGAGCGCGCGCGTCGGCGCGGCGTCGCTTCCACCCTGCCACAACGACACGAACAGCGCTGGCGTCTGCGCACGCGCGATCGCCTGCACGAGCTGCTGCGGATTGCCGCAGGTCGTGACCGACCAGCCCGCCTTCAGCCACGGCTGCCGCCAGTCCGCCGGCGGCATCGCCTTCGCGGGAAACAGCAGGATCGCGCGCGTGTCGGGGGGCACGCCGCGGATCGTGGTTGGCTCGGCGCGATCATCGTCCTGCAGATCGGTGGTGGCCATGCGCGGCATCGTCCTTTGATTCGCACAAGAACGCGCAGTTTGCAGCGTGCGTCCGTGTCGCGCAATCGGTCGGAAGTAGTGCTCAGCGCGACGCGGCCTTCTGGTAGGTACCGACGAGTTCGGCCTGGGCGATCACATGGCCGCGCATCGCCGCTTCCAGCGTTTTCGCGTCCGGCTGCGCCAGATCGCGCAATACGACGTCGAGCGCGTAAAGCTTGTGGAAATAGCGATGCCGTCCGATCGGTGGGCACGGGCCACCGTAACCGGTGCGCTTGAAATCGTTGCGGCCTTCGCGCGTACCCGCGGGCAGGGCCGATGACGCCACGCCCTCGGGCAGCCCCTGCGCGCTTGCCGGCAAGTCGTAGAGCAGCCAGTGCACCCAGGTCATCTTCGGCGCGGCCGGATCGGGAGCGTCCGGATCGTCGACGATCAGCACCAGACTCTTCGCATCCGCCGGCACGCCGTGCCAGGCCAGCGGCGGCGAGACGTTCGCGCCCTCGCAGGTGTATTTCGAAGGAATCGCTCCGCCCGCTGCGAACGCTGGGGATGCAAGGTTCATTGTCATGATTCGCTCCGCGTGAACGCCCACGGCAAGCGCTATCGCAAGCATTCCGCCGGCCAGCATCGTCGAGAAAAAACGCCCGGAGCTGGCCATCTTCCTGTCTCCATCGGCTGCGCAGAACACGCTGTTCCTTTTCGCCGACGACGTCAACCAGCGTGCAGATTCCCGTTCACGCGGATGCCGCGGATGCTGCAGATGCCGCAGATGCCCGGCCATGCTACGTTGCGACGTCGTCGGCCGCTCCGGAACAGACACGTGACCGAATCACGCCTCCAGCGCCGCCTCGCCGCTATCGCATTCGCCGACGTGGTCGGCTACTCGCGCATGATGGGCGCAGACGAGGCCGGAACGCTTGCGGCGTTGACCGGCATCCGCGCGCGCATCGTCGAACCCACCGTGCGCGAACACTCCGGACGCATCGTCAAGCTCATGGGCGATGGCGTGCTGATGGAGTTCGGCAGCGCGGTGAATGCGGTCGCCGCCGCGATCGAGCTGCAGGACATGATGGCGACCGCGGGCGCCGATGTGTCCGCGGATCGCCGAATCGTCCTGCGCATCGGCATCAACCTTGGCGAGGTGATCGTCGAAGGCGACGACCTGTACGGCGACGGCGTCAACATCGCCGCGCGCCTGGAAAGCACCGCTCCGCCGGGCGGCATCGTCGTTTCCGGAAGCGCCTACGAACAGGTCGCCAAGCGGATCGCGGCGGGTTTCGAGGATCTGGGCGAGCTGAGCCTGAAGAACATCGCCCAACCCGTGCGCGCCTGGCGCGTCGCCGCGAAATCCGCGATCGAGAACGCGCCCGCGCCGGCAAAGAAGATCGCGGAACGGCCGACCATCGCGATCCTCCCGTTCGCCAATCTCGGCGAAGACCACGAACAGGGTTATTTCAGCGATGGCGTGACCGAGGACATCATCACCGAGCTTTCGCGCTGGCGGCTGTTGTCGGTGAGCTCGCGCTCGGCCTCGTTCCGCTACCGCGGCGTCGGCGTGGACCTCAAGCAGGTCGCGCGCGAATTGAACGTCCGCTTCATCGTCGAAGGCAGCGTGCGGCGCATGGGCGGGCGCATCCGCATCACCGCACAGTTGATCGACACCGAAACCGGAGCCCATGTCTGGGCCGAGAAATACGACCGCGACGCGGCCGACATTTTCATGGTGCAGGACGAGGTCGTGCGCACGATCGTGAGCACCTTGGTCGGTCGCGTGCAGGTCTCCGACGTGGAACGCGCGCGGCGCAAGGCGCCGACCAGCCTGGTCGCATACGAATGCGTGCTGAAGGGCAACGCGCTGCCCTGGGACGAGCCCGAGGGCCGTGCGGAGGCGATGCGACTGTTCGAAAAGGCGATCGAACTCGACCCCGACTACGGATTCGCTCATGCCGTGCTCGCCGCGGTCTGGATCGACCAGTGGTACGACTCGCAGGACGATGCAGGCGGTGCGTTGCAGAAGGCCTACGATCTCGCCCGGCGCGCGGTCGCGCTCGACGAGAACGAGAGCACCTGCCATTCCATGCTGGGCCACGTCTGCCTGGTACGCCATTCGTTCGACCTCGCGATGCAGTACACGCGTCGTGCGGTCGAACTCAACCCGAACAACCAGTGGAACACCGCCGACATCGGCTGCGTGATGATCTACACGGGCCAGGCGGAGGAAGCATTGAAATGGTTCCGGCGCGCGCGCGAAATCGACCCGTATTTCGGACCGCCGTGGTACTGGCGCGCGGCCGGACAGGCTTGCATGCTCCTGCATCGCTACGAGGATGCGCTGGCGATGTTCGAGCACCTCGACGTGCGTCACTACCGTGTGTCGGCGCTCGCGGCCGCCTGCCACGCACGCCTGGGGAATACGGAACGCGCGCGCACAGCGGTCGCCGAATGCCTTGCCGAAAAACCGCATTTCTCGATCCGCCATTACCTGAGCAAGGAACCTTTCAAGAATCCGGTCGAGGCCGAGGAATTCGCCAAGGGCCTGCGCCTGGCCGGCCTGCCGGAGGGATCGAATAACGCAGGCGCGACAGATCGCGTGGCTTCGAGCGAACCGGCCTGGGTCGGCGACGTGCTGCGCTTCTGGTTCGCCGAACTGCCCGAATCCGACTGGTTCGCCAAACACGACGACCTCGACGCGCGAATACGCGGGCGCTTCGGGCCGCTGCACGAATCGCTGGTCGCCGCCGACGGAAACGTCGCTGCGACGACGCGCGCGCTGCTGGCGTCCGTGATCGTGCTCGACCAGTTCTCGCGCAACATGTTCCGCGGCAGCGCGCGTGCGTTCGCCGTCGATCCGATCGCGCGACGGCTCGCGCGACTGGCGATCGAGCGCGGCTTCGATGTTGGAATGATGAACTCCGAACGCATGTTCCTTTACCTTCCGTTCGAGCACAGCGAAGATGCAACGGATCAGGCGTATTCGGTGCAATTGTTCGAGTCGCTCGGCAATCGCAACTGGACCGAGTACGCGCGTAAGCACCAGGCGATCGTCGATCGTTTCGGGCGCTTTCCGCACCGCAACGCCGCGCTGGGGCGCGAGTCGACGGCGGAAGAAATCGAATTCCTGAAATCTTCCGGATCCGGGTTCTGAGCCTCTCCGATGGACCCGCTCGCTTCACGCAGCCGCTTCGTCGATCTCAGCCACGTCGTCGAGGATGGGCTGGTCACCTACCCGGGCCTGCCCGCAGCGCGCATCTGCGATTACCTCAGCCGCGAGCAATCCCGCGAAATCTACGCGCCCGGCACCGAATTCCAGATCGCGAAAATCGAGATGGTCGCCAACACCGGCACTTATCTGGATTGTCCGTTCCACCGCTACGCGCACGGCCGCGACCTCGCGCAGATCGAACCGGACGAGTTCGCCGGACTCGAAGGGCTGGTGATTCGCGCCAATCACCGCAAGGTGCGAGCGATCGACGCGGGCTGGTTCCGCGACCGGCCCGTGCGCGGACGCGCAGTGCTCGTGCACACCGGTTGGGATGCATACTGGACGCAAGTCGAATACGCGCAGAACCATCCGCACCTCACCGAGGACGCCGCGATCTTCCTGCGCGACGCGGGCGCGAAGCTGGTCGGCATCGATTCGATGAACATCGACGACACCAGCCGTGATGCGGCGGGAAACAAATCGCGCCCCGTGCACAGCACGCTGCTCGGCGCGGACATCCTGATCGTCGAGCACCTGTGCAATCTCGGCGCGCTGCCCGATGAAGGCTTCGCGTTCAGCGCGATCCCGCCGAAAGTGCGTGGCGTAGGCACCTTTCCCGTGCGTGCGCTGGCCGAATTACGCTGACGCGACCAATCTGCGACGCGAATCCGTCAGGAATGCAGCAGCCGGACACCGGCCTCCGCGCCGCGAACCTGCGCATCCGTAGACGCGAGCCGTGCGTACAGGTCTACCACGCTCTGCATCAACCCATCGGTGCCCCAGGCCCGCGCGTCCACCGGACCCTGCTTCGCGAGCGCCGCGCGTTCGGACGGCGAGCGCAGCAATTGCGCGACCTGCGCGGTGAACGCGTCCGGATTTTCCTCGCTGATTCGCGCGCTGCGCGCATCGCGCAGCACGGTCGCGGTTCCCATCACGGCGGTGGATACGATGGGCACGCCCAGCGCCATCGCCTCGATCAGCACCAGGCCCTGGGTCTCGGTCGGCGATGCGAACACGAACGCGTCGCCCGCGCGGTAACAGTCCAGCAGCGCGTTGCGTCGATCGAGGTTGCCGAAGAAACGAACGTTCTCCGCTATGCCGAGGTTGACGGCCATCTTCTTCAGGCGCGGCGCATCCGGTCCTTCGCCTGCGACGATGAACAACAGCGCGGGAAATTCCACAACGAGCCGCTTCACCACTTCGAGCAGGAAGGCGATGTTCTTCTCGATCGCGAGCCGACTGACCGTGACCAGCGTCGGGCGATCGGCGGCGATGCCGTGCTGTTGCCGGAACCGCGCGCCGTCGCCGCCCGCGAAAGCACGCAGGTCGATGCCGGTCGGCAGCACGGTGTGCGGCGTCGCGATGCCGTATCGCTGCAAAACGCCGGCCATCTGTTCCGAGGGCACGATCAGGTGATCGACTTCGCGGCAGAGCTTGCGCGATGCGCTGCGCGCGAGCAGCCGCAACCACGCCTTCGGCGCCCACGGCAGGTAGTTCGCGATGTATTCCTCGAAATACGTGTGGTAGGTCTCGACGGTCGGCCGGCGCGTCAGCTTGGCGAGCCGCACGCCGAGCTGGTGCGCGCGGAACGGCGTGTGGATGTGGATCGCATCCCAGGGACGCTGGGCCAGCTTCTGCAGCACGGGATGCAGCGCGGATGCGCGGATCAGGCGGTCCTCGGGATCGAAGAAGATCGTGCGCGCGGGCAACCGGATCACTTCGCAGGTATCGTTGTCGTGCGCGCCCTGCTCGCTCTCGTCGCCGTAATCGGGGGCGACGATCGCGACCCGGTGCCCGCTGCGCGCCAGCGATTCGGCGAAAGTGCGGATCGAGGTCGAAACGCCGTTGACGCGCGGGAAATAGACGTCGGACAGCATCAGCAGGTTCATGCCGGCCACGCTATGGCAATCCGGTTACCGGATTGCTACGGAACGACGCAACCGCCTGTCACACGGCATACTTCGTCCTGAAACATTCGAGGCCAACGATGACCGACCGGAACGCCGCCGATGCGACCGACGTGACGACGCCACGTACGTTGCGCTGCGCGGATCTCGACGCGACGATCACGGAGTACACCGCCGAGCGCGGCTACCGGCTCGACATGATCATGCCCGCCGACGCGCCGCGCATCGCCCTGCTTTCGCGCGACGGCGAAACGCTGCGGCTCGAAGCGCAGGAACGCGGCGGATTCGTCGCGCATGACGAGCCAACGCCGGCGATCACGATCGCACGCCATGATGCGGCCGGCGCATGGGTCAGCGGCCGCGCCGGAATGCAGTACCGCGATCTGATTCCCGGACGCCTGGGCGGGCGCTGCATCGCCTCGCAGATCCGCATTCCGCACGGCGGTCCGGTGCCCGACTACGTGCACTACCACAAGGTCGGATTCCAGACGATCTACTGCCGCAGCGGCTGGGTGCGCGTGGTCTACGAAGACCAGGGTCCGCCGTTCGTGATGCGCGAAGGCGATAGCGTGCTGCAACCGCCGACGATCCGCCATCGCGTGCTCGAATCCTCACCGGGCCTTGAGGTCGTCGAGATCGGCTGCCCCGCCGAACACGAGACCTGGCGCGATCACGATCTGGCGCTGCCGACTGAACGGGTTCTGCCGGATCGTCGCTTTGGCGGCCAGCGTTTCATGCGGCATGTCGCGGCCGATGCGGTCTGGCAACGCGGCGACGCGGGTGACTTCGAATATCGCGACACCGGGATTTTCGATGCGACCGACGGCATCGCGGATGTGCGCGTGCTGCGCCTGGCGCAGGGCGCGAGGCTGGATGCCGCAGGCCTCGCCGCACGGATACGCGATGCCGATTTCGTATTCATGCTGCTGTTCGACGGAACATTGCGTTGCAGCAACACGGATCACGGCGAACACGAATTCGCCGCGGGCGATGCCTGCACGATCGTCGGGGACATGGATTCCGTACTGGAAGCGAACCACAACTGCGAACTGCTCGTGGCTGCGCTGGCGCGGATGGGTTCCGGCGAATAGCGGAACGCGCGCGGGCGATCAGAGCTTGAGCAGCTCCACGCGACGGTTCTTCGCGCGGCCTTCCTCGGTGTCGTTGCTCGCGACCGGGGCATTGGAGCCGGCGCCGATCGCGCTCAGGCGGTCGGCGGCGATGCCGTAGTTCTTCACCAGCGCCGACACGATCGCGTCGGCGCGCTGTTGCGAGAGCTTGAGGTTGTGGTCGGCCGTACCCTTGTTGTCGGTATAGCCGATCACGCGGAGCTTGAGCGCGGCGTTCGCAGCCAGGACTTTCGCGATCTCGTCGAGCTGCGTCTTCGATTCGGGCTTGATGTCGGCCTTGTCGAAATCGAAGGTGATGCCGTAGATCGTGACCTGGCCGGTGCTCGCGATGCTGCTGTTCATCGCCGCGGCGGTCACCGGCGCCGTGGAGGGCGCCGGTGCGGGTTGCGTCGAGGCGGACGGCGGAGGCGGCGCAGCCGGGCCTTCCGGCTTCACCGTCAGCTTGTACTTGCCGGAACTGTCGTAGGGCTGCACGTGCAGGTAGAAGTCCTTGCCGGGCTCGACATCGAACGTGAAGTCGAGGTTCGCGCCGGGCGTGCCGTCGTATTTCTCGCCGGTCTCGGACTTGTTCGCCGAATACGTCTTGATGTCCGGCTTGAGCGTCGTGGACGCGTTCTCCATCGTGACATGCACGGTCTTGGCGGTATTGCCGGTGATCCGGTACCAGTCGTGGTCGTTCGGATCCATGATGTTCGCCTCGATCGTCGTGCCGATCGGGACGGCGCTCGCGGTCAGCACGTCGTTGTTCGGCTCGTACTTGTCGAAGGCGTTCTGCGGCGTCACCGACAACGTGTACTTGCCGGTCGATCCGTAGTTCATCACCTCGACGTAGAAGCTCTGGCCCGGCTCGAGTACGACCGTGCGTTCCACGCTCGCGCCCGGCGTGCCGTCGTAGATATCCTGTCCCTGCGAGCGGTCGGCGTTGAACAGCTTGAACTCGGGCTTGAGCGTGGTGGACTTGTTCTGCAGGCGAATGACGCCGAGGTCGCGCTGCTTGAGCGTGGCGTCGAACTTGTAGAAGTTGTTCTGGTCGGGCTTGGCGATCTCGCCGTCGATCGCGGTGCCGATCGCCGCGGTCGCTGCCTGTTCGATGCTGCCTCCCGGCGTCACCGGCCCGCTCGGTGCGGGCGTTGCCTGCGCGGCGGTCGGCGCCGGCGTTGCGGCGGTCTTGGCAGCGGCCGGCGCGGCCGTATTGCCGGCATTGTTCGCAGCCTGTTGCGAGCAGGCCACGATGGCGCCCGCGATCGCCGCGAACGCGAAACTTCGTGCAAGGATTTTCATCGCCGTTCCCCGTTGGTTGTTCCCCGAAAAAATCCTACTCCCGGTCCGGGCCACGCGCCACCGCGAGCAGCCTGCGCGCCAGGAAGCGGTATTCGGTCCTGCCCAGCAGGCTGTGCACAAGTACCACCTCATTCACGCGCCACGCGATCGGCGCGATCGCGACCGGCATCGGCAGCCGCCGGTCGCCGTACAGCAGCGTGATATGCGGAACGAACCTGCGATCGAGCATCGGGGCGAATCCTTCCGCGGCCAGTTGCACGCGCGCTTCGTGCCACAATGCGAAGACCCCCGCGGGCGTATCGCCTTCCGCCGGCGTCTCGGGACAGCGCAGCACGCAGGGATAGTGGCCGGGCTTGCCGTGGAAACTTTCGACCCGGGTGAACGCGATGTCGAACGCGGGCATGTGGATCCGTTCGAGCGCCGCAATGGCCGCATCGACGCGCTCGGGCGGCAATTCGGGGTAATCGCCCAGATGGTGCAGCGTCACGTGGAGGCGGTCGGGCCGTAGCAGCCTGCCGCGCATCCCGTGTTCGTGCTCCAACGAGCGCGCGATCGTCGTGACGGGCGTGCGCACCGCCGCATCGGCGAAGATGCCGAGGAAAAGCCGATGCTTCTTGTCGAACCCTCCCGGACCGGCCGCGTCGCCGAAACCGGCCAGTGGCAGTTGTCCGACCTGCGAGCGCGTCCTTCGGCCGTTCATCGCGGCGTCCCGATCATTCGATCCGGACAATCTAGCGATGAATCGGAACCGATGCACAAACGCATCGGATTCCGCGCTCCGTTCAAGCGCCGGTTCATCGCCGGATCAGCGATGGCCCGGACACGCGTGATAACGACTGCATCGCGAGCCCGTTCATTCAGCATCGCGCCGGTTTCCCGTTTAACCGCGGTTTTGCAGGCTGAATGCGGAATCACCGCGATGCGTTGCGCTCATCGCGCGTGCATCGCCATGGCGTATTCCTAACAGGGTCGGGCATGCGGCCCGGCACAAGGAGAATGGACCATGCAAGCGAACACCTTTTCGACCTCGCTTCTTCCGAGGCGCAACTGGCTGGCGCACAGCATCGGGGCCTTGCTGATCGCATCGACCCTGGCGTTCGCGCCGCACGCCGACGCGCGCGTCTTCGTTTCGGTGAACATCGCGCCGCCGCTGCTACCCGTCTATCTACAACCGCCGATTCCCGGACCGGGCTACATATGGGTGCCTGGTTACTGGGCCTGGGACGACTACTACGGCGACTATTACTGGGTTCCCGGCTGCTGGGTGCGACCCCCGTACGCCGGCGCGCTGTGGACGCCGAGCTACTGGGCCTGGGATGACGGCGCCTATGTCTACTACCCGGGCTACTGGGGATTGACCGTCGGCTATTACGGCGGCATCGACTACGGCTTCGGCTATGGCGGTATCGGCTACTACGGCGGCTACTGGAACAACAGCGTTTTCTACTACAACAAGACCGTCAACAACATCACGATCAACAACATCACCAACGTGTATACCGGTTCGCCGCCGGCAGGCGCGGTAGTCACAACGGGCCGGGCCAGCTTCACCGGCCCGAACGGCGTGAACCACCTGGCGACCCAGGCCGAACTTGCCAACTCACGCCAGGTGCACACCGATCCGGTCGCGATGCAGACCCGCCAGCAAACGCTCGCCAGCCGCGACGCATCCTTGCGCATGTCGGCGAACCACGGAATGCCTCCGATCGCTGCGACCTCGCGCGCGGGCTCGTTCATGAATGCGCAGCGTGCCTCCACGTCGGCCGCGATGGCGGCAGGATCGAGCCGTCGCGATGCCGCGGCACTGGGCCGAAGCGCTCAACCGTCCGATGGATTCGTGCACCATCGCAACGCCGTGCAGCAATCGAACTCCAGCAGTGCGTTGCATGAGCGCTCGGGCGCAGCGATGGAACGGACTCCACGAACGAACGATAGCCGCGATGCGGCAATCCGATCCATGCAGGCAATGCGTGCGAACAACGCGCATGCGCCGCGCGAATTCTTCGGCAGCCGCCCGTTCGTCGAGCACCGCCAGCCGACGGCGCGAGTGAATGAAGGCACACGTTTCCCGTCGAGCGCAGCACCAACGGGCCCGGAGCGTCAGATCGCACGTAACGCCGGATCGCGCGAGATGCCGCCGATGCGCTCGTACGAAGGACCGCGTCCGGGCGGCGGTATGCACGAACGCCCGGCGCCTCGCGGCGTTGAACAACGACAGCCTGCAGGCGACAAGCCGAAGGACCGCGATCGCCACGGCGGCGGCTGATAGTCCTTCCCGATGACGTTTTCGAGAGGCCGTCGCGCCAGCGACGGTCTCTCTGTTTGCGCACAGCGCGTTTCGGCGTGCAGCTGTCGCAACAGTGACAGATGGCGGTCACGCGCAGGTCATTTCCCACGCCTAAGGTGCGCGTCTCCGGAACGCGTTGCGATCGCCCGCGCTCGCGCGCACGCCGGCTCCACCTCCTGAAGGGACTCCCGCCATGAAGAAGATCGCCGCTCTCAGCCTGCTCGCCCTCGCGTGCGCCGGCGCCAGTTTCGCCGCCGAAGGTCCGGTGCCGCAGGGCATTCCGGCCCTGGACCACGTGTACGTGATCATGATGGAGAACCACGGCTACGGCCAGATCCTGCACAACCCCAACGCACCCTTCATCAACGCGTGGGCGCAAAGCGCGCGCCTGGCGACGAACTATTACGCGGTCGCGCATCCGAGCCTGACCAACTACCTCGAGTCCGTCGGCGGTTCGAACTTCGGCGTGCTCAACGACAACGACCCAGCCTGGCACAGCACGAGCTGCGTCACGAATCTCGCCACGGGCATCGCATCGACCGAAACGACGTCTGCGGCCATCTGCCCGATCGGGGGCATCGGCACCGACGCGGCGACGCCCGCGATCGACTACACCAACGAGATCAGCGGCGCGCCGGGCATGATCAACATTGACGGCACCCAGTCCATTCCCGCCTCGACCAACACGACCGGCAAGACCATCGCGGACCAGCTCGAGGCCCGCGCCATTCGTTGGAAGACCTACCAGGAAAGCTTGCCCGCGAAAGGCCCGGACGGCGTCAACTACAGCGACGGCGTTTATGACAACAGCACCAATTTCGCCGCAATCACTCCGGCGCTCAACCCGCCGCTGACGTCCGGCGGCATCGTCAAGCTCTACGCAGCAAAGCACAATCCGTTCGTCTATTTCAGCAGCATGCAGGACACCGCGCATTACGCGAAAATGGCGGATTTCGACGGTCCGAACGGCCTCTATGCCGATCTGGCCAGGATCCCGACCACCGCGCTGGCGTTCAACTTCATCGCGCCGAACCAGTGCAACGACCAGCACGGCCGCGGCAACGCCGGCCCGTTCTGCAACTACGACCCGACCGACAACGGCACGCAAGCCGGCCTCAACCCCGCGCTGATCTACCGCGGCGACGTCGCCGTGCAGAAGCTGGTGACCGCGATCAAGCAGTCGTCGGCCTGGCATTTCGGCCACAACGCCATCGTGCTGGTCTGGGACGAGAACGATTACAGCACTTCGCCGAACACGAACCAGGTCATGCTGGTCGTGGATACCAACTACAGCTCCGGCCCGCGCCAGAGCTCGGTGCGCTACAACCACTTCTCGCTGCTCAAGACGCTGGAAGCCGGATTTGGCCTGCCCTGCCTGAACCACGCCTGCGATTCCAACGTCAACGTGATGAGCGATCTGTTCGCGCCATAAGCACTGGTGGTTTGAACCCGGGAGGGGAAACGGCGCCTTCGTGGCGCCGTTTCCGTCTATGCGCCCCGACGATTTCAGCGAAGGGCGTTCCAAAGCAGCTGGACCTCGGCTGCTGGAATGACGACCGCAGCGCCGTCGCCCGCATTCGCGCGATCGATTGGAACGCCCGTCCGTCCGCGGATGCTTGCGACCGCCGATTCGTCGCAACGGACCACGCCGCGCGCGATCGCGCCCTGTCCGCCATCGTGGCCGCGCATGACCACGTGCACGGCATCGCCGGCATGGAAATCGCCGGAGCACCACAGCACATCGCGCTCGACCAGGTCCGCGTGCCGCGCGCGCAACGCGTGTCCCGCTTCGGCGCCGACATAGAGGACTCCGCTGCAACGGGTCGCGTCCATGTCGATCGTCAGCGCAACTGGCTGTCCTTGCTGCCGCGGCGGTTGTAACCGCTGTGCGCGGTTTCTTCGGCGTCGCGCTCGGCCTGGCAGGCCACGCACAGGCGCACACCCGGCACGGCCTTGCGGCGCGCCGCTGGAATCGGCGCATCGCATTCCTCGCAACGCTTCAGTCCGGGTCCTTTCGCGATCCGGCCGCGCACGCGCGCGATGCCGTCCTTCACGGTGGCGTCGATCTGGTCCTGCACCGCGCCGTCGCCCGCCCAACCGGTGGCCATGGCCGTTTCCTCCGCTTCACGCTTCCACACAGGACAGTCTAGTCCAGTACGTCCTGCACATGGGGGCGTCGCCGGCGCGGCCTATACTCGATCCGACCCGTCCCGCATCGCGTCCGAATGGAGGCATCGCGGATGCTCGCCTGGTTCCTAGCCGCAGTGCTTGAGATCGCGCCCAACGCCGCCGATGCGCCGGTCGAAACTCCGGCGCAGGTGATGGCGTTGTCGCCGGAGCTGCGAACGCGGCTGCAGGACGAGGTGATCGCCGGCGTGAAGTCGCCGCGCGCGCGCTTCAATCGCCTGCTGCACCTGGTGTTCGAACCGGGCGGGCTGAACCTCGTCTATCAGGACGACGCGACGCGCTCCGTCGCGCAAACCTATGCGACGCGCACCGCGAACTGCCTGTCGTTCACGATGCTGTTCATCGCGCTCGCGCGCGCGGCGGGACTGGAGGCGCACGCGCAGGAAATCCGCGAGACCCTGGCCTGGAAGCAGGACAGCGGCCTGTTCTACCGCGTGGACCACGTCAACACCGTCGTGCGCGTCGCCGGCGACGACTACCTCGTGGACATCCTGCGCGATTCGGTGATCGCGCTGCGCGAACCGGCGATCGTCTCCGACCAGCGGTTGCTCGCGCACTACTACAACAACCTCGCGATGGCCGATCTCGCGCAGGACCGGATCGCGCCCGCGACGAAGGAAATGGACACCGCGCTCGCGCTCGATGCGAACTATGCGAACAATTGGAACAACGCCGGCGTGCTCCACCTGCGCAACGGCGACGAGGCCGCGGCCGAACAGGCGTACGCGAAAGCACTCGCGCTGGAACCGGACAACACCAGCGCGCTCGCGAACATGCTCCATCTCGTTCAGCGCCGCGGCGATAGCGAGCGCGAGCAGTCGTTGCGCGCGCAACTGGACCGGCTGCAGCAGTCCGACCCGTTCTTCCATTTCCTGCAGGCCGAGGAAGACGAACAAGCCGGCGACTGGACGCACGCGATCGAGCACTACCAGCGCGCGATCCGCCTGCACGGCGGCGAGCCGCGCTTCTACGCCGCACTCGCACACGCCTACGCCGCGTCCGGCGACACGCGCTCCGCGATCCGCGCCTACTCGCACGCGCAGTGGCTGAGCACCGGACCTGCGCGCGACGAATACCGCAAGCAGATCGACGCGTTGCGAAAAGACTCCGAGGGAGGATGAGCGTCGTTAGTCCGCGCCGCCATCGAGTGGATCACGCGCGCGCTTTGATCATCGAGACCATCTGGTCCAGCGCCTTGCCCCAACCCTGCTCGAAGCCCATCGCAGCGTGGGTATTGCGATCGGCCACGCTGCCGTGGACCACGCGTGCGGAATACTTCGTGCCGCCGCCATGGCGCGCGAGTGAAATGATCGCGGTGAACGCGAATTCGCCTCCACCGCCCGCGGTCGGGCCGAGCGCGGGCCGGAATCCGGGCTTGAGCGCATTGGTCCACGCCAGCCGTTCGTTCGGAATGACTTCGAGGAAGCAGCCGAGGTTGTCGAAGCGCTGCCCTTCCGGCCCCACCATCACGCTGCGGAACAGCCCACCCGGGCGCAGGTCTATCTCGCATTCGGTCGTGCGCCAGGGCAACGGACAGAACCACGGCAGCAATTTTTCGGGCACCGTCCACGCTTCCCACACGGCTTCGACAGGGACATCGACGATGCGCTCGAAAGAAAGGTCGAGTTGGGCGTCGGGGGCGAACGAATCGGTGCGAATCATGGCGGCAGCCTCCATCCGGACATCCGCGACACTGTACCGATTGCGTCGGCACATTGCCCGCCCGCCTTGGAATACATGGCGCTATCATGCTTCCGCCGCAGCATTGCCGCGGCGCATCCATCCGGTTTTTCACCAAGGGGAATTTCCGATGACCACGATGACGAAAGCGGCGGGTTTGTCGTGCCTGCTGGCGGTGTCCGCGTTGTTCGGTGTCGCTGCATTCGCGGCGGGCGAACCACCGGACGTGGCGGCGATTCATGCGGCGGACCAGGCTTGGCTCAAGGCCTACAACGCGGGCGATGCCAATGCGGTCGCCGGCTTGTACGACGAAAACGCGATCCTGATGCCGCCGGGCGCGCCGGCAGTGCACGGGCGCGCAGCCATCCATACGTTCTTCGTATCCGACACGGCCGCGTCGAAAAAAGCCGGCGTCGTGTTCCATCTCGGGCCCAAGCCGGACGGCGGAGCCAACGGCGACATGGGTTGGTCGTCCGGCACCTATTCGGTCACGGACAGCAAGGGAAAGGTGGTCGAGACCGGAAAATATCTTTCGGTTTCGAAGAAGGAAGGCGGCAAGTGGTTGTACATCCGCGACACGTGGAACGCCGATGGCGCACCGCCGCCGGAGCCGGCTGCGAAGAAGTAAGGAATTTCGAGTCAAGGTGCCAGAGTGAAGCGCTGAATCACTCTGGCTCCTTTTTCTCAGCCGCCGCGATCCACGGAGCGGGCGATGCACCACTGCGCGGCGTAGTAGGAAGCCAGCACCCACAGCGGCGCAAAGGCGATGCCGCCGCCGAATTTGTCCCAGGCCAGCAGCGAGTCGCTGAGCACGAACAAGGTACCGCCGATGGCCGCGCTGCGCGCAGCGCGGATCCCTCCGGCGTCGCCATCGCGCAAGGCCCACGCACGCGCGACGGCAAGTCCGGCCATGCTCGTCAGCACGGCGACATAGGCCAGCACGGGAATGACCAGCGCGGCCGGAAGTCTTGGCAGCAAGAACCAGAGATTGGCGGCGCCGATCGCTGCGAACGCAGCGACGCCGACAATCTTCTGCCTGAAGCCGCTGCCGGCGACGAAGGCGGTGATGTAGCAGATGTGCGCGAGCAGGAAAGCGACCAGTCCCGGGACAAACAGGTCGTACGGCAGCATCAGGAACACATCGCCGACCAGCGACAGAGCGATGCCTGCCAGCACGGCACTGCGGTAGCGCGGAGAAACAGGTACGACAGCGCGCGAAGCCAGCCACAGGATCAGCAGCGTGACCAGCGGCTTGCAGAGGTAGTGCAGCCAGAGCCATGAACCGCCGAGCAAGACGCCGGCGATGGCTCCGATGGCGCTGATGACGATCCACAACGTCGTCCGTTTCGTGATGGTAGTCATGCGCTCCGCTCTGGCCCCTTCCAGACTTGCTGCCCACTGCCGCTACTTCTTTCCCCCGTCCGGGAAGAGGATGTCGTGACGGGCGCAGGTCAGTCCGTCGGCGGGAATGGATATGAACTTGCCGGTCTTCCCGTCGAGCTTCCACGCCGTCTTCGCCGGCAGCGCGTCCGATCCGGGTTTGTCCATGAGGATGCCGACGATGACGCCGGGCACGGGCGTCTTGCCCTTCGTGCAGTCGCCGTCGAACTCCTTCTCGGCCCCGGCATGCGCCGGCAGCTTCAGCACGTCGCTCACCACCCCACGCTTGAGCGTCAGCATGTAGTCGTTGCCGCAGATCGTCCAGGTCGACAGGAAGACGTCGTCGGAGATCTCGTCGCCGCCGAGGTCCTTGAGCGCCAGGTTCTTGTGACGTTTCTCGACCACGCTGTCGGCTTCGTTCGACAGCTTCTTGCCGACCAGCGCCTTGGCGATGTCGCCCCCGCACGTGACGCTTCCGAAACCATCGTCCGCCCGGCACGCCGGCGCGAAGGCCAGCAGGAGTAGCAGCAGGAACATCCTCTGGATGGCTTTCATGACAGGCAGCTCCTGTTACGACTCTGACATGAGATCGGAACATGTGGTCGATAAGGCGATAAGGGGGTCAGAGAACATCTACGCTTCAAACCTAATGTTCTCTGACCACTCCTGGTTACACCACCAGGTCACGCAATGCCATTGGAACCTGTGATGCAAGGACCTTACCCAAAATCGACTTCCAGAGATGGTGCACACGAGTTGATACACCATTTGGAATTAGACCACCGCCATCACCCTTGCTTAGCTCCTCACTTCTTTTGATCGCCGCAGCCACAGTTTCGACCCCAAAATCTTTAGCCTTCAATCGAGTCTTGTCATAACTGCCTAGCGTCGCCCGAAGCACATCTTCTGCCTGCTTTGCTAGTGTCAGAGTTTGTACATGCACGTGGTCGATGTGGTGTAGCAGCAACCATATTTCAAAACAGGGGCAACTTAATGCCACTTGGCAATTTGAAGCCTGGGCATCTCTGAGCGCTGAAGTGAAGCCTTTCACGTGTGACCCGCGGAGGCAATGATCAGTATCTAAAAGGAGCCAGCGCTCATCATCCTCTTCGAACTCGATTGACTTCAATCTATCCAAAACGTGCTGAGCTGAAGATGCTCCATCAACCGTGGGAACCACATGAATCTGCACCCGCGGTAACTTGAAAAATCCAAAGTATTGCTTCGGTGCATAGGTGTCATCACACGCGACAATGAAGAGGCGATCATCCCTCAGCGTGCCAACTTGGCGGCTCAATGGTCTTGGACTACGAGCCGTCATTTCCCGTGCTCACACCCTCTCGTTCCAATAGGTCATCCATGCTCGCAAGAAACGGGACTGCGCCGAATCTTCCTTGCAAATAGTGCTTTCTTATTTCAAGGTCCTTTCTAACCTTAAAATCAGTCAAAGAATACACTTGTGTTGCAGAACACCTATCTTTTTCCACAAACCAAATCTCATCCCGTCGCAACAAATCGAGATCAAGCAGGTGAGATTCGTGAGTCGTTAGAATGATTTGGTGTCTGACGCCCTTGCAAGACTTGATAAAGAATTCAATGAATTTCCAAGCAAGCATTGGATGGAGGCTGCGGTCTATTTCATCGATGAAATAAACCCCACCCATTTCGCTTTGGCTAAGCGCGGGAATCAGGTTAAGCAGTCTCTGCGTTCCGTCTGACTCTTCTTTCAGGGGCAGCGAAATTTCCTCACCGTTGCATTTATGCACAGTCTGAATCGAAAGATTGTAGTAGTGATCGGACTCATCTTTCTCCACCAAGAACTCACCATCAATGGAACTCAATACTGAGCGCTCTACGTCCTTGTCTGACACCGATCTCAGGAAAGTCTCAGCAACGGGACCGGGCACACGCTTTCGAAAATCACTTTCCGAAATTTCAGTCTTAGAAACATTGATTTGATCGACCCCCGTAGAAGCAGCACGAAGAAACTCTCCGGCGAACTCGAGCGCCTTCGGATCCGATTCCAAGAAATCAGCCATCGGAGCAATTGGATCATCAGGTCCGATTAGATTTAGATCTTGAGTGAACCACTTAATCACATTACCAAGATTCACTCCCATTTCATTCGGCTGGAGATTCGCAATTGCCGTAGCTAAGAAGGACTGATTAACAGGACCACCGACTGTGGCGAGCGCGGCGAATTTCGTTTCTCCCTTCCGCGCATTCGGTGGGATTGTCACGGACACAATGTCATCGGAATCCGTCTTACGTTCATAAATTACTTCTTCTTTGGTTCCAATTTCCTTGATGAGCCATTCATCACAGACCTTTGTGTCGTCAATTGCAAACCCGAATCTATAGAGGTGCTCGTTGGCAATAAAACGGAGATCAAAAGTGGACGGCTCGTCATTGTTGCTCGCGAAACGAAATGACTCTCGACCCGTTGAGGCACGCTTCTTTTGCGGCTCAGTTGCGACGGTCGCTGCAAATTTGAGGGCGCGAAATAGGTTCGATTTCCCTGCTCCATTTGCACCGTAGAGAACAGCCGTTTTGAGCACCTCTTCGCTCGCGTCAGGGATAGGCATCGCATGATCTGGATGCGAACCAGAAATTGCTTTGCTAGCCACCAGGGAGAAGGTGACTTCTTCGCGAAACGACCTGAAATTCGACACAGACAAAGAAACTAGCATTGGAGATTCGTGAATTAATCACGCCTCTTAGGCAAGTTAGACACTTCTTATAGCAGATTTTGTGAAAAAGTGTGATTTTTCCACAAGCGATCGCTCTTTTGCTCTCCCCTCAACTAAAAGGCAACTCGGGAGGAAATTGGGTCGAGCTGTATGTTGATCGTTGCCATGAACTGAGATGCCTGCCGCCCTCGACTACATGTTGCGCCGGTACTCGCCGCCCACATCGTAGAGCGCATGGCTGATCTGCCCGAGGCTGTGCGTCTTCACCGCCTCGATCAGCGCCTCGAACACATTGCGGCGCTCGCGCGCGGTGCGCTGCAGGTAGGCCAGGCCGTGGCCGTCGTGGACGAAACCGACCTCTTCGTCGGAAGCGGCAAGATGGCCGTGCTCGGTCTCGCCCGCGGGCGCGAGCGCGTTGCGGCCTGACTGCCAGCCGCCCACGTTCGCGATCTGCTGGCCCTTCTCCTCCTCGGTCGAGCGGATCAGCTCGATCTCGGTCGCGATCTCTCCACCGTGCTCCTTGGGCAGGAAGGTGTTGACACCGACCAGCGGCAGCGAGCCGTCGTGCTTCTTGTGCTCGTAGTACATCGACTCTTCCTGGATCTTGCCGCGCTGGTACAT
>CAYUXZ010000039.1:0-24640 GCA_964449135.1 uncultured Gammaproteobacteria bacterium
CGCAGATGGTCAAGGAAGTCGCTTCCAAGACCTCCGACGCCGCCGGCGACGGCACTACCACCGCCACCGTGCTGGCGCAGGCGATGATCCGCGAGGGCATGAAGGCGGTCGCCGCCGGCATGAACCCGATGGACCTCAAGCGCGGCGTCGACAAGGCCGTCGCGGCCGCCGTCGAGCAGCTAAAGTCGCTGTCCAAGCCGTGCAGCACCTCCAAGGAAATCGCCCAGGTCGGTTCGATCTCGGCCAACTCCGACGAGAACATCGGCGAGCTGATCGCCAAGGCGATGGACAAGGTCGGCAAGGAAGGCGTGATCACCGTCGAGGATGGCTCGGGCCTGGACAACGAGCTCGACGTCGTCGAGGGCATGCAGTTCGACCGCGGCTACCTGTCGCCGTACTTCATCAACAACCAGCAGTCGATGTCGGCCGACCTGGAAGACCCGTTCATCCTGCTGCACGACAAGAAGATCTCCAACGTGCGCGAGCTGCTGCCGGTGCTTGAGGGCGTAGCCAAGTCGGGCAAGCCGCTGCTGATCGTCGCCGAGGAAGTCGAGGGCGAAGCCCTCGCGACCCTCGTGGTCAACACCATCCGCGGCATCGTCAAGGTCTGCGCGGTGAAGGCGCCGGGCTTCGGCGATCGTCGCAAGGCCATGCTCGAGGACATGGCGATCCTCACCGGCGGCACCGTGATCTCCGAGGAAGTCGGCCTGCAGCTCGAAAAGGCCACGATCAAGGACCTCGGCCGCGCCAAGAAGATCCAGGTCAGCAAGGAAAACACCACGATCATCGACGGCGCCGGCCAGGCCGACGGCATCCAGGCGCGCATCAAGCAGATCAAGGCGCAGATCGAGGAGACCAGCTCTGACTATGACAAGGAGAAGCTGCAGGAGCGCGTGGCCAAGCTCGCCGGCGGCGTTGCGGTGATCAAGGTCGGCGCGGCCACCGAGGTCGAGATGAAGGAGAAGAAGGCGCGCGTGGAAGACGCGCTGCACGCCACCCGCGCGGCGGTCGAGGAAGGCATCGTGCCGGGCGGCGGCGTCGCGCTGATCCGTGCGCTCGCGGCGCTCGGCTCGCTCAAGGGCGCCAACGAAGACCAGAACCACGGCATTTCGATCGCGCGCCGTGCGATGGAAGCCCCGCTGCGCGAGATCGTCGCCAACTGCGGCGAGGAGCCCTCGGTCATCCTCAACAAGGTCGCCGACGGCAAGGGCAGCTTCGGCTACAACGCCGCGACCGGTGCGTTCGGCGACATGATCGAGATGGGCATCCTCGATCCGACCAAGGTCACGCGTTCGGCGCTGCAGAACGCGGCTTCGATCGCCGGCCTGATGATCACCACCGAGGCGATGGTGGGCGAACTGCCTAAGAAGGAAGAAGCCCATTCGCACGGCGGTGGCGGCGGCATGGGTGGCATGGGCGGCATGGACTTCTGATCCGTCGAAGCCGCTGCATCCGCAACACGAAAAGCCCCGCTTCGGCGGGGCTTTTTTGTTGACGTCGAATTCGCGTAGCTACCGGACATCATCGTCAACACCACATCTGCATCCGACCGGCTTCACGCGCCGTGCACACCGCGCTGACGCTCCCTACACGGCACACCGTGCATCGTCGCCGCCATCGCGAAATCCCTTCGCGAACATGGAGAAGCGACGATGTACAAGCTGACTTCGAAATTTGCAGTTCTTGCCTTGGCCGTCGCGTCCGCGATTGCCGGGCCGGTCGCGCATGCGTCCAGCCATCGCGAAGCGCTCGCGATATTGAACGAGCCTTGCGCCGACAACACCGACACCTACGCCTGGGTCAAGCCGGGCGCGCACAACAAGTTGTACCTGTTCATGAACTTCAATCCCTTGCACGAACCCGGCCAGGGCAACCAGGGTCTGCGCGCGTGCAACGGCTACCGCTACGAGTTCCACATCGGCAAAGGCGCCAGCCTCAAGGACCAGTACGTCTATCGCATCGAGTTCAAGAACACGTTGCCGCCCGACGTCACCCCGAGCCCGACCGACCCGCTGGGCGGCAGCAACGAACTGCTGTGGCAGCTGACAGGCGGCACCGAGACCTACACCGTGACGCGGATCGACTCGAGCACCGGTGTAGAGACGGTGCTGGGAAGCAACCTGCCGGTGGCGCCCAACGACCACGGCCCGCAGACCGATCGCCTGATCAACGGGCTGGGCGCGTTCCAAGGCTACGACTCCGGCGACCCGACCAGCCGTGAAGTCGATCTGTACAACGACAAGTTCATCGCCGACCACTTCATCCACACGCTGAGCAACGGCGGTCGCGCGTTCGCCGGTGAGCGCGACGATCCCTACTACCTCGACGAGAAGGGAATCTTCGACCTGGTCAACCTCTGCCGTCCCGCCCTCGGCGGCATTCCGGGCGCGCGACGTTCGGACTGCGAGGACGTGTTCACCGGGTTCAACATCTTCACGATCGGGCTGGAACTGCCGATTTCCGACGTGTTTCCTAATGGGATTCCGCACAACGGCGTGATCACGCCGAACGACAAGTCGACCGACAGCCTGCTGCGGATCTGGGACAGCATCAGCAAGCAGTCCATCCAGGTCGTGGACGAAACCAACGCGGTGACCGGCTATACCGGCTACGGCGCGTGGAAGCAGGTCGGGCGCAACGCGCTGCCGCTGTTCGACGCGGGCATCGTCGGCACCGCGCGCCAGACCAGCTACCTGCGCTCGACCCCGCTGACCGACGTGAGCAAGTTCGGCAACGACATCCTGTACCCCGTGCTGGTGCGAGATGCCGATGCACTGGGCATCTACAAGGCGCTGGGCATCTCGCCGGCGACCGTGGCCAGCCTGAAGGGTCCTCGCACGGACATCGTCAATACCATCAACCTCGGCCGCAATATTCCCATCGCCGACGGCTACTCCGGCGATGTGCTGACCCTCGACGCCGCGCTCGATTCGCACTTCCCGAACGGACGCCGCATTGATGGCGGCCCGGCGCCGAACAAGGAAAACGTGGACGTCAGCGACGCGATCATCAGCCTGGTCGTGGCCGGAGATCCAAATGCCGGCATCGGCGACGGCGTGAACGGCAACGACAAGGATTACCTGACCGTGTTCCCGTTCATGGCCGCTCCTTGGTCCGGCCTCAACGGTGGCCATGGCGGTACCAACAACATCCATGGCACTGCCACCAACGTCCGCAGCGCCGCGAGGAAGACGCGCTGAAGACAAGGCTGCCATGCCAGGGGGCATGGCAGCCTTTTTCCAATTCGCGACTCCCATCACTGGAATGAATCCATGCAGCGTTTTCTTGCACGCACGATCCTGTTGACGGTGCTCCTCGTTGGTTGCGCGAAGACACCCGCACCTATGCTCGATGCGTCGGCAAAGATTTCGCCGGAAAGGGAATCGCAGGCGCTGTGTCTTGCCAGCGTTCCGGGCGTCACGGCGGTCGATCTCGAGCTCAAGCGCGTGCAATCCAAGGCGCGATCGAACCACGCGCACGCCGGCCAGTGGGTTGCGGCCGGTCGCGGCTGGGTGCGCAAGGCCCGGTGGAGCGGGGATCCGGGGTTCTACCTCAACGTCGAAGGCTGCGCCGCCGAAGCGTTGCGTACGCAACCCGGGTTCGTGCAGGCACTGGAATTGCGCAGCCTGGTGCTGATGAACAACCACCAATTCGATTCGGCACGAGAACTCGCCGAGCAGATCCTGCAACGAGCTCCCGACAGCGTCATCGGCAACGGCACGCTCAGCGACGCATCGCTCGAACTAGGCCGCTACCCGCAGGCCGCGCAATCGGTGCAGGCGCAGATGAACGCGCAGCCCGGCATGGCCGCGTTTTCCAGGGCCGCTTATCTGAACTGGCTCAAGGGCGACACGCGCAGCGCGAAGCTGTTCATCCGCGATGCGTTGATGGATCGCAACGACGCCGATCCGGAAGCCGCGGCCTGGACGTTCGTCGAAGCCGGGATGATGTACTGGCAGCAGGGCGACTATGCGGGCGCCGACGCCATTTTTTCCGAAGCGCTGCGCTGGGTGCCGAGCTATCCCGCAGCCTTGGTCGGTCGCGGTCGCGTCGCACTCGCCAAAGGTGATGCCAAGGCCGCGATCGACGATTTCGCGAACGCACAGCGCCTGCATCCGCTAGTGGAAACCACCTGGTTGCTCGGCGATGCCTACATGCTCGCGCACGACACCGAAAAGTCGAAAAGCGCGTATGCCGAGGCCGAACGGCTGGGCCGCCGCGGCGACAAATTCACCCTCGCGATGTTCCTGGCCAGCAAGAATCGCGATGCCGAACAGGCGGTGCGATTGCTCGAAGCCGAGCGCAGCACGCGCGGCGGCATCTACGTTGATGACGCGTATGCCTGGGCCTTGTACCGCGTCGGCCGTTTCGACGAAGCGAGCAAGGCCAGCGCGCAGGCGATGCGCCTGGGCACGCGTGACGCGCGACTGCTGTTCCACGCCGGAGCGATCGCGATGGCGAAAGGCGAGCCTGCGCAGGGTCGCAAGCTCATCAACGACGCGCTGGCACTGAATCCCGGATTCGACATGAGTGGTGCGGAAGAAGCGCGCGCACTGCTCGCATCAGGCTCACAACTCGCGGTGAGGAACTGACCCGTGCCTGCCTTCATTTCGTGCCGTGCCTTGCCGGTGCGTTGCCTATGGCTGATGGCGCTGATGCTGCTCGCAGGCCCCGCGGTCGCGCACAAGATCGGCATCTCCCGCGGCGAATACCGCGCCGAAGGTTCGTCGCTGCGCGCCGACATCACGTTTGCGCGACCCGAGCTCGCGACGACGGTGCCGGGCCTGGATGCGAACGGCGACGGCACCGTATCGGTCGGCGAACTCGCCACCGGGCAGGACGCGCTGGTCTCGACGGTCGTCGACGGACTACAGGTCCACTCAGGAGCCGAGCGCTGTCGTGGCGAACTCGAACACGCGGAACTGACGGCGAACGATGGTGTCGCCCTGCACCTGCGCTATCAATGCGACACCGCGTCCACGGCGTTCGACGTGCGGATGCCGTTGCTGGCCAATCTCTCGGTCGGGCATCGCCATCTGGCCGAAGTCGAATCGACCGCCGGCGCGCAGCCCGTGACCCGCGTGGTTTACGAGTCGAATCCGGAATTCGAGGTCGGAGCGCAACCGGCGAGGACCGACCACAAGATCGCCGGATCGTTGTTCTTGATGGGTATCGAACACATCCTCACCGGCTTCGACCATCTGATGTTCCTGTTCGGGGTCGTGCTGGTGGCCGGACGGCTGCGCAACCTGCTGCTTGCGATCACCGCGTTCACTCTCGCGCATTCGGTGACCCTGGGAGTGGCGACGCTGGGCTACTGGGCGCCCAGTCCGAGCCTGGTCGAGCCAGCCATTGCCTTGTCGATCGTCTATGTGGGCGTGGAAAACTGGTTCGTCCGCGATGGCTCGCGGCGCTGGATGCTGACCTTTCCGTTCGGATTGATCCACGGTTTCGGATTTGCCGGCGCGTTGAAGGAAATCGCCTTGCCGACATCGCAACTTCCGCTGGCCCTGGTGTCGTTCAACCTCGGGGTCGAAGCAGGGCAGATCGCGGTGCTGGCTCTGGTGTTGCCTATCCTGCACTGGTTGCGCAGGCGCGACTGGTTCGCGCGCAGGGGCGTGCGCTCGGCGAGCTCGCTGGTCGCGTTGTCCGGCCTGGTGTGGTTCGTCCAGCGGGTGGCGTGGAGTTTTTAGGGAAGGCCTGAGCAAGTCCACGACGGGCTTGTTCAGACGCACCGAGGCCGGTGCTTCTGCACTGTCGTCGTTTTACTAAACATTCCTGATGACGCATCGGACGATCGTGCAGGGCGCAGACCATCGCGCGGGGATTTCTGCGATAGTGCGGCCTCCCCCACCCGACGAGATTGGTCCCATGCACAAACCTTCGATTCGCACGATCGCGCTGGCTTCGGCCGGCCTCGGCTGCTGCCTGCTCGCCGCGCTCGCGTTCGCGCAGACGCGGATTCCGATGACGAAGAACGTGGCGCAGTTGCCGCAGAGCGACATCACTCTTTCCGATCGCGTCGGCCAGCTCGAGATCACGGTCAAGGCTTTGCAGGCGCGTCTGGCCGAGGACGAGGCCAAGCTCAAGAACGTTGAACAGACCGCCAACGACGCCAAGGTCGGCGTGGGCCTGGTGAACATCGGGCTGGGCAAGCAGTTGGACAACGCGAACGCGGCGATCGCTGGCGTGGGCCAGAAGCTGGACGCGCTGACAGACCGCTTCAACCACCACGGCCACAGCTACAACACGCTCGAATTGCTGCTGCATTCCGACAACACGATCAAGACCCTGACCTACAAGGTCGGAACGACGCAAGGCCCGAACAACTGACGGCCGCGCGACCGTCGCATCACGAAAAAGGCCCGCGCAAGCGGGCCTTTTCATTTTCGTGCGGGATTCGCCATGCGGCGCGCCTCACTTCGCCATCGCTTTCATCGCCTCGTCGGCGCGCTGCTTCATCTGCTTCGGCGGCACATCCTCGATGTGGGTGCCGACGCTCCAGACGTGTCCGAACGGATCGGCGATCTTGCCGTAGCGGTCGCCCCAGAACTGGTTTGCCAGCGGCATCGCGACGCTTGCGCCCGCGGCGACCGCGCGCGCGACGAAGGCGTCGGCGTCCTTGACGTAGAGCATCACGTGGGTGGCGTTGCCGCCGAGCGCGAGCGGCGACTTCGTGCCCCACATCGCGTTCTCCTCGGCGAGCATGACCATCGAATCGCCGATCCGGATCTCGGCGTGCATCACCGAGCCGTCGGGCATGTCCATGCGAACCTTTTCCTTCGCGCCGAAGGCTTTCGCGTAGAACGCCAGCGCGTCGGCCGCGCCCTTGATCACCAGGTACGGCGTCGCGGTGTGGTAACCCTTGGGGATCGCGGAAACCTTGCGCCTGGCCTTGCGGGCGACCTTCTTCTTCGCGGCTTTCGCCGCGGGCCTGGATTTCTTCGCGGACTTGGCAGTGGATTTGCGGGCAGTGGGTTTCTTCATTGCCATGGTCGTCTCCTTGGGATCGCATGACGAACTTGTCGCGACCTGCGTGATGGCGAGAACACCTTACGCCGTTTCGCCTGATCCGTCGCCGACTTGGCGGAATCGCGGCGCGCGCGGCCGCGTCAGCGACCGCCGTACCAATAGCGTTTGGCGAACTCGTTGAGCGCCGCGCGATCACGCAGCGCGCGCCAGGCCTGCGGCGGCAACTGGGTGAACCAGTGCCAGTCGCCGTGCGTGTCGAACTTGCGGGTGGATGTGATGGTCTTGACGCCGCGCAGCCGCACCAGTTTTTGCCCGCGCCTGCGCCCCAGGCGCGTGAGCCGCCAGAGGAAATCCACGTCCTCGGCGAGCAGCAGGTTTTCGTCGTAGCCGCCCAGCGCCTCGAAATCCGCGCGCCGCCAGAACACCAGGCCGGTGTCGAAGCCGGTGAGCCACACCATCGGCAGCATCAGCGCGAACGTCGCGGCGATCCCCGGCGACCAGCGCTCCACGGTCACCCGCGTCGCGCCGCCGAGCGTGCGCGGATTTTCCATCGCCGCCGCGACCGCGAGGAAGCAGTCCGGATGCAGCACGCTGTCGGCATCCACGAAGCACAGGATCTCGCCCGTCGCAGCCGCCGCGCCGCCGTTGCGCGACGCCGCGATCACGCGTTTCTCCACAGCCACCACGCGACAGCCATGATCGCGCGCAATCTGCGCGGTGGCGTCGGTCGAGCCGTTGTCGGCGACGATGATTTCGATGTCGGAGCGGGCGCGACCGGCCAGGTTCCAGTGCCGACGCGCGACCTCGACGCTCGCGAGTAGGCGCGGCAGCAACGCGGCCTCGTTCCAGGCCGGGATCACCAGACTCAGCAGCGGCGAGGACATTCCCGCAGCATAGACCCTGCGCGGCGGCTGCACGCGCCGCGCCGCCGGGATTTTCGCTAGGCTAGGGCGGACGACACGGGGACACCATGGCAGCGGACGATACGCCCGGCCGGTTCTGGAGCGCGCTGCGCGAGCGCAAGCTCGTGCAATGGACGCTCGCGTATGTCGCCGGCGCGTTCGCGCTGCTGCAGGGCGTGGATATCGTCGCGCAGCGTTTTGCATGGCCCGACGCCATCGAGCGCGGCCTGATCGTCGCGCTGTGCGTCGGCTTCTTCGTCGCGCTGGTGCTGGCCTGGTACCACGGCGAGCGCGGCGAGCAGAAGGTCACGCGCGTCGAACTGCTGATCCTGGCCGTGCTGCTGGCGATCGGTGGCGCGGTGCTGTGGCGGTTCGCGCACGTCGCGCCGCCGTCCGCGACCAACGCCACGCAGGCCGGCGCAGCGACCATGCCCAACGCGGCGCCGGTCATGGCCATTCCCGCCAAATCCATCGCGGTGCTGCCATTTGCGAACATGAGCGGGGACGCGAAGAACGACTACTTCAGCGACGGCATCACCGAGGAAATCCTCGACGCGCTCGCGCAAATTCCAGACCTGAAAGTCGCCGCGCGCACCTCGGCGTTCGCGTTCAAGGGCAAGGCGCAGGACCTGCGCCAGGTCGGCGAAACACTCGGCGTCGCGACAGTGCTAGAAGGCAGCGTGCAAAGCGAAGGCGACGCAGTGCGGGTCACCGCGCAACTCATCGACGCGCGCAGCGGATACCACCTGTGGTCGCAGAAATACGACCGCAAACTCACCGACATCTTCGCGGTCGAGGACGAGATCTCCAAGGCGATCGCGGACAAGCTGCAGGCGCAACTCGGCGGAACAACATCCGCTGCGAAGGCGGGAACCAACAATCCACGCGCGCACGAACTGTACCTGCGCGGGCTGACCCTGCTCGCCGCGCGCAGTCTGCGCGATGCAGCCGACACCTTCCAGCAGGCGGTGACGGCTGACCCGAACTACGCGCAGGCGTGGGCGGCGTTGGCGCAGGCACAGGTACTGGTCCACAACTGGCGCCTGGATACCGACGGCAGCACGATACCGGCGGCGGAGGACGCGGTGCAGCGCGCGCTGGAGCTGGATCCGAACATCGCCAACGCGTACGTCGCGCTCGGCATCCTCCATGCCGAACGCTGGCAGTGGCCAGATGCGGAACGCGAGTTCCGCCGGGCCGTGGAACTGGCGCCAGGCGATGCCGAGGTGCTCGACCAGTACGCACAATTCCTGCACGACACCGGAAATTTCGGGCAGGCGCTGCCGGTGATCGAGCGTGCCAACGCGCTCGATCCCTATTCGGGCGTGATTGGCGGCGTGCACGCGCAGGAGTTGAAGATCCTGCGCGGCTGCGCCGCAGCGAAGGCGCAACTGGACCGCACCCTCGCCGCTGCGCCCGACTCGAAATTCGCGCGTGGCGTAGCGCTGGTCCGCGCCCTCGAGTGCAAGGAGTACGCCGAGGCGGAAGTGCAGGGGCGTGCGTTCGCGCCACTGGCCGGCCGCGACCCGGCCACCTATGCGACGCTGGTGCGCGGCGTGGCCGATCCTGCTCACCGCGCGGAAGCATTGCGGGTGCTGGCAACCGTCAACATGGTCGGTATCGAAGCGGCGCGCTGGCGGATCCTGCTCGGCGATCGTGAGGGCGCCCTGAGCACGCTGGAAAATCTGTCGGGCAAGGGCGAAGGCATGGCCCAGCAGATCTGGAGCCCGATCTTCGACCCGATCCGCGACGATCCGCGCTTCAAGACGGTGATGGCGAAGATCGGGATTCCGTATCGCTCCACAGGCAGCGACCCGGCTGCGCATTGACGACGGCCCGCCGCTTGCGCGTAGGCCCGCGTATTCAGGTTGCGCTTATCGTCGGTTCAGACCCGCGCGCACACGATGATGTTGCGCATGGCACGCGCATACAGGGGGTTGCACATGTTCCGGAGCAAGCTGGCCAACAGCGCCGCGCTGGCCTTGTCGTGCGCGGCAGTCATGGGTCTGGCGTCGACGGCGAGCGCGGCCGGCTGGCACGGTCTCCCGTCGCACACGTACTATGGCCACGACCACGACCACGACCACGATTACTTCAACTACGCGCTGGCGGGGCTGGCGCTGAAGGCGTTGGTCAACGCCTCGCGCCCGCACCCGCACTACTACTATCCGCCCGCGCGCTACTACTACGCACCGGCCGGGTACTACTACGAACCCGCGCCGTCGTATTACGCCTACTACGACTATCCCTCGTACTCGTACTACTACGACGACTATCCGTACGACTACGGCTACTACTATCCGAGCTCGTACTACAACGTGAGTTACTACGGCGGTGGTTACCGTCACGGCTGGGACCGCGACGACTGGCGGCATCGCGGCTGGGATCATGGCGGCTGGCACGGCCAGGATCACGACGCTTGGCGTGACCACAGCACCTGGAACGATCGCGACGGCTGGCGTCATCACGGGCCACCGCATCGCTGATCTTGCGATAAATCCAAGCTCGCATGCAGCGCCCGCCTTGTGCGGGCGTTGTCTTTATGGCTTGCACTCAGCGGCTGCGCGACAAGAAAGTTATACTTTGCACATGCGAGGCTGGTGTTGATTGCGACAGCCAGCCAGGCTGCCGATGTCGCGCACCGCGTCGCCCGCATTTTTGAGGAGTCCATGCACCTGCGTTTCGTCTGCTTCGCCGGCGCGCTCGCCGCGCTGCCGGTTTCCGCCCTCGCGTGCTCATCCTGCGGTTGCACGCTCAGTTCCGACTGGGACAGCCAGGGATTCGCGGCCTCGTCCGGATTCCGCCTGGACCTGCGCTACGACTACCTTGACCAGTCGCAGCTTCGCAGCGGAACCGGCCGCGTGGATCGCGACCGCATAGGCCTGCCGGCCGATCGCGAGATCGAGCTGGACACGATCAACCGTTACACGACGCTCGGCCTCGACTGGAGTCCGAACGCGGATTGGGGCGTCAATCTGCAATTGCCGTGGATCGATCGTTCGCACCGGACCATCGCGGAGGGCGATACCGCCGTCTCGTCGTCGCACACGCGCGGCATCGGCGATGCGCGCGTGCTGTTGCGCTACCAGGGATTCGCGCCGCAACACGACACGGGCATCCAGTTCGGACTGAAATTGCCGATCGGTCGCCACGGCGACGTGTTCGCGAGCGGACCGCAGGCCGGGCAGCCGCTCGATCGCGCCCTGCAGGACGGCAGCGGCACCACCGACCTGCTGCTGGGCGCGTACATGTTCGGCGCGATCAACCAGGACTTCGACTGGTTCGCGCAGGGACTCGCGCAGATCGCGCTGGATTCGCGCGACGACTTCCGTAGTGGCGCGTCGCTGAACCTCAATGCGGGCCTGCGTTACATGGCGGATCCGGCATTCACGCCGCAGTTGCAGGTCAACGCGCGCGTGGTGCGCCGCGATTCGGGCGCGCAGGCGGATGTCGCGAACAGCGGCGGCAGCCTGGTGGATCTCAGCCCCGGCGTCACCGCGCAGATCAACGCGCACCTGCACGCCTACGGTTTCGTGCAATTGCCGCTGTACCAACGTGCCAACGGCTTCCAGCTCGCGCCGCGCTGGACCGCGTCGCTGGGATTGCGTTATTCGTTCTGACCGCGCGACGCTTACTGCCCGCGCAGCAGCGGCAACACGTCGCGCTCGAGCGCGGCCGCATCCAGCGATGGAGTCGCCTTGAAGCCGTCGCGGCGCAACACGCCGCGGCGATCGATCACGAAGGTCAGCGGCACGCGCCAGATGCGGCCATAGCCCTTGATGTTCGCGTGTTCGAGCAGCGCCGCCGGAAAATCGAAAGCGCGCATCACGGTTTTCACCTTGCCGAGGTCGTCGTGCGTGTCCAGGCTGATCGCGATCACCGCCAGCCCTTCAGAACGGTGCGCGCGGTAGAACGCATCCAGCGCGGGCATCTCGGTGCGGCAGGGCTCGCACCAGGTCGCCCAGAAATGCACGACCACGACCTTGCCCGCGAACGCGGACTGGTCGAACTCGCCGCCGTCCAGCGTTTGCGCGTGGATCGCGGGCGCGGGCTTGCCGATTTCGGGGCCCTTGCACCATGCAGTCGCGATGCAGCAGCAAAACAGGAGCGTGAGGAAGATGCGCATGGACCACGGGCGGTTCGAGGTGTGCCTATGATACCTGCCGACTCCGGAAATGCCGCTTTGACATGTGTCAAGCGCATCGCACGGGGAATTGCGAGGCCGGCTGGTTTGGCGATTGTCGTTGGAACGGATGGACCTTGGGGATTCTGAAGCGATCGATGGCACGCACGCCCTTGTTCGATGCCTTGCAGCGCGCGGCGCGAATCGCGCGGTGCTCGTTGCATTCGCGTGCCCCGCTGGATGAGGTCATAGATCGCGCGCACGAAGTGCGGATGGATATCGCGCGGCGACGTTTCCTGCGCGATGCGTGCGGTGCGGGTGCGGCGCTCGCGCTCGCCGGCTGCGCCGATAAATCGCGCGCGTTGCTGGCGCCGACGGATCAAGACGAGGTCGTGGTCGTCGGCGCGGGCATCGCCGGACTGACCGCCGCGTGGCGGTTGCGCCAGGCCGGCGTGCGCGTGCGCGTGATCGAAGCCGGTGGTCGCGTCGGCGGACGCATGTTGAGCCTGCGCGGATTCTTTCCGGAGGCGCAGGTCGTGGAACTCGGTGGCGAACTGATCGATAGCGGACACGTGCGGCTGCGCGGGCTCGCGGGAGAGCTCGGGCTTGAGCTCGACGACCTGAAGGGCGACGATCCGCTCGCCGATGTGGACGTGTGGTGGGCCGATCGGCGTCGCTGGCCGGAGACCGAGATCATCCGCGCCTTCGTGCCGGTCGCGGCTGCGATCGAGCGCGACCTGGCGACGCTGGGCGACGGCGACATCACCTACACGACGCCGCGCAACGCGCAGGCGCTCGATGCGCTGTCGATCGCGCAGTGGTTCGACCGCAACGACGTACGCGGCGGACTGCGCACGCTGCTTGATGTCGCCTACACGACCGAAATGGGTCTGGCCTGCGAGCAGCAGTCCGCGCTGAACCTACTCACCTTCATTGGCACGAAACCGGACCGGTTCCGCGTGTTCGGCGAAAGCGACGAGCGGTATCACGTGCGCGGCGGAAACGATCGCATCCCGCGCGCACTTGCGACGAAGCTCAGCGACGCGATCGAAACCGACACGGTGCTGGAAGCGCTCCGTCGCGAAGCGAACGGAACCTACGTGGTGTCGGTGCGCACGGGAGCGGCCTCGCGCGAACTGCGCGCGCCCATGGTGCTGCTTGCGATTCCGTTCACCACGCTGCGCGAGGTGGAACTCGATGTGCCGCTGCCCGCGGACAAGCTGCGCGCGATCCGCGAATTGCGTTACGGCACGAACGCGAAACTGATGATCGGTTTCCAGCGCCGCGTGTGGCGTGAGCAGCAGGCGAACGGCAGCACCTACGCCGACCTGCCGTTCCAGACCACATGGGAGGCGACGCGCGCGCAGCCCGGCACGCATGGCATCCTCGTGAACTTCGTCGGCGGGCAGCACGGCCTCGAGATCGGGCAGGGCACGCTGAAGGCGCAGGCCGACGAAGCGGTGCGCCAGCTCGATACGATCTTCCCGAGCATCGCGCAGGCGCGCGAGGGCATGCGCGAGGTGCGCATGCACTGGCCGACGCATCGCTGGGCGCAGGGCAGTTACGCCTGTTTCGGCCCTGGCGACTGGACGAGCCTGCGTGGCGCGATCGGCGAGCCGGTCGATCATCTGTTCTTCGCCGGCGAGCACTGCGCCTTCGATACCCAGGGCTTCATGGAAGGCGGTTGCGAATCCGGCGAAACCGCCGCTGCCGCGATCTTGCGCGCGCGCAGGATCGCGATGCCGAAGGAGGCGACGTCTTCCGCCGGCTGAGCCCGCGGCACGGCATTTGCGGTATCGTTCCGCTCGGCAAGGAGCCCACGATGCGGCATACCGATCACGAGCTGCGCGAACTCGACAGCAAGTCCGTCGCCAGGCAACTGCGCGATGCGAGCGACGACACGATCGCCGATGCGCTGCAACAGCTCACGCCCGAACAGGCGCACAAGGTCCTCGAGCGTTTCGATCCCGCGCGGCGCACGTCGATCGAACGCTTCGACATCGGCCACGACCTGCTGCTCGGTTTCGACTATCCCGAAGGTTCGGTCGGTCGGTTGCTCGAATCCGCGCCCGCGGTGTTCCCGCCGGACATGACCGTCGGCGAAGCGATCGAAGCGTTGCGCGAGGTCATCCAGCGGCGCATGGTGATCTACGTCTTCGTCGCCGACGCGGAAGGATTCCTGCGCGGCGTGGTCGCGTTCCGCGAGCTGGTGTTCGGCGCGCGCGAGCAGAAGCTCGCCGAGGTGATGGTGCGTGATCCGTTTTTCCTGAAACCGGCGGCGACGCTGGTGGACGCGATGCACGAGGTCGTCACCCGCCACTACCCGATCTATCCGGTTTGCGAAGCCGATGGTCGCCTGCTCGGGCTCGTGAAAGGCGCCTCGCTGTTCGAGCAACAGGCGTTCGCGATTTCCGCGCAGGCAGGCGCGATCGTCGGTGTCGAGAAAGAAGAGCGGCTGGCTACGCCGTGGGCGCGCAGTTTCGCGTTCCGCAATCCGTGGCTGCTCGTGAACCTGCTCACGGTCGCAATTTCCGCGGGCGTGGTCAGCGTGTTCCAGTCCTCGATCAACCGCATCGTCGTGCTCGCGATCTTCCTGCCGGTGATGTCGGGCCAGTGCGGCAACCTCGGCAACCAGTCGCTCGCCGTCGTGCTGCGCGGCGTGACGCTCGGCGAACTGCACAAGGACGGCGCCTGGCCGATGGTGCTCAAGGAAGGCTGGCTGGGTTTCCTCAACGGTTTCGTGTCCGGCGTGCTCGCCGGTGGTGCGATGTACTGGATCGCGGCCGCGCGCCACGAGCCCGCGATGAGCCTGGCCGGCGCGATCGTGGTCGCGATGACCGTGAGTTGCTCGCTCGCGGGCATGGCCGGCGCGGTAATTCCGCTGCTCCTCAAGCGCTTCGGCGCGGACCCCGCGACCGCGGCGGGCATCTTCCTGAGCACGGTCACCGATGTGCTCAGCATGGGACTGTTCCTCGGCCTGGCAACCGCGCTCATCGGCTGACAGCGCCTTGCTGCGATGCAGCGCGCGTTTCACGACTCGCCTGCGTATGCTGCGCCACGATTCGGCGTGGACGGGGAAGCCCGCCGAGCGGACGAATACCGGGGAGAGGATCCAGACCCGCAGCGATTCACGTCGCTGCGGGTTTGTTTTTTCGTGCATGGATGCACGAATGCCGCGGAGGCAGGACGCCGGAAGCGGCAGGCGCGGATTTGGCGAACTGCGCGTGATCGTGGATGCGTGAAACAATGCGCGAATGAACGATGCGTCGTCCGATCCGATCCAGCGCTTGCTTGCGCACCGGCTCGACGTGCTCGCGCCGAATGTTGCGTATTTGCCGCGCGCCGCGCTTGAGCGCGTGCTGATCGCCAGCGATTTCGCTTACGGCGTCCTGCGCGATCAACCCGATGCGGCCGCCGTGCTCGACGGCGTGATGCCGTCCCTGCCGGCACTGGATCCTGCGATGCCGGCTGCCTGGCCCGTGCTGCTGCGGCGCTGGCGCAAGCTCGGCTCGTTGCGCTTGATCTGGCGCGACGTCGAGGGCATAGACTCAGTCGAGCAGACGCTGGCCGGCGCGAGCGCACTCGCGGACGCGACCATCGAAACCGCGCTCGCCGCGGTCGAGGAGCAAGTTGAAGCCAGCCACGGCGCGATCCGTGATGCCGCCGGCCGTGCGCAGCGGCTCGTCGTGTTCGGCCTGGGCAAGCTCGGCGGCGGCGAACTCAATTTCTCCTCCGACGTAGATCTGGTCTTCGCCTACGAAAAAGGCGGGATCAGCGACGGCGCGCGGCCGCTCGACGCCGACGCGTATTACGCGCGCATCGGCCAGCGCCTGATCGCGTTGCTCGACGAAGTCACGCCCGACGGTTTCTGCTATCGCGTGGACATGCGGTTGCGGCCGTTCGGAAGCAGCGGCCGGCTGGCGCTCTCGTTCGACGCGATGGAACAGTACTACCAGAGCGAGGGACGCGACTGGGAGCGCTACGCATGGATCAAGGCGCGGCCGGTCGCCGGCGACCTCAAAGCGGGCGAGCGCCTGCTCGCGACGCTGCGTCCGTTCGTCTATCGCCGTTACCTCGATTACACCGCGCTCGACGGCCTGCGCGAAATGAAGGCGGCGATCGCCGCGGACGAGCGTCAG
Source organism: uncultured Gammaproteobacteria bacterium (assembly GCA_964449135.1). Lineage (GTDB taxonomy): Bacteria > Pseudomonadota > Gammaproteobacteria > Xanthomonadales > Xanthomonadaceae > SZAS-103. The sequence goes on from CAYUXZ010000039.1 coordinate 16,137, forward strand.
GAATTGTCCGGTCACCTCAAGCTCGGACCCGGCGGCATCCGCGAGATCGAGTTCCTCGTGCAGGCGCTGCAACTGATCCGCGGCGGGCGCGAACCCGCGCTGCGCACGCGTTCGCTGCTGGCGGCGCTGGATGCGCTCGCCGACGCGGGCCATCTCGCTGTGCCGACCGCGGCGATGCTCGCGGACGCGTACCGCTTCCTGCGCCGCATCGAAAACCGTGTGCAGATGTTCGCCGACCAGCAGACGCACACGTTGCCCGATGATGCGCAGACGCAGCAGCGCATCGCGGCGGGACTGGGTTATTCGGACATCGCTGCGTTACGCGTCGATCTCGATGCGCAGCGTGCTCTCGTGTCGGCGGAATTCGAGCGCCTGCTCGCCGCGCGCCGGCGCGGCGCGGCGCCGACCTCGCTGCACGACGGCGCGCTTGACGACTACTGGCTCGCGCTGCCCGACGGCGGTGCGGCGCAGTGCCTGGTCGATGCGGGTTACGCGCGCGCCGACGCGCACGACACGGCGCTGCGCGACTTCGCGCGCTCGCCTGCGGTGCGCGGCCTGTCATCGCGCGCGCGTGGGCGCCTCGACCGCGTGCTGCCGCGCCTGCTGCGCGAAGCTGCCGATTCCGATGCGGCCGACATCGCGCTGCCACGACTGATCGCGCTGCTGCAGGCGATCGCGCGGCGCGGCAGCTATCTCGCGCTGCTGGACGAACAGCCCGCTGCCCTCTCTCGGCTGGTCGAAGTCGGCACGCGCAGCGCATTGCTCTCGGAACGCATCGCCGCGCACCCGCTGCTGCTCGACGAACTGCTCGATGTGCGCGTGGAGAGCGCCGCCCCGACGCGCGCAAGCCTCGCGGTCGAATGCGCACGCGCGCTGGCGGCGGTTCCGGCCGACGACGTCGAAGCCGGACTGCAAGCGCTCGCAGAATTCCGCCAGGGCGCGGGATTCCGGATCGGCCTGGCGTTGCTCAAGCAGCGCGTCGCCGCGGTTGACGCGGCGCGCCAGCTCGCCTGGCTCGCCGAAACCGTGCTCGCGGCCGTTCTGGTGCTTGCGCGCCGCGCGGTCGGCCGCGAGGGCGACGACGGTTTCGCCGCGATCGGATACGGCAGCATCGGCGGGGAAGAACTCGGATTCGTCTCCGATCTGGATCTGGTGTTCCTGCACGCCGACGCCGAAGTTGCCGACGATGCGCGCCGGCACGCGCGGCTCGCACAGAAGCTCGTGAGCCTGCTCGCGACCGCGACGCCGGCGGGCAGCCTCTACGAGGTCGATGTGCGGTTGCGGCCCGACGGCGCGAAAGGCCTGCTGGTCGCGAGCGTGGACGGCTTCGCCGAATACCAGCGCGGCCGGGCGTGGACCTGGGAAAAACAGGCGTTGGTCCGCGCGCGAGGCATCGCCGGATCGCCGGCGACGATCGCGCGCTTCGAGACGATCCGCGCAGGGGTGCTCTCGCAACCGCGCGACCTCGAGGCCTTGCGCAGCGATGTGATCGCGATGCGGCAGCGCATGCGCGCCGAGCTCGATCGCAGCCGCGGCGAACGCTTCGACCTCAAGCAGGGCGAGGGCGGCCTGGTCGACCTGGAATTCCTGTTGCAGTTTCTCGTGCTCGCCCACGCGCATGCGCAGCCCGCGCTCCTGCGGCCGCGCGCGAGCGGCGAACTGGTCGCTGCGCTGGGCGAATGCGGCGTACTGTCGCCGGAACAGGCGGTCGCACTGGCCGACGCGCATGCGACTCTGCTGCGGCGCTCGCTGGATTGCACGCTCGATCGGCGTCCGCGGATTGCGCTCCTCGACGCGGAAATCGATACGGCGCGCAACGCGATCCGTGCCGCATGCCTCGCCCAAGGTCTGGATTTTTCCTCGCGCTCAAAGAGCGAGTAGGGAACGCAACGCCTCCGCGACGCGCGGCAACTCGATCAGGGGTTGCGCCGTTCCATTCGTTTCGCTCGCGCCATCCAGTGCTTGTACGCGCCCATTCCGCTGCAGGGCGCGGAGGAATTGCGCATGTCGCCCGCGTGCGATCTCGGGGCCTGCGACCAGCACCGACGCGTTCGTCGCCACGGCTTCCGAGACCATGTTGATCGAATCGGGCGAGACGACGATGCGTTCGGCCCAGGCCAGCAAGCCCGCGTAGGGATTCTCGCCATCGCCCGCGCCGAACCAGCGCGCACCGGATGGGTCGGCAAGATCGCGCCGCGCAGCTTCGCACAGCCAGACCGGCGTGCGCGGAGAGGCGCAGATCGAGACGCTCCCGCCTTCGCGGCGATGGACCGCGCGCAACCGATCGGCTGTGCGTTGCCACCAGGCTGGATCGAGCGGCGCGTCCGCAACCGGACCGCCGAGCAGCAGCAGCGTGCGCGGTGACGCGAGCGTTCCGAAGTGCGGGAACTTCGCGCGCGCAGCGGCCAGCGAGTCCGCATCGACCTCGTGCAGGCTGCCGACCAGGGTGATCACGTTCGGGCCGCGCAGCGCGTCGTGCTCGGGCACGACGACCGCGTCCCAATGGCGGGGATCGAGTCGCGGATCGAGGATCTGCACCACGCGCGCGCCGGCCGCGCGCGCCAGCCGCGTCGCGAGCGCCATCTGCCGGCCGCAGCCGATCGCGAGTTCCGGCGGATGCCGCAGCGCGTCCGCGAATTCCGCGCCGAACGCACGCGCGGCGCCGGGCAGTTTTCGCGGCGCGAACAAGCGCCACGGCGCACGCGCCTGCAGCCTCCATACGCGCGGCTCCTCGCGGGTCAGCGCGCTGGCCAGCGCCAGCGATTGCCGCTCGTGGCCCGCACGGCCGTCGCTGAGCACCCAGATGGACGGCGTCGGTGTCATGCGGCGTCGTTCCACTCCTGAGAAGGATCGTCATGAAGGCCGGGGGATGGTATCGCGAAAATCCGCCACTACACTGTCGTCCAAGTTCAACTCCGGCCCGAATCCATGTCCAACCCGATCCTCTCCGATGCCGCGCTCGACCAGCTCTTCCGCACGGCGCGCACCCAGAACGCCTGGCGCGACCAACCGGTCAGCGACGCGCAGCTGCATGATTTGTACGAGTTGATGAAATGGGCGCCGACCAGCGCGAACTCCTCGCCCGCGCGGATCGTCTTCGTGAAATCCGACGCAGCCAAACGCAGGCTCGAACCCGCGCTCAGCGACGGCAACCGCGCCAAGACGATGAAGGCGCCGGTGTGCGCGATCATCGCGACCGACTATGCCTTCTACGAAAAACTGCCCTATCTGTTCCCGCACACCGACGCGAAATCGTGGTTCGAGGGTAACGAGAAGCTGATCGAAACCACCGCGTTCCGCAATGCGACCTTGCAGGGCGGCTATTTCATCCTCGCCGCTCGCTCGCTCGGACTGGACTGCGGGCCGATGTCGGGCTTCGACAACGCGAAGGTGGATGCCGAGTTCTTCGCGGGCACGCAGGTCCGGTCCAACTTCCTCGTCGCGCTCGGCTACGGCGATCCCGATCCGAAGGTGCTGTTCCCGCGCTCGCCGCGGTTGTCCTTCGACGAAGCCTGCCGCATCGAGTGAGGCGCGATTCAGCCGCCACCCCGAATCATCCGCATCGAACCATCCATCACGGAGAACAGCCATGATCCGTTCCAAGTCCCCGCTCGCGCTGGCGGCCATGTTCGCGTTGGCGCCCGGCGCCGCGCTGGCAGCCGACCCGTACACGATCGATCCGAACCACACCCAGGTCGAATACACCTACACGCACATGGGTTTCTCGCACATCACCGGACGCCTGAACCAGGTCGAGGGCGACTTCCTGTTCGACGCCAAGGATCCGACCAGGTCGAGCATCCAGGTGCATGTCCCGATTGCAAGCATCACCGTCGGCGTGCCGTCGCTCGACAAGGAACTCGTCGGTGAAAGCTTCTTCGACGCGGCCAAGTTTCCGCTCGCGACCTTCCAGAGCACCTCGGTGACCAGCACCGGCAAGGACAAGCTCGCGGTCGCCGGCGACCTGACCATCCACGGCGTCACCAAGCCGGCGACCTTCGACGTGACGATCAACAAGATCGGCATCTATCCGTTCAAGAACGTCCCCGGCGTGGGCGTGGACGCGGTCACCACGATCAAGCGCAGCGACTTCGGCGTGAGCAAGTACGTGCCGAACTCCAGCGACGAGGTGACCATCCACGTCACGATGGAAGCCACCGCGCCCAAGCCGCAGGCCAAGTGACGCGCGCATGATCCTGCTACGTCGCTCGCACGAACGCGGCCATGCGAGGTTGGGTTGGCTCGACAGCCGGCACACGTTCTCGTTCTCCGACTACCACGACCCGCAATGGATGGGCTTCGGTCCGCTGCGCGTCATCAACGAGGACCGCGTCGCGCCCGGCGGCGGCTTTGCACCGCACTCGCACGCAAACATGGAGATCATCTCCTACGTGATCGACGGCGGATTGCAGCACCGCGACAGCCTCGGCAACGGCTCGGTGATCCGGCCGGGCGACGTGCAGCGCATGAGTGCGGGCAACGGCATCCAGCACAGCGAGTTCAACGCCTCGCAGGACGCGCCCGTGCATTTCCTGCAGATCTGGATCCAGCCGGACCGGCTCAACGTCGCGCCCAGCTATGCGCAGAAGAATTATCCGGTGGATGCGCGGCGCGGCGCGTTGCGGCTGGTGGTATCGCCCGACGGCGCCGAAGGTTCGCTGACCATCCGCCAGGACACGCGCGTATACGCGACCGTGCTCGCGCCCGGCGAATCCGCCGCGCTCGCGCTGGGCGAAGGCCGGCGCGCCTGGGTGCAGGTCGTGCGCGGCGCGCTGCGACTCGACGACGACACCCTGCTCGAATCAGGAGACGGCGCAGGAATCACCGCGCAGCGCGGACTGCGACTGCGCGCGGAATCCGAATGCGAGGCGCTGGTGTTCGATTTGCCCTAGCGATCGAATCAATGCCGTTCGTGGTGAGCTCGTCGAACCATGAACGGCATCACCCTCATCCGGGTCGCTCGCTGATTGCATCATCCCCGAGCGCCCAGTCGGCCGCGGACTGCGCATGGATCGCGGTGGTGTCGAACGTCGGCACCGATGTGTCGGAAGCGCCGACCAGCAGGCCGATCTCGGTGCAACCCAAGATGATGCCTTGCGCGCCGCGCGCGACGAGATCGCGCATCACCTCGCGGTAGATTGCGCGCGATTCCTCGCGGATCGTGCCCAGGCACAGCTCCTCGTAAATGATGCGATGCACCCGCTCGCGGCCCGCGGCGTCGGGGACGAGCACTTCGAGGCCGTGCTGCGCGAGGCGGCCGCAATAGAAATCCTGTTCCATCGTGAAGCGCGTGCCGAGCAGGCCGATGCGCGAGATGCCATCGGCGAGCACGCGGCTCGCGGTCGCATCGGCGATATGCAGGATCGGGATCGCCACGCGCGATTCGATCGCGGGTGCGACCTTGTGCATCGTGTTCGTGCAGATCACCAGACCTTCCGCGCCCGCGCGTTCCAGCGCCGCGCACGCATCGGCGAGCACCGTGCCGGCGGTGTCCCAGTCGCCGCTCATCTGCAGCGCCTCGATCTGTGCGAAGTCCACGCTGTACAGCACAAGCCTCGCCGAATGCAGGCCGCCGAGGCGTTCACGGATGCATTCGTTGATCAGGTGGTAGTAGGGAACCGTCGACTCCCAGCTCATTCCGCCGAGCAAGCCTAGCGTGCGCATCTAGTAGTGGAGATTCTGCTGCGGTTCTTGGGTAGTGCTTGATTGGACCGATGCACCACTGGCCGGATATCTGTCTGCGCTCACGAGGTATCTGTGAAAAATTCGAGACAAGCCATATCCAGGATCGTCGGCACCCGACTCATGCGAATCGATGGCCCATAGCGAACCGTTCTTGCAGACCGCCAGCGTCATCGTTACGCAATCAATACAAGGAGAAAAAGGAGGATGAAACGGTTCCGGGGCGTCGACTGCGGGCGGGAGATCGTGCGGACTCGGCGGACGCAAGCGTTCGACTGCTTCCCACATCTCATCGAGTTGTCCGCGGGAAAGGACTTGTTCCTGCGCAAAAGGCGTTCGAATCACCGTTTCGTTGCCGGCCCGCTGGTGATAAGCGTTCACCTGAAGACGATTCCCGTCCACGATGATTTCGCCGCTGGTATTCAAGAAGATTCCTTCGCGTACGTACGCAATCAGGTACTTGCCGCTCTTGCATCGGTCTTCGAATTTCTGACCACTGACATCGTCAATTCGGTAAAGGAGTTGTTCCTGCTGCTCAGCAAGAAATGAAATACCCAAAGCATCGGGAGGTATTCGCGGTTCCGGCCCGAACATACGCGCCTGCACCCATGTCGAATGCGTGCTTGCCCACAACGCACTGCCGCCGAATCCCGCGAACAACAGGGTCCAGAACGCAATCGTGCGGGTGCGCATATGCTTCATAGGTTCTGGTAATTCGGGCCGGAGCCGCCCTCCGGTGTCACCCAGTCGATGATCCGGTACGGGTCCTTGATGTCGCAGGTCTTGCAGTGCACGCAGTTGGCGGCATTGATCTGCAGGCGCTTGCCGCCCGCGTCCTCGACGATCTCGTAAACGCCCGCGGGGCAGAAGCGCGTGCAGGGGTTGGCGAACTCCTTCGCGCAGCGATCGATGCAGATGCTCGTGTCGCTGACGTGCAGGTGGATCGGCTGGTCCTCGTCGTGCGAGGTCGCGGCGAAATAGACGCCGGCGAGGCGATCGCGCGGCGGCAGCGTGCGCTGCATGTAGTCGTACTTGGGTTGCTCGTGCTCGCCGACCTTGTCGAGCGAATCCGCGTCGCTCTTGCCTTTCAGCGTCCACGGCGTATGCCCGCCGAACATGGTCTCGATGCCTGCATTGAACATGCCGAACCACAGCCCCTTCTTGAAACCGGGCTTGATGTTGCGGACCTTTTTCAGTTCCGCCATCGCGGGCGAAGCGCGCAGCTTCGCATCGAATCCGCTCGCGTCCAGCGATTGCGCGGCGTGCTCGGCCGCGAGCATCCCAGAACGCAGCGCCTGGTGCACGCCCTTGATCTTGGGCACGTTGAGCAGGCCCGCCGTGTCGCCAATCAGGATCGCGCCGGGCATCTCGACTTTCGGCAACGCCTGGTAACCGCCGGTGACGATCGCGCGCGCGCCCGCGCTGAGGATCACGCCGTCGGTGAGCAGCGGCTGCACGCTCGGATGGTTCTTCCACTGCTGGAAGGCTTCGTAGGGCTGGAACATCGGATCGTGGTAGTCCAGACCCGCGACGAAACCCAGCGCGATGCGATCCTGGTCGAGGTGGTAAAGGAAGCTGCCGCCATAGGTTTTCGAATCCATCGGCCAACCGAGCGTGTGCACGATCAGCCCCGGCTGCGCGTTGCCCGGCTTGACCTGCCAGAGTTCCTTGATGCCGATCGAATAGCTTTGCGGCTGGCTGTCGGCGTCGAGGTCGAACTTCTTGATCAGTTGTTTCGTGAGGCTGCCGCGCGCGCCTTCGCACAGCACGGTCAACTTCGCATGGATGTCGATGCCCTGCGTGTAGCCGGGCTTGTGCGTGCCGTTCTTCGCCACGCCCATGTCGCCGATGCGCACGCCCATCACCTTGCTGTCCGCGTCGAACAGCGTTTTGGCAGCAGCGAAGCCCGGATAGATTTCCACGCCCAGTGCCTCGGCCTGCGGCGCGAGCCACGCGCAGAGCGCGCCGAGCGAGACGATGAAATTGCCCTTGTTGTGCATCTGCGGCGGCGTCGGCAATTTGGTGCGGCCGGTCTTCGACAACAGCCAGAACTCGTCGCGCTGGGCGGGCACGCAGATCGGCGGCGGGTTGTCGCGCCAGCCCGGCAGCAGTTCGTCGAGCGGCTGCGGTTCGATCACCGCGCCCGAAAGGATCTGCGCGCCGACGGTCGAAGCCTTCTCGATCACGCAGACCGACAGTTCGGGCTTGAGCTGCTTGAGCCGGATCGCGAACGCGAGGCCCGGCGGCCCGGCGCCGACGGCGACAACGTCGTATTCCATAACATCGCGCGGGGTGTCGCTCATCGGAATCTCCTGCCGAATACGCGAATTATTGGGCCTGCCAGTGTCCGCAGCAAATCTGCCATGATGGCGGCTACAGGGGCACGTCACAGGGAAGCGTGCATGGCCGGGACCGACGCCGGGGAAATCGACAAGCTGCGGTTCGCGCCGCTGACGCGCGTGCTGCACGCGTTGGCGCGCGGAATCTGCAGCAGCGAAGCGCTGACCCGAAGCTGCCTCGACGCGATCGAACGCGATGCCTCGCTGCGCGCGTGGACGTACGTGGACGCGCAAGGCGCGCTCGCCGCCGCGCGCGAATCCGACGCGCGCCGCGCGAGCGGACAGCCGCTGGGCCGCCTCGACGGTGTGCCGGTCGCGATCAAGGACAACTTCGATGTCGCCGGGATGCCGACCAGCATCGGCATCGGTGGCCGCGAAACGATTCCCGCGGCGCGCGATGCGCCCGTCGTGCACCGCCTGCGCGGCGCAGGCGCGGTGCTGCCCGGCAAAACCAACCCCGACGAAACCCCCGTTGGCCAGACG
>CAYUXZ010000040.1:0-24233 GCA_964449135.1 uncultured Gammaproteobacteria bacterium
GTCGTGCACCGCCTGCGCGGCGCAGGCGCGGTGCTGCTCGGCAAGACCAACCTCGACGAAGCCGCGCTGGGCACGATCGGGCGCAACGCGCATTTCGGCGACGTCGCCAATCCGGTGCATGCGGGCAAGGTCGCGGGCGGATCGTCGGCGGGATCGGCGGTCGCGATCGCCGCCGGCCACGCGATCGCGGCGCTGGGTTCGGACACGATGGGTTCGGTGCGGATTCCCGCGGCGTTCTGCGGGCTCGTCGGCATGAAGCCGGGTTTCGGCGAAGTTTCCTGTCGCGGCCTCGCGCCCGCGCTGCGGCGCGCCGACGTGCCGGGACTGCTGGTGCGCACCGTCGAGGACGCGGCTTTGATGCTGCCGCTGCTCGCCGGCCACGATCCGGGCGATCCGAATTCGCGCGACCGGCGCGTGCCGCTCGCACCGCCGGACTGGGCGCCGGGCTCGCTGCGCGCGGGCGTGGTTTCGGATCTGCAAGCGTTGGGGGCGGATGCGTCGGTGATGGAGGCGTTCGACTCCGCGATGCGAAGCTGCGCGCAGGCGTTCGGCGAAACGCGTCCGGTCGCGCTCGAACTCGCGCCGATGGAGATCGCGCAGACGCGCCGCGCCGCTCTGCTGCTAATGGAAGCGGAAATCCTCGCCGCGCACCACGACGAACTCGCGCGTGCGACCGCGGCGTTATGGAAGATGCTCGACTACGCCAAGCGCAAGTCGGCCGCCGACTACGCGCGCGCCGACCGGATGCTCGACGCGCACGTCGTGCGCATGCGCCGGCTGTTCGCGGACATCGACGTGCTGCTGCTGCCGACGGTGCCTTCGCCGCCACCCGATGCGGGCGCGGACGAGCCGCCGAACCTCGCCGACTTCACCGCGCTCGCGAGCCTCGCGGGCTGCCCCGCGCTCAGCCTGCCGCTGCCGAGAGGCATGGGCCTGCAACTCGTCGGCGCGCCGGGCAGCGACCTGCGCCTGCTTGAACTCGGCGAAATCCTCCAGGCGATGGTGGATTGCGAAGCGGCCTGAGCGCCGGTCGCGCATGGATTGGCAGCGACTGGATGGGCCCGACGCCGATGTGCGCTACGCGCCACAGTGGCTCGAACGCGCCGATGCCGATGCCCTGTTCGCGACGCTGCGCGAAGGCATCGCTTGGGAACGCCACCGCATCCGCCTGTTCGGCCGCATGGTGGATTCGCCGCGGCTGTCGTGCTGGATCGGCGACGCCGACGCGGCCTATACCTATTCGCGTACGCGCTTCGAACCGCGGCCGTGGCCGGATGCGCTGCGTCCGATCCGCGAGCGCCTGCGCGCGGAACTCGGCGTGGACTTCAACGGCGCGCTCGCGAACCTCTACCGCGACGGCCGCGACCGCATGGGTTGGCATGCGGACAATGAGCCGGAGATCGATCCGCGCGTGCAGATCGCTTCATTGAGCCTGGGCGCGGCGCGACGATTCGTGCTGCGCCGTCGCGATGACACGACGCGGCGGCTCGCGATCGAACTCGCGCACGGCAGCTTGCTGACAATGGACAGCGTCACGCAGCGGCATTGGCAGCACGCGTTGCCGACGACTGCGCGCGTGACCGATGGGAGGATCAATCTGACCTTCCGACGCATCCAATCAACCTAATCGGAAGGGAGAAAATTCAGATCGCTTAATTCCTGTCGTACCTCTTTCCCTCTTTTTCGGATCAATTCGATTTACTTCCATCGGATCCTTTGGTCGTCTCGCTCGCCGGCCCAGGCTGGTATTTGAACTCGACCTTCCCATTGCGAATGGCTTCGATGATCTTGTCGACGTTCGCGTCGCCCGGCCTTCGGCGCTTGTAGTCCTCGAAATTCTTCAAGGCATGTTCCTTATCACCGAGGGTCAGGTAAGTCATGCCGATGGAATAGGCGGCATCGACGACGCCCACTGAAAGTGCCTTATCGAGGTACGGAAGCGCTTCCCTGGGTCTGTTCGAACCGGCCAGGAAATTTCCGTACATGTAATTGCCACGCGGATCGGACGGCGTCGCGGCGAGCAGCTTCTTGAAGATCGAATCGGCCTTCGAAGCCGAGCCCGAAATGTCGAGATTGTGACCCAGGCTGTTGAGGAAGCCGGCTCGAAGAAGAAGTTCCGGATTCGGTGCCGGGGCATTAATCAGGATGTCGAGCAATTTCGACGAGGCCACCACGTCGCGGGTCGCGCGTTGCTTGTCCTCCGGTGTGTCGAACTGCGGCGGGTAGTTTTTCGCATGCGTCGCCAGATCATTCAGGATCTGGTCGAGATACGCGATATCGAAACCGTATTTCTTTCCCGCCGGAGTTTCCGAAGTCGCGAGCAGTCGCTGCGGATCGTAATTCCCGTATTCCTTGGCGCTTGCGCCGGAAGCGATCAATGCAACGAGAGTGGCGAGCAGCAGTCTGCGCATGGCGTATTGGCTTTCGTGATCCGCGTGTCAGTGCTTCTCCGCCGCCTCGCGCGCCCTGGCCTCCTGCCCGCTCACCAGCGCCCAGCCGACCATGTCGTGCACGAGTGCGGCGAACGCGTCGTTGAAGGTGCGCACGACCGCGTCGGTCGCGCCCGAGGGCGCGGGCATCGCTTCGCGGAAGGTGCGGCTGGCGATGACGCGGCTGCTGGAGAAATCCACGAGCCGCGCGTTGATCGTGATCACCACCACCGGCGGGCCCGCGGCGTCGCGGTATTCGGCCTGGAAGTCGCGCACGTCCATCTGCAGGGTGAAGTCGGCGTGCAAGCCGGACGTGATGTGGCCGACCGCGATGATCCGGTCGGAGTCCTGGAACGCCTCGGCGACGGTGTCCTGCACGATTTCCGGCAGCGGATCGTCCCACTCCACGCCCTTGTAAACCTGCAGCACGCCCGGCGTGGGGCTGACCAGCAGTCGGCGGGTGTCGAGCGCGTCGCTGGTGTCCGCACGCCCGATTGCGAGCTGCCAGTTCACCTGCGGCCACGACGGATCGGGCGCGACGTGCACCTGCGGAATGAGTACCTTCACCGGAGTTGATTTCGCGATCAGCCCGCCGCAGCCGGCCGTCGTCAATGCGAGTGCGAATGCCGCGAGCGCGGCGAGAAGTCGTGGGCTGCTCATTTGGCTTCGAACTCCTGTCGTTTCTCGTGGCCGAGCAGGAAGCCGGCGGGGTTGTCCTGCAAGTGTCCGGTCAGGCGGTTGATCTCGCGCAGTGTCTGCCGAAGTTGCGCGAGGGTCGGGCCGAGCTGCGCCAGGCCCTGGTTCGCGAAGCTGTCGATCGCGCCGCGGTTGGACTTGAGGGTCGCGTCGGCGTTCCTGCTCAGCGAATCGAGCTGCGCGAGCGTGCGGTCGAGATGTTCCATCATGCCCGGCAGTTTCGGCCCGAACTGGCCGTTCACCGTGGCCATGGTCTTCTCGGCGCTGTCCATCGTGCGGTCGAGCTTCTCGATGGACGTGCGCGCGGACTTGATCAGCGCGGCGATGTCCTGGCGCTGGCCGGCGATGGTCGTGCTGAGCGTGTCGATGTTTGCGAGCGTCTTGCTGATGTGCTGGACGTTTTCGTCGCTGAGGATGGCGTTGATGTGCGCGAGCACGTCGGTCGCGGTCTTGGCGATGCCTTCGGAGGAATTGAGCAGCTTGGCGAAGCCCGATTCGGTTGCGACGATCGTCGGCGCGTGCTGGTCGTCGTTGTCGGGCGTGTACAGCAGCGGGCTGTTCGGCGTTCCGCCCGAGAGCTGGATGAACGAGATGCCGGTCGCCAGGCCCTGCAATTCGAGCTTGGCCACGGTGTCCACCTTGACCGGGGTGTTCGCCTTCAGCCGCACGCGCGCGATCACCTGGCTCGGGTCTTTCGGCGAGAGGTGCAGGTCGCGCACGTTGCCGACTTCGATGCCGTTGTACTGCACGACGCCGCCGACCGACAGGCCGGTCACCGACTCGCGGAACAGGATGTCGTACTCGTGGTACGCATCCTTGGTCGCGTATTTCGACGCCCACAGGATGAACAGCAGGATCGTCGCGATCAGCGCGAGCGTAAACATGCCGATGAGTACGTGGTTGGCCTTGGTTTCCATCTGCCTCTCCTGGACCGGTCAATCGATCCGTTGGGTGTAGCTGAAAATGTTTGCTGTCGCCGTCACGGTCATGCTGTTTCCATCGATTGCTGCGCCGCGCGCCCGCGCGGTCCGTGGAAATATTCCTGCACCCACGGATGGTCGAACTGTTCGACCTGCTTGATCGGCGCGTTAATCAGCACGCGCCGGTCGGCGAGCACCGCGACGCGGTTGCAGATCGCGTACAGCGTGTCGAGGTCGTGGGTGATCAGGAACACGGTGAAGCCCAGCGACTGCTGCAGGGTGAGGATCAGCTGGTCGAACGCGGCCGCGCCGATCGGATCCAGGCCCGCGGTGGGTTCGTCGAGGAACAGCAGGTCCGGATCCATCGCGAGCGCGCGCGCCAGGCCCGCGCGTTTGCGCATTCCGCCGGAGAGCTGCGCGGGCAGCTTGTCGGCGGCGTTGTCGGGCAGGCCGGCGAGGCGGATCTTCAGCCGCACGAGCTGGTCGCGCAGGTCGTCGTCTATCCCTTTGTGGTGTTCCTTCAGCGGCAGCGCGACGTTTTCGGCGACGGTCAGCGAGGAAAACAGCGCGCCGTCCTGGAACAGCACGCCGCTGTTGAGCTCGATCTTGTGGCGGATCTTGTCGTCGTCGGTGAGCGCGTCGGCGCCGAACACGCTGATCTTGCCCGCGCGCGGACGGTTGAGCGCGAGGATCGAGCGCATCAGCACCGACTTGCCGGTGCCCGAACCGCCGACCACGCCGAGGATCTCGCCGCGGCGCACGTCGAGGTCGAGGTTCTTGTGCACGACCTGCTCGCCGAACTGGTTCATCAGCCCGCGCACGCGGATCGCGAGGTCGTCGTCGGAGCCGACCTCGGGGCGATTGCCCGGTTCGTCGGCGCGGCGCGCCTGCGCCTGCGCGCTCACAGCTTGATCTCCATGAAGAACACCGCGGCGATCGCATCGAGGATGATCACCAGCGAGATGCATTGCACGACCGCCGAGGTCGTGCGCTCGCCGACCGACTGCGCCGTGCCCTGGGTCTGGAAACCTTCGAGGCAGCCGATCAGCGAGATCACCGTCGCGAAGATCGGCGCCTTGAGGATGCCGACCCAAAAGTGGCGCAGCTCGATCGTCTCGTTGAAGCGCGACCAGTACAGGTCGAGCGGGATGCCCAGCGCCCACCAGCTCACCACTGCACCGCCGAGGATGCCGGCGCCCATCGCGATGAAGGTGAGGATCGGCATCATCAGCAGCATGGCGAGCAGGCGCGGGACCACCAGCAGCTCGACCGGATCCAGGCCCAGCGTGCGGATCGCGTCGATCTCCTCGCGGTTCTGCATCGCGCCGATCTGCGCCGTGAATGCGCTCGCGGTGCGGCCGGCGAGCAGGATCGCGGTGAGCAGCACGCCGAATTCGCGCAGGAAGGCGTAGCTGTTGAGCTCGACCACGAAGATCTGCGCGCCGTAGTCCTTGAGCACGTTCGCGCCGAGGAAGGTGATCACCGCGCCGACCAGGAACGAGAGCAGGATCACCAGCGGCACCGCGTCCAGGCCGACGTTCTCCATGTGGTGCACGGTCGGGGTGACGCGCAGCCGCGCGGGACGAGTAATCACTTTCGCCATCACGCTCAGCGTCAATCCGCCGAACGCGATCAGCGCGAGGATTTCCTTGAGGCTGTCCTCGACCGAAAAACCCAGGCGCCCGAGGTAGGAGATGATGCCCAGTTCGTTGGGCTTGTGCGGCACTGGTTGCGCGCTGATCTCGTCGATACGCGCCATCATCGCGCCCTGCGCCTCGTTCAGTCGCAGCGCGTCCTTGTGCAGCGACAGCCGCGCGAGCAGGCGGTTGAGCAGCATCGCGCCGGCCGAGTCCATGCGCTGCACGCCGGTCGCGTCGATGTGGCGCGCGCTGCTGGCGCGCATCACCAGCGCCTCGAGTTCGGGCGCGTGCGACAGCGTCCACGACCCGCCCAGGCGCAGCGTGTCGGGCGCGTCGCGCGAGGGCTCGATCGTCGGACGCGCGCCGTCGGCGGATGGGCTGTCGAACGTGGTACTCATCGAAACGTCTAATTCCTCTGGGTCAACATGCACACCACGCCGCTCAACGTCAGCGTCACCCCGATGCCGCCGCGCCGCGTCAGCGGTTCGCGCAGCCACAGTGCGGCGAACAGCAGGATGAACACGGACGCGCTTTCGTTCAAGACCGCGGCGACCGAGGCCTTGGTGTACTTGTAGCCGGCCAGCCACAGCACCATCGCCAGTCCCTGTCCAAGCACCGCGGCGGCGATCAGTGTAGGCCAGTGCGTGCGCCCTCGGCGAGGCAGCAGTTGTCCCGACTGGCCGCGCAGCGCGGCGATGGCCAACATGCCGCCCAGTCCGCCGACCATGCGCAGGCCGGTGACCCACAGCAGAGGCTGCCGTTCGAGCACGGGCTTGACCATCACGATGCCGATCGCCATCAGCGCGATCGAGGCCACCCCGAGCAGCGCGCCACGCCGTTGTGCCGCGTTGTCCGCGCCGCGCCAGCCGTCGCTGGGACGCGCGACCAGCAGCACGCCCGCCGACACCAGCGCGAAGCCCAGTCCCTGCAGGAGGTTCAGGCGTTCGCCGAGGAACGCGAACGACAGGGTCAGCACGAACGGGCTGTAGAAATTGCCCATCACGCCCATGCGCCCGGCGCCGATTTCGTTGAGCGCGGCGAAGTAGAGCGTGTCGGCGACCGCCAGGCCGAGCAGCCCGCTGACCAGCGCGATCGCAATCTGCTGCGCGGGCATGATCGGCGGATGCGCTGCGTACAACCACGCGATCACGGGCAGCAGCGCGCCCATCACCAGCAGGTTCTTGAGGAAGTTCAAGGTCAGCGGCGGCAGCGATTCGCCGAGCCGCCGGTACAAGATCACGCCCGCAGCCCAGCACGCGGCGCTGCTGATCGAGAAGATTTCGCCCAGCCCGATCCGCACCATCGGATCCACACCCGTCCGCTGTCAGTGCCCGATCATCGGGTATCGTTGCGCCTCGGGCAATGGCGCGACCGCGCATGAACGGATATCCATCGTGACGACGAACGCGGAACCCACGCAGGCCAGCTACCGCGACCGGATCGGCTTCGTGGTCGAGCTGGCCACGCGCCTGCACGGCTATGGCACCACCGCCGAGCGCTTGGAAGGCGCGGTGCGCGTGGTCGCGCGACGACTGGGTCTGCGCTGCAGCGCGTGGTCGAACCCGACCGGCATCATCCTGTCGTTCTCGGATGCGGCGATCGACTCGCCGCTGCTCGACAGCACGCAGGTGATCCGCCTGGAACCCGGCAGCACCGACCTGCGCAAGCTCGCCGCGGCCGATGCGATTGCCGACGAGGTGATGGTCGGTCGCCGCGACATCGCCAGCGGCCTGCAGGCGCTGCGCGCGCTCGACCAGCCGCCCGGATGGCGCGCGCGGGCGCTGGAAGTCCTCAGTTACGGCTTGTCGGCGGCGTCGGTGACCGGACTGCTGCGCCGGGGCTGGGGCGACATCGTCGTCGCGTCGGTGATCGGCCTGCTGATCGGCGCTTTGCACGTGGCAGGCCTGCGCCGGCCGCGCGTGCAGGAAGCCGAGGAGGCGATTGCGGCGCTGGTCGCGACCTTCCTCACTGCGTTCGTCGCGACGTTCTGGCTGCCGCTGACGACGAAATCAGTGGTGATCGCGTCGATCATCGTGCTGATGCCGGGCATGATGCTGACCAACGCGGTCGCGGAATTGTCGAGCCAGCACCTGGTCTCGGGCACCGCGCGTTTCGGCGGCGCGCTTGCGGTGCTGATCAAGCTGACTTTCGGCACGCTGGCGGCGATGCAGTTCGTGCGCCTGCTCGGCTGGCATCCGCATGAGGCGATCAACGACCAGTCGCCGGCGTGGGTGGAGGCGGTCGCGCTGCTGGTCGGCTCGTATGCGTTCGCGGTGCTGTTCCGCGCCGATCGCCGTGATTACCCGCTGGTGATGGCCTCGGCGATGTTCGGCTACGGCGTCACGCGCTGGGCAGGTGCCGAACTGGGCAACGACGCAGGCGTGTTCTTCGGCGGCATGGCGGTGATCGCGGCCAGCAACGTGTATGCGCGCTGGCGCAACCGCCCGGGCGCACTGGTGCGGGTGCCGGGGATCATCCTGCTGGTGCCGGGCAGCGTGAGTTTCCGCAGCCTGACGTTCGTGCTCGAGCGCGACGTGATCCTGGGGCTCAACACCGCGGTCGCGGTGCTGAGCGTGCTCATCGCGCTGGTCGCGGGGGTGCTATTCGGGAATCTGCTGATTCCTGCCCGCAGAAACCTTTAGCGAAGCGTCAAACAAAACGCCGGCATGGGCCGGCGTTTCGCAAACGAGTCGGAACAAGCCGTTGATTACTTGATGGCGAAGTCCGCGAGTTTCTTGCCCTTGGCGATTTCCGCCGCGAGCCACTTCGGCTGCTGGCCGCGTCCGGCCCAGGTCTGCGAGGCGTTCGCGGGATTGCGGTATTTCGGCGCGACTTTCTTGCCGGCAAGGCTCGAACCGCTTTTTTTCCGCGCGGCGTCAGCGGGCTTCGCGGCGGGTTTCGATGCGCCGGTGCCGAACAGTTCGGCGATCGTGTAGCCGGCTTTTTTCGCGATCGCGAGGATCTGCTTGCGCACGCCCGCGGCGGGTTTGCGCTTGTCGAGCTTCTTCTTGCGCTGGTTCGCCCTGGAAATCAGCGCGGAGAGTTCGCCGGACGAAAGGCCATCGAGATTGATCGTCATTGCCTGGAATCCTGTACGCAAGTGGTTATCGGTGCGGATCGAGCGTGCTGCGGTGATGGTAATCCATCGCTGCGGTCGCGACCAAGCCGCGAATCATGCGGCGCCGCGCGCGGTTTTCAGTTCGTAACGCCGAAGCGCCGCATCAGCATGGCGCGATCGAGCGCTTCGGATTCGGTCGCGGTGCGCGCGCGGTATTCGAACGTGCCGGCCGCCAAGCCGCGCTCGGAAACCACCACGCGGTGCGGGATACCGATCAGTTCGATGTCCGAGAACATCGGGCCAGGACGCAGGCCACGGTCGTCGAGCGCCGTTTCGATGCCTGCCGTATTGAGCTCCTGATACAACGCTTCGGCGGCCGCAAAGACCTCGGGGCTGTTCTTCGGGTTGATGATGCACACCGCGACGCGCCAAGGCGCCATCGGCTCGGGCCAGATGATGCCGTTGTCGTCGAAGTTCTGCTCGATCGCCGCGCCGACGATGCGCGTCACGCCGATGCCGTAGCAGCCCATGTACATGACTTGTGGCTTGCCGGCGTCGTCGAGCACGGTCGCGTTCATCGCCTCGGCGTATTTCTGGCCGAGCTGGAACACGTGGCCGACTTCGATACCTCGCGCGATGCCTAGTTTCCCTTTTCCGTCGGGCGAGACATCGCCTTCGACGACGCTGCGGATGTCGGCGACGACGTCGGGCTCGGGCAGGTCGCGACCCCAGTTCACGCCGGCGATGTGGAGGCCTTTCTCGTTCGCGCCGACCACGAAATCGGACATCGCCGCGACCTCGCGGTCGGCGATTACCGCGATCTTCTTCGCGGGTTTCAGCGGGCCGAGGAAGCCGGGTTCGCTGCCGAGGTGGTCGTGAATTTCCTCTTCGGTCGCGAGGCGATAGTTCGAAAGTCCCGCGAGCTTGGCAAGCTTGATTTCGTTGACAACGTGATCGCCGCGCACGAGCGCGAGCGCGAAGCCGTCGTCGCCGACGATCGCGACCGACTTCACCGTGCGCGCGAGCGCGATGCCCATCAGCGCGGCGACGTCCTCGCAGGTCTTCTGCGTCGGCGTGTCGATCCGGCGCATCGCTTCGCCCGCGGCAGGTCGCGGACCGGGTTCCAGCGCCGTGGCCATCTCCACGTTCGCGGCGTAATCGGAGCCGTCCGAGAACGCGATCGCGTCCTCGCCCGAATCGGCGAGCACGTGGAATTCCTGCGAGGCATCGCCGCCGATCGCACCGCTGTCGGCGCGCACCGCGCGGAATTTCAGCCCGAGCCGCGTGAAGATGCGCGAATAGGCCGCGTGCATGTTGCGGTACTCGCGTTCCATGTCCTCGGGCGTGAGGTGGAACGAGTACGCGTCCTTCATCAGGAATTCGCGCGCGCGCATGATGCCGAAGCGCGGGCGGATCTCGTCGCGGAACTTGGTCTGGATCTGGTAGAGGTTCACCGGCAACTGCTTGTACGAACGCAGCTCGTTGCGCGCGAAATCGGTGACGACTTCCTCGGCGGTGGGCGCGTAGCAGTACTCGGCCTGCTTGCGATCGCGGATCTTCAGCAGCTGGCCGCCGAACTTCTCCCAGCGCCCGGTTTCCTCCCAGAGCTCGCGCGGCTGCACGGTGGGCATCGACAGCTCGAGCGCGCCGGCGCGATCCATTTCCTCGCGCACGACCGCCTCGACCTTGCGCATCACGCGAAGACCCAGCGGCGACCAGGTATAGAGCCCCGCTCCGAGCTTGCGGATGAGCCCCGCACGCAGCATCAGCCGATGGCTGGCGATCTCCGCGTCGGCGGGCGTTTCGCGGGTGGTGCTCAGGTGGAATTGCGACAGGCGCATGGGTTCGGAACCGGGGATTGGGGAAATGGGACAAGAACGCGAGCGCGCATTGTAGCGGGCGCGTTGCGTCGTGGGTCGCGTCGGCGCGATGCGCGGCGTGGATCAGTGCGGGGACGATGCCGGTTTCGCGGTGGTGCGCGCCGCCGGGATCAGCTCCGACAGGTGCAGGATGTTGCGGTTCGGATCGATGTGCACGATGGTGTAGGGCCGGCCTTTCGGCGGATGGTCGGTGATGTTGTCCACGCCGTTGTCGTCCACCCAGCGGTACAGGGTCGGGCCCTCGTCGCTGCCGGAGCGCTTGTGGTGGTGCGAACCGCGTTCATCGGCCGCGTTCGCGTCGGGCTTGCGCATGTGCGCGTCGTCGCCGGTCGGTTGCAGCCACCACGCCAGGCCCGCACCCAGCGCGACCGCCAGGATCGCCGCCCAGCGCCAGTCCATTTGCATCGTGTGGCCGTCGCGGTCAGTCGCCGCCGCAGTACTGGGCGATCTGCGAATTCGCGCGGGCGAGCTCTTGCTCACGCGGGAGCCGCGCGACCGCCTGCGGGCCACCGCTCGCATTCGCGTTGGCGGAACCGGTGGCGGGCGTCGGGGCCGCGTAGCCATTCGGACTGGCGTTGAGCAGGGTCAGGTTCGCGCGCGCGGTTTCGCAATTCTTCTTGCGCAGCGCGCGCGCCTCGTCGGACGTGCGCGAGACGCCGGTTTTCTGGCTGGTGCTGCCCGACGCCGGAGCGCCGGTTGCTGCGGAAACGTCCCGCGACGACTCCGGCCCGCCGGTTGGCGTGATGGTCTGATATTTCGTGCCGCTGGGCGGCGGCGATTGCGAATAGTGCGACTGGCCGCTGGCGTCCTTCCACTTGTAGACCGCGTCGGTGGCGACGGCGGAGGCTGCGAGCGCGAAAGCGCCGGCCAGCGCGGCCAGCGTGGCGAGGGACGGATTCGGGTGGCGCATGGGACCTCCGGGGCGTTTCGGCAGGGCTCGGTGACGATTTTCCCGCTGACGGTACACTGTAGTACTCCCGCCAGCCCGAGGCCAGTCCGTGGAAGACGCCAACCGACCGCCACCGCGATCGCGAGGGATCTACCTGTTGCCGAACCTGCTGACCACCGGCGGGATGTTTTCGGGTTTTTACGCGATCCTTGCCGCCGCGAGCGGGCATTTCGAGAACGCCTGCATCGCGGTGTTCGTCGCCGCATTGTTCGACGGCGTGGACGGCCGCATCGCGCGGTTGACCGGAACCAGCACCGAATTCGGCGTGCAGTACGACTCGCTCGCCGACCTGGTGAGCTTCGGCATGGCGCCGGCGCTGGTGATGTACCACTGGGCGCTTTCGACGTTGCGCGCCGACAGCGTGACGATCGGCAAGGCCGGCTGGGCAGCGGCATTCCTGTACGCGGCCTGCGCGGCGCTGCGGTTGGCGCGTTTCAACACCCAGGTCGGCGTGGTGGACAAGCGCTGGTTCATCGGCCTGTCCAGCCCGGCCGCCGCGGGATTGATGATGTCCTTCGTCTGGACGATGACCGACCTGGGCTACAAGGGTCAGCAACTTCGTTATGTCGCGCTGGTGCTCACCGTGTGCGCGGGACTGCTGATGGTCAGCCGGCTGCGTTACGCGAGCTTCAAGGGCGGGCGTGCCAATCCTTCGCCGGCGAACGAGCGCGTGCCTTTCCTGCTGCTGCTCGTTGTGGTGCTGATCATCGCGGCGATCTACATCTATCCGGCGCGTCTGTTGCTGGCCATCACCGGCCTGTACGCGCTGTCCGGGCCGGTCATGTGGGCGTGGCAGAAGCTGTTCCGCCGGCGCACGCCGGAGCAGGGCGCGTCATGAGTGCGGTCTGGACTGTCGAACAGCGGCGCTGCCTCGACGCGCTCGGATTCGCGCTGTATCGCAGCGCGAGAGCTGACGCAGCGCAAGCGATGGCATCCGCGGCGACCGATCCGCTGCTGCGCGCGCTGCTTCGTGCGGCGACGCGCGATCCGGCGCGCACCGATACCGATGCCTGGTCGCGTGCGATGCGCATTCCGTCGTTGATCGAGTTGCGCACGGATCCCGCCGCCAAGCGCGCGCTGTGGCCGCGCCTGCGCGCGGCGCGCCGCGGCCGGGGTCACGCATGAACGCCGCCGTTGCGCCGCTACCACGCCTGCGTCCGCTGCACGCGAGCGACCTGCCTGCGCTGATGCGCATCGAGAACGCCGCCTATGAATTTCCGTGGACCGAAGGCATCTTCCGCGACTGCCTCGCCGCGGGCTACGAATGCTGGGTGCTGGAGGAGGCGGGGAGGCTGCTCGGCTACGGCGTACTCAGCGCGGCCGCGGGCGAGGCGCACATCCTCAACGTCTGCGTGGCGATCGAACAGCAGGGCCGCGGACTCGGACGCCTGCTGGTGCGGCGCCTGCTCGACCTCGCGCGCTGGCACCGCGTGCAGCAGGTGTTCCTCGAAGTTCGCCCTTCCAATCCGGTCGCGATCGCGCTCTACCACTCCGAAGGCTTCAACGAGATCGGCCGCCGCACCAACTACTACCCCGCGCACAAGGGCCGCGAAGACGCGATCGTGATGGGGCTGGAACTGCTGTCTTCTCCGCAACGCTCGGTGTGAGCCTCAAACGCCGGCAAGCCGCTGCGCCTGCGCGCGGAGCGCGTCGCGCTGCGCCGACCAGTCCGCGAGCCGCGTGCGTTCCTGCTCGACCACCGCCGCCGGCGCCTTGTCGCCGAACTTCGCGAGCTTGTTCTCGCTCCTGGAGATCTCGTCGGTTACGCGCGCGATTTCCTTCGCAAGGCGCGCGCGCTCGGCGTCGAGGTCGATCAGGCCGGCGAGGGGGATGTGCAGTCTCAGGTTGAAGTAGGGAGCCATTGCCGAAGCGGGGGCATCGCCTTCCCGGATCGCGGTGACGGATTCGAGTCGAGCGAGGAACTTGAGACTGGCTTCTTGCCCACAGATTTGGATCAAAGCCGAGTCGTCCGCAGGCCCTTCGACCAGCAGCGGAACCTGCTTCGACGGCGGGATATTCATCTGGCTGCGAATCGAGCGCAGCTGGATCACGACGCCTTTGAGAATCTCGACCCGCGCGGCGGTCGCCGCATCGCCGCCGATCGCGGAAGCCTCGGGATAGGACTGAACGCTGATCGAGGACCCGGCAAGGCCGAGCTTTGGCGCGACGTGCTGCCAGATTTCCTCCGTGACGAAGGGGATCAGCGGATGCAACGCTCGCAGCAATGCTTCGAGCGTGAACAGCATCGTGCGTCGCATCGCATCGGCGCTCGCGCCACCGGCTTGCAGTGCGGGCTTGGCGAACTCGACGAACCAGTCGCAGTAGTTGTTCCAGGTGAATTCGTACAGTTCGGAAGCGACGAGGTCGAAGCGATATTCCGCGTAGTGGTCCTCGACGTTCAAGAGCGCGTGGTGGAGCTTGTGCAGGATCCAGTGCTCGGAATCCGAGCTCGGCTGCGGCACGCCGCTCGCGGTGAAGCCTTCGCAGTTCATCAGCACGAAGCGCGCGGCATTCCAGAGCTTGTTGCAGAAGTTCTTGTAGCCCTCGCACCGGTTCAGGTCGAACTTGATGTCGCGACCGTGGGTGGCCAGCGAGGCGAAGGTGAAGCGCAGCGCGTCGGCGCCGAACGCGGGGATGCCGTCGGGGTATTCCTTGCGCGTGGCCTTCTCGATCTTCGGTGCGTCGGTCGGCTTCATCAGGCCGGTCGTGCGCTTGGCGACGAGGTCCTCGAGCGCAATGCCGTCGATCAGGTCGATCGGATCGAGCACGTTGCCCTTGGACTTGGACATCTTCTGTCCGTGCGCGTCGCGCACGAGGCCGGTGATGTAGACCTCGCGGAACGGCACGCGGTCGGTGAAGTGGTCGGTCATGAAGATCATGCGCGCGACCCAGAAGAAGATGATGTCGAAGCCGGTGACCAGCACCGACGACGGCACATAGCGGTCGAAGCCGCGCGCGTCCATCGCGGATTCGTCGGGCCAGCCCATGGTCGAGAACGGCCACAACGCGGAGGAGAACCAGGTCTCCAGAACGTCCTTGTCCTGCGTGAGCGCGACATCCGCGGCGAGGCCGTGCTTGGCGCGCACTTCGGCTTCGTCGTGTCCGACGTAGCAGGTGCCGGCCGCGTCGTACCACGCCGGAATGCGGTGGCCCCACCAGAGCTGGCGGCTGATGCACCAGTCCTGGATATTTTCCATCCAGTGGCGGTAGGTGCTGATCCAGTTCGGCGGCACGAATTTCACCGAGCCGTTCTCGACCAGTTCAAGTCCGCGTTTCGCCAGCGCGTCCATCTTCACGAACCACTGGTCGGTCAGGTAGGGCTCGATGATCTGGCCGGTGCGGTCGCCGCGCGGCACCTGCAACTTGTGCTTCTTGGTCTCGACCAGCAGTTCCTGCGCTTCGAGGTCGGCGAGCACGGCCTTGCGCGCCTCGAAACGATCGAGGCCACGATATTTCTCCGGCGCGTTCTCGTTGACCTGCGCGTCGAGCGTGAAGATGTTGATCAGCGGCAGCTTGTGCCGCTGCCCGACCGCATAGTCGTTGAAGTCGTGCGCCGGCGTGACCTTGACCACGCCGGTACCGAACTCCCGATCGACGTAGTCGTCGGCGATGACCGGGATCGTGCGTCCGGTCAGCGGCAGGGTGACGGTCTTGCCGATCAGGCGCGCATAACGCTCGTCTTCCGGATGCACCATCACCGCGACGTCGCCGAGCATCGTCTCCGGGCGCGTGGTCGCGACGACGAGCGCGCCGCTGCCGTCGCTGAGCGGATACGAAATAGACCAGAGGAAACCGTCCTCTTCCTCGCTGACGACTTCCAGATCGGAGATCGCAGTCTTCAGCACCGGATCCCAGTTCACCAAGCGCTGGCCGCGGTAGATCAGGCCCTGCTCGTGCAGCTTCACGAACGCCTCGATCACCGCCTGCGAGGGCATCGCGTCCATCGTGAACACTTCGCGCGACCAGTCGCCCGAAGTGCCGAGCCGGCGCATCTGCCGCGCGATGGTGTCGCCGGATTCGCGTTTCCACTCCCAGACCTTTTCGACGAACTTCTCGCGGCCGAGTTCATCGCGCTTGAGTCCGTCGCGGCCGATGTTGCGCGCGACCACCATCTCGGTCGCGATGCCGGCGTGGTCGGTGCCCATCTGCCAGAGCGTGTCGCGGCCGCGCATGCGCTGGTAGCGGATCAGCGAATCCATCAGCGTGTGCTGGAACGCGTGGCCCATGTGCAGCGTGCCGGTGACGTTCGGCGGCGGCAGCAGGATCGTGTAGGGCACTCCCTTGCCGGTGGGCTTGAAGCAGCCGCTGGCTTCCCACTGCGCGTACCAGCGGGTCTCGAAGCTCTGCGGTTCGTAGCTCTTGTCCATCTCGACGCCTTACATGTCGTGTTTGTTCACTTCAAAACCGCGCGCCTTGTATTCCTTCCAGCGTTCACGCAGCGGCTCGCGCGCGGATTCGTCTGATGGCACGACCTCGAGCACGCGCTCGCAGGGCAGGGTCACCGCCGCGTCGCGAAGGTTGATGATCATCGTGCGGCCGGGCGCATCGGTTTCCGGCGCGGCGATCAGTACCGGCGCCTCATCCTCGTCCTCGTCGCTGCCTGCGATCTGGTGCGGGATGTAGGCGTCCGGATCGAAAGCCCAGAGCGCATCGTCGAGCGCCTCGGCCTGCGGCATGTCGCGCGCGAGGATCAGCGTGAACGCGCCCGAATCGTGCGCCTTGCGCGCGAGTTCGCAGACCAGACGCAGCGGATCGTCGCGGAAGCGCGGCTTGGCGATCAGGTAGAAATCCGCGCGCGGCATCTCGATCAGGCGGCACGATCGAGCAGCCACTGGCACAGCAGGCCGACCGGCCGGCCCGTGGCCAGGCCCTTCTTGCCCTCCTCCCAAGCCGTGCCCGCGATGTCCAGATGCGCCCAGCGCTGGCCTTCGGCGAAGCGCGCGAGGAACGAGGCCGCGGTGATCGCGCCGGCGTACTTGCCGCCGATGTTGGCGACGTCCGCGAATGCCGATTCGAGCAGGGTCTGGTATTCGTCGAACAACGGCAGGCGCCAGGCGCGGTCATGGACGTTCTCGCCGGCGCCCAGCAGCTCGTTCGCGAGGTCGTCGTGCTTGCTCATCAGGCCTGAGGTGATCTTGCCGAGCGCGACCACGCAGGCGCCGGTGAGCGTGGCCACGTCCACGATCGCCTGCGGCTCGAAGCGCTGCGCGTAGGTCAGCGCGTCGCAGAGGATCAGGCGGCCTTCGGCGTCGGTGTTGAGCACTTCGATGGTCTTGCCCGACATCGAGGTCAGCACGTCGCTGGGACGGTAGGCGTCGCCGTCGGCCATGTTCTCGACCGCCGCGACGACGCAGACCAGGTTGATCGGCAGCTTCAGCGACGCGGCGGCGCGGAACGCGCCGAGCACGCTGCCCGCGCCGAGCATGTCGAACTTCATCTCCTCGATGCCGCCTTGTACCTTGAGGTTCAGGCCACCCGAATCGAAGGTGACGCCCTTGCCGACCAGCACATAGGGTTTCGCATCGCCGCCGCCCGAATGCTTCAGCACGATCAGCCGCGGCGAGTTCGCCGAGCCGCGCGCTACGCCGAGCAGCGAGCCCATGCCGAGTTTTTCCATCTCGGCGCGCTCGAGTACTTCGCAGCCCACGCCCGGAATCTCATTCGAGAGCGCGCGCGCTCGCTCGGCGAGATAAGCCGGATTGCAGATGTTCGGCGGCAGGTTGCCGAGTTCGCGTGTGAAGGCGATACCCGCGGCGATGGCCGCGCCGGCGTCGAGCGCGGCGCGCAGCGACGCATCGGCGCTCAATTGCAGCGATTCCAGTCCCGCATCGGGCTTGCGCGCGATGTTCGTCGTGTAGCGATACGCCGCATGGTCGGCGGCGATCGCGGCCTGGCGCGTGCGCCAGGCCGCGTCGCGGCCGGGCACGTCGAGCGCGGTCAACGCGCACAGCGCCGACTTGCTCGCGCCGGTCCTGAGCGCGCGCACCGCGTCGCCGATTGCGCGCAGGTACGCGGCGACGCCGAACTTCGCCGATTCGCCGAGGCCGACGACCAGCACGCGCACCGCGGCGATGCCGGGCAGGTCGTGCAGAAGCGCGGTGCGTCCGGTCTTGCCGGAGACATCGCCGCGCGCGATGAGTGCGCGCAAGCGGCCGCCGCTGGCGCGATCGGCCGCTTCGCTCGCCGCGGGCAGGGCGCCGTCGGCGAACACGCCGAGGATGAGGCAGTCAACGGAGGCGGTCGCCGGATCGGCGGGGTTCAGCTCGAATTGCAGGGTCATCAATCGAAGTTCCGTAGAATGCGGGCCTTCCGGCGACGCTAGGCCGGCCTCGATGAGGCCCGCGACGCCAACCGGAATCCGTCCATTTTAGTCCAAGCCGCCCCAGCCTTTCATGTCGCCTCGATTTGATGCTCACGGTTGACCGCTACCTGCTGCGCGAATTCGCCCAGTCCGTTGCCGCGACGGTCGTGGTGCTGCTGTTCGTCGCGATGGGCGCAGTGGTCGCCGACCTGCTCGCGGAAATCGCGGCGGGCAAAGTGCCGGTTTCGCTGATGCTCTCGCAGCTGGGCCTGCGCGTGCTGCGCTGGCTGCCGCTGGTGTTGCCGCTCGGGTTGTTCCTGGGCCTGCTGCTGTGCATCGGCCGGATGTATCGGGATTCGGAAATGGCGGTGCTCGCCTCGGTCGGCCGCGGCCCGCGCGAACTGGTGCGACCGATGCTATGGGTCGCGCTGCCGACGGCCACGCTGGTCGCGGTCAGTTCGATCTGGGCCGGGCCGTGGTCGCAGCACCTCGCGCGCGCGATGATCGCCGAGGCCAACCGCTCGCTGCTGATCGCCGGCCTCGAGGCCGGCCGTTTCCGCGAACTGCCGGGCGGGCAGGGCATCCTCTACGTGACCTGGCTCAGCCCCGACGGCAGCCGGATGAAGAACGTGTTCATCCAGTCCGACCGGCGCGGCAAGATGGACGTGGTCACCGCGCACGACGGCCTGCTGTTCGTTGATGCGGGCCAGCGTTACCTGCGCCTGAGCGACGGCGTGCGCGTGGAAGGCGTGCCCGGGCAGAAGGACTACCGGATGATGCATTTCCGGCGCAACGAGATCCGCCTGCCCGCGGAAACCGCGGCGAACACCCTGCAGGACGCGACCAGCGCCAGCACGCTCTCGCTGCTCGGCAATGCCAAGCCCGATGCGCGTTCGGAACTGCACTGGCGCGTGGCGACGCCGATCGCCGCGCTGCTGCTGGCGATCCTCGCGATCCCGCTGGCGCGCGCCGAGCCGCGCCAGCCGCGCTACTGGCTGCTGATGACGGCGCTCACGATCTACGTGCTCTACACCGCGCTGATGCTGGTAGGGCGCGGCCTGCTCGCGACCGGCAAGCTGTCTGCGTGGGCGGGGCTGTGGTGGCTGCACCTGCCGCTGCTCGCGCTTGCGCTCTGGCTGCTGCGGCGCGACGGCGAGCTGCGCGCGCCGGGCGTGGTGCGCGCATGATCGCGCGCCTGCTGCCGTGGCGGCCGCTGTTGCACGACCGCCTGGTCGTGCGCGCGGTGGTCGCGTCGCTCGCGATCACCTGGCTGGTGCTGCTCTCGTTCGCGACGATCCTCGATTTCGCGACCCAGCTCGACGATGTCGGCAAGGGCGCGTACAGCATCGGCCACGTCGTGCTGTACATCGTCTGCACGATCCCGCGCCGCGCCTACGAGCTGTATCCGACCTCGGCGCTGATCGGCGGGCTGCTCGGCCTGGGTGGGCTGGCGGCGACTTCCGAACTCACCGCGCTGCGCGCCGCCGGCGTATCGCGTTCGCGCATCTGCCTGGGCGCGATCGGAGGGCTCGCGGCGGTGACCGTGCTGATGATGGTCAACGCTGAAACCCTGGGCCCGAAAGGCGAGCAGACCGCCGAGGCGATCTCGATCTCGGCCAAGTCCAGCGACATCGTGGTCTCGCAGGGTTTCGGGCTGTGGGCGCGCGATGGCGAGCTGTTCGTCAACGCGCGCGCGGGCGCGCAGCGCCTGCGCGCCGGGCGCGAAGAAGTCGAGCTCGCCGACGTGCGGCTGTTCCAGTTCGCGCCCGACGGCAACGTGCAGACGATCACCCGCGCGAAAAAGGCGATCTACCGCGACGACCGCTGGACCATGCAGGACGTCGTGCGCACGGATTTCGCCGCGCGCTCGCTGACCGAAACCCACGCGCCGCAGATGGAATGGAAGACCGCCCTGCGCCCGGAGACCGTGCTCGCGAGCGTGCAGCATCCGCGCTACCAGTCCACCGCCGAACTGCGGCGGAACATCGACTACATGCACCGCAACGCGGTGGACGCGGGCGCCTACGAGAACGCGTACTGGACGCGCATCTTCTATCCGCTCAACGTGCTTGCGCTGTGCCTGGCCGTGCTGCCGTTCGCGTTCGGGCAGTTGCGCACCGGTGGTTTCGGCAAGCGGCTGTTCGCCGGCATCGTCTGCGGCCTGACCTTCTTCCTGCTGCAGCGGTTCACGCAGAACCTGGCGACGATCTACCGCGCGCCGCTCTGGCTCGCGCACATGACGCCGCCGCTGCTGGTGCTGGGCGCGTCGCTGCTGTATTTCCGCAAGCGCGTTTGAGTTTCAGCGATCCATGCGCACGAAGCGCGTGCCGCTGGCGAGGTCGTGCCAGGCGCGGCGCTCGGCATCGATCAAGGACCACGCGAAGCCCAGGCCTACCGCGAGCAGCGAGGCCGTCGCGACGGTGTAGCGCAGACACAGCGCGCGCAGCGTCGGCGCGCGTCCGTCCGCCGTGAGCACCTTCAATCGCCACGCGCGCATTCCCAGCGTCGCGCCGATCCGCGACCACGATGCCACGAAGTACGCGCCGGTAACGGCCCACAGCAGCAGCAATTCCAGTCGTGCAGCGAGGCTTTCCGGCCGTACCTCGTGCCGGCCGCGCGCGAGATACACGGCCAGGCTGGTCGCGAACCAGATCGCGATCAGCGGCAGAAGGTCATAGACGATCGCGAGCAGCCGCCAACCCAGGTGCGCGGGCGTGGCGCCGGGAGCCACGCTGGTCGTGTCGGAGGAGGTTTCGGAAGAAATTCCCATCCGCAAAGCATAGCCGGTGAGGCGATGTGCTCGCTAAGCTGCGCGTATGAACCGCAGCACGCCCACCGATCGCCGCCGCCACGCGCAGAGCCTGCCGTCGGCATCGGACTCCGATCGCGCCGCGATTGCGCAGTTCCTGGAACGCCTGTGGGCCGAATCGGGCGTCGCGCGGCAGACGCTCGCGAGCTATCGCCGCGACCTGGACGGACTCGCGCGCTGGCTTGCCACGCGCCGAGGCTCGCTCGAACGTGCCGACCGCGGCGCGCTGTTCGATTACTTCGCCGAGCGCACGAAGCTCGGCTACGCGCCGCGCAGCAACGCACGGCTGTTGTCGGCGCTGCGCGCGTTCTACGCGCAGCTGCTCCGGCGCGGCGCGATCGCGACCGATCCGGCGGCGTTGCTCGAGGCACCCAAGCTCGGCCGCTCGTTGCCCAAGGCGCTGTCCGAATCGCAGGTCGAAGCGCTGCTTGCCTCGCCGGACACGGACGATCCGATCGGCCTGCGCGACCGCGCGATGCTCGAGCTGATGTACGCGACCGGCTTGCGCGTGAGCGAACTGGTTTCGCTTCCCGCGGCGGGACTGAACCTGCGCCAGGGTGTGGTGCGGGTGACCGGCAAGGGCAGCAAGGAGCGGCTGGTGCCGCTGGGCGAGGAAGCGCAGCACTGGCTCGAACGCTATCTGGCGACGGCGCGGCCGAAATTCGCGGGCAAGTTGCCGCGCCTGCCATTGTTCCTGGGCCCGCGCGGCGCGGCGCTGAGCCGGCAGCAGTTCTGGGGCACGATCAAGCGGCTCGCCGCCCGCGCCGGCGTGGATCCGGCGCTGGTGAGTCCGCACGGCCTGAGGCATTCGTTCGCGACCCACCTGCTCAACCACGGCGCCGACCTGCGCGCGCTGCAGATGCTGCTCGGCCACGCCAGCCTTTCGACGACCCAGGTCTATACGCTGGTCGCGACCGAAGGCCTCAAGCGCCTGCACCAGCGCCACCACCCGCGCGCCTGAGGCCGCGAAGCCCGCCGGTCGGAAACCTGAGCGCATCGGTCGGCGTTGCGGGCGATTTCACGGTGTCGCCGCTTGCGCGCGTGCGACAATGGGAACTCGAAGCCATTCCGCCGGTCGGACAGGTTCCGACTTACCCCGTTTCCCGAGGCTCTCCGCATGAAACGTTCGTTCGATCGACTCCTGCTCGCCGCCGCCGGTTGCCTGGCGCTGGCCGCGTGCTCGGCGCAGACGGCCACCACCGCCGCCGCGACGCACGCCGCCGTCCCGGGCGAAGCCGAGGTGCGCAAGGCGGTGGCCAAGCTCGCGCCCGATGCGAAGATCGAAACCCTCCGCGTGGCGCCGATCGCCGGCATGACCGAAGTCAGCACCTCCGGACAGACGGTGTATTTCACCAACGACGGCAAGTACATGCTCGTCGGCAACATCGTCGAGATCGCGACCAAGAAGGACCTCACCGAAATCGCGCGCGCCGAAAAACGCCACGAGCTGCTCAAGAACGTGAGCGCCGCGCAGATGATCGTGTTTGCGCCCGAGCACCCGAAGTACACGGTCACCGTGTTCACCGACGTGGATTGCGCGTTCTGCCGCAAGCTGCATTCGCAGATCGCCGACTACAACAAGGCCGGCATCGCGGTGGATTACCTGTTCTTCCCGCGTGCGGGCATTCCCAGCGAGTCCTACGACAAGGCGGTGTCGGTGTGGTGCGCGGCCAACCGCCAGCAGGCGCTGACCGACGCCAAGAAGGGCCTGCCGGTGCCGAAGACGACCTGCAAGAATCCGGTCGCGCAGGACTACGAGCTCGGCCGCCGATTCGGCTTCGACGGTACGCCGGCGATCTACACCGCCGACGGCACCGCGATCGGCGGCTACCTCTCGCCCGACGAGATGAAGGCCCGGCTCGACAAGCTCGCCGCACAGCCGAGCAGCTGACGACCCGTCGTTGCGTCGCGCGGACCGATCGAGTTCGCGCTCGGCGGCGCGCATTCGGCTTGGGATAGAATGCGCGTCCTGATCCAGCTGCGATTCCCCGGACATGATCGTCCTCGAGGGCCTGCCGGCCCTGTCGCCTTTCCGCCGCGACCGTCTCGAACACAGCCTGCGCGTCCTGCACGCCGGCATCCGCATCGCCGGCGCATGGTGGATGTACTTCGTGGATGCAGAACACGGCGCGCAGCCCGATCGCGCGGCGCTCGCTCGCATCCTTGATGCATCCGCTGCGACGCAGCCGCTGACTGTCGGCGCGCAAGGCGTGTTCGTGGTGCCGCGGCTGGGCACGGTTTCGCCGTGGGCGAGCAAGGCCACCGAGATCCTGCGCGGCGCCGGGTTGCCGGTGCATCGCGTCGAGCGTGGACTGCGGCTGGACGTGGTCGGCTTGCCCGATGCGGCTTCCACGCAATGGCCCGCGCTGGCCCGCGCGCTGCACGATCCGATGACGCAGTCGCTGCTGCGCGACCTGCGCGATGCGGGAAAGCTGTTTGCCGAGCCGCCGCGTGGCGCGCTCGAACGCATTCCGGCTGTGCAACTCGACGCGGCGAACGCACGCCTCGGTTTGGCGCTGTCGGCGGACGAGATCGCCTATCTTCAGAAGCGCTTCGACGAACTCGCGCGCGACCCGTCCGACGCCGAGTTGATGATGTTCGCGCAGGCGAACTCCGAGCACTGCCGGCACAAGATCTTCAATGCCGGTTTCCGCATCGAAGGCGAGCCGCAGCCGCTGTCGCTGTTCAGGATGATCCGCAACACCCACGCCGAGGCGCCGCAGCTCACGCTCTCGGCGTACAAGGACAACGCGGCGGTGATCGAAGGCTTGCCCGCGCAGCGTTTCCGCCCGGGCGAAGATGGCGTGTATCGCGCGAGCCCTTTGCTGCCGACCGCGTTCTGCATCAAGGTCGAAACCCACAACCATCCGACCGCGATCGCGCCGTTCGCCGGCGCGTCCACCGGCGCGGGCGGCGAGATCCGCGACGAAGGTGCGACCGGCCGCGGCGGCAAGCCCAAGGCGGGGCTCACCGGTTTCTCGGTCTCGCACCTGCGCATCCCGACGCTGCCGCAGCCCTGGGAATCTCCGCGCCTGCTCAATCCGCGCATGGCCAGCGCGTTCGAGATCATGCGCGACGGCCCGCTGGGCGCGGCCGCGTTCAACAACGAATTCGGCCGGCCCGCGCTGTGCGGCTATTTCCGTTCGTTCGAGATTGAAACGAGCGAGCCGGGGCTCGTGCGCGGCTACGACAAGCCGATCATGCTTGCGGGCGGCCTCGGTGCCGTCGAGCCTTCGCTGGTGCAGAAGAAATCGCTGTCCGACGGCGATGCGGTGATCGTGCTCGGCGGCCCGGCGATGCTGATCGGCCTCGGCGGTGGCGCCGCCTCGTCGGTGGCTTCGGGCGAAAGCACCGAGGACCTCGACTTCGCCTCGGTGCAACGCGACAACCCCGAGCTCGAACGCCGCTGCCAGGAAGTCATCGACCGTTGCGTCGCGCTCGGCGAGGCCAACCCCATCCTGTGCATCCACGACGTCGGCGCGGGCGGCCTGTCGAACGCGATCCCCGAACTGCTGCACGATTCGAATGTCGGCGGCGTGATAGACCTGCGC
>CAYUXZ010000041.1:0-24155 GCA_964449135.1 uncultured Gammaproteobacteria bacterium
ACTTCGCCGGCAAGCGCCTGGACTGGTACGTCACCGGCTGGGGCACCGGCGGCACGCTCACCGGCGCGGGCCAGATGATCAAACTCGCGCGCCCGGGAACGAAGATCGTCACCACCGAGCCGGCCGGCGCCTCGATGCTCGCCGGCAAGGACTGGGCGCCGCACAAGATCCAGGGCTGGACGCCGAACCTGGTTCCGTCCGTGCTCGACCGCAACGTGTACGACCACAACCTGCCGGTCACCGACGAACTCGCCCGCGACACCGCGCGCGATCTGGCGACCAAAGAAGGCATCTTCTGCGGCATTTCCTCGGGCGGCACGTTCGCCGCGGCGCTGCAGGTCGCGCGCGAATTCGCCAAGCCCGGCGACGCGATCCTCGCGATGCTGCCCGACACCGGCGAGCGTTACCTGTCCACGTTCCTGTTCGAGGGCATCAACGAGGGAACGGACGAAGAGTGATCGCTTCAATGCAGATATGAAGCTCTACTACACGCCACGCTCGCACTTCGCGCGCAAGGTCCGGATTCTGCTTCGGGCCTTGCAACTCGACGTCGAGCTCATCGATGCCGGCAATGCCGCGGACAGCGATCCGGCGCTGTTCGGCCCGAACCCGATGATGAAAGTGCCGACGCTCGTGGACGGCGAGCAGGTCGTGTTCGAGTCGGACCATATCGCCGGCTACCTCGCGCGCAAGTACGATGCGGCCGATCGTTTCGGCGTGCTGACTACGGATGCCGATGTCCTGAATGCGCGGGCGGTGATGAACGGCGTGATGGCCGCGGAAGCCGAACTCATCCTCGCTGCGCGCACCGGCATCGACACGCAGGCGCATCGCCGTTTCGACAAGATGCGCGGATCCATCCGCAACGGCCTGTCGTGGCTGGAAGCGCACCACGGGCTTTTCCCGCGGAAACCGTCCTACCTGACGTTCCATGCGATCTCGATGTGGGATCACCTCGCGTACTACGGGCTGGTCGATCTCGACCACTATCCGCAATTGCACGCGCAAGTGATGCGCTGGGCGGACACGCCGTCCATCGCGGAGTCGAAACCGGTCTAGTCGCGTTCCGAAAAAGAGCCGAAGGCGACCCTGCCGGCATGATCGACTCCGGCTCCGTTTCTCGCCATCTCCGACCAGTCAGTGCCTGAAGAACAACCAGGCCGCCACGACGAGCAATGCGGCTCCCTGCAGCACGACACGAGCAATCATCAACCGCTCGCTGTTGCGCTCGTCCAGCTTTCCTCCGATGCCCATCGACACGATCCCGCTGACCAGGCTGACTGCCGTAGCGATCACCAGAAGCACCAATACCAGAACCATGAAGGACGACATGGCCGACCTCCTTGCGCCGGCCCGAAACGGCCGATCGCAGGTTCCAGCCTGCCATGTTCGGTGGTCGGCGCACTGACCTGCATCAAGCCGGAGTCCGGCAGACGGGCACGATTCAGCCTGCTGGCTTGCCGGCGTTGCCTTTCGCCAAACCGCGCCAGATGCCGTAGCCACAGATCAACGCCCACGCACCTTCGAGCAGGAATACCGACAGGCTGAACCGGCCACTGGGCACGCGGGCTCCCGCTAGCTCTCGCTGCATCCGCTCTGTCACCGCGCATTCAAGCCGCCGTCACACACTCGATCCAGACTCCACGGTTCGGAAAACCCACCAAGGAGCGGATCATGGTCAAGCTGAATGCTTTGGCGCTGGCGACAGCGCTCTGCGTCGCGTCAACCGGCAGCGCGGCGTTCGCGCAGTTCAACGGCCCCAACAACGTCCGGCACGTGCTGCTGATCAGCATCGACGGCATGCACCAGGCCGACCTGGCGAACTGGATCGCGCACAATCCGGCCTCCAACCTCGCCCACTTGTCCTATACAGCGGTCACCTACACGCAGGCCCGCACGCCCACGCCCTCGGATTCCTTCCCCGGCCTGCTGGCAATGGTCACCGGCGGCACGCCGAAGACGACCGGCGTCTATTACGACGACAGCTACGACCGTACCCTCTACGCTCCGGGCAGCAACTGCAGCGGCAACGCCGGCATCGAAGCCGTCTATGACGAAAGCCTGGACTACGACTCAAGCAAACTGTTCAGCGGCGGCATCAACCCCGCGTACCTGCCGATGCAGAAGATTTCGGCGGAACAATGCGTGCCGGTGTATCCGCACAGCTTCCTGAAGAGCAACACCGTGTTCGAGGTGATCAAGTCGTTTGGTGGCCGCACGGCGTGGGCGGACAAGCATCCGGCCTACGATCTGGTGAATGGCCCTTCGGGTCATGGCGTCGACGACCTGTACACGCCGGAAATCAATTCGCTGATCGTCAACGGCGGCACGGTCAACGGCGTGAACCTGAGCGCGGCGCTGTCGCTGTGCAACGGCACGAATTCGCTGCCGGTGAGCAAGGTCAAGGATTTCACCAACTGCATTCCGACGGTGGAAGCCTACGACGACGTCAAGGTCAAGGCCGTGATCAACCAGATCGACGGCCTGAAGTCCGACGGCAGCGCGGTGGTCGGCGTGCCGACGATCTTCGGTATGAACTTCCAGGCGATCAGCGTCGGCCAGAAGCTGCCGGTCGGCGGCTACGCGGACGCCAACGGCACGCCCAGCGCCAACCTCAACAACGCGCTCGCGCACACGGACCAGTCCATCGGCCGGATCGCAGCCGAACTCGACGCGAAGAACCTGCTGCAATCCACGCTGATCGTTATCAGCGCCAAGCACGGGCAGTCGCCGATGAACGTCGCCAAACTCGCGATGGAAAGCGGCGGTCGCGGCGACACCAGCGTGCAGGATCCGGCCGGTTACGTCGCGGCGGCGGATCCCACCGTGGATTCGCCGTCGATCTTCACCAATCCCAACAGCGGCTCCACGCTTTCAATCGATGGCCACGTGCAAACCGACGACGTCGGCCTGGTCTGGCTGCAGAACCAGTCTTCGTCGAACGTGGGGAACGTCGTCTATCAGCTGCAGAGCCATGCTGCGGCGATGCACGCCAACCAGCTCCCGCCGGGAGCCGCGTTCTCCACCAGCATCAGTTCCGGCGCCAGCCTCGCAGCCACGTACGGCGATCCGACGTCCGGCGATCCGGTGGCCTATGCGCGCGCTCCGAACGTGTTCATCCAGCCCAACGCCGGCGTGATCTACTCGGGCAGCTCGAAGAAGATCGCCGAACACGGCGGCGGCACGCTCGACGACACCAACGTCGCGCTGATGTTCTCGTTCCCGTCCCTCGCACAGCGCACCATCAACCTGCCGGTGTCCACGACGCAGATCGCGCCGACGATCCTGCAGGCGTTGTTAATCGATCCCACGCGGCTCGATGCGGTGCGCATCGAACACACCCGCGCGCTCGGCATATTCTGATAGCAATCAATCGTTCATCTGCATGTCGGGCCGGAAACATCCGGCCCGATTTTTTTTCTGCGAACTCCTAGACGGATTTCCGGGCATGCAATCCGCGCCAGATGCCGTAGCTACTGATCAACGCCCACGCACCTTCGAGCAGGAATACCGACAGGTTGAAGCGGCCATAGAGCGAGACCAGCACGCCGAGCGCGCCGAGCAGGTTCATCAGCTGGAACACGATGCGTTGTCCGTGCAGCTTGCCGGCCTGCAGCAGGAAGAACGCGAGCAGGATGACTGCAGTGCCGGCGAGGCCGACCCAGTCCCACCATTGCAGTTGCAGGTTCATCGGTTCGCTCCACGCTGGCGGACGGCTTCGAACAGGGCGACGCCGGCCGCGACGGAAACGTTGAGGCTTTCCACGCCGCCTTGCGCATCGACACCCGGCATCGGGATGTGCGCGAGCGCGTCGCAGTTCTCGCGGGTGAGCCGGCGCATACCGTCGGCTTCGCCGCCGAGCACGAGCGCGACCGGCCCATGCAGGTCGAGCGCATACAGCGAACCTCCCTCCTCGCCCGCGAGTCCGTAGATCCAGACGCCGGCGTCGCGGATCGTCTTCAGCGCACGCGCGAGGTTGGTCACGCGCACGACCGGCACGCGATCGGCCGCGCCCGACGAGGTCTTGCGCACGGTCGCGTTCACCGGCGCGGACTTGTCCTTCGGGATCACCACCGCGGTGACGCCCGCCGCGGCGGCGCTGCGCAGGCAGGCGCCGAGGTTGTGCGGATCCTGCACGCCGTCCAGCACGAGCAGCAGCGCGCGCGTGCCCGCGGTCTCGATCAGCGCCGGCAGTTCGGTCTCGTCGAGGCTGCGCGCACCCGCGTAGCGCGCGATCACCCCCTGGTGGCGCAGCCCGCCCGCGATGCCGTCGAGCGACTGCAGCGGCACGCGCCGCGCGGAGATGCCGAGCTGGTGCGCGCGTTCCTCGATTTCTGTCAGGCGTACGTTCTTCGCGCCGGCCTCGAGCAGCACCTCGCTGACGTGGTCGGGATCGTGCGCGAGCGCCGCGGCGACCGCGTTGATGCCGGCGATCCATTGTCCTGCGCTCATCGGCCTGCCCTCATCGACGTTTTCCTTTCGATTTGCCAAAAACCGGCTTGCGCGCGGACCGCATCGCGATCGTCTCCGATGTCTTTCGCGTCTGCTTCGGTGCTGCACCCGCTGTGTTCGCGCCCGACGACCCGTCGCCCGCATCGGCGAGCCGGAAATCGATGCGCCGGTCCTCCACGCTCGCGCGCAACACCAGTACGCGCACCGGATCGCCGAGCCGGTATTCGACGCCGCGGCGCTCGCCGGCCAATGTCTTTCGCACCGGATCGAAGTGGTAATAGTCGTTCGGCAGCTGGGTCACGTGGATCAGGCCGTTGACCTTGGATTCGCTGAGTTCGACGAACAGGCCAAACGAGGTCACCCCGCTGATCACTCCGTCGAACGTGCTGCCGACGTGCTGCTCCATCCACGCGGCGCGGTAGCGCTCGTCGACTTCGCGCGACGCCTCGTCGGCGCGACGCGATTTCTCCGAGCATTCCAGCGCGAGGTGTTCCATCGCATGCGGCGTGTACGCGAAATCCTCGGCGGTTCCGCCCGCGAGCGCATGCTTGATCGCGCGGTGCACGAGCAGGTCCGGATAGCGGCGGATCGGCGAGGTGAAGTGCGCGTAGGCTTCGAGCGCGAGGCCGAAATGGCCGTGGTTGTCGGTCGAATACACGGCCAGACTCTGCGAGCGCAGCAGCACCGATTCGAGCAGCGCGGCGTCCGGACGCTCGCGGATCTTCTTCAGCAGCGCGGTGAAATCGCGCGGCTGCACGCGGCCCCAGGCGGGCAGGCTCAGCCCGAACTCCATCAGGAACTCGAGCAGCTCGGCGTACTTGTTCTCCGGCGGCCGATCGTGGATGCGGTACGGCGCGGGAATGCGGCGCGCGTGCAGGAACGCCGCCGCCTGCACGTTCGCGGCGATCATGCACTCCTCGATCAGCTTGTGCGCGTCGTTGCGCACCAGCATCCCGGCCTGCACGACCTCGCCCTGCGCGCCGATCACGAAGCGCGTCTCGCCCGACTCGAACTCGATCGCGCCGCGTTTCGTGCGCGCCTTGTCGAGGATTTCGTAGAGCTGGTGCAGTCGTTGTACATGCGGCAACAGCGCGCCGATCTTCGCGCGAGCCTGCGCCTGGGCGTCTTCGGGTATGCCCTCGCCGATCGCGTTCCAGACCTCAGTGTAGGTCAGGCGCGCGTGCGAGCGCATCACCGCTTCGTAAAACCGTGACTTCGTCACCTCGCCGGCGCGATCGATCTGCATGTCGCAGACGAAGCACAGCCGATCGACCTCGGGCTTCAACGAGCAGATGCCGTTCGACAGCGTCTCGGGCAGCATCGGCACGACGAAGCCCGGGAAATACACCGAAGTCGCGCGCAACTGCGCCTCATCGTCGAGCGGCGTGCCGGGCTTCACGTAAGCCGACACATCGGCGATCGCGACGACGAGACGGAAACCCTCGCGATTGGGTTCGCAATACACCGCGTCGTCAAAATCCTTCGCATCCTCGCCGTCGATCGTGACCAGCGGCATCTTGCGGATGTCGGCACGACCCGCTGCAGCGCCCGCATCGACCGTCAGCGGAATCGTTTCGGCTTCCGCGATCACCGCCTGCGGAAACTCGTGGGGGATGCCGTGGCTGTGGATCGCGGCTTCGACGGCTTGCGAGGCGGTGAGCCTGTCGCCGAGCACGGTCAGCACGCGGCCGAACAACTGCCGCCTGGACGCTTCGCCTTCCACGCCCGGCACGATCTCGCAAACCACGAGTTGGCCGTCGCGCGCGCCTTCGTTCGCACCCGGTGGAATCAGGATGTCCTGCAGCACGCGCTTGTCGTCGGGCACGACGTAACCGATGCCGCTGCGCTGCGTGTAGCGGCCCATCACGCGGCTCAGACGACGTTCGAGCACCTCGACGATCGCACCTTCGCGCCGGCCGCGCCAATCGATTCCGGTGACGCTCGCGAGCACGCGGTCGCCATGCATGGACTTGCGCATCTCGTTCGGCGGCAGGAACAGGTCGTCGCCGCCGCCTTCGGGACGCAGGAAGCCGAAACCTTCAGGATTCGCGATCACGGTGCCCGCGATCAGGTCGAGCTTGCGCGCGACCGCGTAGCCGCCGCGCCGGTTCACGATCACCTGCCCGTCGCGCTGCATCGCGGTGAGGCGCTTGCCCAGCGCGTCGAGGCGCTCGGCGTCGGCGATCTCCAGTGCCTGCGCGACGTGCTCGACGGTCTGCGGACCCTTGCTCGCGGCGAGCAGCGACAGGATCGCCTCGCGGCTCGCGATGGGTTTCTCGTAGCGGCCGGCTTCGCGGCCGGCGTGCGGATCGACGAAATGCGGCGCCGGCGAGGATTTCGTTTCGCGCGACAACGGAGGCGTAGTCTTCGGGATTTCTCGGCGGTCATGGCCGCGTGATTTCGCGCCGTCCGGTTTCCCGGCACGTCCATGCGGCGTCTTGGACTTGCCCTGCGAAGCCATGCCCTCGGGCATCCACGGCGGCAGCGCGCCGCTCCTGGCCTTGCGCGCGGCGCGGTTGGGTTTTTTCTTCATGCGCGCATGGTACACGCACGCCGCGCCAGATCGTTGTTTCAATTGACAATGCGAGCCGCGATCTTTATTCTACGCGGCTCCCGAGATTCTGTGACGTCTGCCCAGGTGGCGGAATTGGTAGACGCACTAGTTTCAGGTACTAGCGGGTAAAACCGTGGAGGTTCGAGTCCTCTCCTGGGCACCAGATCGTCACCTCGGGCAGATCCATCCGAAACAACCCGCCGCCAGGCGGGTTTTTCGTTTCCGCGGTCCCGACACTCCGCCTCGGATCGTTCACTCCTCCCGATCGCGCAGCCTGCGCATCGCCAGCCGGATGCCCGCGAACTGCCGCGCGACGTTGCGGCAGTATTTGCACAAGGCCAGATGCAGCTTGAGTTTCATCGCATCCAGGCGGCCCAGCGGCATGTCCTCGCGCTTGGACAGCAGCACGGACGCCTGGCGGCAGGTGATCATCATCGCGCCGTCGTCCTTCTTTTTCTCGGCATGGCTCATGCAATCACGCCTTCCGGAGCGAACCCGCGCTTCTCAAGGCACATCCGCAACTGCACGCGCGCCCGATACAGTTGTACCCAGACGTTCGACGTGCTCAGGTCGAGGTCCTTGCAGAGTTCCTTGGTGTCGACTCCGAATACCTCTCGCAGCACGAACACCTGCGCGAGGCGCTTGGGCAACATCGAAACGCAGCGGTTGACCGCTTCGAGGAAGGCATTCTGCTGGCACAGCTGTTCCGGACCGGGTGTTTCGGACGGAACCTGCGCCCAGTGGCCGGTGGAGTCGAACAGCGGATCGAAGTCGTCGTCGTTCGGCGGCTGCGGCTCCAGCGGCTGCTCGCGCCATTGCTTGCGCAGGAAATCGACGATCCGGTTCTTGAGGATCGTCGTGAGCCAGGTGCGCAGCGAGCAATCGCCGCGGAAGGAGGCGCGGTTCTCGTAAGCCTGGGTGAGCGCGTCGGAGACCATGTCCTCGGCGAGGTGCTCGTCGCGCAGCTCCAGCCGCGCGATTTTCAACAGGTAGCTGCGCTGCTCGGCCAGCTGGTTGAAATCGGGCGGCGCGTGCGTCGTCGCCTTGGCCATGCACAGTCCTCGGAAGATCGGGGGTGCCGGCGCCGGCCACCACGTGATGTCTCCCATGATAGCCAATCGCCTCGACGCGTTCATGGCGAACCCCATACCGCGAGGTCGACGGGTTCGGCTACACCAGCCACGTCACGTGCGCGCCGCAACTCGAAGCCGTGCGGTTCCAGTGCCGGATCCTGCGATCGGGCGAGCACGATCAGGCTCGCAAGAGCGCACGCGGACGCGGCTTCCGTCTTGTTGTGCTTCTCGAGCTTGGCCGCAAGGTTCACCGTCTCGCCGATTACCGTGTATTCGAGCCGGTTCTCCACGCCGATCACGCCGAACACCAGCGGGCCGTGCGCGGCGCCGATGCCGATCCCGAGCGCAGGCAATCCACGCTCCTTGCGCTGGTCCGCCCACGCATGCGCGGCGGCCTGGATCGCGGCAATGCAGCGCAGCGCGTCGGCAGCGTGGGTGTCCGAGGAACGTACCGCGCCGAAACTCGCGAGGATGCCGTCGCCCATGAACTTGTCGATGTTGCCGCCGTGCGTGCGCACCACCGGCACGACGATGTTCTGGTAATCGCCGATCAATGCGATCAATTCGTCCGAGTTCAGCGTCGCCGATGCCTTGGTGAACCCGCGCAGGTCGGTGAACAGCACGGTCGCGTCCCGCTGCACGCTCTGACCCGCCATCGGCGGCAGATCGGTGCCGGTGATGGTGTCTGCGACCTCGCTGTCGAAGAAACGCGAGAGGGCGTCGGCCGACTGAGTGGCTGCGACGGCGCGCGTGAGCGTGCGTCGTGCGCGCGACAGCGCGACCGCGAGCAGTGCGGTGACGATGGCGATCGCGGCGACGCGGATCGCCTCGTCGCCGGCGTGGATGCGTCCCGTGCTCGCGGCGGTTACCGCATCCCAGGTGCGGCCGCCGGGGCCGGCGGCATTCCAGGCGGCAAACGACAGCGCACTCCAGCCGATCGCTGCGGTCATTCCGGAAAGCCACACCCACACCGGCTCGAAGCGCAGCGCACGCAACGCGATGAACACGAAGATCGTCGCGTACAGCGAATTCTTCAGCGCGATCGGCAGCGTGGTCTCGTACTGCGCGGCAAAGCCCCAGAGGATGCCGAGCAGCACGCCCATCTCCGCGATCACCGACGCGGCGAGCACGGGCTGCGTCAGTTGTCCGCTGCGCGCGAACCATGCACGCAAGGCGACCAGCAGCGCGAGCGCGACCAGTCCCAGCGGTGCAGCGGCGATCGGCGCATCCGGGCTGAATCCGCGCGGCGTCAGCGCATAGGCCAGCGCGGCGACTGCGATGACGATCCCCTGCGCCGCCGCAACCCAGACTTCCGACTCGCGCTGGCTGCGCGCGATTTCCGCCAGCACGCGCGCCGGCTGCGCTTCGCGCCGGACGAACAGGGTCTTGACGGCGTCGATCATCTCGTATGCTCGTCGAGTCGGCCACCCGCAATGCGTCCGCAAGTGCCCTTGGGTACGTACACCCACTCACGCGAATCCGCACCGAGGACGGATTGCCCGGCGCAGGAATGCACGCCGTTCGCGCAATCGTTGGCGCCCGCACGGACGATGCCGTAGCAACGCTCGCGTTCGACCTGCGCCGTCGGCCCATGACGCAGGCTGGCGGCGACCGCGCCGAGCATGCTGCCGGCGATGGCGAGGATCACGCCCGCATTGATCGCATCGCGGGCATTCATGGCTTCAGGTAATCGTGGAGGACGCGGCCGTACGGCAGCGTAAGATCGGCGACGAAGTGACGGCCTTCAACGACACGCCGCACCGGAAAGTCGGCGACCGGCGCGTTCGCGTGCGGGATCAGGTGCAGCCGCGCCGGGCTCGTCCACGCGCCCTTCACCGTGACATTCGCGAGGTTGTAGGCGACCAGTTGCGCGATCGCGTGGTTGCCGTCCACGTCGGGGATCAGCTTGAGGTTGACCTGGGTCTTGCCGAGCTTCTCCTCGATCGCGTGGTAGTCGCAGTGATCGGGATGCTCGGGGCAATAGTTCAGGTCGCGATGCTTGTAGGCCATGGTCGCGATCGCAACCGGCTGGCCCGCGTACTCCAGGCGACCGGTCAGGGTGTCGTGCGCGACGCCGAGCTTCGGGCTCGCGAGTTTCTTCGGAAAGCCCCAGATCTCGCGGCCCGCGGCGATCGGCGGATCGCAGTCGAGGTACATCTGCGCGGTGAAGTTGACGTGCTCGCCACGATACAGCGCCGGGATCACGATGCCGGACTCGGTGTAGTCGCCGAAGCCGCTCGAATCGGGCATTCGGATGAATTCGTAGAGCACGGTGTTCGATCCATCGGGCTCCAGCGGCTCTGGCAGCGCAGCACGGATCGCCGCAGGGTCTGATTCGTAGGTGACGATGAAGTATTCGCGGTCGACGAAACGGTAGGGCCCGCGCGGATAGGCCGGGCTCGCGGCCGGCATCGAGGCCGTGGACAGGATTTCTTCGCGATTCACGCAGTGTCTCCGGAAATGGTTCGTGGAAGTCAAAGAAACTCGGTCTGCAGATCGACCGACGAACGCGCGCCGATGTCGCCGTAGTGGTCGCGCAGCCAGTGCGACGCCGTCGCCTCGCCGCTGCCCTTGAGCCGGCAGAGGAAGTCCCAGTCCGGGTTGAGCTTGGAGGCGACCGAATGCGTGGTCATCACCTCGTCGGCGCGGATCGAGTGGATCAGCATGTGCTTCATGTCGCTCGCTTCGACCCTGCCCTGGTCGATCAGCCGGGTCACGAATGCGATCGCGCGCATCTCGCGCATCAGCGAGGAGTTGAAGCTGATTTCGTTGATTCGGTTGAGGATCTCCGGCGCGGTCCTGGGCACGCCGCGGCGCATGATCGGGTTGATGTGGATGATCACCACGTCGCAGCTCTTCGAGCCGTAGATCAGCGGGAAGATCGCCGGGTTGCCGATGTAGCCGCCGTCCCAGTAGCGCTCGCCTTC
Organism: uncultured Gammaproteobacteria bacterium; assembly: GCA_964449135.1. Classification (GTDB taxonomy): domain Bacteria; phylum Pseudomonadota; class Gammaproteobacteria; order Xanthomonadales; family Xanthomonadaceae; genus SZAS-103. Next base: position 11,007 of record CAYUXZ010000041.1, read on the forward strand.
GATCTCGATGGTCTGGAACAGGAACGGCAGGCAGGCCGAGGCGAGCACCGCGTCTGGCGTGAGCTCCTTGCGACCGAAGATGCGCGCCTTGCCGGTCTCGACGTTGGTCGCGCACAAGTGCACGCCGATGCCGTCGGTCGCGCGCAGCTTCTCGAAATCCACGTGCTTCTCGAGCACGTCGCGCAGCGGGTTGAAGTTGAGCGGATTGAGCTGGTACGGCGAGAACAGCCGAATCATCGAGTCGAACATCCAGTAGAACGGCGAGGATTCGACCGGCAACGGGCGGCCGAAGACGTCGTTGATCGGTTTGACCGGCGACCAGACCTTGCCGGCGTCGGCGATCGCTCGCCAGAACGCAGCCAGGCGTTCGCGCGCGTGCTCGTGGTCGCCGTCGGTGAGCGCATCGGCGAGCACGACTGCGTTCATTGCGCCCGCGCTGGTCGCGCTGACCGCTTCGATCGCGATGCGCCCGTCTGCGAGCAGGGTGTCGAGTGCACCCCAGGCGAACGCGCCATGCGCGCCGCCGCCTTGCAGCGCGATGTTGATCGGCTTCCGATCGGCGGCTGGCTTGCGCGCCGACGGCGTGGCACGTCGGGTGACGGAGATTTTTGTCGCAGCTACGGACATGGAGAAAGCTCCTTTCAGTGCGCGGTCCAGCCGCCGTCAATGGGGATGATTGCGCCCGTGGTCGAGGCAGCCGCATCGCTTGCGAGATACACTGCGAGTGCGGCGACCTGCTCCACGGTCACGAACTGCTTGGTCGGTTGCGCGGCAAGCAGCACGTCGCGCACGACCTGCTCCTCGGTGATGCCGCGCGCCTTCGCCGTGTCGGGGATCTGCTTCTCGACGAGCGGCGTGAGCACGTATCCCGGGCAGATTGCGTTCGCGGTGATGCCGTGCTCGGCGACTTCCAGCGCCACCGTCTTGGTCAGCCCCGCAACGCCGTGCTTGGCGGCGACATAGGCGCTCTTGAACTTTGATGCGACCAGCGCGTGCGCGGAAGCGACATTGATGACGCGACCGAAGCCGTGCTGTTTCATCGCGGGCAACGCCAACCGGGTGGTATGGAAGGCGGAGCTGAGATTGATCGCGAGGATCGCGTCCCACTTCGCGGGCGGGAACTCGTCGACCGGCGCGACGTTCTGGACGCCGGCGTTGTTGACGAGGATGTCGACGCAGCCGAACTCCGCGATTGCGCGCTTCATCATCGCCTCGATCGCCTCGGGTTTGCTCATGTCGGCGCCGTCGTAGCGTACGGCGACGCCGAACTCCTGCTGCAGGCCTGCGCGCAGGCGCTCTATCTCGGACGCATCGCCGAAGCCGTTGAGGATCACGTTCGCACCTTCGCTCGCGAACGCGCGGGCGATTCCAAGGCCGATGCCGCTGGTCGATCCGGTGACCAGCGCGGTCCTGTTCTTCAATTGCATGCGTTACTCCTGATTTACAGACGTGAGGATGGGATGGAAGCGTCAATCGCAGACAACGAACGGATACCGCCGCCGTTGCGCTCGTCTGCGAGCACCTCGTGGCTGCGGGTGAATCGGAAATGGGTCAGGTCGGGCGGGAAGAACATTCCCCAGGTCCACTCGACAAAGATCCGCAGCTTGCGGCCCAGCGTCGGCACCTGGCTGAGGTAATAGGCGCGCCACAGCAGCCAGGCCGGCAGTCCGCTGAGCCGGATGCCGAATACGCTCGCGACACCCTTGAGATGTCCCACGGTTGCCATCATCCCGCGCACGCGGTAGGCGAATGGTTTCGTCGACCCTCCACGAGAGCGCGCGATCAGGTTCTTCGCGAGGTGCCGCGCCTGCGCGACCGCGAACTGCGCGGTCGGGGGCGCAAAGCCATCGCCGTTCCGGACCAGCGCGCAATCGCCGATCGCCCAGATGTTCTCCGCGCCGCGCGTGGACAGGTCGTCGTTGCAGGCGATGCGTCCGCGCTCGACGGCGATGTCGCGCAAGCTCGCGGCCAGCGCGTTGGGCATGGTGCCGATCGTGCAGATCGTGGTCGCGGCAGCAAGCACCTGGCCGTCGCTCAGGCGGACCTCGCGCGCGGAGATCGCGTTCGCGCCGGTCATGGTGCGCACGTCCACGCCGCGTGCGCGCAGCGAGCGCTCCGCAGCCGCGCCCAGCGCGGCGGGCAGCTCGATCAGCAGGCGTTCGACGTTCTGCAACAGCGTGACCTGGAGTTCGCCCGCTTCCACGCGCGGATAGAAGCGCCTCAGCTCGCGCAGTGCGTCGGCGACCGCACCGGCGACTTCCACACCGGAAAAGCCGCCGCCGATCACCACGAAATGACCGAGGCTGCGGCGCAGGCCCGGATCGGATTCCAGCTCGATCCGCGCGAGCCGGCGCAGCACGAGGTTGCGGATGTGCATCGCATCGCCGACGGTCTTGAGCACGACCGCGTGCTCGGCCATGCCCGGGATCAGATCCACGCGCGCACGGCTGCCGAAGGCGAGCACGAGTTCGTCATAACCCAGCTCGATCTCGCCCTTGAGCGTGTCGCAGCGGACCTTGCGCTCGCGGAAATCGATGGCCTCGACCTTGCCCATCACGAAACGCGCGCGACCAACCGTTTGCCGCAGCGGCGCGACGACGTGCTCCGGGAATACGGTCGCGCCGACCACTTCGGCGAGCATCGGATTGAAGGTGGTGTAGCTCTCCTCCGAGACCAGCGTGACCTCGATCCTGCGACCTGCCTTGTCCAACAGGCGGGTGAGATTGGCTCCGGCGAATCCCCCGCCGACGATCACGATGCGCGTCTTGCCCGATTCCACGGTGTTTTCTCCGATCCGGTGGCCGATGTGCCGGATTGGACGCGCGAGTCCGCGAATCCTTACAAACCAGGCCAGCGAGCGCCGTCGTCACCGGGTGTGTAAGGAATTTCACATTGGCGCGTCCAACACCTGCTCGCCGGGGAATCGTGACCGCGACGATGGATGCGGCACGAGCCGGGCGATGCGTTTATCCACCTCAAACTTCCAATCACTGTCCTAAGGAGATTTACGATGAATACGCGTCACGCCATGATCCTCGCCGCGGCAGCCAGCCTGTTCGCCGTTTCCAGCACCGCGTTTGCCGCCGAGGCGGATCATTCGAACCAGGAAAAGTGCTTCGGCATCGCCAAGGCCGGCCAGAACGACTGCGCGTCCACCACCGGCACGCATGCCTGCGCGGGCCAGTCCAAGCTCGACAACAGCCCGATGGACTTCAAGTTCGTCGCCAAAGGCACCTGCTCGAAAGTCGGCGGCAAGCTCGCCGCCGGCGACAGCATGATGAAGAAGAAGTAAGCCGAAGCATCGACGTAGCGAACGGCCGTGGAATGGGCCACGGCCGTCGTGCGGGACACGGGGAGCAGTCCATGAAAGACACATTGCAAACGCGGTCGCTGGGCGTCGGCATCGGCCTGCGCTCGCCGCACTACCAAGAGCTGCGCACGCGTAAGCCGCCCATCGGCTGGCTCGAAGCGCACACCGAGAATTACCTGGGCGACGGCGGTTACGACCTGCACGTCCTCACCCGCCTGCGCGAGCGTTATCCGATCAGCCTGCACGGCGTAGGACTCGGGCTCGGCTCCGCGCGCGGCTTTTCTCCAGAACATTTGCAGCGGATTGCCGCACTGGTGAAGCGCATCGATCCGTGCCTGGTTTCCGAGCACCTGTGCTGGGGCGCGATCGCGGACCGTTCGCTCAACGACCTGTTGCCGTTGCCGCTGACCGAACAGGCATTGAGCCTGATGTGCGAGCGCATTTCGCGGATGCACGATGCGCTGCAGCGCCGCGTGCTGGTCGAGAACATCTCGACCTACCTCCGTTTCGCGAGCGACGAATTCGACGAGGCGTATTTCCTCAATGAGCTGGCTTCGCGCACCGGCTGCGGGATCCTGCTCGACATCAACAACCTCTACGTCAACCAGTGCAACCACGGCAGCGATGCGGCAGCTTGCATTGACGCCATTGCGATCGGACACGTCGGCGAGATCCATCTTGCCGGGCATCTGGTCACTGATCTCGCGGTCATAGATCACCACGGCGATCGCGTCAGCGATGCCGTGTGGGGCCTGTATTGCCGTGCATTGCGCCGCTTCGGCGATGTGCCGACCCTGATCGAATGGGACACCGACGTGCCCGCGCTGGACGTGCTGCTCGACGAAGCCGCGCGCGCTCGACGCTGCATGGACTGCTGCCTCGCGGAGGCCGCCGATGCCGCTTGAAGCCCTGCAATCGGATTTCGCTGCGGCGTTGTTCGACGCACGCCGCGCATCGGCGTTGCTGCCCGCACTGCAATTGCGCGGCGAGTGCACGCTCGATCTGATTTCGCTGTATCGCGGCAACCTGCTCGCGGCCTGGCAGAAGGCGCTCGCGAACGCGTTCCCGGTCGTGCGCGCGCTGGTCGGCGAGGAATTCTTCGATGCGCTCGCGCGCGTCTACGGCCACGCGCACCCGAGCGCGAACGGCGACCTCAACCGCTTCGGCGAGCATTTCGCGGCGTTCGTCACCGATTTCGAGCACACCCGCGAATTGCCGTACCTGGGCGATGTCGCCGCGCTGGAGTGGATCGTGCACCGCGCGCACTACGCGGCCGACGCGATTCCGGTCTCCCGCCACCAGATCGCGCGACTGCTGCCGCACGAACTGCTCGCGGCGCGTTTCGCGCTGCATCCGGCCTGCGCATGGCTGGACTCGGGTTTCCCGGTCGCGCAGATCTGGCTCGCGCATCAGCCCGGCGCGGACGTCGCGCTGCCCGAATCGCTGGAGCGCGGCGACATCGCGCTGGTCGCGCGGCCGCTATGGCGCGCCGAGGTCGTGCGCTCCAGCGCCGGCGAGATCGCGGCATTGGAAAAATTGCGCGATGGCGAATCGCTGGAAGCGGCGATCGAAGCCGCGCTCGAGGAGCAGCGGGGATTCGACTTCGCCAAGGCCCTGCCGCGCTGGCTGGACCTGTCGTTGCTGGTTCGGCCACAAGCTCCGTAATTGCTGCACCTCGCAACGCGATCGCATCCATCCAATTTCGTCCGTCACAACAAGAATCGAGGTACGAACCATGTCCGCACTGCGAAACCTGCATCAATGGCTCACCCTGTCGCGCTTCGACGGCGCCGTACAGGCCTGGGCCGGATCGGCGCTGCTGCTGTTCCTGCGGATCTACGTCGGCTGGCAGTTCTTCCACGCCGGCCTGATCAAGATCCACGACTGGAACGCGACACTCGCATTGTTCCACGACGAATACAGCGTGCCCGTGCTGCCGCCGACGCTGGCCGCTTACGTCGGCGCGTTCGGCGAACTCGTGTTCCCGACCCTGCTGTTCGCCGGCCTGTTCACGCGCGCGGCCGCGCTGGGCCTGTTCGCGGTGAACGCGATGGCGGTGATCTCCTACCCGGTGCTGTTCACGCTCGAGTGCCCGGCCGCGATCAACGACCACAAGTACTGGGCGATCGGGATCTTCACGATCTTCTGCTTCGGAGCGGGGCGCGCATCGGTGGACTATTTGCTGCGCTCGCGCACCCCGATACCCGCGATGGCCTGAGTTCGATTCGATCGACGGATCGGCCGCATTCGATAGCCGGTTGCAGGTAGCGACGCGTTCGATCGGATCGATTTCGCGCTCGGCGTCTCGCCTGCGACGTTCGTCGGAAACTGTGCGGCACCGCGCTTCCGGCCGGGCTCGCGCTGACGTATGCTGGCCGCGACATCGTTCGGCGCCCTCCCCCGACGCCCCAGACGCCATGCGGGAATTCGGCTGTCCAATCCTCTCGAACGACCGGATCGCACCGATTCCGGCGGGCACTCCGCCGTTCCCCGACGTGCCCGGTTACCGCATCCGCCAGCGGCTCGGCCAGGGCGGCATGGCGACGGTGTATCTGGCGGTGCAGGAATCGCTGGACCGCCCGGTCGGCGTCAAGGTGATGGAGCGCGACGCGCTCGCCGACGAGACCAGCATGCTGCGCTTCGAGCAGGAGGCGCGCACGATCGCCCGGCTCGCGCATCCGCACATCGTCGGCATCCACGACGTGGGCCGCACCGCCGACGGGCGCATGTACTACAGCATGGCCTACCTGCCGAACGGCGACCTCACGCAGCGCGACCTGAGCAAGGACGAGCCGGCGATCATCGAGATCCTGCGCGCGCTGCTGTCGGCGCTGGAATACGCGCACGAGCGCGGCATCGTGCACCGCGACGTCAAGCGCGAGAACGTGCTGTTCGACACCTCGAACAAGCCGCAGCTCACCGACTTCGGCATCGCGCTCTCGACCACCGGCACGATCCGCATCACCACCGCGGGCTTCGCCGTCGGCAGCTCGGGCTACATGGCGCCCGAGCAGGCGCGCGGCGACGCGGTGGACGGACGCGCCGACCTGTACAGCGTCGGCGTGCTGACCTACGAGCTGCTGACCGGCAAGCTGCCGTTCGTCGCCTCCGATCCGCTCGCGATCGCGCTGATGCACCAGCAGAATCCGGTGCCGAAGCTGCCGCACGAGCGCCACCACTGGCAGGCCTTCATAGACAAGGCGATGGCCAAATCGCCGAGCCAGCGCTACGACGACGCGAAGCAGATGCTCGCCGAACTCGAGCGCATCGCCAGCCGCAGCGGCAACTCGATCACCCAGCGCGCGTTGCGCGCGCTCGATCGCACGGTCGAGGGCGAAGGCTGGTGGCGCCCGCGATTGCTCGCTCTCGGCGCGACGCTGCTGCTCGTGATCGGCGCGTACCTTGGGCGCGACCGCTTGCCGATGCTCGGTGCGCCGCCAGCATCTGCGCCGCCGGCCGCACAGGTCGCGGCGAACGGCGGATCGAATCCGGCGCCGACCGATGCGACGCCTGCCGCGGGCAAACCCGCGGGCAATCCACCGTCGTCGGATCATCCCGCGTCCGATCCGCCCGCGAGCGCCGACAAGCACGCGACGAAGCATCCCGCGCACGCCAAGCGCAAGCAGCCGCCCAAGCGCGGCTGGCTGTCGCGGTGGTGGCACAATCTTTGAGCTTGATGCGAGTCCATCGCGAAAAACCCGCACATCCCTGTGCGGACTTTCAATAAAAGCGCCGAGCCATTCGTCGGCGTCACGGATCGGATCGCAGTTTTCAGGTTTCGGTCGCGGTGTCCGGCGCGGAAATGCCCTGCTTGGCGAGGATGTCGTTCATGCGTGCGCGCACGTGCGCGAGGTCGTCGGCACCGGCGGCCGATTCGATCGCATCGGCCTGCGCGGCGAACACCCGCCACAGGTCCGCGGGGCAGGTTTCATCCATGACCAGCATCTGCAGATCGCGATCGAGCTCGTCGAGCATGGCGTCGAGTTCAACCCGGGTCTTGGCCATGATGCCTCCGCGATCGCTGCGACGGGCGCATCTTGCCGGATTTTTCCGCGGCGTGCAGCGAGCGCCAGCGCGTCCGGCCGCGCGTGCACCGCGCGATGCTATGATCGCCCGCGACAAAACCCGAACCCGCCGCGCAGGCGGGTTTTCGCTGCCGGCGTCTTGCTTGCCGACGACGCCATCATCACTGTGACGAACCGGATGACCGACCCGCTCCCCCCCGCCTCCGAACCGCGCATCCGGCCGGCCGAAACGAGACTGCGCGCGCAGCTCGAGGCCGATCCGGGCCAGCACGATCTCGCCCTGCTGCTCGGCGACCTGCTGCTCGGCGACGGCCGCAGCGAAGAGGCCGTCGAGCTGCTGTGGGCGCACTGCGAGGACCGCGCCTGCGGCGACATGCTCCGCGAATACTTCGTCGGCGAACGCCGCTCGGGGGAAGCGCAGCGCCTGCTCGAGCGGCGCGGATCCGATGCGAGCGCGTCTGGCCTGGTGGACAAGGCGATCGCGAGCCACCTGCGCGGGGACCTCGAAAGCGCGATGACCTGTTGCCGGCTCGCGCAATCGGCCGATCCGAACTACGTGCCGGCGTGGAACCACCTCGGACGCGCGCTGTTCAACGCGCGCCGCGCCACGGCCGCGCGCGCCGAATTCGTGCACGCGGTGCGGATGGCGCCGGATTACGCGGAAGCCTGGCACAACCTCGCGCACGTGCTGCGTGATGCGCAGGAATTCGAACAGGCCGAGCGCGCCTACGGCCACGCGCTGCGCCTGCGGCCGGCGTACCGCTCGGCGCTGCTCAACCTCGGCATCGTGCTCGCCGCGATGAACCGTCCTGACGACGCCTTGCTGCAGTTCGAGAAGCTGCTGGCAATCGATCCCGACAACGCCGAGGCCTGGTTCAACCTCGCGTTGTGCCAGCACCTGCTGCGGCGCTTCGACGACGCACGCGAATCGTACGAACGCGCGATCGCGTATGATCCGCGCAACCTGCGTGTCCACCTGCAGTACGGCCGGCTGCTCAACGAACGCTTCGATACCGCAGGCGCGCTGGATCAGTTCCGCCGCGCGCTGGACATCGATCCGCGCGATCCGGAAACCTGGGGCGAGATCGCCAATGTCCACGAACAGGCGAACAACCTCGCCGAGGCCGATCGCGCGATCGTCGCCGGGCTGTCGTTCGCTCCGAACGACCCCGGGCTGAAGCTCGCGCAGGCAAAGCTCGCGCGGCGGCGCGGCGATGTCGAAGCGACGCTCGCTATCCTTCGCGGCATCGACCTGAAATCGCTGCACCCGCGGCTGCACCAGCAATACCAGTATGAACTCGGCTGGGCGCTGGATCGCGCGGGCGAATCCGCCGCCGCGATCGCCGCGTTCGAGCAAGCGAACGCGATGGCCTCGCGCAGCCCGCGCGCGCAGGGAACCGATGCGCAGGCATTCGACCGCCAGCTCGATGCGATCGAAACCTGGCTGGCCGACGACGCGCCCACGGCGGCGCACGATGCCGACGAGGACGCGGGCGAGGATTTGTGCTTCCTGCTCGGCTTCCCGCGTTCGGGCACGACCCTGCTCGACGTGATGCTGGCCGGCCATCCCGACGTCGCCGCGATCGAGGAGCAGCCCACGATCGAGCGCCTCGCGCAGACGCTCGGCGAATCGGCGCACGGCTATCCGAATGCGCTCGTGTCGCTGGACCGCGCCGGACGCGACGCGCTGCGTTCCCAGTACCGTCGCCATGTCGCGGACCTGCTAGGCGGACGTGCAGGGGCCGCACGACTGATCGTGGACAAGATGCCGATCCGCAGCGTGCACGCGGGTTTCATCCAGCGCCTTTTCCCCCGCGCGCGTATCCTCTTTTCGTTGCGCCATCCCTGCGACGTGGTGCTGAGCAACTACATGCAGCACTACGCCGCGAACGAGATCAACGTGCACTTCCACACGCTCGCCGAAACCGCTCGTATCTATGACCGCGCGATGCAGGTGTGGGAGAAGACGTTCGCAACGATCCCGCTGCGCAACACTTACCTGCGTTACGAGGATCTCATCGAAGACGCCTCGCGCACCCTGCGCGAGGCCTGCGACTTCCTCGGCCTGCCCTGGCGCGACGAGCTGACGGAACACCGCAAGCACCTGAAAGGCCGCGATCGCATCGCGACCCACAGCTACCACCAGGTCGCCGAACCGATCTACGGGCGCGCCGTGGGCCGCTGGGAGCGTTATCGCGATGCGCTCGCGCCTTGTCTGCCGACGCTGCGCCCGCACGCCGAGCATTTCGGTTATCGCATCGACTGATTCTGCAGATGCCGCGCGGCGCGATCAACGCGACCGGCGCCGCGAACTCGCGGGCGAGACGTCGATCATCAGCGCGACCACGAGGCCGGCGATTGAAACCAGATTCCACTGTCCGCCGAACCAGTGCTGCACGGCGACGTACCACAGCAGCGTGGTCGGCAGGAACACGAAACCCAGGATCGGCCACAGCGGCGTGGTGAAGACGTGGTTGAACCAGTGCGTGAACAGCCACAGCAGCACGATCACGATGCGCGGCGTGAGCAGGGCGAGGATCGCGAACAGGCAGGGCATTGTCGATTCCTTTCGGGATGGAGGCTATTTCTTTCCGCCGTTCGCCATCACGCGCGGCGGTAGCGTGTATCCGATCCGCGCGACCTGGCTCTGCGGCACCGCTTCGGAGGTGTTGTCCTGCGGCCAGTACAGGAACACCCACGCGCTGTTCGAACCGAGCAGCACGGGTTGTTTCGCCTCGGGCTTGTCGTGGTTGTTGTAGGTGATCCAGATGCGCGTGCCGTCGCCCTGCAGCACGCGCTGCGACTGCGAGGCGGTGTAGATGCTGATCAGCCAGGCCGCGATGCCCAGCAGCATCGCCGCGAACACGTACTCGGCGGTGAGTCCCTTGTCGGTGAGCTTGTCGCGCCAGGGCGGGAACACGAGCTTGCCCCACCAGGTGGTTTCGCGGATTGCGTTCACGCGCTGCGGCTGGGTCTCGCGGAAGGCATCGACGCGCGAGCCCAGCCAGCTCAGGAACGCACCGGCCGCGACGACGATGAAGTACATCGGATCGTGCAGCGCGGCGACCAGGAAATCCGCCGGCTGCATGTAGTCGAGCACGCGGATGCCGAAGGGCTGGTAGAAGCAGTAGCTCGCCCACAGGCCGATCGCCGAAGTCGCCAGGTACGTCGCGGTGAGCAGCATCGTGGGCTCGCGCAGCGCGCGCAGGCTCCACTGCTCGGATTCCGGCATCTGGGGGCGGATTTCGTCCGTCATCGCCGCATGTTGCCACAAGGCCGGATGAAGGCCCCGTGGACGTGCTCCGGCCGGTCGGGACGCGGCTTCGCCGCGACTGTATAATCCGCGCACCGTGTGGTGGAAGAAGCGGCATCGCCGCTGCCGAAGGCGCAACGCCCGTAATCGCTCAGGCCCGATACCGCCGCGCGGGACAACTCTGGAGAGACCGGCCCGTACGCGGGAACCGGCGCCGAAGGGGCAAGAGGTCGTCGAACGACGCACCTCCAAACTCTCAGGCAGAAGGACAGAGGGGCGAAGCAGGGCTTTCGAGCGGCACAAGCCGCGAGCCTGCGAGCGCCAGCACGCTTCGCGGCGTGCTGGCCGGACCGAGCGGGGCTTTCCCGCGAGGCACCCCATCTACGGACTGCCCTTGCCATGAACCAGAACTCCTCGCCTTCCCTTCGCGACCTCGAGCAGCACGACGCCTTCCTCGCCCGCCACATCGGCCCGAACGACGCCGAGATCGCGCACATGCTGCGCACGGTCGGCCATGCTTCGCTGGATGCGATGACCGATGCGATCGTGCCCGGCACGATCCGCTCGCAGAACCCACTCGACCTGCCCGCGGCGATCACCGAAACCGAAGCGCTCGAGAAGATCCGCGCGATCGCCGACACGAACCAGGTGTTCCGCAGCTTCATCGGCCAAGGCTATTACGGCACGCACACGCCGCTGGTGATCCTGCGCAACATACTCGAGAACCCCGCGTGGTACACGGCCTACACGCCCTACCAGGCCGAGATCTCGCAGGGCCGCATGGAAGCGCTGATCAATTTCCAGACGATGTGCGCCGACCTCACCGGCATGGAGATCGCGAACGCGTCGATGCTCGACGAGGCGACCGCGGCGGCCGAGGCGATGACGCTGGCCAGGCGCTCCGCCAAGTCGAAATCCAACGTCTTCTTCGTGTCGAGGAACGTGCATCCGCAGACCCTGGAAGTGCTGCGCACGCGCGCCGAACCGCTCGCGATCGAGCTGCGCGTCGGCGACGAAACCGAAGCGGCGCAGGCCGACTGTTTCGGCGTGCTGCTGCAGTATCCCGACACCTTCGGCGCGATCGGCGACTACCGCGCACTCTGCGACGCCGCGCACGCGAAGGGCGCGCTGGTCGCGGTCGCGACCGACCTGCTCGCGCTGACCCTGATCGCGCCGCCGGGCGAATGGGGCGCCGACATCGTGGTCGGCAACTCGCAGCGCTTCGGCGTGCCGTTCGGTTTCGGCGGCCCGCACGCCGCGTTCATGGCCTGCCGCGACGCCTACAAGCGCTCGATGCCCGGGCGCCTGATCGGAGTTTCGCTGGATGCGGAAGGCGACAAGGCCTACCGCCTCACCCTGCAGACGCGCGAGCAGCACATCCGCCGCGAGAAGGCCACGTCGAACATCTGCACCGCGCAGGTACTGCTCGCGGTCATGTCCGCGATGTATGTGGTCTATCACGGACCGGACGGGCTGGTCCGCATCGCGCGTCGCACGCACCGGCTCGCCGCGATCCTCGCCGCCGCGCTGCGCAAGGCCGGCATCGCGGTCGGCGGGAACTTCTTCGACACCCTGCACGTCACCGGCGTGGATGCGGAAGCGATCCACGCGAAGGCGCGCGACGCGCGCATCAACCTGCGCCGGATCGACGCGAACTCGCTGGGCATCAGCCTCGACGAAACCGCAACCCGCGAGGACATCACCGCGCTCGCGGCGCTGTTCGGTGCGAAGGTCGAGGACCTCGACGCGCTCGACCGCGCCACCGCCGATGCATTGCCGTCCGGCCTGCTGCGCACATCGGATTTCCTCACGCATCCGGTGTTCAACACCCACCACAGCGAACACGAGATGCTGCGCTACCTGCGCATGCTCGCCGACAAGGACCTCGCGCTCGACCGCAGCATGATCCCGCTCGGCTCGTGCACGATGAAGCTCAACGCGACCGCGGAGATGATCCCGGTCACCTGGCCGGAGTTCGCGAACATCCATCCGCTCGCGCCGAGCGAGCAGTGGCGCGGCTACGCGCAGCTCGTCGCCGAACTCGAGGCGATGCTCGTCGAGATCACCGGCTACGACGCGGTCAGCCTGCAACCGAATGCCGGCGCGCAAGGCGAATACGCGGGCCTGCTCGCGATTCGCGCGTACCACCGCGCGCGCGGCCAGGCGCAGCGTGACGTCTGTCTGATCCCCGAATCGGCGCACGGCACCAACCCCGCATCCGCTCAGATGTGCGGCATGACGGTGGTCGTGACCCGCTGCGATGCCAACGGCAACGTCGATGTCGAGGACATCCGCGCGAAGGCCGAGAAGTATTCCGATCGTATCGCCGCGATCATGCTCACCTATCCGTCCACCCACGGCGTGTTCGAGGAAGACATCGTCGCGATCTGCGAGGTCGTGCACGCGCATGGCGGGCAGGTCTACACCGACGGCGCGAATCTCAATGCGATGGTCGGCGTCGCCAAGCCGGGCAAATGGGGCCCGGACGTGTCGCACCTGAACCTGCACAAGACCTTCTGCATCCCCCACGGCGGCGGCGGCCCGGGGGTTGGTCCGTGCGC
>CAYUXZ010000042.1:0-23163 GCA_964449135.1 uncultured Gammaproteobacteria bacterium
ATCTGGCGGTAGGCGACGGCCTGCTTGGAAAGGTCGTCGTAGATGATCAGCGCGTCCTCGCCGCGGTCGCGGAAGTACTCGCCCATCGTGCAGCCCGAATACGCGGCGACGTACTGCATCGCGGCCGATTCGGCCGCCGAAGCGGCGACCACGATGGTGTGCGCCATCGCGTCGTTTTCCTCGAGCTTGCGCACCACGTTGGCGATCGAGCTGGCCTTCTGGCCGATCGCGACGTAGATGCACTTCAGGTCCTTGCCCTTCTGGTTGATGATCGTGTCCACCGCCATCGCGGTCTTGCCGGTCTGGCGGTCGCCGATGATCAGCTCGCGCTGGCCGCGGCCGACCGGGATCATCGAGTCCACCGACTTGTAGCCGGTCTGCACCGGCTGGGCGACCGACTTGCGCCAGATCACGCCCGGGGCGACCTTCTCGATCTTGTCCGACAACTTGGCGTTGATCGGACCCTTGCCGTCGATCGGCTCGCCGAGCGCGTTGACGACGCGGCCGAGCAGCTCGGGGCCGATCGGCACTTCGAGGATGCGGCCGGTGGTCTTGGCGGTATCGCCTTCGCGCAGGTGTTCGTAGTCGCCGAGCACCACCGCGCCGACCGAGTCGCGCTCGAGGTTCAGCGCGAGCGCGAACGTGTTGTTCGGCAGTTCGATCATCTCGCCCTGCATCGCGTCGGCGAGGCCGTGCACGCGCACGATGCCGTCGGACACCGAGGTGAGCGTGCCCTCATTGCGCGCTTCGGAGGCCAGCTTGACCTTCTCGATGCGGTTCTTGATCAGTTCGCTGATTTCGGACGGATTGAGCTGCATGGTTGCCATGGTTCGTTTCCTTGGTCGTGCGCCACGTTGTGCGACGCGCGGATGATTCAGGGGATTTCGTGACGCGTAATCAGTGCGCCAATGCCGATTCCAGACGCGCGAGCTTGTTGCGGACCGAGCCGTCGATGACCACGTTGCCGGCGTCGATGATCGCGCCACCGATCAGTTCCGGATCCACCGCGGTGACGATCTCGACTTCGCTGCCCACGCGCTTGACCAGCGCCGCGCGCAGCTTGGCGAGCTCGGCCTCGTCCAGCTTCGTGGCCGAAGTGATCGTCGCCTTGACGACGCGCTCGGCGTCCGCGCGCAATTGCGCGTAGAGCGCGGCGATGTCCGGAAGCAGCTGCAGGCGGCCGTTCTCGGCGAGCTCGGAGAGATACTGACCGAACACCGGATCGGGCGCGCCCGGCGGCAGCAGCAGGTCCACCGCCTCGGCGGCAGACAGCTTCGGATGGCCGAGCAGGGCCTGCACGCGCGGATCGAGCGCGATCTGCGAGGCGAAGCCCAGACGCATCGACCATTGCGACAGCGCGTCGTTCGCGTGCGCCAGCGCGAACGCGGCGCGCGCATACGGACGGGCGAGGGTCAGGGAGCTGCTCATCAGATTTCAGCCGCGAGCTCGTCGAGCAGCGCCTTGTGGGCGTTCGCGTCGATCTCGCGCTTGATCAGCTTCGATGCGCCGGCCACCGCGAGCGAGGACACTTTCCTGCGCAGTTCCTCGCGCGCGCGGTTGGCCTCGACGTCGATCTCCGCGAGCGCGAGCGTCTTCTGGCGCCCGGCTTCGGCGATCGCTTCGGTCTTGGCCGCGTCGATGATCTGGTTCTGACGCGCATGCGCCTGCTCGATGATCTCGTTCGCCTTGGCGCGTGCTTCGCGCAGGATCGCGCTGGCCTGTTCCTCGGCCTGGGCGAGGTCGCGCTGGCTGCGGTCGGCGGCGGCCAGGCCTTCGCCGATGCGCTTGGCGCGCTCGTCCATCGCCCGCATCAGCGGCGGCCAGATGAACTTCATCGTGACCCAGATCAGGATCGCGAACACGATCATCTGGGCGAACAGTGTGGCGTTGATGTTCACGGGACGAACCCTCGTTGCGACGCGATCGGACGGTTAGTGCGCGGCGGCTGCGGCAGCGTGCGCGACGACCTTGGCCGAGAACGGATCCACGAAGGTCAGGTACATCGCGATGCCCACGCCGATGATCGGAATCGCGTCGATCAGGCCGACCAGCAGGAACATCTTGCCCTGCAGCATCGGAACCAGTTCCGGCTGGCGCGAGGCGCCCTCGAGGAACTTGCCGCCCATCAGGCCCATGCCGATCGCGGCGCCGATGCCGCCCAGGCCGAGCATGAGGGCCGCGGCGAGCGCGGTCAGGCCTTCAACGGAAGCCAGTGCAGTAACGTCCATCTTTGTCTCCTAACGTACCAGTGAGTGAAAACTGCGGGAAAAAGAACTCGGGTGAAATCAGTGGTGATCCGCGGCCATCGCCATGTAGACGACGGTCAGGGTCATGAAGATGTAGGCCTGCAGCGAAATGATCAGGATGTGGAAGATCGTCCAGCCGGTCGCGAGCAGCACCTGCACGAGCATCCCGACGTTGCCGCCGATGCTCGCCATCGTGTAGTTCAGGGTGAAGGTCGCGAGCAGGATGAAGATCATCTCGCCGGCGTACATGTTGCCGAACAGTCGCAGGCCCAGGCTGATCGGCTTGGCCAGCTCTTCCACCGTCTTCAGGAGGAAGTTGACCGGCAGCATCCACTTGCCGAACGGATGGAAGAAGAACTCGCCGGCGACGCCGCCGACGCCCTTGGCGACGAAGCTGTAGCCGAACGCGATCAGGAAGACCAGAAGCGACATGCCGATCGAGACGTTCGGGTCGGTGGAGGGCACCGTGCGCAGGTGGTCCACGCCGACCATGCCGGCGACCTTGGGCAGCAGGTCCACCGGCAGCATGTCCATGAAGTTCATCAGGAACACCCAGAAGCCCACGAGCAGCGCCATCGGGGCGACGAAGCGCGCGCCGTGGTGGTAGGCGTCCTTGACCTGGCTGTCCACGAAATCCACGCACATCTCGATGAAGTTCTGCCACTTGCCGGGCACGCCGCTGGTGGCCTTGCTCGCGGCCACGCGGAACATCACGAGGAAGATCGCGGCGAGCACGACCGAGAAGAACATGGAGTCCAGGTGCAATACCCAGAAGCCGCTGGCTTCCGGATCGAGCTTCATCGTGTGCAGATCCAGCTTGAGGTTGGTCAAGTGGTGCAGGATGTAGCCGCTGGTGCCTTCGCTGCCTTCCGCCGCCATGGTTCCCGATCCGCTTCCTTGAATGCCCTAGTTCTTCGCGACGGCGAGCATCAGCCAGTTCATGGCCAGGCACGCGATGCAGGTGAGCATCAACGCCGCGAAATGTTTTCCGAACCACACTGCCCCGATGAAGAAGAGCAGCGTCGTCAACAGCAATTTTCCGAGTTCGGCCTTGTAGAACGCGCCGAGCACCGCCTTGGGTTCCGTCGCGACCGGCCGGACCAGCGCCTTTCGCGCGAACCACAGGCCCGGCAGCACCACGATCAACCCGCCGAATGCCGCCGCTACCGCCGTCCCGGCGTCGGCGACGACCCAGGCGATGGCCGCGGAAACCGCAGTGACCATCGATTGGGCTACGCACAACTGCCAGACCGGGGAGAGACCGCGCAAGTCCATGAACCCACCTCACGCAGCGACACGCCTTCGGACGAACAGCCCCGAAGGAAATCCGTCGAAATCGTCCCCGCTAAGCCGGAAAAGTATAGCAGGCGGGGATTTTGGGCGGCAAGCCCGAGCACGGGCCGGCGAAGGCCGCCGCGGCCCGTGCGGCCATGCGGCGCGAGGCGTTATTTCGAGGCTTTCTTCGGGATGTACAGGTCGGTGATCGTGCCTTCATAGACTTCGGAGGCCATGCCGACCGACTCGCTCAGGGTGGGATGCGGGTGGATAGTGTGGCCGATGTCGCCGGCCTCGCAGCCCATCTCGATCGCGAGCGCGAGTTCCGCGATCAGGTCGCCCGCATGAACGCCGACGATGCCTGCACCGACCACCCGATGGCTGTCCTCGTCGAAGATCAGCTTGGTGAAGCCTTCGGTGCGGCCCAGGCCGATCGCCCGGCCCGAAGCCGCCCACGGGAACTTGCCGATGCCGACCTTCAGGCCATTAGCCTTCGCTTCGCCTTCGGTGACGCCGACCCAGGCGACTTCCGGATCGGTGTAGGCGACCGAGGGAATCACGCGCGCGGTCCATTCGCGTTTTTCGCCCGCCGCGACTTCCGCCGCGAGACGCGCCTCGTGCGTGGCCTTGTGCGCGAGCATCGGATTGCCGACGAGGTCGCCGATCGCGAAGATGTGCGGCACGTTGGTGCGCATCTGACGATCGACCGGGATGAAGCCGCGTTCGGTGACGCCGACACCGGCCTTGCCGGCATCGAGCTTGCCGCCGTTGGGCGCGCGGCCCACTGCAACCAGCACGCGATCGAACACCATGGACTCGGGAGCCTTGTCGCCCTCGAAGGTCGCGGTCAGGCCCTTCATCGACGCCTCGACCTTCGCGACCTTGGTCTTCAGATGCACCGCGACGCCCTGTTTCTTCAATCGATCCGCGAGCGGCTTCACGAGATCGAGGTCGGCGCCCGGCATCAACTGGTCCATCAATTCGACGACAGTGACCTCGCTTCCCAGCGCGCGATAGACCGTCGCCATCTCCAGGCCGATGATGCCGCCGCCTACGACGAGGAGTTTCTTCGGAATTTCGTCGAGTTCGAGCGCGTCGGTGGAATCCATCACGCGCGGGTCGTCCCAGGGGAAGCCGGGCAGTTTCAGCGCCTGCGATCCGGCGGCGATGATGCACTGCTCGAAACGCACGAGCTTTGTCCCATCGGAACTGGTCACTTCGAGTTCGTGCGGCGAGACGAATTTCGCGACGCCGGTGACGACGCGCACCTTGCGCTGCTTCGCCATGCCGGCCAGCCCCTTCGTCAGTTGCCCGACGACCTTTTCCTTGTACGCGCGCAGCGCGTCGAGTGCGATTTTCGGCGCGCCGAAGTCGACGCCGTAGTCCTTCGCGTGCGCGGCTTCGTCGATCACCGCGGCCGCGTGCAGCAGCGCCTTCGACGGAATGCAGCCGACGTTGAGGCAGACGCCGCCGAGGTTCGCATAGCGCTCGACGAGCACGGTGTCGAGGCCGAGATCGGCGGCTCGGAAGGCCGCGGTATAACCACCGGGACCTGCGCCGATCACCACGATCCGGCATTCGATATCGGCCTTGCGGCCGGAGGCTGCGGCTGCGAACGGCGCGGCAACCGGTGGCGAAGGTGTTACCGCGTGCGCTGCGGCAGGTTTGCCTGGTGCCGAGGCAGCCGCTTGCGCGGCGGACTCGGACGTTTCGATCAGCGCGACGACCGATCCTTCCGACAAGGCATCGCCGACCTTGACCTTCAGTTCCTTCACCACGCCCGCGAACGGCGACGGCACTTCCATCGTCGCCTTGTCCGATTCGAGCGTAACCAGGCCCTGGTCCTTCTTCACGCTCTCCCCCACCGCGACCAGCACCTCGATCACCGGCACGCCATCGTAGTTGCCGATGTCCGGAACCTTCGCCTCGTGCACCTGGCCCATCACCCACCTCGCGCGCATCATCCGCCGGCATTGTCGCCGCGTTCCCGGCCGATGCCAAACACGATGCTTTCATGTCGGCGCTGCGCACCGAACCCCTGTGTGGCAAAAACGACGATGCCGGGACAAGCCCGGCATCGTTGCGAACCTTGAAAAGCCCGTATTACTTCACAGGCGGCGCGGCCGGAGCAGCCGGCGGCGGAGTCGCCGGACAGGTCGCGGCGATCTTCTGCACATTGGTGACGAAGGCGCTCTCCGCGGTACGGATGTCGTTCTCGCGGGTCTTGGCCTTGGTGAGCGCGACCTGGTAGATGCGCTTTCCGATGTCGGCATTGATCTTGGACAGCTTCTGGCCGGCGGGCGACTGCTGGAACGCGATGATCTGGCGCAGCTCCTCCTCGCTGAAGGAGTCCGCATAGACCTTGGCGGCCTCCTGGCGGAACGCGGCGTCGTTCAGTCCGGTGAACAGCGAATCCATCTTGTCGTGGAAATTCTTCAGCTCGGGCTGCAGCGCGGCGCAACCGGCCTTGTCGCCGAGGCCTGCGCTCACGCCGTCCATGATGTTGCTGCCGATGTCGTTTTCGATGCTGCGGAAGATGTTGTCGGTGCCGCTGATGTCGTACATCTTCAGGGCCAGCTGCATCTTGAACGCCGAGGGCGCCTGCGCGAACGCAACGGGCACGGCGATCAGGCAGGACAGCGCGAGAACAGTAAGACGACGCATTCGATGACTCCGGTATGGGTGCGGGTGACGGGAAGGCGCGGAATGCTACAGGGCGCCGCGCGGTTCGTGTGTTAATTTTTCCGTATCGGGCGGGTGTGGTTCAGCCTGTCGCGAGCGCCAAGGTTTCGACCGGGCACGACGAAACAGGTTCAATGGCGAACATTCGCCCCCGTTTCACAGCAACAACCGCCGCAGGTCGCCCAGCACTTGCGCCAGGTAGGCCGTGAACCGCGCGGCCGCCGCGCCATCGATCACGCGGTGGTCGTAGCTCAGCGACAGCGGCAGCAACAGCCGCGGCGCAAATTCCTTGCCGTTCCAGATCGGCCGGGTCTGCGATTTGGACACCCCGAGGATCGCCACTTCCGGTGCGTTCACGATCGGCGTGAACGCGGTGCCACCGATGCCGCCCAGCGAGGAGATCGAGAAGCAGCCGCCCGACATGTCCGCGGGCGTGAGCTTGCCGTCGCGCGCCTTCTGCGAGATCGCCGCGAGCTCGTGCGACAGATCCAGCAGTCCCTTGCAATCGGCGTCGCGGATCACCGGCACGACCAGGCCGTCGGGCGTGTCCACCGCGATGCCGATGTGGAAATACTTCTTGAGGACCAGGTTGTCGCCGTCCAGCGAGCTGTTGAACGCCGGGTACTTTTTCAGCGCCGCGACCGCGGCCTTGATCAGGAACACCAGCGGCGTGACCTTGACGTCCTTGTGCTCCTCGCCGAGCTTCTTGCGGAAAGTCTCCATCTCGGTGACGTCGGCGTCGTCGTGCTGGGTGACATGCGGGATCATCGCCCAGTTGCGCGCGAGGTTCGCGCCGGACAATTTCTTGATCCGAGACAACGGCTGGCTTTCCACCGGACCGAATTTTGCGAAGTCCACCTTGGGCCAAGGGATAAGACTCAGCCCCGAAACGTTGCCGGCAGCCCCACCGCCTGCCGAGACCGCGCCCCCACTACCGCCGCCCTGCATCGCGGCCTTGACGAAT
Organism: uncultured Gammaproteobacteria bacterium; assembly: GCA_964449135.1. Lineage (GTDB taxonomy): Bacteria > Pseudomonadota > Gammaproteobacteria > Xanthomonadales > Xanthomonadaceae > SZAS-103. The sequence goes on from CAYUXZ010000042.1 coordinate 7,168, forward strand.
TTCTGCACGTCTTCCTTCGAAATCCGCCCGCCGCGCTCGCTGCCTTTCACCTTCGCTAGGTCCACGCCGAGCTCGCGAGCGAACACACGCACCGCGGGCGATGCGTGCGGCACTACAGCGGGCGCGATCGCGGTCGCATCGAACGCGACCGGCGGCGTGCGCGGACCGGCGATTTCGGGATCCAGGGTCGCGTCGTGGGGAATATCGACTGTCGGTATCGGCGCAGCTGCGACGGGCGCGGGCACCGGAGAAGGCGCGGCAGCCGGGGCTGCGACCGGTTTGCCCGGAGCCGCGGGTGCAGGCGCCGACGCGACAGATTCCGTCGCTTCGATCAGCGCGACCACGCTGCCTTCCGACAGCGCATCGCCGACCTTGGCCTTCAGTTCCTTCACCACGCCCGCAAACGGCGACGGCACTTCCATCGTCGCCTTGTCGGATTCGAGCGTAACCAGGCCCTGGTCCTTCTTCACGCTCTCCCCCACCGCGACCAGCACCTCGATCACCGGCACGCCGTCGTAGTTGCCGATGTCCGGAACCTTCGCCTCGTGCACCTGGCCCATCGCCCACCCCGTCCGCTGTCGCCCGCGAACGCCTATTGTGTCCAACCCGTCCTAGTTGCGGAAGGGCCGAGGCGAGCCAATGCCCGGCGACGATCCGCGCCTTGTCCTGGGCCCTACTGCTTCGACGGGAACTCCAGCGGTTGCATCGGCGGTGCGACGGGCGCGTTCGCGGTCGGATTGTCGGGGTTGTGCGCCAGCCACAGCATGGAATTGTGGACGCGGGTGTAACCGCTGGGGTGGTCGTAGAAGACCACTTCCTCCCACCGTCCCGGTCGCAGCTTGCGGTAGGTCGAAAGCCGCATCGCCGCCATCGCGAAACCGTTCGGCTCGCGCGCGGCGTTGAGCCCGAACGCGTCGGCCTCGGCTTCGGCCTGGCGAATGATCGAGTTCTGCACCGGCGTCATCAAGAACATGAAAATCGAGAACGCGATCACCGCCAGCGGCAGCGCCGCAGGGTCTGCACGGTCCCGCAATTCCAGCCGTCCGCCCCAGCGCGCGAGCGCGGCGTCCAGCGCGCGGTGCACGCAGTAGAAGCCGATCAGGAACAGCAGCGAGATATACACGGTGAGGCGCAACGCGTGGTTGAGCACGTAATGGCCCATCTCGTGCCCCATCACAGCCTTGATCTCGGGCAGCGACGTCTTGTTGACCAGGTTGTCGTTGAGGTTCACCCGCGTCGTGCCAAGGAATCCCGATACGTTCGCGCTCACGCGCGTGGTCTGTTTCGAGGCATCGAACCAGTCCACGTGCTCGGTCGGAATGAGGTTCGCGTGCGCGAGCGTCAGGATCGCCTGGCGCACCGGGCCGTCCGGCAACGGCTTGTAGTCGTTGAACAGGGGCGCGATGTACACCGGCGCGATCATCATCAGCAACAGGCTCAGGACGAAGGCGCCGCCACCCGCCCATACCCACCAGCGCTCGCCCAGCCGGCGAATGCCCGAATACAGGGTCGCGAGCACCGGCGGCAGCAGGACCAGGTCCACGCCCAGATCCACCAGCGTGTCGCGAAGCCAGCCGCCGAGGTCCTGGGTGGAAAGGCCGTACTGGTGTTCGCGCAAGAAGCCTTCGTAGTACTCCCACGGCAAGGTCAGCAGGAAGCCGATGAGAACCCACATCGCGACGTAGAACGCGGTGGACCACCAGCGCGACTTGAACGTGCGCTGCGCGAAGTCGCGCATCCGCACCGACACGCCGCTGGCCAGGAAAAGCGCGCCGACCGCGATGCCGACCAGCAGATCCCAGAGATGCAACCAGTAGCCGCCCTCGAAATACGCATCGGACAGCTTGCGTTGCTCGGGGGACAGCAAGTTCAGATAGGCTTCGGTGGCCTTGTCCGCATCGAAATTCGGGCCGGGGCGCGCGGCATCGGGGATCTGCAGGCCGGGCGGAAAATCGCGCGCGATCGGCGAACCGTTCGCTGTCGGTCGTACCTCTGGTCCGGCCATGGCCGTGGTCGCAACGCCGATAACGCCGAGCAGCAGCAACAGGCACAGCAGCCACGCCTTCATGGATCGCATGTTCTGAATTCCCCTTCGCCTTCGTTGACCTGGTTCGCGCCGAAGCGGCGCTCGTGCATTTCGATGCCGCGACAAGTTGCCAGCACGATCGAGCTGCTGCGTGTGCCATAGGTATCGCCCAGCACGAACGCCGGCGACAGGCGGCGCTCGATCTCGATGCCGACGCCGGTGTCGGGCAGTTCCGCGTCCGGCGAGCGCCGCGTATCGGCGAGCGCGGCGAACAGCGGTTCGACCGAAGGTTCCGCATCGGATGACGCATCCAGCCATGACGACAGCGCGCTTCGCGCGTGACGTGTCTTCGGCCATTCCGTGTCGAGGTCCGCATTCGACAGTGCGTGCAGGCCGGGCACGACTTCCTCTGCATGAAAACGTGGATGGTTACCGACGCAGTGCAGGCTTTCGCCGTCCCAAAGCAGCAGGTTGAAACGGCCGTATTCGTGTGCGGCCGGCGCGATGTTTTCGATGAATTCGACCGCGCTCGCGGTGGAAGTCGCGAACGCCTTGACCAGGGCCCCGCGCGATCGCGGTGCCACTTCGGGATTCAAGCCGTCACGCACATTGGTGATTGCGGCGATCCGCCGGCGTTTGCTCACGAGCAGCCAGCTGCCGCCGGCCCGCAGGTCGAGTCCGCCGAACACGTCCGGTGCGTCCGCGAGGAAATCCGCCGCCTTCGACGGACGCGCATGGAACTCGTCGCGGTTGGCGATCAGGACCAGCGGCCAGCGCGGGTGCGCGCACCAGGCGAAAGCGATCAGGCACATGGGTGCAATCTACCGGCACGCGGATCGCTACGATAGGCCATGCGCAAGATCGTCCACATCGACATGGATGCGTTCTACGCCTCGGTCGAGCAGCGCGACGACCCGAAGCTGCGCAGAAGGCCCGTGGTCGTCGCCTGGCGCGGCGCGCGCTCGGTGGTCTGCGCGGCTTCGTACGAGGCGCGCAAATTCGGCGTGCGTTCGGCGATGCCGGCTTTGCGTGCGGAGCGGTTGTGTCCGGACGCGATTTTCGTCGCGCCGGATTTCACGCGTTACCGCGCGGTCTCGAAGCAGGTGCGCGAGATCTTCCAGCGCCACACCGACCTGGTCGAGCCGTTGTCGCTGGACGAAGCCTATCTCGACGTCACGCGGCCCAAAACCGGAATGCCTTCGGCGACCGCCGTCGCGCAGGCGATTCGCGAATCGATACGCGAAGAAACCGAACTCACCGCGTCCGCGGGTGTCGCACCGAACAAATTCCTCGCCAAGATCGCCTCGGACTGGCGCAAGCCCGACGGCCTGTTCGTGATCCGTCCGCGCGAGATCGAAGCTTTCCTGCAACCGCTGCAGGTCGCGCGCATTCCCGGCGTCGGCAAGGTGATGGAAGGCAAGCTCGCGGCGATGGGCGTGACCACAGTCGGCGCCTTGCGCGCGGTCGCGCTGGCCGAGCTCGAACGCCGCTTCGGCCGTTACGGCTTGCGCCTGCACGAGCTCGCGCGCGGCATCGACGAACGCGCGGTCACGCCCGATCAGCCCACGCAATCGATTTCCGCGGAGGACACCTTCGCGAACGATCTGCTGCTGGAAGACCTTGCGCCGCACATCGCGCGCCTGGCCGAAAAAACCTGGGCAACGGCGGCGCACGAAGAAAAACGCATCGGACGCACCGTGGTGCTCAAGCTCAAGACCGCCGATTTCCGCATCCTCACCCGCAGCCATACGCCGCCGCAGCCGCCGGCGAGTTTGGAAGAATTGACCGCGATCGCTCTGGAATTGCGCGAGCGCGTGGCGCTGCCATCGGCGACGCGTTATCGCCTGGTCGGCGTGGGCCTGGCGAATTTCCGCGACGCCGATGCGCCGCTGCCGCAGGCCGTGTTGTTCGATTGATTTCAGTTCGACGGCCGCTGGATCAGTTCGCAGAACCTGGCCAGATCGATATTGCCTCCGGAAACGATCGCGACGATGGTTCCCTGCCCGGCTTTTCCGGTCAACGCGGCCGCCAATCCCAGCGCGCCCGCGCCTTCGGCGATCACGCGCGATTTCTCTGCCATCAATCGCATCGAGTCCTTGACCTGATCGAGTGTCACCACGATACAGCCGTCCACCACGGGCTTCATGCGCTCGAACATGCGCGGGAAGACCGACTTGCCGCCGGCGCCATCGACGAACGAAGCCTGCCATTCGGGGAATTTCTGCGCCGATCCCATCCGGAACGACAGCTCCGCGGGCGCGGCGGTTTCCGGTTCGGCGCCCCAGACCGTGATGTCGGAACGCAGCGCCTTGATCGCGCTGCCGACACCGGTGATCAAGCCGCCGCCGCCGATACCCGCGATCACCGCGGTCGTCTCGGGTGCGTCTTCGAGGATCTCCAGACCCATCGTCGCGTGCCCGGCGATGAAATCGTGATCGTCGAAGGGATGCACGAAGGCGCCTTCGACGCCCGGATACACGCGATCCTCGAGCGCTTTCCAGCACACATCGTACGGAACAGGAATGAGTTTCGCGCCCAATGCCTTCATGCGATCGAGCTTGGACTGCGGCGCGGTCTCCATCACCACGACCGTGCACGGCACGCCCGCCTGCCGCGCCGCGTAGGCCACGCCCTGGCCCGCGTTGCCCGCGCTGATCGTCCATACGCCGCGACGCCGCTCGTCTTCGGACAACATCGCGACCGCGTTCGCCGCGCCACGCAATTTGTAGGCGTTGATCGGCTGCAGGTTCTCGAGCTTGAGCCGGATGTCGGGGAAACCGGCTCCGAGTTCGAGCTTGAGCAGCGGCGTGCGCACGATGGTGCCGGCGATGCGCTCGCGCGCCTGCCGGATTTCGGAAAGTAAGATCGGTCGCACCGGCGCGAGCCTCATGGGGACCATCCGATAAATGGGTCTGCAGCGGCGAGTATAGGCGCGGACATCGCGTTGCCGCGCAGTTCAGCATGGAAAGGTCACGCTGCGGCCACCCTCAACGACGGGAGGCAACATGAAGACGAATCGCACGAAGACGATCCGCGCGATCGCCGCCGCCGCGCTGCTGCTCGGCATGGGCATGGCCGCTGCGGGCGATGCACTGGCTGAAGTGCATTGCCACGATGTCGTGGTCTATCGCGAGCGGCCGGTGAAGGACCCTGACCGTGTCGCCGGCACGGTTGGCGGCGCGGTCGTCGGCGGCCTGATCGGGCATTCACTGGGCGGCGGCAGCGGCAAGACCGCGCTTACCGTAGGTGGGGCCGCCGCCGGCGCCTACGCTGGCAACCAGATCCAGAAACACCACCAGCATCGCCGCTACCGCACGGTCGAGCGCGTCTGCACGAAAGATTGACGCGTCACCGCCATCTCGAATAGACGAAAAGGCCGGCAGCGATGCCGGCCTTTTTCATGTCCTGAATATCCGAGCAATTTCGTCCGCGTCCAGCACTCGCCAACGCCCCGATTCCAGACCGCCGAGCGCGAGCCCGCCGAGCGCGACGCGATGCAGCGTGACGACGTGGTTGCCGACCGCGGCGAACATGCGCCGCACCTGGTGATAGCGCCCTTCGACGATCGTCAACCGCACGCGCCGTGCTTCGGCCACTTCGAGAACTGCAGGCCGCAGCGGCGTGTCGTCCGACTGCAACCGCAGCGTTCCGCTCATGAACAACGCCGCTTCGTCGCCGCGCAGTTCCTGTGCGAGCGCGGCCTCATAGACCTTCGGAAGATGCGTGCGCGGCGAAGTGACCTTGTGCAGCAGCGCGCCATCGTCCGTGAGCAGCAGCAAGCCCGAGGTATCGCGGTCTAGGCGGCCGACCGGCGAGACGATGGGATCGCGCAGGCGGAAGCGCGGCGGCAGCAGGTCATGGACGATGCGACCCGGATCGCGCGTCGAGCAGGTGTAGCCGACCGGCTTGTGCAGCATGAGCACGACGCCGGGCGCGGGGTCCAGCGCCTCGCCATCCATGCGTACGTTTTCGTGCGCGATCGCGTCGTCCTCGCGCAGCGCTTCGCCGTTCGCATCGGTGACGCGGCCGTCGCGGAACATCGCGGCGACCTGCTTGCGGCTGCCGTAGCCGAGGTTCGCGATGCGCTTGAGCAGTTTCATCCCTGGTCGCTCACGCCGACATGACCGCTTCGATGACCTTGAAGCCCTGCGCATCGGCGAGCGTGCACACCGGAGCGAAACGCTCGCGCAGCACGGATTCGTAAGGTAGGTGCCGGTTCGCGACCAGCAGCAGGCGCCCGCGCGCGACCAGCGCGTCCGCTGCGGAGGCGATGAAGGCGCGGCCAAGCTCGGGCCGATCGGCACGGCCCTGGTGGAACGGCGGATTCATGACGATGGCATCGTAGCGGCGCGGCAGGCCGGTGGTCACGTCGTGCCAGATCCAGTCCAGAGGCACGCTCGCCGCGCGCGGATCGTGCGCAAGGTTCGTGCGCGCGAGATCGAGCGCGCGCGCGTCGGCTTCGTACAGATCGAGCGCCGTCACCCGCGGACAGCGCGCGAGGATTTCGACGGAGAGAAAGCCGTAACCTGCGCCAAGATCGGCGCAACGTCCCGAGAGGTCCTCTGGCAGGTGCGCGGCCAGCAATTCGGACGCGGCGTCGATGCGATCCCAGGCGAACACGCCGGGCCGGCTCAGGAACCGCCCGTTCGTGATCGACCTCGGAGCGTCGAGCTGCATCCATTGCTCCAGCAATGCGCGATCCAGCGATTCCTCGCGCGGCGTCGCCCAGAACACGCGGCAATGGTGCTTGCTGAGGCTTTGGACCGACCCGAGCAAGCGCTTCATGTCGCCTTCGATCGAACGCGCGCCCTCGTTGTTGGACATGCTCGCGACGATCGCACCACCCATCGAAGTGCGACGCGCCGCACGCGCGAGATCCGCGCGTGCCTGCTCGCGCTGCCGCGGCGGCAGCAGCAACGTCAGCGGAAACTGGCGATCCCCGGGATCCGAGGCTATCGTCCAGCCACCGCGCTGCAGAGCATCGGCCCAGGGTTTGAACGACTGCTCGCACACCAGCCGGTTGCGCGGCAGATCGCGAAGGGCCAAACCGCTGCGCGCGTGCACGAACAGTGCCTGTGCTTCGCGTGGCCATGCCAGCGCGCCCGTCGCGAACGGCAGCAGCAGCGTCGCCAGCGCCGGATCGTCGCCGTGATCGTAAGCGTGCATGGATTCGAAGCGTCGTTCTCCGAGGCGGGAAGCGAGTCTAGCAATCCGCGGCCGATGGCATCGCGCGCGCCGGATCGTGTGAAGATGCCTTCACGTGAATTTTCACGGCGCATCCACCGCGGTACGCCCAAGATGCGCGCACTGCATCGGACGCGATGCACGAAATGCAAGGCGGCCTGCCCGGACTCGTCTGAATCCAACCGGCTACACGCTTGGTTCTTCACATCCGCATCACGCATCACCTAACCGTTCTTTCATCCGACAATCACTGGAGCATTCAATGAAACTGCGCATTCTTACGGCCGCCCTGGTCGCTTCGCTGGCTCTCTCGACCGGCGCGATCGCCGGCATGATGGGCAACAGCAGCCCGATGGTCGGCGGCGCCGCGATGTACGCCAGCAAGGACATCGTGGACAACGCCGTCAATTCCAAGGACCACACCACGCTGGTCGCAGCGGTCAAGGCCGCCGGCCTCGTGGACACACTCAAGAGCCCGGGTCCGTTCACCGTGTTCGCGCCGACCAACGAAGCCTTCGCCGCGCTGCCGGCAGGCACGGTCGACACGCTGCTCAAGCCCGAGAACAAGGGCACCCTGACCAGCGTGCTGACCTATCACGTGGTCTCCGGCCGCCTCGACACCAAGGAACTCGACCAGCAGATCCGCGCCGGCGGCGGCAAGGCGATGCTCAAGACCGTGCAGGGCGGTGAGTTGACCGTCAGCGGCAGCGGCCGACACCTGATGATCACCGACGCCAAGGGCAACACCGCGAAGGTCACGATCGCCAACGTCTATCAGAGCAATGGCGTGATCCTGGTCGTGGACAAGGTGCTGATGCCGCAGTAAGCGCATCGTCCATGTGCGGAATCAAAAGGGCGGCTTCGGCCGCCCTTTTTTCGATCAGGGATGTTCCGCTTCGACGTGCACGCGTTCGCGGCGCAGCAAGTACAGACCGCTGGCGACGATGATCGCCGCACCCAGCCAGGTGAACGCGTCGGGCAGCACGCCCCAGACCGTGAAGTCGAGGACCAGGCTCCATGCGAGCGCGGTGTATTCCAGCGGCGCAAGTACCGAGGCTTCGCCGCGGATGAAGGCTTCGGTGATCGTGTACTGGCCGAGCGCGCCGAGAGTGCCGACGCCCACGATCAACCACACGTGCGCGCCGGAAATAGGCACCCACCCCGGCATCGCGAGCGCACCGGCACCGAGCGTGAGCCCGATCAGCAACCAGCTCACCATCGCCTGCGTGCTGTCGGTGCGCGCGAGGATGCGCACGGTGATCGCCGAGACTGCATAACCCAGCGCTGCGAGCAGTACCGCCGATCCGGCGACCCCGACCATGCCCTCGCCTGTCGGTCGCAAGGCGATCAGCACGCCGACGAAACCGATCGCGATCGCGGCCCAGCGTCGCGGTCCGACGCGTTCGCCGAGAAAAGGCACGGACAAGGCGGTGATCAGCAGCGGCGCGATGAAGAAGATCGTGTACGCGCTCGATAGCGGCATCCGCTTCAGTGCGAACACGAAGGCGCCCATCATCGATATTCCGAGTACCGCCCGGAACAGGTGCAGCGGCCAGCGGACGCGCAGCAGGCAGCGCCAGCCCGCCGTCGCGCAGGCCCAGGTCAGCACCAGCGGCAGCGAGGCCGCGCCGCGCAACGCCGCGACTTCGAACGGCGGGTAGTGCGCCGAGAGCAGCTTGAGCCCGCCGTCCATCAGAGAGAAGAATCCGACCGCGGCGAGCATGGTGAAGATCGCGCGCTGGTTGTTGCGCGGCGGCGGAGTCATCACGGGAGCTCGCGGGTCGGGATTCGCAGACTGTGCTGAATCGACGTGTGCGTTGCAAGCCGCGGCGACGGAAAAAGAACGAGGCCGGCATCGCTGCCGGCCTCGGGTTTCAACGTGGAACGATTCAATGCGCGCGCGAGATCGAGAACTTGCCGATGTCCACGCCGAGGTTCATGCCCTCGCCGCCGCCGGCCAGCGCCAGCGAAACCGGCCCCTTGGTCAGCACCTGCGCTTCGCCGGACTTGACCACGCCCGCGTTCGCGCTGGCCTGCGCGTAGTCGCCGAGCACGTCGTTGATCGTGTGAACGTCGGTGAACGTGCCCTTGCCGTCGTCGATGTGCCACTTGCCGGCGGTGATCCCCAGCGCCTTCGCGGAGACCTTCACGCGCATGGTCGCGCCGTTCTCGCAGGTGACCGTGCCGGTGCCGGTGGTGTGCTTGTAGATCAGCGACCAGCCGTGCAGGTTGTAATGCAGTTTGCAATCGAGATTCGCACCGCCGGCGCTGGCCGTCGGCGCCGCCGCGATGGCCAGGGCGCAGGTCGCGGCGGTCAGCATCGCAATCAGTGTGCGTGTCATCGTGAACTCCTTGGGTTGTTGCGTCGGGGGACGCGCGGTTCAGTCTGCACAGACTAGCTGAACGGCATGGAAAGTGGCGGGCATCCGTTCGGCCGCCTGCTGCCACGTCTGCCTCACGTCACTGAACGGCAAGCAACAATCGGCATTCCGAGCCGGCAGATCGGCTCGACCAAACCGTCAGCAGGCATCCGCCGCAGTGGGGTCACGCACCGCCCGCGCAGTCCATTGCTGCCGACGACGGGACGGCGCCGCGAGACGGATTCGTGGAAATCCGCCGATGCGGCCGATCGTGACGGCGCCAGGGGAGTGGGCGCCGCCACGATCAGCTGCAGCGGAACAGGGTTTTGGCCCAGCTCTGGGCGTAGCGGCGGTCGTTCGCGACGGCATAGCCGCTGCTGTTGCCGTACCCGACCCCGAAATCCCGCTCGCGGTGCAGGGCGCGTGGCTGACTACTGAAGGTGGGTTTGGCCGAACGCGACACTGCATTGTTTTTGAAGGCTTTCATGGTTGGCTCCGTGATTTAGTGTGTTGGTAATCTACAACACCAAATCAACCCCGTCATGGGCCGGAAGTCACCCTCTGGCGAACAATCGGCAGGCGCTGCAGCCGGGCGTGGCTGTCAACCGGTCCCGCAGGCCGGACGTTCTCCAGATCTGACGCGGGTCCGATCAGCGCGACATTGCGAAATCACCCGGCGAATGCGATCACACTGAACCATTCATCCCTAGGCGGCCCGCCCGCCATTCACCTCAAGGACAAAGCCATGGAACTCAAACTCACACGCGCCCTTGCGATCGGCGCGATCCTGCTTGTCGCGCCCGCGATCGCGTTCGCGCAGGACGCGCCACCGCCCGCTGCGGGAACGGACGCGCACGCGGACGGAATGCGGATGCATCATCACGCGATGATGGATTGGGCCGAAATGGACACGAACCACGACGGCAAGATCTCGGCCGCCGAGCACGCCGCATGGGCGAAGGCGCAGTTCGAAAAGATGGACGCCAACCACGATGGCTTCATCACCCGGGACGAAATGCACGCCCACATGAAGGCGCGGATGGAAATGGCGATGAAGAAGCATCGCGCGGAAATGTTCGACCGCATCGACACCAACCACGACGGCATGATCAGCCGCGACGAACTGGATGCGGCGATGCAGAAGATGCACGGCATGCGCGGCCACATGCATGGCGATCACATGAAAGGCGACGGAATGCACGACGACGACATGGACGACATGCCGCCCCCGCCCCCGCCGACGAAATGACCTGAAGCGCGAACGGTTGGATCTTGCGCAGCGCCGCTCCGGATGGGACGGCGCTTTTTTATCTCCGGACTTTCCCGCGCGCGTTCCGCGCGCGTATCCTGTCGCCCGGACGAACCCGCCAGGACATCCCGATGAGCGACACGCCTCCAGACCGCCTCGCCAACGATCCGCGCAGCAGGTTTTACGACGCCGCGGCATTGGAGCGCGGGATCGGCGTACGCTTCAAGGGCGCGGAAAAGACCAACGTCGAGGAATACTGCGTCAGCGAAGGCTGGGTGCGGCTGCCGGTGGGCAAGTCGCTGGATCGTCGCGGCAATCCGATGACGATGAAGTTCGCAGGACCCGTCGAGGTCTGGTTCCTCGACGCGGCGTCCGCCGACAAGAGTTAGTGCGTGGTCGCGATGCGTTGCCTGTCCGCCGTTTCCATCCAACACGGGAGTCCGTCATGCCAACCGATTATCTGCACCTGTGGTTGCCCGTCCTCGTCGCCGCGGTCGGCGTGTTCGTCGCCAGCAGCCTGATCCACATGGTCATCCAGTGGCACAAGTCCGAGTATCGGAAGCTCCCCAACGAGGACGCGGTGCGCGACACGATCCGCGCCGGATCGCCCGGGCCCGGGCAGTACGTCCTTCCGTACTGCGCCGACATGAAGGACATGCAGGGCGAAGCAATGCAGAAGAAATACGTCGAGGGCCCGATCGGTTTCCTCACGTTGCGGCCGAACGGCGCGCCCGCGATGGGCGGCATGTTGTTCCAGTGGTTTCTCTACACGCTCGCGGTCGCCGCGATTTCCGGTGCGATCGCGATGCGCGTGTTCGGCGCGCAGGGCAGTGCGAGTGGCGCCGGCCACCTGGTCGGGCTCGCAAGCTTCCTGACCTACACCGGCGGAAGCGTGCAGATGAGCATCTGGATGGGCAAACCCTGGAGCGCAACGGCGAAGGACGCACTCGATGGCCTGATCTACGGCGCGGTGAGCACGCTTGCGTTCACCTACCTGTGGCCGTAAGCACTGCGCTCAGCGCAGTTCCTGCGAGACGTCGAAACGGTCGATGCGCCGACCCAGGAGATCGACCGCGCAAGCCAGCTCGAAGCCCAGTGCCGCGCAGGCGCACAGCGCCGCCGCGACGAGGGCGGCCGGTCGATCGGCAAGCCAGTTCGTGATCGCGTAACCGAGTCCGCCGAGCAGGGCGGCCGGGGCCAGCGCCGCAACCAGGGCGATCAGGTAACCGCCGAGGAAGATCAACCCCTGCCCCGTCGCGGCAATCCCGCGCACACCGCCATCCTGCGGAGCAGTCCACGCCGGGAAATACAGCACGCCCGCGAGCGGAACGCACAGCATCAGCGCGCACAGCGGCGGTGCAACGAGGCCGATGCCGAATGCGCCAGCGAACAGGTCCGACAACGCAATCCGGCCGTGCGCGACCGCGACATCCATCGCCTGCGCAGCGATCAACAGAAGCAGCCAACTCGCAAAGCTCATCGTCACGGCCGGCGTGAGCAGTTCGCCGAGCGCGATCTGCCAACCGCGCAGCGGGGTCGCCTTCAGGATGTCCATCCGGTCGAGCGTGCGGCGCAGGCCGTGCAACATCATCATCGGGCTCACTATCAACAGCCAGACGCCGATGATCGGGATCGCAACGCCGAGGGCGGTGAGGAAGGGCAGGCGTTCCGGCGCGGCGGCCAGCCATTGGCAGACCGCAATCGCGATCACGCAGGCGATCAGCCAGTTGCGCAACCGGTAGAACGGCCCCATCGCGATCAGCCCTTTCCAGAGAAATGCGATCGGTGCAAAACCATGCGCGGCGAGCCGGAACGGCTCGCTGCGCGGCCGGGTCGGCTTGCGCTCGCGCAACCGTCCTTCGCGCATCGCCGCGAGGCGTTCGGCCGTGCGCTTCGCGAACGCGATCGAGGCATCCTCGAAGGACACCTGCGCACGCACCACCCACAGGTAGTGCGCAACGAGCAGCGCGAACGCAGGCAGCAGCGCGCGCGCGAAATCGGCGGCATCGCTCGCGAAGATCGGTGCGACGGCCCAGCGGAATGGCGCGAGCAGCCAGGCCAGCGGTGCGGTGCCGGCAATGCCCGCGAACCAATCCCGCAGCGCGGCGCCATCGGCCAGTTCGTCCGCGGTGGGCCAGCGCAACTGCGCGCGCATCGACCACCAGCATCCCAGCGCCGCGAGCAGGACCAGGCCGGCGACGACCGTGCGTCGCAGCATCGGCCGCACGCCGAGATCGAGCAGGCGCTCGCGCGTGAACGACGCGGCGAGCCCGTGCAGCTTCAGCATCGACAGCACCAGCCAGAGTCCGGTCGCGTATTGCAGCGAGCTCGCGCCGAGCGCGTTGCCGCGTCGCAGGAACAACGTCATCAGGAACGCGGAAAAGAAGATCGCGAACTGCGAGCGCAGCAGGTTGAAATGGACCAGGGTCGTGCGGGTGAGCGGCGCGGGAAACAGGAACGCGATCTCGGCCTCCGAGAATGCCAGCCGCGCGCGCGTTCCCGAGAACAGCCACTCGTAGAGCACGAACACGGCGAGCGCGACCGCGGCGAACGCCTCGTACTTCAAAGCGGCGCCGTGCGCGAGAGGGAGCGGCGCGTTCGTCGCGGCGTGCGTTCCGGACCGCACGCGCCGGAACAGGAAGAAATAGAAGTAGGCGCCACCGACCAGCGCGCCGAACAGGTATCGCGGCTGGCGGAGGCGTTGCACGCTTCGGCGCAGGCGATTCCACAGCGAACGCGACTGCAGGAACACGAACGCTCCGGCGATCGCGCCGATCCGGCTTTCAGGCAGGGTCTGCGTGCTCACGCGCGCCGATCTTCCGTTTCGCCGGTCGCGCGGAAGAACACGTCCTCCAGGCTTGCTGCGCCGTCGGCTGCGTAGCGCGCGTGCACCTCGGCGACCGCGCCATCGGCGACCTTGCGGCCGTTCTTGAGGATCAGCAGGTGGGAGCAGACCTCTTCGACCAGATCGAGCAGGTGCGAGCTGAGGATGATCGCCACGCCTTCGCGCGCGAGCCGGCGCATGCTGTCCTTCATGCTGCGTATGCCGTAGGGATCCAGGCCGGTCAGCGGCTCGTCGAGGATCACCGCGCGCGGCCCGTGCAGCAGGCCGCAGGCGATCGCGAGTTTCTGCTTCATCCCGCGCGAAAGCTCGGCAGGCAGCAGCTTGCGCTTGTCGCCCATTTCCAGCTCATCGAGCAGCGGCTGCGCGCGCGCCTGCCAATCGGCCACGCCGTACAGCCGCGCGACGAAGTTCAGGTGCTGCTCGACGGTGAGATGGTCGAACAACCGCGGCTCGTCGGGGATGAAAGCGAGCTGGCGCTTGGCGCCGACCGGATCGGCGGCGATATCCATGCCACCGATGTGCGCGCTGCCCAGCGTCGCCGGGATGATCCCGCACAGGCAGCGCAGCGTGGTCGTCTTGCCGGCGCCGTTCGGCCCGACCAGGCCCATCACCCCGCCAGCCCCGATCCGGAACGAAAGATCATCAACCGCGGTGAAGTCGCCGTAACGCTTGGTGAGATTGCAGACTTCGATCATGCGAACCCGTGGAGGCGCGTTCGCGCCGCGATGCGGGCCCGAGTGCGCATGTGACGCTGGATTTCCTTGCGGTGCCACATCATCGCATCACACGACCGCCGGATTCGGCTTGTCCACGTCGATCCGGAAGGTCTTGAGCGCGCGCGCGACATCGTTCGCGGACATCTTGCCCTCCGCGGCGAGCGCGACGATCGCGGCGTGCGCGATGTGGTGGCGGTCGACCTCGAAGAACTGGCGCAGGTTCGCGCGCGTGTCCGAACGCCCGTAGCCGTCGGTGCCGAGCACGGTGTAGCGCATCGGCACGAACGCGCGGATCTGGTCGGGGTAGGCGCGCACGTAGTCGGTCGCGGCGATCGCCGGACCCTGCCGGCCTTCCAGGCACTGCGCGACCCACGACTTGCGCGGTTGCCTGGCTTCCGGATGCAGCGCATTGTGGCGCTCGGCGTCGAAACCGTCGCGGCGCAGTTCGGTGAAACTCGGGCAGGACCAGATGTCCGCGCCTACGCCGAATTCCTTGTCGAGCAGCTCGGCTGCCGCGATGACTTCGCGCAGGATCGTGCCGCTGCCGAGCAGCTGCACATGCGGAACGTTCTTCCCTTTGCCCTTGCCAGTCCCGTTTCCGTTGTTCTGCAACAGGTACATGCCCTTGATGATCCCCTCGGCCGCGCCTTCGGGCATCGCCGGATGGCTGTAGTTCTCGTTCATCAGCGTGAGGTAGAAATATTCGTCGCGCTGCTCGGACAACATGCGCTGCATTCCGTGCTGCATGATGACGGCGACCTCGAACGAGAAGGTCGGATCGTAGGGGCGGCAGTTCGGGATCGCGCCCGCGAGCAGGTGCGAATGGCCGTCCTCGTGCTGCAGGCCTTCGCCGTTGAGCGTGGTGCGTCCGGCGGTCGCGCCGAGCAGGAATCCGCGCGCGCGCATGTCGCCGGCGAGCCAGCACAGGTCGCCCACGCGCTGCATCCCGAACATCGAGTAGAAGATGAAGAACGGCAGCATCGGCAGGTTGTTCGTGCTGTAGCTGGTCGCCGCGGCGAGCCAGCTGCAGAACGCGCCGGCCTCGGTGATGCCTTCCTGCAGCACCTGCCCGGCCTCGTCCTCGCGGTAGAACATCAGCTGCTCGGCGTCCATCGGCTTGTACTTCTGGCCGAACGGCGCGTAGATGCCGATCTGCCGGAACAGGCCTTCCATGCCGAAGGTGCGCGCCTCGTCGGCGACGATCGGCACGCAGCGCGGGCCGACCTGCTTGTCGCGCAGCACGATATTGAGCGCCTGCACGAACGCCATCGTCGTGCTGTTCTCGCGTTCGCCGGACGATTGCAGCAGGCGCTCGAACACGGACAGCTCGGGCGCCTTCAGGGTCTCGTCGGACTTGCGCCGGCGCTGCGGCAGCGAGCCGCCGAGCGCGGCGCGGCGCTGTGCGAGGTATTGCGCCTCCGGAGAATCGGCGCCCGGGTGGTAGAACGGCACCGACGGCAGCTGCTCGTCGGTGACGGGGATCTTGAAACGGTCGCGGAAGGCCTTGATGGCCTCGTCGTCCATCTTCTTCTGCTGGTTCGTGATGTTCTTCGCTTCGACGGCCTTCCCCATGCACTACCCCTTCACCGTCTCGCCGAGGTTCACGGTGGGCTCGG
>CAYUXZ010000043.1:0-22680 GCA_964449135.1 uncultured Gammaproteobacteria bacterium
CGACTACATCAACGCGCACGGCACCGGCACGCCGGCGAACGATCCGACCGAGACCGCGGCGATCCGCAAGGTGTTCGGTGCGCACGCGGACGCGCTCGCGGTGTCCTCGACGAAATCCATGCACGGCCACGCGCTGGGCGCGGCCGGAGCGATCGAGCTGGTCGCGGCGATCGGCGCGTTGCGCGAGGGGGTGATCCCGCCGACCGCGAACTTCATCGATCCCGATCCGGCCTGCGACCTCGACTACGTGCCCAACACCGCACGCGCGAAATCCGTGCGCGCGGCGCTCAGCAATTCCTTCGCCTTCGGCGGACTGAACGCGGTGCTGGCGCTGCGTCGCGCCTGAATCGCGAGACGCAGCTGCAGCGGGAAGGGCTTCAGGTCTTCTTCGCCTTCGTCAGCAGCTGATCGAGCAGCTTCAAGCCGAGGTCGATTTCCTCGGTCTTGATGTGCAGCGACGGCGCGAGCGTGATCACGTTCTTGTAGTAGCCGCCGACGTCGAGCACCAGGCCGGTCTTCTTGCCGTTGTGCTCGAGCTCGCCGGCCAGGCCCATGTCGCACATGCGGTCGAGCAGTTTCTTGTTCGGCGTGAAGCCGTCGGCTTCGCAGATCTCCGCGCGCAGCGCGAGGCCCAGGCCATCCACGTCGCCGATTTCCTTGTGGCGCTTCTGCAGATCACGCAAGCCTTCGAGGAAGTGCGCGCCCTTGGCCATGACCATCGCTTCGTAGTCGGTCTCGGCGAGCATCTTCATCGTTTCCAGGCCGACGGCTGTGCCGAGCGGGTTGGAGGCGAAGGTCGAATGCGTCGAACCCGGCGGGAACACGGTCGGGTTGATCAGCTCCTCGCGCGCCCAGATGCCGGCGAGCGGGTTCAGGCCGTTGGTGAGCGCCTTGCCGAACACCAGCACGTCGGGTTTGACGCCGAAGTGCTCGATCGACCAGAGCTTGCCGGTGCGGAAGAAGCCCATCTGGATTTCGTCCACGACCAGCAGCACGCCGTACTTGTCGAGCACGCGCTTGAGGCCGGTGAAGAAATTCATCGGCGGGATCACGTAGCCGCCGGTGCCCTGGATCGGCTCGACGTAGAACGCGGCGTACTCGCACTGCTGCGCCTTCGGATCCCAGACGCCGTTGTATTCGGTCTCGAACAGGCGCTCGAACTTGGCGACGCAGTGCTCTCCGTACTCTTCCTTCGTCATGCCCTTCGGGCCGCGGAAGTGGTACGGGAATTCGATGAACATCGCGCGATCGAAATGACCGTAACGACGGCGATAGCGATAGCTCGATGTGATCGCCGAAGCGCCGAGCGTGCGGCCGTGGTAGCCGCCCTCGAACGCGAACACCAGGCTCTTGCCGCCCTTGGCGTTGCGCACCAGCTTCAGCGAGTCCTCGACCGACTGCGCACCGCCGACGTTGAAGTGCACGCGGCCGTCCAGGCCCCACTTCTTCTTCGCGTCCTGCGCGACGACCCTGGCGAGTTCGATCTTGGTCGGATGCAGGTACTGGCTCGCGACCTGCGGCAGGGTGTCGATCTGGTGCTTGAGCACGTCGTTCAGACGCTGGTTGCCGTAACCGAAGTTGACCGCCGAGTACCACATCTGCAGGTCGAGGAACGGCGTGCCGGCGCCATCGAAGAGCCAGCTGCCTTCGCAGCGCGCGAAGATCTTCGGCGGCTCGGAATAGTGGACGGTGTCGCCGAACGAACAGTATTTGGCTTCGTCGGCGAGCAGCGCGGCGTCGCGATCGGATTGGGAGATCTGGGTCACGGGCGTATCAGGCATGGGTCAATGAACCGGATTGGGGAGCGGTGTCGTGCGTGGAGTCGTGCGCGGGCGCGACCGGGGCCAACGTGCCTTCGATCAGCGAGGGCAGGAGCACCAGCGCGTCGGCGAAGCCGGTGATCGGCACGTAGGGCAGGCCGTTTGCGCGGCAGTGTTCGATCAGGCGGTGCTTGGCGAACACCAGGTCCGCCGCGCCTGCCACGCAGAAATCCGAGGCGCCGTCGCCGATCAGCAGTACCTTCTTTTTCCGCGTTCGCGCGTTTGCCGCCTGCGCGCACTTGCACATGCCGCTGGCGACCTTGCAGGCGTCGTGGGCGTGGGGGAAGGAAAGCGACCAGCGGCGCTCGCCGGCGTTATCGAGCCGGTTCGCGGCGATCGGCAGGAAATCGAGCTGGTGGCGCGCGAGGATGGATTCGATCGCCAGGTCCAGACCGTCGCTGACGATCCGGATCGGAATGCGCGCGGCCAGCGCGGCCTCGACGAACGCCGGGAACGCGCGGTCGATGCGCATGCTCGCGAACAGCGCATCGAGCTGGCTGCGGTCGGCGTCGAGCAGGCCGATCTGCGCGGCCATGCAGTCGTGCGAGCCGATCTGCCCGGACTTCCAGCGCTCTTCGAGCGCCATCCAGTCCGGATGGGCGTGGTGTTCGAGCAGCGAGTCGGTGACGTCTTCGACGCTGACCGTGCCGTCGAAGTCGCAAAGGATGATCCAGTCGGACATGGGGCGGTCTCGCCGGCGGAAACAGGCCGCCACGGTAGCCGACAGGGCCTTAATTTTCCCTGCTGGGCGCGGGGCGCTTCGCAACCATGGGATTTCCGGCCCCAGCTCCCTTCTGGCAGGGTCGCCCTCCGGATATACTGTTGCGCCCGAATCTCGCCCGTACTGGTGCCGCCGTGCTGCGCAATCACGACCTCGTCTTCATGAAACATTTCTCGATGGTGATCGGCTTCCTCGTCGTCTTGACGCTGGTACTGATCGGATTCGCGGCGTACATGCACACCCGGATGCCGGTCGAGGAAAACCCCGCGCACGAGGCCAAGATCGCCGCGCGGATCGGGCCGGTGGGTTCGGTCTATGCCGGTTCGACCGGTCAGGCCGCGATGGCCGCGGCGGCCGACGCCGCGAAGAAGGCCGCCGAAGGCCAAGTCGCGTATGGCGGCACGCTCGACGGCTCGGTGATCTTCGGCAACCTGTGCACCGGCTGCCACACCAGCGGTGCGAGCGGCGCGCCCAAGCTCGAAAAAGCCGCGTGGGCGGCACGCCTCGCTCAGGGCGTCCCGACCCTCGTGCAACACGCCACCCAGGGCTACAAGGGCCCGGACGGCAACACGATGCCGGCCAAGGGCGGCAATCCGGCGCTGAGCGACGCGCAGGTCGAAGCGACCGTGAAGTGGATGGTCGGGCAGATCAAGTAAGCGCCACGCTTCGCAGATCCAAGCACCGCGTCGAGAGGCAGCCGCGCCGCGCTCCGGTATGATCGGCGCGCGCGCTTTGCGCCGCCTTTCGATCCCGCGTCCATGGCCCAGGCTCCGATTCCGTTTCCCGAAAGCGCAGGCACGCTGTCCCTGCCCGGGCCGGCCGGCGCGCTGGAAGTCGCGGTCGATCTGCCCGATCCGAACGAGGCGCGCGCGGGCTACGCGATCGTCTGCCATCCGCATCCGCTCGAAGGCGGAACGATGCACAACAAGGTCGTCACCATGTCCGCACGTTCGCTGCGCGAGCTGGGGCTGGCGACGGTGCGCTTCAATTTCCGCGGCGTGGGCGCGTCCGAAGGAAGCTACGACAACGGCCGCGGCGAGACGCTGGACCTGCTCGCGGTCGCGCAATGGGCGGCACAGGCGTTGCCGAAGCAAACGCTGTGGCTGGCCGGATTCTCGTTCGGTTCGTGGATCTCGCTGCTCGGCGCGCGCGATCTGCCCGCGCAGCAAGTGATCTCGATCGCGCCGCCGGCCGGGCGATGGGACTTTTCCGCCGTACTGCCGCCGGCCTGCCCGTGGCTGGTGATCCAGGGCGAAGCCGACGACGTGGTCGCGCCACAGGCCGTCTACGACTGGCTGGACCAGCTCGATGCGAGCCCGACGCTGGTGAAGATGCCCGACACCGATCACTTCTTCCACCGCCGCCTGATGGACCTGCGCGGCGCGATCAAGAACGGCGTGCGCCGCAACCTGCCGCCGGCGTTGCATGGCTGAAGTTCCGGCGGACACCCGCCCTTCCGCGCAGTACGCGCTGGGCGTCGCGAAAGGTGAATGGCAGGCCGACCCGGCGCAGCAGCAGGCGCTCGTCGAACTCGACCGCATCCACGATGCGCTGCTCGCGGCCGAACGCGGCAACGGCGGCTCGTTGCAGCGCCTGCTCGCTGCACTGCGACCGAAGGGAGTGCACAGCCGTCCGCGCGATTCGGTGCACGGCCTGTACCTCTGGGGCAGTGTCGGACGCGGCAAGACCTTCCTGACCGAGCTGCTGTTCGAGCATCTGCCGATCGCGCGCAAGCGGCGCCTGCACTTCCATCGTTTCATGGCCGAGGTGCACGCACGATTGCGCGCGCTGAAGGGGCAGCGCGACCCGCTGCGACTCGTCGCGCGCGATCTCGCGGCGGATGCGCGACTGCTCGTGCTCGACGAATGCGTGGTCACCGACATCGGCGATGCGATGCTGCTCGGCCATCTGCTGGAGCTGCTGTTCGCGCGCGGCGTGACCCTCGTCACGACCTCGAACATCGCGCCCAGGGACCTCTACAAGGACGGCCTGCAACGCGCGCAGTTCCTGCCCGCGATCGCTGCGATCGGCCGGCACTGCGCGGTGCTGCACCTGGACGGTGCGCAGGACTATCGCTTGCGCCTGTTGCAGCAGGCCTCGACCTGGCGCGTGCCAGCGGATACGGTCGGCGAAGACGGCCTGCGCGCGAGTTTCGACCGGCTCGCGATGGGCCTGCCGCGACTTCCCGACACGATCGAGGTCAACGATCGCGAGATCGTCTCGAAGGCGCACGCCGACGGCGTCGCCTGGTTCGATTTCGCCGCGCTCTGCGAAGGCCCGCGCGCGGTCGCCGACTACATCGAGATTGCAC
The DNA here is from genome assembly GCA_964449135.1 of uncultured Gammaproteobacteria bacterium. Lineage (GTDB taxonomy): Bacteria > Pseudomonadota > Gammaproteobacteria > Xanthomonadales > Xanthomonadaceae > SZAS-103. The sequence goes on from CAYUXZ010000043.1 coordinate 4,853, forward strand.
GCGAATACCACAGCGTGCTGGTTTCGGGCGTGCCGGTGTTCGAGCGCAGCCATGAGGACGCGGCCAAACGTTTCGTGCTGCTCGTGGACGAGCTCTACGACCGCCACGTCAACCTGCTCGCGACAGCCGCGGCCGCGCCGATCGCGTTGTATCGTGGCCATCGCCATGTCGCCGAATTCGCGCGCACCGAAAGCCGCCTGATCGAGATGCAGTCCGCCGATTACCTCGCGCTGGAGCACCGTCCGTGAACGCGCGCACGCAATCGCTGCTCGCAGCAACGCTCGGCCTTTCGCTGATGTTCTGGCTCGCGTGGCCGGGGTTCTTCACCTACGACTCCGCGTTCCAGCTCGCGCAGGCGCGTGGGCTGCTGCCGCTCGACGACGCCAATCCGCCGCTGATGGCGATGGTCTGGCGCGGGCTCGATCATCTGTGGGCGTATCCGGGCACGCTGTTCGCACTGATCTGCGTCGGCTACTGGTGGACGCTCGCGGCGCTGATCTGGCGCTTGTTCTATCGCGCGGCGTGGCGCTGGGGGGTGTTCGTCGCGGTGGCGATCTGGCCGCCATTGTTCGTGACGATGTGCCACGTCTGGAAGGACTGCGCGATGACTGCCGTCCTGCTCGCGGCTTGCGCGTGCATCGCGAATCACCGCCGGGGTGACCACAGCGTCTGGGCGATCCTGGCGGTGGGTTGGCTCGCGATTGCGTGTTGCCTGCGCTACAACGCGATCACCTCGGTCGCGCCGCTGCTGCTCTGGCTGTTCTGGCCGCGCGCGGCGCAACGGCGTGCACGGACGTACGCGCGTGCCTGCGCGATCGCTGTGGTCGTATCCGCCGCGTTGCTCATGGTGCCGCCGCTCTTCGCGCGTGCGGTCGGCGCGACGCCGCGCCACGCTTGGGTCGCGATCGCGCTCTGGGACGTCGCCGGCGTGTCGATCCGCGAAAACCAGATGCTCATTCCGCCGCGGTTGCTCAACCGTCCGACTACGGTCGCCGACCTCGCGCACGATTTCACGCCGGTCACCAACGTCAATACCTTCCTGCCCGGACGGATCAAGCTCAGCTACGACCACGACTACACGCCCGACGACGTCGCCGCGGCCTGGGACGCGTGGACCGGCGTGATCGTGCATCATCCGCGCGCGTACTTCGCGCACCGCCTCGCGTTCTCGCGCTGGCAATACCTGGGCTACGAGCAGGACACGCCGAAAGGGCTCGCGTTCTCGCCCAATCGTTACGACCAGCCCTTTATCAAGCTCGGCCTGCCGCAGGTCGATCCGCGCGCGCCCTGGCTGCGCGCGTTGGAATGGATGCGCACTACGCCCTTGTTCGCGGGCATCTGGTACGTGCTGCTCGCGCTCGGCGCCGCCGCGATCGCCTGGCGCCGCCGCGCGGTGCATGATCTGCTGCCCGTGCTGATGCTGTCCGCGTCCGCGCTGGGCAACGCGCTGCCGCTCGCGCTGATCAGCGGCAGCTGCGATTTCCGGTATCTGATCTGGACGGTGCTGACCTCGCTGATCGCGCTACCCTTGGCGCTGGCGCCGGCCACAGGGGAACGGTCATGAGCATCGAACAATCGCCACTGGGCAAGGATGTCGCGACGCCAACGAGCTACGACGCGTCGCTGCTGTGCCCGATCGCGCGCGATGCATCCGGGCCGCGTCCGGACATGCCCTTCATCGGCGAGGACATCTGGAACGCCTACGAGCTGGGCTGGCTCGATCCGCACGGCAAGCCGCGCGTCGCGCTCGCCGAGTTCCGCGTGCCCGCCGACTCGCTGAACCTGATCGAGTCCAAGAGCTTCAAGCTGTACCTGCAGGGCTTCGCGCAGGCGCGTTTCCACGACGGCGAGGCGGTGCGTGCGCGCATCCAGCACGACCTGTCGCTCGTGACCGGCGCGCCGGTGTCGGCGGTGCTGACCACGATCGCGTCGGCGACGAAGCTGACCTCGCTCGAAGCGCTCGAAGGCACCGTGATCGACGACCTGCCGGTGGAAATCGATCACTACGGACCGCCGCGCGCGGAATTGCTGACTGCCGATCCGGGCGTAGTCGCCGACGAGGCGCTGGTCTCGCACCTGCTCAAGTCGAACTGCCCGGTCACCGGCCAGCCCGACTGGGCGAGCGTGCAGATCCGCTATCGTGGCCCGCGCATCGACCGCGAGGCGCTGGTCGCGTACCTCGTCTCGTATCGCGAGCACCGCGAGTTCCACGAGGCCTGCGTCGAGCGCATCTTCGCCGACGTGATGCGCCGCTGCGCGCCGACGAAACTGAGCGTCTACGCGCGCTACACGCGCCGCGGCGGCCTGGACATCAATCCGTTCCGCGCGACGCCGGGCATGTCGATGCCGGGCAATCCGCGCAGCGTGCGGCAGTAACGTGCTGCGGTTTCAGGTGTGCGACGGGCTGGGTATCGCGATCCTGCGATACAGGCCGTCGAAGCTCGTCGTCCAGGTCTTGCCGCCGTCGGTCGAGGTTTCCCAATGCTGGCGCACGCTGCCGTCGGCGTTGGGCGTCCAGGTGATGCGATCGGTTTGTGTCCCGCCATTCGCACCGGGCCGCTGACCTTCGAGCACCATCGCTCCATCGACGAGTCCGCCGCTCAGGTGCAGCGGGGTGCCGGTGCCGTCGACCCAATACTGTTCCCAGTGCTTGGTCGTGACGTTGTAAGTATTGAAGCTCTTGCCTTCGCTGCCGCTTGCGCCGCGCCAGTTTTCCAGTAGCACGCAGCCGCCGAGAATCGCCTGCACGCGGCTGCGGCCGGCGGGCTTGCCCTGCGCGGTGACGTCCCACTCGCCCTGCCAGAAATCGAACTGACGGAACTCGGGCGCTTCGCAGGGCGACGCCGTCGCTGCGGCAGGCGCGGGAGGCGGAGCGTTCTGCGAGCTCACGGCAGGAATCCACGAGACAAGCACGAACGCGAACGGCAGCAGGCGCATGACATGGCTCCCCTCCCCATGTCGCCAAGCCTAGCGTCGCGATCGGGATGGCTGCGTCCGCCGGAAGTCATGCCGTGCGTTCGGGCCGCGCTTGGCCTGCGCGCGCTTTCCGCAGACAATGATGGTCTTGCCCAATCGACGCGAATGCACGGAGCACGCCATGACCGCAGCCACCCCCACGCCGCCCGCCGGCGGCGAGCGCATCACCAAGACGCCACGCGGCCTGGTCGTCCCCGACAAGCCGATCATCCCCTTCATCGAGGGCGACGGCACCGGCCCGGACATCTGGCGTGCTTCGGTGCGCGTGCTCGACGCCGCGGTCGCGAAGGCCTACGGCGGCGCGCGCAAGCTGATGTGGATGGAAGTGCTCGCGGGCGAGAAAGCCTTCGACCAGACGGGCAACTGGCTGCCGGACGAAACCGTCGCCGCCTGCCGCGACTACCTCGTCTCGATCAAGGGCCCGCTGACCACGCCGGTCGGCGGCGGCATCCGCTCGCTCAACGTCGCGCTGCGGCAGATGCTCGACCTGTACGTCTGCCTGCGCCCGGTGCGCTGGTTCAAGGGCGTGCCCTCGCCGGTGAAGGATCCGGGCAAGGTCGACATGACGATCTTCCGCGAGAACACCGAGGACATCTACGCGGGCATCGAGTTCGAGGCCGGCAGCGCCGACGCGCAGAAGCTGCTCGACTTCCTGCAGCGCGAGTTCCCGAAGCCGTTCGACAAGATCCGCTTCGGCACCCAGGCCAAGGTCGATGCGTGGAATGCCGAGCTCGAAGGCATCGGCATGCCGCACCGGCAGAGCACGGTGCAGGTCGGCGTCGGCATCAAGCCGGTCTCGTACCTGGGCACCGAGCGCCTCGTGCACAGCGCGATCGGCTATGCGATCCGCGAGGGCCGCAAGTCGGTGACGCTGGTGCACAAGGGCAACATCATGAAGTACTCCGAAGGCGCGTTCCGCGACTTCGGCTACAAGGTCGCGCGCGATTTCTACGGCGCGGTCGAACTCGACGGCGGGCCGTGGCACGTGATCCCCGAGGGACGTCCCGGCGCGGGCCTGGTGATCAAGGACGCGATCGCCGACGCCTTCCTGCAGCAGATCCTGTTGCGGCCGGCCGAGTACCAGGTCGTGGCGACGCTCAACCTCAACGGCGATTACCTCTCCGACGCGCTGGCCGCGCAGGTCGGCGGCATCGGCATCGCGCCGGGCGCGAACATCAACTACGTGACCGGCCACGCGGTGTTCGAGGCCACGCATGGCACCGCGCCGAAATACGCGGGCCTGGACAAGGTCAACCCCGGTTCGCTGATCCTCTCCGGCGAGATGATGCTGCGCTACATGGGCTGGACCGAGGCCGCCGACGCGATCATCCGCGCGATGGACGCCGCGATCGCCGCCAAACGCGTGACCTACGATTTCGCGCGCCTGATGGACGGCGCCACCGAGATCAAGTGCAGCGAATTCGGCGATGCGCTGATCGCGGCGATGTAGTTTCAAACACGCCTTGACCGTTTGCAGCAAAGGCCGCCTATGGCGGCCTTTGTCGTTTCAACCGCAACCGACGATGTTGCAAGCGTCGGCCGCATCGGACGAGCCCTTCGCGGCCTTGCGATCGCGATGCGCCCACGGTGCGCGGAATTGCTTGCCGTTCGCGCGGCGGTTGCCGTAGGTGGGGCCGAACGCGGACTCTTCCTTTTCCAGTTCGAGAAAGAGCTTGGGCGAATCGTCGGTAAACAGGAATTTCCTGAGCAGGCTCATGATGGTTCTCCGGAAAAAAGCGGCGCGGCCCTGCGACTCACATGGATGTGGGGAGTGCCTGCTGCGTCTAAAACGTCAGCAGGCCGACCCACATGGATGTAGGGAGTGCCGGCGGGCGCACGGAGCGCCCGCGGCCGCCATGTGCTGCGTGCTGCAACTGGGGGAGTTAGTGGCAGGGATGCAGCGTCGGGAAGGGCTCGTCGATGTCGTCGAGGTGCTGGCTCGACACCGGGCGGCCGCCAAGCAGCACGAGTTCCTCGAGCACCCAGCGCAGTCCGTGACTGCGCTTGCGCAAGCGCGACGGCGGGGGCGTGGCAGCGTCATCGTTAGCGGTATCGGTCTGCACGAGCGACAGCGCGAGTTTCGCGTCGGCGATGTGGCCGTTCTGGAACAGCAGGCTCTGGTAGATGTTCATGGTGTACTCCTGGTGGATGCGGCCGGCGTGGGGTTCGGAACCGGCCTGCTTGTTGAACAATTCACAAGATAGGCGCATCCTGTTCCCTGCAAAAGCGACGCTTTTGCAAGTTTTTCTTGAATCAGATTCAAATCACTACCCACGGAGCGGAACGCCATGAGCCGCCCTCCCTTGCACGCCCTGCAGGGCTTCGTCGCCGCCGCGCGCAGCGGCAATCTCTCGCGCACCGCCGAGTCGCTGCACCTGACCGTGAGCGCGCTCAGCCACCAGATCCGCGGCCTCGAGGAACGCGTCGGCACGCCGCTGTTCCTGCGCAAGGCGCGCGGCGTCGTGCTCACGCCCGACGGCGAACAATTGTTCCAGCGCATCGCCCCGCATCTGGCGGCGATCGAAGATGCGTTGCGGCCTTACCGCGCGCGCCGCGACGACGTGCTCACGCTGACCCTGATGCCTTCGTTCGCGAGCAGCTGGTTGCTGCCGCGGCTGCCACCGTTTGTTTCTGCGCATCCTCAGATCGAGCTCAATCTGCAGTCCGCGGTCGGACTCGTGGATTTCGAACGCGATCGCAGCGTCGATGCGGGACTGCGCTATGGACCCGGACGCTGGCCCGGATTGAATGCGGTGCATCTGTTCGACGACTGGATCAGCCCGGTCGCGAGTCCCGTGCTGATCCAGCGCCTGGGTCGTCCCACCTTGAAGACGCTCGGCGACTTTCCGCTGCTCGGCGCGCCCGGCGGACGCTGGAGTCAGTGGTTCGAGCACTTCGGCGGCCGCGCGCCGCGCCGCTACGTCGCGAGTTTCGACGATTCGGAAACCATGCACCGCGCCGCCGCGGAAGGCCTGGGCATCGGACTGGGTCGCATGAGCCTGCTGCAACCCACGATCGATGCGGGCCGCCTGCTGCGCCTGTTCGACGAGCGCCTGCCCGCGGAATTCGCGCACTACCTCGTGTTCCCGCCGCGCTCGCAGAACCACGCCGGACTGGCGACCTTCCGCGAATGGGTGCTCAGCGAGGCGCAGTCCTACGCGCAAGCGCAGTCGGCCGCGACGACGACGGCAGCGCCCAAACGCGCCGCCAAGAAAACGCGCGCACGGCGCGGAGCCTGACGCCACGCCCAAACCGAAATCCGAACAGACGCCATCTGGAGATCACTTACGCATGAACGACGCGCCGGACCATCACAACCTCGAGCATCTGGTCAGCAAGGTTCCGCAGGTCACCATCGGGTTCTGGATCATCAAGATCCTCGCGACGACGCTGGGCGAGATCGGCGGCGACGCAGTCACGATGTCCATGCATCTGGGCTATCTGGTCGGGACGGGGATTTTCGCGCTCGTGTTCGCGGCCGCGGTCGCCTTGCAAATCAAGGCGCGCGCGTTCAATCCCTGGCTGTACTGGGCGACCATCGTTGCGAGCACCACGGTCGGCACCACGCTCGCGGACTATGCCGATCGATCCATCGGACTGGGTTACACCGGCGGCTCGACGCTGCTGATTTGTCTTCTGATCGGTTCGCTGTTCCTCTGGCACCGGACCACGGGCACCATCGCGGTGGACAGCGTGCGGGACGCACGTTCCGAACTTTTCTACTGGCTGACGATCACCTTTTCCCAGACCCTGGGCACCGCGCTGGGCGATTGGGTTGCCGATACCGCCGGGCTGGGTTACGTCGGCGGCATCGCGATCTTCGGCGGATCGCTCGCGTTGATCGCCGTGTTGTTCTTCATCACCCGCCGCATCTCGCACACGGCCCTGTTCTGGGCGGCCTTCGTGCTGACGCGTCCGCTCGGGGCCGTGGTGGGCGATTTCCTCGACAAGCCGATCGCGAAGGGCGGACTCGAGCTGAGTCGTTACACGGGCTCGATCACGTTGCTGCTTGCTATCGTCTTGCTCATCCTGATCTTCCCGCACCGGGCCGCGGTGAAAGCGCACTGACGATTTCGCGCCCGCACATGTCGCGTCCGTTGAGACGCGTGCGGCGCAGACTGCCAGCATGCGTCGCCCCGAAACCCCGAGCGTTCTGAAAGGCCGCGGCACCACCGCGCAACCGGCGAACCGCTTCGCGAAGCAACACACCGAAGCGGTCGACGATGGGTGGGACGGTTCATCACGCGACGGGGGGACGCCTTGGGACAGCAGTCCGGGTCGGCCCCATTGGTTCGATGCGGATGGCGAGGCCCCGCCGCATCCCGAGACCACCGCCACCGAAGAACGAGCGCGCAGCATCATCAGCCGCAACGATTCGCCGGACATCGGCTTCGGCCAGTCGATCAACCCGTTTCGAGGTTGCGAGCACGGATGCGTGTATTGCTTCGCGCGGCCAACCCATGCCTATCTCGATCTCTCGCCGGGACTGGACTTCGAGACGAAGCTCTATGCAAAGACCAATGCCGCCGAGCAGCTGCTCGTCGAGCTTGCTAAACCGAGTCATCGCGTCACGCCGCTCGCGTTGGGCATCAACACCGACGCCTACCAGCCGATCGAGCGCCGCTACCGCATCACGCGCGGGATTCTCGAAGTGCTCGCGGAGACGAAACACCCGGTGAGCCTGATCACCAAGAACGCGCTGGTCGAGCGCGACCTCGACCTGCTCGCGCCGATGGCGCGCAACGGTTTGGCCACGGTGTATTTCTCGGTCACTACGCTGGACAACCATCTGGCTGCGAAGATGGAACCCCGCGCGTCCGCGCCGCACGCGAAGCTGCGCGCGATGCGCGCCCTGCACGAAGCCGGCGTGCCGGTCGGGGTGATGGTCGCGCCGGTGATCCCCGCGATCACCGATCCGGAGATGGAATCCATCCTCGAAGCCGCGCGCGAAGCGGGTGCAGGCGCCGCGGGTTACGTGCTGCTGCGCCTGCCGCACGAGCTCAAGACGATCTTCCGCGACTGGCTCGCGAACCGTTTTCCCGATCGTGCCGCACACGTGACGAGCCTGATCCGGCAGATGCACGGCGGCAAGGACTACGACGCGAGGTTCGGGAAGCGGATGCGCGGCGAAGGACCGTTCGCGCAACTGCTGCAACGCCGATTCGACCTGGCCTACGCGCGGCTCGGCTTCGGGCGCCTGCCGCCGCTGCGCTGCGACTTGTTCCGCGCGCCTGCGAAGCCCTCGCCGCAGGGCAGCCTGTTCTGAAGGCATCGCTCGGGGTGACATCGCGGCGCGCGGGATGGTAGCGTGACCGCCAATCCTGGGGAGGATCATCCATGAACCGTTCGCATCGATTCGCCGTGCTTGCCCTCGTTCCCGCGATCGCCCTCGCGCTGGCCGCCCAGGCCGATACGCCACCGGCCAAGGCATCCGCGCCTGCCACCGCCGTGAGCGCTTCGACAACGGCGAAGACCACGGTCGCCGCGACTTCGCCTGCCGCCAGTGCGCCCGCAACGAGCGCGAAAGCGGCGACGACGGCTGCCGCAGCTGCCGCAGCGCCTGCGAAACCCGCGACCGTTGCTGCGCCCGCGGCGGCTCCCGCCGCAACGACGCCCGCAGCGAACACGACACCGAAAACCGCCGCAACTGCCGCGGCGACAACTCCCGCGACCGCGAAAGCAGCGACCAGCGCCGCGCCTGCAACACCCGCCAAGCCCGCCGCGATGGCGGCTCCCGCGTCCTCGTCCAAGCCGGCAGCGGCTGCAGCGGCTGCAGCACCTGCGGCATCTCCCAAACCCGCCGCGGCAGCGACTCCCGCCGCGACATCCAAGCCCGTTGTTGCTGCTGCGACTGCAGCGACGACCAGTGCCGCGATGCCCGTCGCTTCGTCCGCCGACGAAGCCGCGCTTGATGCGGCGATTGCCGGCGACTGGCGCAAGCCCGCGAACGTCGCGCGCGACAAGTACCGCCATCCGAAGGAAACGCTGCTGTTCTTCGGCGTCAAGCCCGACCAGACGCTGCTGGAAGTCACCCCGGGTGGCGGCTGGTACACCGAGATCCTCGCGCCGCTGCTACGCGACCATGGCCACTACATCGCGATCCTGCCCGATCCGGCATTCGACACCGACGCGCACGACAAGGACCTGGACACCAAACAGGTCGCCAATCTCGACGGACTGCACAACGCGCATCCGGACGTATTCGCGAAAGCCGAGATGCACAAGTTCCAGTCGCGCAAGGCTCCCGTGCTGGGAACGCCCGGAACGGCCGATGTCGTGGTGACCTTCCGCAACGTGCACAACTGGGTGATGGCCGGCGACGAGGCCACGATGTTCAAGGCGTTCTTCGATGTGCTCAAGCCCGGCGGCGTGCTCGGCGTCACCGACCACCGCGCGAATCCCGGCAAGGCGACCGACGGCAAGATGGGCTACCTCACCGAGCAGCAGGTGATCGATTACGCGACCGCCGCGGGCTTCGTGCTCGACGGCAAGAGCGAGATCAACGCGAACCCGAAGGATACCAAGGACTACCCGCACGGCGTGTGGACGCTGCCGCCGACGCTCTCGCAGGGCAACCACGGCATCGGCACCTACACGCGCATCGGCGAATCGGACCGGATGACGCTGCGGTTCCACAAGCCGAACAAGTAGTAACTCGCAAGCAACCGCGGTGGCTTCCGGCACATGCCCGGAAGCATCGCCGCGCTAGACTGATGTGGTCCCCCGATGCGGGAGTGCGGCCATGCGGATGGCGGTTCTCGTCGCAATGGCGTTCGCGGTTTCGCTTGCGGCCCGCGCTGCAGCCGCGGAACTGCACGTTCAGATCGCCGACGAGCGCGGCAAGCCGGTCTCCGACGCGATCGTGCGCGTGCTGCCCGCCGACGCATCGGCGGCGACCGAGCGCGTGGCGCCGATCCCTGCGCGGACACTGGTCGTCGATCAGCGCGACGAGCAGTTCATCCCCTACGTCGCGGTATTCCGCCCCGGCGACCGGGCGGTGTTCCGCAACAGCGACGTGACCCGCCACCATGTCTATTCGTTCTCGCCGACCAAGACCTTCGAGATGGTCGTCAATCCCGGCGAGAGCACGCCGCCGCTGCTGCTCGATCGCACGGGCATCGTCGCGGTCGGCTGCAACATCCACGACCACATGCGCACCTGGCTGTTCGTCAGCGACACGCCGCGGATCGCGGTCACCGGCGCGAACGGAGCAGCGCTGTTTTCCGGTCTCGCGGCGGGCCATTACCGCGTCGTGGTCTGGCATCCGCAGTTGCGGCCGCGCCAACCCGAAGTCGCCGGCGACCTGACGCTCGCAACGGACTCGGCCAGCGACAGCCTGCCGCTGCGGTTGTCACTGTTGCCCGATCCGCGCAAGGCCATGGGCGGGATGAGTTACTGAGCCCGGCCATGAGCTTCCGCGTCCGACTCGCGTTGCTGCTGGTGGCGATCCTGGTGTCGGTGCAGGCGCTGACCTGGGTTTCGGTGTTCGAGGTGACGCGCCGCGAATCGATCCGCGACGGCGAGCGCCAGCTCGGCGCGACCGCGGACGCGATCGCGCGCCAGCTCGACGACGTCTCCGACCGCGTCGCCAACAGCGTGCAGATCCTCTCGCTGGATTACGCGCTGCGCGAAGCGATCGCGCAGCACGACCGCGCGACCGTGCTCTCGGCGCTGCGCAACCACGGCCGCCGCGTCGGCGCCGCGCGCATGCTGCTGATGGACCTCGACGGCAGCATCACCGCAGACACCGACGCGCCCGACAGCGATCGTCGCGGCGTCTTCCCGTTCCCCGGCCTGCTCGACACAGCGACCGACCATCCCGCAGCTGCGATGGTCGCGATGGACGGCCGCGCCTACTGGATGGTGGTCGTCACGGTGAACGCGCCGCAGCCGGTGGCGATGATCGCCGCGGGCATCCCGATCGACGACCGCTTCCTCGCCGGCATGCAGAAACTTTCGCCGCTGCCGAAGAACATCGAGCTCGTCGCCTCGACCGCGCGCGGACCGTGGACGGTGGTCGCGCACGGCATGCCGCACACGCCGCTCGCGACCGCGCTGCTCGGCAACGCGCAGACGCTGCCTGCGGCGGCGACGCTGGTTCAATCCGGCGGCCGCGAATACCTTGCGCTCGCGCGGCCGTTCGGGCACTCGCCCGCGAATACGACGATGGCGATGGTGATCGGCTACTCGCTCGACGACGCGCTCGGTCCGTTCCGCGCCGTGACCACGACCTGGATCGCGCTGGTCGCATTCGGCCTGATCGCCGGCGTGCTCGGCGCGATCCTGATCGCGCGCGGCGTCTCGCGTCCGCTGGAGTCGCTCGCGGTCGCGTCCACGCGCATCGCGAGCGGCGACTACACGCCGCCGCCATCGCCGGGTTCGCGCCAGGACGAACTCGCGCGCCTGTCGACCGCGTTCGCGCAGATGACCGCGGCGATCCGCGAGCGCGAGGAGCGCATCCGATTTCAGGCCGCGCATGACGCGGCCACCGGACTGCCCAACCGCAACGCCGCCGAAGCGGCGATCGCCGACGACCTGCGCAGCGAGCCTTCCGGGCACGGCGCGCTGCTGATGGTCGGGCTTGCACGCCTGCCCGACATCGTCAAGACGCTCGGCCACGCGATCGGCGACGGACTGATGCGCGAGGCCGGCCGTCGCCTGCAGGAAGCGGCGGCGGGTCGGCTCGTCGCGCGCGCGGCCGATAACCAGCTGCTGCTCTGGCTGCCGCGCGCGGAGCGCAGCGAAGCGATCAATCGCGCGGTCGCGCTGCGCGACCGCATCGGCCAGCCCTACCACGAGCACGATCTCACCCTCGACGCGGCGCCGGCGATCGGGATCGCGCTGCGCCCCGAACACGGCCGCGACGCCGACGCGCTGTTGCGCCACGCCGACGTCGCCCTGCTCGCGGCGCTGAGCCAGGAGGAACCGCTCGCGGTCTACGACCCGGCGACCGATCCGCACCGTCCCGATCGTCTCGCGCTGATGGGCGAACTGCGCGAAGCGATCGACGGCAACCAGCTCGAGTTGCACTACCAGCCGAAGCTCTCGTTCGCGAGCGGTCGCATCGAAGGCGTCGAAGGTCTGGTGCGCTGGACCCATCCGCAACGCGGCGCGATCGCGCCCGACGATTTCGTGCCGCTCGCCGAGCGCACCGGCAACGTGCGCCGTCTCACGCGCTGGATCCTCGCGACCGGCATCGCGCAGGCGCGGCGCTGGCAGGACGCCGGCAGCGCGCTGCGCGTCGCGCTGAATCTGTCGGCGCGCGATCTCACCGACGCCGACCTTCCCAACCGGGTCGCCGAATTGCTCGCGCTGCATCGGCTGCCGGTCGAGCGGCTGATGCTCGAGGTCACCGAAAGCGCGGTGATGGGCGAACCCGAGCCGTCGATCGCGGTGCTGCGCCGGCTCGCCGAACAGGGTCTGGAAATCGCGATCGACGATTTCGGCGTCGGCCAGTCCTCGCTCGCCTATCTGCGGCGACTGCCGGTGCGCGAGATCAAGATAGACAAGTCGTTCGTGCGCAATCTTGCGCTGGATCGCGACGACCAGGCGATCGTGCGCGCGATCGTCGACCTCGGCCATCGCCTGGGTTTCCGCGTGACTTCCGAAGGCGTCGAGGATCGCGCGGCGCTGGAATTCCTCGCCGAAGTCGGCTGCGATCACGCGCAGGGCTATTTCATCGCGAGGCCACTGTCGCTGCACGCGCTGACGCATTTCCTCGCGCAACGCGAAGCGGCTGCAGCGCTTTGAACATGTACGTTAGTCTTTGAACACGCGCAGGCAGGACGCTGAATGAGGATGCGCACCTTCGCTGTCATCGGATGGACGCTCGCGGCTTGGGCGGCGTTGCCCGCGTTCGCGCAGGACTACCAGCTGCACGGCTTCGCCGACGTGCGCGTGGTTTCGGCGGGCGGCGAACCGAACTGGACGAAGGGCGGGCTCGGAAAACTGCGATGGGACGGCAGTCGCTCGGGCGCGCAGTTCGGCGGCGCCGCGCTGCAGGGCACCGCGCAGTTCGCGTCGGAATGGTTCGGCCTCGCGAGCGTCCAGTACCAGACCACCGACCGTTCCGGCGCGAGCCTGATCGAGGGCTGGCTGCGCTATCGACCGGTCTCGACAAGTCCCTGGCGCTGGTCGCTCAAGGCCGGCGCGTTCTTTCCGCCGGTGTCGCTGGAGAATACCGGCATCGCCTGGACCAGTCCGTACACGCTCACACCGTCGGCGATCGACACCTGGGTCGGCGAGGAGTTGCGCTCGAAAGGCGTCGAGGTGCGGATCGAGCATCGCGGCGATGCGCTCAGCGTCGAAAGCGCGTTCGCGGTGTTCGTCGGCAACGATCCCGCCGGCGAGCAGATGGCCGCGCGCGGGTGGTCGCTGTCCGATCGCGTCTACGGCCTCGGCGATAGCCTGCGCGAACCCGATCTCGCCTCGTTCGATGGACCGCCGCCGCGCCGCTTCGATCCCTTCGTCGAAACCGACCATCGCCCCGGCTGGTACGCGCAGCTGCGGCTGGACTCGCCGACGTTCGGGCAGTGGAACCTGATGCGCTACGACAACCGCGCGAACCCTTCCTCCGCGACCGAATTCGACGGCCAGGAAATCTATTCCTGGCATACGCGCTTCTGGAGTTTCGGCGCGCAGAAGCAGGTCGGCGAGACGACGCTGATCGCGCAGGGCATGAACGGCGACACCATGATCGTGCCAAGCCCGTTCTTCCGTACGCGTACGAATTTCTGGTCGGCGTACCTGCTCGCGAGCCGTGAATTCGGCCAATGGCAGCCGACGCTACGCGTTGAAGCCTTCGGCACGCATGTGCATCCAGGGCTTGGCCCGTTCCCGTCGAACGAACACGGCCGCGCGCTGACCGCCGCGCTGAACTGGCGGCCGCGTTCCTGGCTGCGGATCACCGGCGAAGTGCTCGCGATTGATAGCTCGCGCCCCGAGCGCGGCGCCGAAGGCCGCTCCGCACGCGGCAGCGAAGTCCAAACCCAGCTGGGCTTTCGCTTCTCGTTCTGAAGTCGGCGCGGACGATCAGGTCTGGCCAGTCTGCAGCCGCCACAACGCGGCGTAGCTGCCGTTGCGCGCGACGAGTTCATCGTGCGTGCCCGATTCGACGATGCGCCCGGCTTCGAGCACGTGGATCGCATCCGCATGGCGCACCGTCGACAAGCGATGCGCGACCACGAGTACGCTTCGGCCCTGCGCGGCCGTGCGCAGCGAATGCTGGATCGCGGCCTCGGTCTCGTTGTCCACCGCGGACGTGGCTTCGTCGAGCACCAGGATCGACGGATCACGGTACAGCGCGCGCGCGAGCGCGATGCGCTGGCGCTGTCCACCGGAAAGCTGCGCGCCGCGTTCTCCAACGGCACTGGCATATCCATCAGGCAAGGCAACGATAAAGCGATGCGCTTCGGCCGCGCGCGCCGCGGCTTCCACGCGCGCCGGATCGGGCGTGCGATCGCCGTAGGCGATGTTGTCGGCGACGCTGCCGTCGGTGAGGAAGGGCTCCTGCGCGACGTAGCCGATCGCGTGGCGCAACGCCGCCGGATCGAGCGCAGCGATGTCCTGCCCATCCAGCGCAATGCTTCCTTGCTGCGGATCGTGGAAGCGCAGCAGCAATTTCAGAAGCGTGCTCTTGCCGCCGCCGGTGCCGCCGACGAGCGCGACGGTGTGGCCGGCGGGAAGCGTCAACGAAACGTCGGATACCGCGGGTCGCTCGTCGTAGGCGAAGCTCACCCGATCGAACACGAGATCGCCGCGCGGTCGCGCGACCAGCACCTTCGCGCCGCGCGGCGGCAGCGGCGTGTCGAGCAGGTCCATCACCCGGTTCACCGATGCCATCGCACGCTGGTAGAGATCGGTCATGTCCGCAAGCCGTGTCAGCGGCCACAACAGGCGCTGCGTGAGGTACACCAGCGCGGAGTAGCTGCCGACACCGAGCCGTCCCTGCAGCGTGAGCCAGCCGCCATAGCCCATCGTCGCGACGAAGCCCGCCAAGATCGCCATCCGGATCACCGGCGTGATCGCCGCGGAGAAACGGATCGCCTCGGCGTTGCGCGCGCGGAACGCGTCCGACGCGATGCGCACGTGCTCGCTCTCGAAATCCTCCGCGGTGTAGGCCTGGATCGTCGCCATGCCGGCGAGGTTGTTGTTCAATCGTGCCGACACCGTCGCCGCCGCGTCGCGTGCGGCCGCGTAGCGCGGCGCGAGCCGGCGCTGGAACCAGAACGCGCCGAACAGGATCAGCGGTACCGGCAGGATCGCGAGCACCGCGAGGCTGGAAGTGAGCACGAAGAACACCGCGCCCACCAGCAGCGAGGACATGAATACCTGGATGAGATCATTGGCGCCGGTGTTGAGGAAACGCTCGATCTGGTTGACGTCCTCGTTCATCAGCGCCATCAGCCGGCCGCTGCGTTCGCGCGCGATCGTGTCGGGCGGCAGCTTCTGCAGGTGCGCGTACGCGGCCTGGCGCAACACGTGCTGCAGGTTCTGCGCGAGTCCGCGCCAGCGCACCGCGTAGAGGTATTCGAACGTCGATTCGAGCACCCAGATCGCGATCGTCAGTCCGACAAGGATCGCGAGCTGGTTCACCGGATCGGGCACGCCCATCCGCGCGAGGAAGGACGCGCGCCGGTTGACCACCACGTCCACCGCGACGCCGATCAGCAGCTCGGGCAGCACGTCGAAGAACTTGTTCGCCATCGAGAAGACGCTCGCGAGTACCGCGTCGCGGCGGTACGGGCGGGCGAAGGCGAACAGGCGTTTCAGCGGATGCGAGGCGTCCATGCGCGCATTGTCCCATGCGTTCGTTCACCACCGCTAAACTTCGGAAATGTTGATCGTCTTCAACAAGCCCTACGGCGTGCTGTGCCAATTTACGGATCGCAGCGATCCGCCCCGCCGCACGCTCGCGGAGTTCGGGCTGCCGCCGGACGTCTATGCCGCGGGCCGGCTCGATCACGACAGCGAAGGCCTGCTGCTGCTCACCGACGAGGGCCCGCTCGCGGCGCGGCTGACCGATCCGCGCCACGCGACGGCGAAGACCTATCTGGCGCAGGTGGAAGGCATGCCTTCGGTGCAGCAGCTCGCAGCACTACGCGAAGGCGTTACGCTCAGCGATGGCCCGACGCGACCTGCAAAAGCGCGAGCGCTGGACACGCCGCCAACGTGGCTGTGGCCGCGCGATCCGCCGGTGCGCTTCCGCAAGACCGTGCCCGACGCGTGGATCGAACTGACGATCGCCGAAGGACGAAACCGGCAGGTGCGGCGGATGACCGCGGCGGTGGGATTGCCGACGCTGCGGCTGATCCGCGTCGCGATCGGTGCGTATGCGCTCGATGGATTGAAACCGGGCGAATGGCGTGAGGTTGCAGCTGCCGAATCGACGGCACTTCGACGCGCACCGCGGCGGCGCCGTTGAACCGTGCTGTCAGGCGGCCTTGCGTGCGCGCTTGGCGGGCTTCGCGGGCACTGCGGATTCGCTGCGCAGAGCCTCGTCGACCCCGCGGCGCGTGCGATTGCCGCGCAGCCACCACCAGGCAAGGCCCGCTCCGGCGGCGACCACGACCGCGGCGATCAGTGCGGCGGGATTGCGGGCGACAGAGGGTGCGGTCTTCGCGTTCTTCATCGGAGAATGTCTCGGCTGCAAACCCGGAGGCGCGCTACGCTAGCAGAATCCGTGGCAAGAGAAACGTTGCGATGCAGGGCGCCAATTTCAAGGACCATTTCTCCGGCCATGCCGCCGCGTATGCGACCTCGCGGCCGCATTATCCCGCGACGCTGTTCGACTGGCTGGCGCAGCAGTGCGCGGCGCGCGAACTCGCCTGGGACGCGGGCTGCGGCAACGGCCAGGCATCGGTCGAGCTCGCTGTGCGTTTCGCGCACGTGCACGCCAGCGATCCCAGCGCCGAACAGATCGCAGCCGCGGAGCCTGCGCCGAATGTCCGCTACGCGGTCGAGCCTGCGGAAACGTGTTCACTGCCGCACGCGAGCGCGGATCTGGTCACCATCGCGCAGGCGATGCATTGGTTCGACGTGCCACGCTTTCAGTCCGAGGCACGGCGCGTGCTCAAGCCCCGCGGCGTGTTCGCGGTCTGGACCTACGCGCAGTCGCGCGTGAGCGCGGCGGTGGACGTGCCCTTCGATCGCCTGCACGACGAACTGCTCAATGGATACTGGCCCGACGGACGCCAGCACGTGATCGACGGGTACGCGAAGCTGCCGTTCGTATTCGAGCGCATCGAAGCGCCGGCATTCGAGATGCGCTGCGACTGGACGCTGTCGCAGTACTTCGCCTACCTGCGCAGCTGGTCGGCCTGCGAGAAATACCGCCGAGCGACCGGCCGCGACGCGGTCGCGCTGATCGAGGATGAAATGCGCGTTGCCTGGAACAATCCGCAGCAGGTGCGGGCGGTGGTGTGGCCGCTCACGCTCCACGTCGGCCGCACCTGATTGGCCGAGGGCGCCAAGATCGGATAGTCACGTCAGCGAGATAGTATGCGGTACGGCCCGCATGCCACTAGGCGCCAGCGTTAGGAATAGATCATGCGAAACGACTCGTTTGCTTGCTTCCTCATGCTTCTGGCTACCGCGTTATCGTGTGGCTGCTCGCCTGTTCGACATATGGAATCTGTGGGCTTGGACTCTCTTTCCAAGAATCCCACTCACTACGTCGGTAAAGCGGTGGATGTCCATGGCTTCCTTTTCATGGGACGTGAAGGAGACAGCCTATGCGACCGTTTGAGCTTGAGCTACGACCAGACCGATAATTGCGTTGCAATCCAGCGATCCGGAATTTTCAATGAACACCGAGGTGACTTTTACAAGCGCTATCAAGAGCAGCGCGAGGT
>CAYUXZ010000044.1:0-21584 GCA_964449135.1 uncultured Gammaproteobacteria bacterium
TCCACCGTCACCGACTTGGCGAGGTTGCGCGGCTGGTCCACGTCCGTGCCGCGCTCGACCGCGACGTGATAGGACAGCAGCTGCATCGGGATGGTGGAGACCACCGGCGCGGCGATCTCGCCGCATTCGGGCAGCACGAGCAGGTGGCCGAGGTCGGCTTGCACCTTCACGCCGGCATCGACGAACAGGTAGAGCTCGCCGCCGCGCGCGCGCACTTCCTCCATGTTCGACATCAGCTTGTCGACGAGGTGGTCGTTCGGCGCGACCGCGATCACCGGCATCTCGGCATCGACCAGCGCCAGCGGGCCGTGCTTGAGTTCGCCGGCCGCGTAGGCCTCGGCGTGGATGTAGGAGATCTCCTTGAGCTTGAGCGCACCTTCCATCGCGACCGGCCAATGCGTGCCGCGACCGAGGAACAGCGCGTGCTGCTTGTCGACGAAATGTTCGGCGATGCGCTGGATCTGCGGATCAAGCTTGAGCGTCTCGGTGACCAGACCCGGCAGCTGCTCGAGCTGGCGCACGCCGTCGAGGTAGCGCGCCTCGTCCAGGCCTTTCACGCGCGCAAGTTCCAGCGCGAACAGCGCGAGCGCGACGAGCTGGGTGGTGAAGGCCTTGGTCGAGGCCACGCCGATCTCCGGGCCCGCGCGCGTCATCAGCACAAGCTCCGACTCGCGCACGATCGAGGATTCGGGGACGTTGCAGATCGCCATCCGCGCGACGTAGTTGCGTTGCTTGGCCATCTTGATCGCGGCGAGCGTGTCGGCAGTTTCGCCCGACTGCGAGATCGACAGGAACAGCGTGCCGTCCTGCACGACCGGGTTGCGGTAGCGGTATTCGCTGGCGATCTCCGCCGTGCACGGAATCCCCGCCAGCGATTCGATCCAGTAGCGCGCGACCAGGCCGGCGTGATAACTCGTGCCGCAGGCGATGATGTGCACGGCTTTCGTCATCGACAGCAGTTCGGCTGCCGCGACGCCGAAGATCTGGGTGAGGATGCGTCCGCCGGCGATGCGACCTTCGAGCGTGTCGGCGAGCGCCTGCGGCTGCTCGTGGATCTCCTTGAGCATGAAGTGGCGGAATTCGCCTTTCTCGATCGCGCCGGAGATGAAGTGCGATTCCTTGATCGGACGCTGCACCGGCTTGCCGTCGAGGTCGAACACGCGCAGGCGGTCTTCGGTGATCTCCGCGATGTCGCCTTCGTTGAGATAGATGAAGCGGCGCGTGAGCGGCAGCAGCGCGTGGATGTCCGAAGCGAGGTACTGTTCGCCCTCGCCCAGGCCCGCGACCAGCGGCGAGCCCAGCCGCGCGCCGAGCAGGCGCCCGGGTTCACGCGCCGACATGACCGCGAGCGCGTAGGCGCCGTGCAGACGCGGCAACACGATGCGCAGGGCTTCGAGCAGGTCCTTGCCCTGCCGCTGCTGGTGCTCAATCAGGTGCGCGATGACTTCGGTGTCGGTCTGCGAGGCGAACACGTAGCCCTGCGCGATCAGCTCGGCACGCAGCTCCGCGTGGTTCTCGATGATGCCGTTGTGCACCACCGATACCTGGCCCGAGACGTGCGGGTGCGCGTTGTCGGTGTTGGGTATGCCGTGCGTGGCCCAGCGCGTGTGCGCGATCCCCGAATGGCCGGCGACGGGTTGCGCCTCCTGCAGCACCTCCAGATCGCGCACCTTGCCTTTCGCGCGCAGGCGTTCGACGTCGCCGTTCGCGCCGAGCACGGCGATGCCGGCCGAGTCGTAGCCGCGGTATTCGAGCGCCTTCAGCCCGGCGATGAGGTGGCCGACGACGTCGCGCCGCGCGCTGATCCCGACGATTCCGCACATGAGCCTGTTTCCTGAGGATGCGGGCTCGCGGCCCGGATGTGGATTCTAGCTGCTGGAATGTTCAGCCGGTCTGGGTGGGTGTCCGGCGGACGGCCGCGGACGCCCGGACAGTGCGCGGATGCCGCGCAAACGCTTGATTCGCAAGGTTCGCAACGCTGGCACGGATCGTGCTCAAACGCCTGCAATCGAACCTGCGCGAGTCCCCATGTCCGGCATCACTCCCATTCGCGGCCACGCCTCCGAATCGCGCAGCGGCATCCGCGACACTTCCGCGCAGGATATCGCGCGCACACCGCCGCCGCAGCGCTCGCGTGCGCGCTGGCTGTGGATCGCCGGAGTCGTCGCGCTGGTCGCGGTGCTCGGATTCATCGCACGCGGCTGGTTGTCGGGCGAGCGCTCGGTGGACGGCGCGCGCGTTCGCATCGCGACCGTGACGCGCGGCCCGCTGGTGCGCGACATCGTCGCCGACGGCAGCGTGATCTCCGCGAATAGCCCGACCCTGTACGCGATCGCGGCCGGCATCGTGAATCTGAATGTGGTTGCCGGCGATGCGGTGAAGAAAGGCCAGCCGCTCGCGACCGTCGACAGCCCCGAACTCGTCAGCCGCCTCGCGCAGGAACAGGCCAGCCTGTCGAGCGCGCAGGCCGAAGTCGGACGCGCCGAACTCAACGTGCGCATGCAGACTTCCGCCGCGCAGAAGCTGTTGGACCAGGCGCAGGTCGATCGCCAGGCGGCCGCGCGCGAACTAGAACGCATGCAGCGCGCCTATTCGCTGGGTGCGGTCGCGCAAGTCGAAGTGTTGCGCGCGCAGGACAACGTCGCCAAAGCCGACATCGCGCTCGCGCACGCACGCCAGGACCGCGGCCTGCAGATCGACACCGCCGGATTCGACCTGCAGACCAAGCGCCAGCTCGCCGATCGCCAGCGCGCGGTCGTCGCCGAACTGCAGCGCCAGGTCGATGCGCTCACGATCCGCTCGCCGGTTGAGGGCCAGGTCGGGCAGGTGCTGGTCGCGCAGCGCGCGAACGTCGCTGCGAACGCGCCGGTACTCAGCGTCGTCGATCTTTCCCAGCTCGTGCTCGAGATCAAGGTGCCGGAGAGCTTCGCGCGCGATCTGGCGATCGGCATGCCCGCGCAGATCAGCGGCGGCGGCAGCAGCTTCGATGGACAGGTCAGCGCGGTCGCGCCCGAAGTGGTCGGCGGCGAAGTCACGGCGCGCCTGCGCTTCGCCGGCCCGAAACCCGCGGGGCTGCGCCAGAACCAGCGCCTGTCGGCACGCATCGTGCTCGACCGCAAGGCCGACGCGATCCAGGTCGAACGCGGATCCTTCGTCGACAGCGACGGCGGACGCTCGGCGTGGTTCGTGAGCGGCAGCAGCGCGGAACGGCGTCCGATCCGGATCGGCACGACCTCGCTGGACGCGGTGGAACTCCTCGAAGGCGCGCAACCGGGCGATCGCATCGTGGTTTCCGGCAGCGAGCAGTTCGGCGACGCCAAGCGCGTGCGCATCAGCAATTGAATTTTCCCGGGAACCCATTCCCCTCGTCTACCTACCCAACGATCGCAAACGGAGCCGCCATGCTTTCCATGCACCAGATATCCAAGATCTACCGCACCGAACTCGTCGAAACCCACGCGCTGCGCGCGCTCGACCTGGAGGTGCGCGAGGGCGAGTTCGTCGCGGTCACCGGACCGTCGGGTTCGGGCAAGACCACCTTCCTCAACATCGCCGGCCTGCTGGAGACCTTCAGCGGCGGGCGCTATCAACTCGACGGCGTGGACGTGAGCACGCTCGACGACGACGCGCGCTCGAAGCTGCGCAACCAGAAGATCGGCTTCATCTTCCAGAGCTTCAACCTGATCCCCGACCTGAACCTGTTCGACAACGCCGACGTGCCGCTGCGCTACCGCGGCATGCCCGCGGCCGAGCGCAAGCGCCGCATCGAGGAAGCCCTGGGTCGCGTCGGTCTGGGCTCGCGCATGAAGCACTACCCGGCCGAACTCTCCGGCGGCCAGCAGCAGCGCGCCGCGATCGCGCGCGCGCTCGCCGGCAGCCCGCGCCTGCTGCTCGCCGACGAGCCCACCGGCAACCTCGATTCGCAGATGGCGCGCGGCGTGATGGAACTGCTCGAGGAAATCAACGAGCAGGGCACGACCATCGTGCTCGTCACCCACGACCCGGAACTGGCCGCGCGCGCGCAGCGCAACGTGCACATCGTCGACGGCATGGCCACCGACCTGAGCGCCGAGGCGCCAGTCCTGCGTCCGCGCGAGCACGCGGCGAACGCTTCCGCGACGACCCACGCCTGAGGCGCCACCATGTTCGGCTACTACTTCGATCTCGCGCTGCGCAGCTTCCGCCGCAACCGCACACTGACCGCGCTGATGGTGTTCGCGATCGCGCTGGGCATCGGCGCGGCGATGACCACGCTCACCGTGTTCCACGTGCTGTCCGGCGATCCGATCCCCGCGAAGAGTTCGCAGCTGTTCTACGTGCAGATGGATCCGGAAGGCAAGAACGGCTACACGCCCGGCGGTGATCCGGAAGACCAGATGACGCGCTACGACTCCGAGGCGCTGCTGCGCGAGCACCGCGGAGACCGCCAGGCGCTGATGTCCGCGGGCGGGGTCGCGGTCGAGCCGACGAAATCCGGCTTGACGCCGTTCGGCGCCGAATCGCGCTACACCTCGGCCGATTTCTTCGCGATGTTCGATGTGCCTTTCCTCTACGGCCAGCCCTGGGGCGCCAAGGAGGACGACGCGCGCGCACGCGTCGCGGTGATCTCCAAATCGCTCAACGACAAGCTGTTCGATGGCGCCAACCCCGTCGGCAAGACCGTCCGCTTCAACCAGAAGGATTTCCAGGTCATCGGCGTGCTCGCCGACTGGCGGCCGAACCCGCGCTTCTACGATCTGACCAACACGCGTTACGGCGACACCGAGCAGGTATTCCTGCCGTTCTCCACCTCGCGCGACCTCAAGCTCGGCAGCAGCGGCAACATGAACTGCTGGAGCGACAACAAGGATCCGGACGGCTCCACCGGACTGAACGCGCCCTGCGCCTGGGTGCAGTACTGGGTGCAGCTCGACAGCGCCGCGAAAGTCGCCGCGTACAAACGCTATCTCGACAACTATTCCGACCTGCAGCGCAAAGCCGGTCGTTTCGTACGGCCGACCAACACGCGCCTGAGCAGCGTGATGACCTGGCTGGACCACAACAAGGTCGTCCCCTCCGACGTGAAGCTGCAGATGTGGCTGGCCTTCGGTTTCCTGCTGGTCTGCCTGCTCAACACCGTCGGTCTGTTGCTCGCGAAATTCCTGCGCCGCTCGTCCGAGATCGGCGTGCGTCGCGCGCTGGGCGCGTCCAAGGGCGCGATCTTCGCGCAGTACATGGTCGAGGCCGGCGCGATCGGCCTCGCCGGCGGCGTGCTCGGGCTCGGACTCGCCGAACTCGGCCTGTGGGCGGTGCGTCAACAGCCTGCGGATTACGCCTCGCTCGCGAAACTCGATCCGCTGATGCTGGGGACCACGTTCGCGCTCGCGATCGTCGCAAGCCTGGTCGCGGGAATCCTGCCGGCATGGCGCGCGATGCAGGTCGTTCCCGCCATGCAGCTCAAAAGTCAGTGAGGAACATCATGGATATCCGCCCCATTCTCTCTACGTTGAGCCGGCACAAGACCGCGGCGGCGCTGATCGTGCTGGAGATCGCGCTCTCCTGCGCGATCATCTGCAACGCGCTGTTCCTGATCGGCCAGCGGCTCGACCGCATGCACCGCCCGACCGGCCTCGCCGAGGATCAGATCGTGCGCATCGCGGTCAGCGGTATCGCCAAGGACGAGGAGGCGATGGCGACCACGCGCGCCGACCTCGCAGCACTGCGCGCGATCCCCGGCGTGCAGTCGGTCGCGTCGACGAACGAGGTGCCGTTCGGCAATTCCTCGTGGAACAGCTCGGTGCAGCTTGCCAAGGACCAGACGCACTCGAATCTTAATGCGACGAACTACCTCGGCGACATCAGCCTGTTCGACACCCTGGGCCTGAAGCTCGTCGCCGGCCGCAAGTTCCAGCCCGACGAATTCATCGACTTCAAGGCGCTCACCGCGCCGGACAGCAAGGTCGGCATCCCGGCCGCGATCCTCTCGCGCGTCACCGCCGAAAAACTCTTCCCCGGCCAGAACGCGGTCGGCAAGGACATCTACGCCTGGGGCGACAAGCCCATCCGCGTCGTCGGCGTGGTCGAACACATGGTGCGCCCGCGCGACAACGGTCCGCAGGGCGAGTACGAATACGCGATGATGTTCCCGGTGAACATGCCCTACGGCAACGGCGGCGGCTATCTGCTGCGCACCGCGCCCGAGCGCCGCGAGGAAGTGCTCAAGGCTGCGCGCAAGGTGCTCGAGCACAGCGGCCCGACCCGCATCATCGACCCGGACAACGTGGTCACGCTCGAGAAGATGCGCGGCGACTACTACCGCCAGGACCGTTCGATGGCCTGGCTGCTGGTGACCGTCTGCATCGCCCTGCTGGTGGTGACCGCGCTGGGAATCGTGGGCCTGGCAAGCTTCTGGGTGCAGCAGCGCACCAGGCAGATCGGCGTGCGCCGCGCGCTGGGCGCGACGCGCAAGCAGATCCTGCGCTATTTCCAGACCGAGAACTTCCTGCTCGCGACACTCGGCATCGCAATCGGCATGGGCCTGGCATACGCGATCAACGGGTTGTTGATGACACACTACGAGCTGCCACGCCTGCCGCTGCTCTACCTGCCGCTGGGCGCGCTCGCGCTGTGGATGCTCGGACAGCTCGCGGTGTTCGCGCCGGCCTGGCGCGCTGCGGCAGTGCCACCGGCAGTCGCCACGCGCAGCGTGTAAGGCATAGGGCGAGACGACGTCGGCATCGGCTAAGCTGGTCGCCATGCCGACAATCCTGGTCATCGACGACAACCCCGCGGTGGCGGTGGCGCTGGAGCTGCTGTTCTCGCTGCACGACATCCGCACGCGCAGCGCGGCCTCGCCGCAGGCGGGACTCGCGCTGCTCGGGCGCGAGCGCGTGGACCTCGTCGTGCAGGACATGAACTTCAGCGTGGACACGACCTCGGGCGAGGAAGGCGAAGCCCTTTTCCGCGCGATCCGGCAACGCCATCCCGACCTGCCGCTGATCCTGCTGACCGCATGGACGCATCTGTCGGCGGCGGTCGATCTGGTCAAGGCCGGCGCCGCAGACTATCTCGCCAAGCCCTGGGACGACGCCAAGCTCGTTGCGACGGTGCGCAACCTGCTCGAACTCGGCCAGGCCAACCGCGAGCTCGCGCGACATCACGATCGCGAGCGCCGGCTGCGTCGCGAACTCGTCGAACGGTACGACCTTCGTGACTACGTGTTCGCCGATCCGGCGACCGAGCGCGTCGTCGCGCTCGCCTGCCAGGTCGCGCGCGCCGACGTGCCGGTGCTGATCAGCGGCGCGAACGGCAGCGGCAAGGAAGGCATCGCCGAGATCGTGCAGGCGAACTCGGCGGTCAAGGATGGTCCCTTCGTCACGCTCAACTGCGGTGCGCTGCCGAGCGAACTGATCGAGGCCGAACTGTTCGGCGCGGATGCAGGCGCCTATACCGGCGCGAACAAGCCGCGCGAAGGCAAGTTCGAGGCGGCCGACGGCGGCACGCTGCTGCTCGACGAGATCGGCAACCTGCCGCCGGCCGGCCAGATGAAACTGCTGCGCGTGCTGGAAACCGGAAAATTCTCGCGGCTCGGCAGCAACCGCGAAAAGCAGGTGCGCGTACGCGTGATCAGCGCGACGAATGCGGACATTCCGGCGATGATCCGCGCCGGCACGTTCCGCGAGGACCTTTACTATCGCCTCAACGTGATCCAGATCCACGTGCCGACGCTGGCCGAGCGGCCGGCCGATATCGTGCCGCTGGCGGAACGTTTTCTGCCTTCAAACAAACAACTTTCGCCGCAGGCGCTGGAAGCGCTGCGCGCGTATGCGTGGCCCGGCAACGTGCGCGAGCTCAAGAACGCGATGCAGCGCGCCGCGCTGCTCGCGAAGGACGAGGTCATAGGCGTCACGGACCTAGGCTTGCCCGCGACCGCCGCATCGGGCAACGCGGTCGAGAGCGAACCCGAACCCGATCGCGCTACGATCGAGGCCGCGCTCGCGCGCGCCGGAGGCGTGATCGCGCAGGCCGCAGCCGAGCTCGGCTTCAGCCGCCAGGCCCTGTACCGCCGCATGGAGCGGCTGGGCATCTCGCGCGGTTGAGCCGCGCAAGATCGCGATGAACACATCTCGCCGCATTTCGCTCGCCGGCCGCTACGCGTCGAGCGTCGGCATACTGTTGCTCGTCGCGATCGCGCTGGCCCTCGCGTTGCAGCGCTGGCTGGACGACGTCTGGCTTGCCGGCGCGATCGCGGCGCTCATCATGATTCCCGCGACGGCGTGGATCGCGCGGCGACGCCTCGCGCCGGTGCTCTCGCTGTTCCGCGCGCTCGGCGGCACGGTCAGCAGCTATCGCGACGGCGATTTCAGCTTCGGCCTGTCGTGGCCGCGCAACGACGAGATCGGCGACCTAGTCGCCGCGCACAACGAACTTGGCGGCACGCTGCGCGACCAGCGGCAGGCGCTGGTGCAGCGCGAGCTGTTGCTCGACACGATGGTGCAGAACACGCCGGTTGCGATGCTGCTCGTCGACGGCAGCGAGCGCATCGCCTACGCGAACCTCGCCGCGCGCAAACTGCTCGGCGAAGGCCGCCGGCTCGAGGGCCATGCGCTCGAGGAGTTGCTGCAGCACGCGCCCGAGGCGCTGCGCGAAGCCGTCGAGCGCGGCGGAGACGGCCTGTTCGCGATCGGCACGGAAGACGACGAGCAGATCTTCCATCTCGCGCGACGCGGTTTTCGCCTCAACGGCCGGCGCCACGAACTGTTCCTGCTGCGCCACCTCACCGCCGAGCTGCGGCGGCAGGAAGTGCAGACCTGGAAGAAGGTGATCCGCGTGATCAGCCACGAGCTCAACAATTCGCTCGCGCCGATCGCCTCGCTCGCGCATTCGGGCGCCGAGCTCGTTCGCCGCGGCCGCACCGACCAGCTCGACACCGTGTTCGCGACGATCGAGGAACGCGCGCGGCACCTGGAAGGCTTCATCCGCGGCTATGCGCATTTCGCCAAGTTGCCCGCGCCGCGCGTCGAGACGGTGCCTTGGGGCGCGTTCTGCGAGCGCCTGCGCAGCCAGATCGGCTTCGCGCTCGACGGCCCGCTGCCGGACAAGGCCGGGCGCTTCGATGCGGCGCAACTCGAGCAGGCACTGCTGAACCTGCTCAAGAACGCGCACGAGTCCGGCTCGAAACCCGGAGACGTCAGCCTGCGCGTGCGCCGCCTGCCCGAATCGTTGCGCATCGAGGTCAACGACCGCGGCAGCGGCATGAACGATGCGGTGCTCGCGAACGCGCTGGTTCCGTTCTATTCGACCAAGCGCAGCGGCACGGGCCTGGGGCTGGCGCTCGCGAGAGAGATCGCCGAAGCACACGGCGGTCGCATCGCGCTGTCGAATCGCGAGGGCGGCGGACTCAGCGTGACGCTGGTGATCCCGGATTGAAGCGCCGGCTCAGGATTCAGTTTTCTTCGCAGGGCGTTGCCAGCCGCGCACGTTGGTCTGCCGGCCGCGCGCGACGCCCAGCGTGTCCGCGGGTACGTCGCTGGTGATCGTCGAGCCCGCACCCACCGTCGCGCCCTCGCCGAGTTCCACCGGCGCGACCAGCGCGGTGTTCGAACCGACGAAGACGTCGTCGCCGATTTTCGTCTCGTGCTTGTTCACGCCATCGTAGTTGCAGGTGATCGTGCCCGCACCGATGTTGACGCGATCGCCGATCGTCGAATCGCCGAGGTAAGTCAGGTGGTTGGCCTTGGAACCGCGACCCATGCGGATCTTCTTGGTCTCGACGAAATTGCCCAGGTGCGCGCCTTCGGCGAGCTCGGTGCCAGGACGCAAGCGCGCGTAGGGCCCGATCCGGCAGTCCGCGGCGATGCGCGCGCCGGCGATGTCGCAGTGCGCGGCGATCACCGTGCCCGCGCCGATGCTCACATCCTTGAGCCGGCAGAACGGTCCGATCCGCACGTCGTCGCCGAGCACGACTTCGCCTTCGAGGATCACATCCACGTCGATGGACACGTCGCGCCCGGCGAACACGGTGCCGCGCTGGTCGAAACGCGAAGGATCGGCGAAACGCACGCCCGCGAGCGCGAGCGTCTTCGCGGCGCGCAGCTGGTATTCGCGTTCGAGCCGCGCGAGTTGCCAGGCGTCGTTCGCGCCCTCCACCTCGATCGGATCCTCGCAAACGGCGATCGCGGCGGGCTCGCCTTCCGCCGCGGCCATCGCGAACACGTCGGTGAGGTAGAACTCGCCCTGCGCATTGTCACTGCGCAGCGCGGCGAGCCAGCCGCGCAGGCGCTTCGCATCGGCGGCAACGATGCCGGAATTGATCGTACCGATCGCGCGTTGCGTGGCATTCGCGTCCTTGTGCTCGACTATCGCCGCAACGCGACCGGCCGCATCACGTACGACGCGGCCGTAACCAGTCGGATCGGCCGGTTCGGCCACGAGCACCGCGAGCGCGCCCTCCGCGTTGAGCAGTCCATGCAGGGTGTCGGCGCCGATCAGCGGCACGTCGGCGTAAAGCACGAGCACGCGCGCAGCATCGGGGACGTTCGGCATCGCCTGCTGCACGGCATGGCCGGTGCCGAGTTGCTGCGCCTGCTCGGCCCAGATCAATTCGGGTTGGTCCGCAAACGCGCCACGCACCTGTGCACCGCCGTGCCCATACACGACGTGGATGTCGGCCGCACCGAGCGCGCGCGCGACATCGATCACGTGCGCGAGCATCGGCCGTCCCGCGATCGGTTGCAGCACCTTGGGCAGCGCGGACTTCATGCGCTTGCCCTCGCCGGCGGCGAGGATGACCACGTGCAGTGCAGGCATCATGCGGACCCCGATTGCGGTATCACGCGCAAGAAAATCCCCGCGTTTCCGCGATAATGGCAGCAGCGCGGACGCGGCACCAGCCCATGCCTGAAATCGAGAACGCCCCCGGATCCAGGTCATCGCCCGCGCTGCACGCGTGGCCGCTCGCGCTGGCGATCGCATTGCCCTTTCTCGCGCTGATCTGGCTGGGGCAGGACCGCAACTGGGACCTGCTCAACTACCACCTCTACGATCCATTCGCCTGGTTGCACGGGCGGCTCACGCTCGACATCGCGCCGGCGCAGATGCAGACCTGGCACAACCCGCTGCTCGACGTGCCGCTGTATTGGATGGTCAGCGCGCACTGGCCCGGATTTCTCGTCGGGCTCTGGCTGACGCTGCCGACGATGCTCGCCCTATACCTGTTGTTGCGGATGTATGCGCTGATGTGCATGCGCGACGCGACGTACGCCGGCCTGTTCGCGCTGGCGCTGCTCGCGGTCACCGGCGCGGCGGCGTTCTCGGTACTCGGCACCACGTTCAACGATGCCTTCGTCACCGCCGGCGTGCTCGGCAGCCTGTATCTGCTCGTTCGCGAAGATCCCGCACGCGATCGCCGGCGCGCATGGTTCTCTGCGGGCGTGCTGGCCGGCGCAGTCGCAGGATTGAAGCTCACTGCCGCGGTGTATTGCCTTGGACTGGCCGGAGCGGCGATCGCGATGCCGTCGTGGCGGCGGCTGCCGTTGCGATCGTCCCTGCTGCTGCTCGGCGGCATCGCAGGATTCACGCTGACCTACGGCTACTGGGGCGCGCTGCTGTGGAAGCTGCACGGCAATCCGTTCTTCTCCTACTACAACCAGGTCTTCCATTCGCCCGATGCGACGTGGACTCCGCACGCAGACGAGCGCTTTCGGCCACAGAGCCTGTCCGACGCGCTGCTGATCCCGCTGCGGCTGCTTCACATGAGCCGACGCTATTCTGAACTCAAGTTGCGCGATCCACGCCTGCTGCTCGGCATCGTGGGTTTCATCGTGCTGCTCTGGAGGACACGCGCAGCTGCACCCGCAGACTTTGTTCGCAGCGCGCGGCTACGTGCACTCGCCGGATTCTTCTTCGTTGCGTTCGCCGCATGGGCGCTGCAATCGGGCATCTATCGCTACGTGCTGCCGCTGGAAATGCTCGCGGGCCTCGCGCTGGTGTTGTGGGTGGAGCGGTTGCCTGCGCGTGGTTATCGCGGCGCGGCGATCGCGGTGTCGGTGCTGGTGGCCGCCGCCACCCACTACCCGAACTGGGGGCGCAGCGAGTTCCAACCTGCATTCGTCCAAGTGCGGATGCCG
This sequence comes from uncultured Gammaproteobacteria bacterium, assembly GCA_964449135.1. Lineage (GTDB taxonomy): Bacteria > Pseudomonadota > Gammaproteobacteria > Xanthomonadales > Xanthomonadaceae > SZAS-103. Next base: position 12,108 of record CAYUXZ010000044.1, read on the forward strand.
GCGCTGCCGCGCGGCTCGATGCTGATCCAGAGCGGGATTGGCGGATCGAGCTACGCGCTGACCGCATTGCCCGCCGATATCCCTGCGATCGCGATCGACAACAACCTGATGCACCCGGAGGAATGCACGAACCTTGAAGTCCAAGCCGAGAACCGCATCCGTGCGCATGCAGGCCCGTTGTGGTTGCTGCGCGGCAGCCGCGCCGTGGACGATGACGGCGAACACGTCGCATCGATCGCTTACGGGCTGGTTGTTTCAGGCCCGTGTCAGCCTGTCGAAAACAACCTCGGTGCTCTGAGGTTGTGTCCGCTTCGTCGCGATCCACGGCCACTGCCGTGCCTGCCGTCGAAATAACAGCCGATTGGCGAACACGCAACAACTCCTCTCTGAGCCAGTGACTGTGTTGAGGATCAGGCGAGTCGCCAATCCTTACGACCAGATTCCCACTGCAAAGACCATGAACTGTAGAATTGCGTGCACCATCGCAGACGGCTTGGTATGGACGGCATGGCAGTCATCGATTCAACAACACTTCAGCGCGCCGATGAGTACGCGCGCCAGTTCCAGACAGCCAAGCCATTCCGCCACGTGGTGATCGACGGCTTTCTTGCGCGCCCATTGTGCGAGCGCCTCCTCGCGGATTTCCCGGAGTTCGAGTCAAGGCATGCCCTCAACGAACGGGGTGAAGTTGGCGGCAAGGCTGTGCGCATGGACGTGCGCGATATCTCCGAAGCCTATCGCGAGCTGGATCGATACCTGCAAACTCCCGAGTTCCTGGGTCTCATTTCGACCGTTACAGGGATCCCCGACTTGATGTACGACCCGGATTATGCCGGGGGCGGCACGCACGAGAACCGTCAGGGCCAAATGCTCGCGGCACACGTGGATTTCAACTTCCATCCGCGCACGCATTGGCACAGACGCTTGAATTTGATCGTCTATCTCAATCCCGAATGGGAACAATCCTGGGGCGGTTCGTTGGAATTGCACTCGGACCCATGGAATCCAGCGCACAACCAGATCACCCAAGTTTTGCCTTTGTTCAACAAGGCAGTGGTGTTCGAAACCACGGAAACCTCGTGGCACGGTTTCTCTCGGATTCAACTGTCGCAGGAGCAAGAGTCTCTTTCACGAAAGTCCTTCGCTATCTATCTTTACACAGCCGATCGCCCCGCACAGGAAACGTCGCCGTCGCATGCGACGGTCTACGTGCCCGAATCGCTTCCTGCGGATTGGAAGACTGGACACGTCCTCACCGACGACGACGTTCACGAAGCGAGCGCCCGTTTCAAGGACATGCGCGGTCAATTGCGATTCCTCTACGAACGCGAAAAGCAGTTCAGCACGCAAATCGGCGCGCTGGAGCATGCGCTCGCCGAGGCCAGGGAAGCGCAGCGGCTCGAAATTCAGGGTTATGCGATTCAACCGGAGGGCGCGCGTGGCGTCTGGCCCGATCGCTGGGCCGGACAGGAAGTATCCGTATCGTTCGTTCCGACGCGGGACACGCGTGCGCTTCGATTGGAATTGTGGGCACCGCCGCAAATCCCTGCAGGTCAGCACCTGCGTTTCGATATGAACGGCACGATCTTTGAGCGCACGTTGCCGGCAGGCCAGCCCGCGACGATCGAGCTACCTCTGCGTTTGTCGGCTGGGAAAGCCATGCACATGACCATCAATGCCACGCACCATTGGATGCCAGGTTCTGATGACAGTTCGTCAGACGTGCGTGCGCTGGCTTATCGCATTCTCAACATAGTTCTTGAGCATTGAGGGCGCATACAATTCTGCGGCTTGTGCAGCTCCATGATGCCGCGACGAAGGAAAATGCGAGAAAAACGACACGTCCGTCAAAACATTCGAAGCGCCAATGCAAAAAAAACTTTTTCTCCGCGCCGCCCGCATCGTAGCGCTCGCCGCGTCGCGCATGCTTGCATTGTGCTTTCTGGCATGGGCGGCGTTTTATCTCCTCACGACCCTTTGTGCGATTGCGAACTTTGGTTGGCGCCAGCCAATGTTCGACCAATGGCGCATGTACAACACCTTTTTGACGCTACCGTTCCCGAGCAACGCACTTCAACTCGAAAACGGGCATCGGCCGATCATCCCCAACCTGATTCGCCTCGCCGAAATTCACTGGTTCGGCGCCAACCAGCTACTGCAGATTTCCATCGGCACGTGCTGCGCACTGCTGACCGCCGGGGTCACTGCCTTGGTGATCTGGCGCAATCGCGAATTGTCTGTAGTCGTGCGCGCCGCTGGCGTGCTGATTGCCGTGCTCGGGGTGTTCTGGCTCGCCAACGCGCGGATGCTATTGCACGGTCATGAATCGCTGCACGCTTACCTCGTGACATTGATGGTGGTAAGCGCGGGGCTGTGTACTTGGCAAGCGCATCACAACAATTCCTCGCTCTGGCTTTGGCTTGGCAGCGCTGCATGCGTTGTAGCCACCTTCAGCTTCGGCCCGGGCATTGCCACCTTCGCGACTGTCATCGCGCTCATTCTATTGCTGCGGATGCCGATACGCTGGCTGTTGATCCCGGCAGGCATTCTCGCAGCGTGTCTGGTCCTCTACGTATTCGTCCTGCCTGGCACCCATGGCGTCCGCAACATGCTTCATCTGCAACCGCTGGCAAACGTCCAGACGGCTGCGCAATGGCTGTCGTCGCCATGGGCCCATGCCTGGTTGGGCCTGTCCAATTCGCCACTGGAAGCCTGGCTGCCGACGAGCGTGCAAGGAACGGCGCTGGGGCGACTCCTGCTAGCCTCGGCCAATGATCTCGAAGGCGCAACAGGCATGGCCTGGCAATCGCTCACAGTCGTTCTTGGCGTTGCAGGCATCGTTGTTTTTCTTGCGCGCGTTGCCGTGCTCTATCTACGCCGCGCGCCGCTCACGCAGGTTCAAGTCCTGGCGATCGGGCTGTGCCTGTTCGCACTGGCTACCGCCGCCATCATCGGAATCGGTCGCCTCGATTACCTGCAGGCACATCCCAGTCAAATTTATGCCACTCGGTACCTGCTGTGGCCATGCCTGTTCTGGACTGGGTTGGTTTTGCTGTTGCTGATCGATGTGAGCCGATCGAAAAATCGATTTGTGATCGCGCTCGGTTCGATTTTCATGCTTGCGCTGCCGATGATCCTGTTGCCCACGCAACATGCCTGGGCCGGCTGGAGCGCCGCGGTGCACCGACAGTCCCAACAAGCCGCTGCAAGCGCCCGTAGCGGCGTGTTCGACGCGGGCATGTTTCCCGACGACCCCGACGCGAGCCGTACCGATGTGCTGCAGGCCCTTGCACTCATGAAAGAAGATCGCCTGGCGATGTTCGCCGACCCGAGTTGGCGGTTGTTAGGCACGTATTGGAAGGGAGTCCTCCGGCGCAACGACGATTACGAAGTGTCAGCGCATCTTCTGGACTCATTTCGCGATACGCAATCCGGGCTGATCGCCGGTCACTTCGAAGGTGCGGTGTCGTATGGAATCGCAGCCCTACGGAGGCAAGGGCATTTGGTTGTTCTCGATGGAGACAATGCCATCGTCGGTCTTGCCGAATTCAGCTTCATCGCCCCTGACGCAGATTCGCTACGCGTGGACATGCCGCGTAAACGCGGCTTCGATGGATATATCCGCAACTACGATTCGGCCAAAACCTATCGGTTGGCGTTGCTTGATACGACGAACGGAAGCGCAACCGTGCTCGCAATGCTATCCGCCCACGACCGCTGATCGCTGCCCACGGAAGTCAAATTCGGTTTACACGGAATCGATATCACCGCTTCTCAGGCGAACCGTGGACCTACTGCATATCCACCTCGACTATCCGAGGCGTCTGCGAAAAACTTGGTCGCTTCAATCTCAGTTCGTGCATGCCTCGGTGGGATGGCAGAAGTCGATCGTCTGCTCGCGGCCGAAAACGCTTTCGAATCCGGCATAGGGCATTGGCGTCTTGTGGATGGCGCGTTCCACTGCAGCTCTTGCCTGGGCGTCGAACGGGCAATCGATAAATTGCGCGGACATCACTTCGCCGCCGGGATTCTGCATCAACTCGACTTTGCAATGCGTCCCACTAGGTGCATCCGCCGTGTCCCAATTGGCATTGGCCACCGAGGTTAAGGCAGCGCGATACATGCCGAGCAAACCAGTTGGTTCTGAGAGTTCTTGCTTTACAGCGGGTGCTGGCGTTTGGCTTGCCTGAGCCGAGTCGGCTGCCGCACCCGGAATGTTTTGGGGCTGCGCTGGCTGAGCGTCGGACGCGCTGCTTGGAGTGTTGCTGGCGATATCAGCTGCTTGTGAGTTTTCGCGCTCGGTTGCTTTGTGCGAATCGGGTCGATCGTTCCGCAGTCGTGGCAGTTCGCGATGCAAGCCGCCGCTGACAATAATTGCTTGGTGTTCGCCAGTGCCGCTACTAGCGGGCGCAGCGACTTGATCCGGCGGCGCGATCATGACTCGCATGAAGATCAATGCGTGGATCACGATAACGACCGCAAAGGCAAAAACGCGATCTCCTGATACGCCGCGTGTTACCTGTTGCAATGGTCCGACTTTAGTCAATGAGATCATACGGCGATTGGGGGCTAGGCCCCTAACGGCGCTATTGCGTTTGACCGTGGCACAGACAGTCATTGCCGCCTACTCCCGCACTGGCCAAGGTGACCAGGCCGCCTTCGTTTGCTTTAATCCTTCCATTCAGCAGTACAAGATGTGCGCAGAAAAACCGTGGTCTGCGACCCCGAACTCGGAAGCCTAAGGAGCAATCCAACAGCGACAGAATTAATTGCCTGCGTCCCCTATTTCCAGCCGAGGCACTCGCGGTCAGCGAGCTGTCACCCATCGTCCCGGAACCCAAGGAGACAACCGACACTGACTTAGACAAACTCGCCGCATGACCTCATCGCCGAAGGCACAGGTGTCTGGTAATTACTCAACTTGTACAGTCCGATCGCACGTGATTTGGTGCTCCGACGCCGGAATGCCAGCATCAGAGCGTGTTGTTCAGACCTTACCTAGTCGATCAAACGAGTCTCACTGATTCCATCCTTTTTTCACTGTTTTCGTCTACCAAAAGTGTGCCCTTTGAGGGCAATGTACGCGAAGACATAAGCACAGTACAAACCTATCGCCAAGCCGAGCAAATGTTTCAGCGTCAGAACCCTAACTTGTAGTGAGAAAATATCAAAACAAGCAGCAATGCCTAATACCACAGCGATAGCCCCCGCGATAGTTCGCTGCCAAGGCGGCACCCCTTTGATGTCAGTCGGATTGGACATCTTAGAACCTAACCATAACTAGGCCTAACCGGGATTCGCATTGAATATTCAAAAGCATAATAAGGCAAGTAAACCAGAACAAATGACTCTGCCCGGTATTTTCGAATGAATAGATTCCTCAAAATGGCACAGTAAGTCCGTAATGGCACGTACCATTATCTCTAGTGGTGTGCATCGCTTGAATTCTGAGCACTTTCGTTACAGGCAATAAAAGAAGTCTGGCCAGCGAGATCTCCGTCTCAGCCCTTCATCTATAAACTTAAAAATCCGATACGAATCAATATCCCTTAAAATCGGGCTCGTGAGGAGCTCGCTCTGCCGGCGGTTGAAAGTGGTCAATCAGCATTCCATCGGCATCAGTTTCTGCTTGCGCCATGTCAACATCATGCACCCACTGCTCGTATGCAGCCATCATGGCGTTCAGATCCTCCCATGAAAACGCACCCCCCCCCGCGCCGCCATCAATTGCACTATCGATGTCGCTTCCATTACTTATATTAAAGTCCACACTACCGACAAGATGAGAGAGCCTTTCTAACGCTCTCCTGAGTGGATCGCGCAATGTATCTTCTGTTGCCTGCACGGCACGATATTCCGTACCCCCAATGGCGTCGTTCCAGCTAATTGGGATGATGAGATCGTTAATTAATTTCCCGGCCTCCCACCCACCCCAAGCAGAAAGACCGAGGGGCCCACCCCACGATCCTCCCGCTGCAAAGAAACCAGAAGATTCGGCTCCGACATATACGCTCTGAGACCAAAAGAACTCTTGGGTCTGGGTGAACGTCATAGGGCCAAATTGTCTAATATTATTGATGATTCTAGGTAAATTCCAAATGGCAGGCGCTAAGCCGCTAGGATCAGCCACAGATATTGGATTCGCCCCCACATAAGCAAAGGTATTGATCCCCGCCGCCAACCCCAACGGATCACTCTCGACGTAACGCCCCACCGTCGCGTCGTAATCGCGAAATCCGTTGTTCCACAGCCCGTCTTCCACATCGTAGTATTGGCCCTGGAAGCCGATGTTCAGGCCGCCGATGGTGTCCAGCGTCACGGTGCGGTCGAACGCGTAGTTGCTGGCGCGCCACACCACTGCTTGGGACGGGTCGGTCACTGCTTCCGGCCGGCCTAAGTGGTCCGTATGTACGGCGTACAACGTGTTGTTGCGCTCCATGCCGATGATCTGGCCATTCAGCCACACGTAGTTGGTGGGCTTGCCGGCAGCGTCCATCTCCGTCAGCAACTGATTGCCTTGGGGAGCGTAGATAAAGTACCCGGCCTGGGTCGAGCCGGTCCATTTCCAGTCGCGCTGACCCATCGGGTTGACATTGATGTATGTCGTGACACCGCCCTTGACCGAGCTGTTCATCCGGTTGAAGTAGTCGTAGGCGTAGGTTATTCCGCCGCTGGCGCTATCGTACGTACGGTTTCCATTCGAATCGTATCTGAAGGTCCGCGCCGATCCCAAGGGACCGACTTTCGAAAGCCGGTTGCTGGTGCTGATGATGGTGTAAGGCAGGGTACCCGATACGGACGTCTGGGTGTTGCGGTTGCTGTTTGCGTCGTAGCCCCATGACAAGTTGCCTGATGCGGAGGTCACCCCAGTCAGACGAGTCAGCTCATCGTAGCCAAAACTCTGAGTCAAGCTGGTGTTGACGCCGTTGGTCAGGCCGGTGATGTCGTTGTTGGCATCGTACTGATAGGTCAGGCTCTGCACGACGGAAGCCGAGGGCACGGTGGTGCTGACGCCAGTCAGGCGTCCGTCCAGGTCGTAGTTGTTCCCGCGCACCAAGCCATTGCCGTAGGTCCAGCCCGCCGCGTCGGCGAAGGGCTGGTAGGTGATGTTGCTGGCCACCTGCTGGGTGGTAACGCCATTCATGTAGCTGACACCGGTCACCTTGCCACTAGCGTATGTGTAATGCGCATTGTGTTGATACGAATACATCAGATCGGTCAAGCGCCCCATGTTGTCGTACGTGTAATTCGTAGTGAACGCGCTACCGGCGATGTTGTCGTACTCACTGGTCACCCAACCTTCGGGCGAATAGGTGATGGACCTGCTCTCGGTGTGGTTATAGAACGGGTTGGAGAAACCGCACAGCCGGCCCTTGCCGTTGGTGCACGTGTCGAAAGTGAAGGTCTGGGTGATGGGGCTGGTACCGTTGTAACCGCCGGTAGCTGTCGTCACGCGATTGATCGTATCGAACCCATACTTCGTCTGGGAGCCATTCCGGGTCATCATCGTCCGACGACCGTATGCATCCCAGGTAAAATTGATGGTGCCGCTGTCCGGGCTCACCTGCTGGTACAACTGCCCGAAGCCGTCGTAAACATAGGTAGTGGCCAGACCGCGCGGGTCGGTAACCTTGGTGACGCGGTTTCCGATGTCATACACCATTGACGTGATGCCGTTCTTGGCATCGGTCAACTGAACCTTACGATTCAACGCATCGTAAGTCATCGTCGTGGTGCGGTTGAGCGAATCGACGACCGAGATTGGGTTGCCATTGCCATCGTAGGTCGTGCGCACGTTCTGGCCATTGTTGCCACTGGCAACCCACAAGCGACCTTCGCCGTCGTAACTGCTTAATTTGGTACGGGTGATGGTCGCCGTGGCTCCGCTGACGGCCTTGTCATCGACGCGAGTGACATCGCCCATGGCATCGTAGGTGTAGTCCTCTTCTTCGGTCTGCGCGCCGCCGCTGATCGTGCCGTTGGCGGGACGCGCGATGCTGGTCAGGTAACGCGCATCGTTGTAGGTATTCGTGACCGTGACGCCATCGGGCGTGGTCACTGCGGCCAGCAGACCCGCTCCGTTGTACGTGGATGCCGTATCAGCAGCGGAACCGTTCGGATAAGTACGAACATTGGTGGTTCGACCACGTGCGTCGTAGGTGTAATCGATGACATCGCCGTTCACGCCAACCACATGGCCCGCCTGGCCAAGCCCATTGAAATTGCTGTAGCTGATGGTATGACCCAGGCTGTTTTGCACGGAGGTCAAATCGCCAGCGGTGCTGAAATTGGATGTCACCGCGTCGCCAGTGCCCGGCACAGGACCATCGACCGTCTTGCTAGACAGCACGCCGTTCGCATAAGCCGTGTAGCTATAGGTCGTCGTGTGGGCCTGATTGGCGACGCCATTCGAGGTCAGATTGATCTTGCTAACCGAAGCTAAGCGCTGTGTGGTGCTGTCGTAGGCGTAGTCGGTCTCGTGATCCCCGGCCATGGTGATCTTCAGCGGTCGATTGCGAGTCGCATCGGCATCCCACTGGAACGTGGTGGTGCGAGCTAAGGATGTTCCATAGGCTTCCACCATCTGCTGCAACTGACCGTTAGCCGCATAGGTGTAGCTGGTGATGTTGCCATTGTTATCCGCCACTTGGGCGTCGTACCCGTTGGCATCGTAGGTGTGGGTCTTGGTGTAAGCCGCCACGTTCTGCCCGGCCGCCGCCGAAGTGGAAATGATCAAACTATTGGAAAAGTTGTAAGTCGTCTGCCGCCCCAGCGGGTTGGTCCCCACTACCGTCAGCGTGTTGTTGGCGCCCGGGGTATAAGCGAAGGTGTACTGGTCCTGAGTGCCGGCACCGTGCTTGCTCGACACCGCATTGCCAGACGCATCGTAGGCAAAAGTGGCGTAGCGCGTGCCGTTAAAGACGTTGCCAGTCAGGCTGCCCGGGAAGCGGCTGTCTTCGTAGTAATAGCTGATCGTGGTCGGGTTGACGCCGGGCTGGGTGACCGTCGATAGCAGGTTGAAGCCAGCAGAGGGCTGATTGGCGAGATACGTGTATGAGTACACGCTGCCGTTGGGATCGGTGATGCTGGTGAGCTGATTGCCCGACCAGGTGAACTGCACATATCGGCCGTTGGTGTGAGTCACGCGCTGCAGGTAGTTGTTCGCGTCGTAGGTGAACGTCCAGCCCAGACCTTGCTCGTTTCCGACCGAAAGAATGTATCCGGATGCGCTGTAATGCTCAGAGCCACCCGATTGATTGATCAGGGTATATGTGCCATCCGCATTGCGAACAATCGATGCGATCGGCGAAGGCTTGACTTCCTGCCAGAAGCCCAAGGTGCTGTTGTATACATAGCGGATGCGGCGGCCATCGGGCAGGTGTGCCCACAGATCCATGGTGCCTGTGGGCGGCGTGGTACATACGGCGCCCGGCTTCGGATAGCACGGATCGGTCGAAGAGCTGGTGGTGAAGGAAA
>CAYUXZ010000045.1:0-21527 GCA_964449135.1 uncultured Gammaproteobacteria bacterium
CTGTATCCTGACTACCTGTCTGTGGAATCAGGGTCAGTCCACTCCGTCCCCTTTTGTCCTTTGCAACGCCGATGGTGGGTGTTCAAGCTGTATGAGGACTTGGGTGTGGTGATGCCCGGTGTGCGCGTGGAACAGGCTGCCTGCGACAGTAACTCGTCTGCCGGTGAAACTCGACATGCCGAAGTTCCCGAGTGGAACGAGCGTGATCTCGCGTTGATTCGTCGCCGCTGCTTCGTCGCGCGTGGCGTCCACGCAGATCGGCTCGTCGAGTAAAAGGAGCGCCTGCTTTTCCCTGGAATCGGACTTTGGGTTCTCTCCGTAGCCGGGCGGTCCGAAAAACGTATGGAGAACTACCTTGCCCTTGAGTGAAACGGTCGGATCCCCATACCTCAGGCACGTGTTTGCCGCGTCGCTTGCGCCAGAGAGCAGCAACATCAGAGCAAAGGCCGAGCGAATACTCATTTGTTTCGGACTCAAGCCAAGTGGTCGTGCTGGCCGCAATTCATGATCGCATGGGAAGCTTGCTCCCGCACGCTCCTCTAGTGTGAAAGAGGAATTGCTGGTAAGGACAAAAAGAAAAAGGCCGGGCATCGCCCGGACTTTTCGTTTCGTTGCGACGATGGAAGCGAGAGTTACGCCGCCTTGTCCTGCGCCTTGCGCGGCCCTTCGAGCAGGGCCTTGCGGATGTGCGCGACGACGAGGTCGACTTCCTCGTCGGTGATCGCGAAGTGCGGGGTGAAGCGCAGCGAGTTGAGCCCGCCGTGGATCACGCCGATGCCGCGCTCGCGCATGTACTCCTCGGTCGAGCCGGCGCCGTAGCACTTGAACGCATCGCTGATCTCGCAGGAGAACAGCAGGCCGGTGCCCTGGACCTTGGTGATCAGGCCCGCGCCGAGTTCGTCCTTGAGCTTCTCGATCTTCGCGATGAAGGCGCGACCCTGGCGGCGCACGTTCTCGCGCAGTTCCGGCGTGAGCAGACCGAGCACCGCGCATGCGACGTCGAGCGCGCGCGGGTTCGTGGTCATGGTGTTGCCGTACACGCCCTTGCGGTAGAGCTTGGCCGCACGCTCGCCGGCCGCGAGCACGGACAGCGGGTACTGGCCGGCGTTGAGCGCCTTCGAATACGTCTCCATGTCCGGCGCCTCGATGCCTTCGAAGCCCGGGTAGTCCACGATCGACAGCACGCCATGCGCGCGCAGGCCGGCCTGGATCGAATCGACGAGCAACAACGAGCCGTGCGACTTGGTGAGTTCGCGCGCTGCCTCGTAGAACGCGCGCGGCACCGCGCGGCCCGGATCGCCTTCGCCCATCACCGGCTCGAGGAACATCGCCTCGATGAACCAGCCGTGCTTGTCGGCGTCGGTGAACACCGCGCGCAGTGCTTCGATGTCGTAGGGCTCGACCGTGATCAGCGATTCCTCGTGGCGGTAGCTCGCGAGGTTCTGCACGTAGATCTTGCGGCTGGAGTCGGAGAAGATCGCCGGCAGCTCGGTGCGGCCGTGGAACGCGCCCTTCACCGCGAGACGCTTGATCGCCTTGCCCGCGTGGCGCGCGCCCGGATCGGTCATCAGCTTTGTATTGACGTCGGCGATGCGGCCGGCGAGCGACACCGATTCTGAGCCGGAGTTCAGGCACAGGAAGTTCGTGTAAGGCGAACCACAGCGGGTGTGGCCGATCTCGGCGCGCAGCGCGTTGTTGAAGCGGAACTGGCTCAGGTTCGGCGTCATGATGTTCGCCATCGCCTGCGGCTTGCCCATCGCCTCGATGACAGACGCTGGCGTGTGGCCGAACGGCAGCATGCCGTAGCCGCCGGAGTCGTGGATCACCGCGCCCTTGAGGGTGACGATCCACGGGCCGCGCGCGGTCAGCGCGACGTAGGGGTTGACCGCGTCCTCGGGGTAGAAGTTGATGAAACCGGACTGCACGGCCTTGAGCTGCGCGTCCTCGTCCATCGCGAGCAGCGTGGCGTATTGCGGATCGGCGCGCAGCGCGGCGAAGGCTTCGGATGCGGCGGCGATCGCCTCACGCAATTCGACGTGGCCGGCGGCGAAGCGGTCGATCGTCGCGTCGTCGAGACCGCGCGTGCGGATCTTGCCGCCGTGGCGGCGCAGGACGTCGAGCGCCTGCAGATGGGTGGAACGGTTGGTCTGCATCATGGGTTTCTCCTTGTGAAATCCCTGAACCGGCTCAGAGACTCCCTGGCGTAGCTGCGCTTTTGCGTGGCGCACGAAATGCGCGGCACGGGCCGCGCGAAAATCGGTGTTCAGCGGGTCAAGAGGGCGTCGTTCCGGCAGGGAAAAGAACGACTTGCGGGTGTAATTCTAACATGCGGCTTTTCGTGAAATAACCCCCAAAAACACGGCAAAAACGCGTGTTTCGCACAAAACGGCGCGCAGGATCTCGCGCTTTGCCGTCGGTCCCCGGCCCCAGGCGCGCACTCCCAGCGCTCGTGACATCTGTCAGATCGAGGTCCTGACGGCGCGCACTGCCCGGCCCGGCGCCGCGTGCGGACACTGTGCCCACCACGGGGAGGAACCACATGCACGCAGTCCAAACGATGAAACCGACGAAGATCGCTGATGCCGTCGCGCAGGCGATCCCGCTCGCACGCCTGGTCGGCGCGAGCAAGCACTACGGCAAGGTGCCGGCACTGGATGCGGTCGATCTGGACGTGCACGCCGGCGAAGTGCTGGCCGTGCTCGGCCCGAACGGCGCGGGCAAGACCACCGCGATCTCGCTGATGCTCGGCCTGCAGCAGGCCGACGGCGGCAAGGCCGAGCTGTTCGGAATGGAGCCGAAGTCGCTGGCCGCGCGCCGTCGCATCGGCGCGATGCTGCAGACCACCGCGGTGCCGGACACGCTGACCGCGCGTGAACTGATCTCGCAGTTTCGCAGCTACTACCCGAATCCGCGTAGCGTCGCCGACTGCATCGCGCTCGCCGGCCTCGGCGACTGGGTGGACCAGCGCTACGGCAAGCTCTCCGGTGGCCAGCAGCGGCGCGTGCAGTTCGCGCTCGCGCTCGCCGGCGATCCGGAAATCCTGTTCCTCGACGAGCCCACGACCGGCCTGGACATCGAGGCGCGCGAGACGATGTGGAAGACGATCCGCAAGCTCGTTTCCGAAGGATGCGCAATCGTGCTGACCACGCATTACCTGGAGGAAGCCGAAGCGCTGGCCGACCGCGTGACCGTGCTCGCGAAAGGCAAGGTCGTCGCCGAGGGCAGCGTGTCGGCGATCCAGGCACGCGTGTCGCAAAAGCGCATCCGCTGCGTGAGCGCGCTCGATTCGGAAACGATCCAGTGCTGGCCGTTCGTGCGCAGCGTGATGCGCGACGGCGAGCGGATTGAGATCGTCACCGACGCCGCCGAAGCCGTCGTCCGCAACCTGCTCGCGAAGGACGCGCATCTGAGCGAGCTGGAAATCCGTCGCGCTGGCCTCGCCGAGGCCTTCGTCGAAATCACCAAGGAAGCCGCCTGATGAACGCCATTGTCGAAAACGCCGCCCCCCGCGCCGCGTCGCACAACCCGCTCATTTCCTACGCACTTGAAGCCGAGTACGAATTCCTGCGCGTACTGCGCACGCCGGCGTTCGCTGCGCCGACCCTGCTGTTCCCGCCGCTGTTCTACCTGCTGTTCGGCATCCTGCTCAACCACGGCAACGCCGGCGCCGCGCATTACCTGTTCGCGAGCTACAGCGTGTTCGGCGTGATGGCGCCGAGCCTGTTCGGCTTCGGCGTCGGCATCGCGATCGAACGCGAGCGCGGCTGGCTCGCGCTCAAGCGCGTCGCGCCGATGCCGCCGGGCGCCTACCTGCTCTCGAAGATGGCGATGGCGATGCTGTTCGTCGCGATCATCTACGCGATCCTCGCGGCGATGGCCTATGGCCTGGGCGGCGTGCGCCTAGCGCCGGTCCAGTGGTTGCTGGTCGCCGCGATCGCCTTGCTGGGTGCGATGCCGTTCTGCGCACTGGGCCTGATGATCGGCGCGAAGGCGAATGCGAACGCCGCGCCGGCTTTCGTCAACCTGATCTACCTGCCGATGGCGTTCCTGTCGGGCCTGTGGATGCCGCTGGCGATGCTGCCCAAGGTCATCGGCCAGATCGCGCCGGTTTGGCCGGCGTATCATCTGAACCAGTTGGCGCTGATGTCGGTCGGGCAGATTCCGGTGGCCGACGTCGGCGTGCACCTGCTGTGGCTGGGCGGCTTCACCGCGATCTGCTTCGCGATCGCACGGCGCTGGCTGGCGCGAGCGGCGTAATTCGACAGGATCATCGAGAACACGAGCCAGACGATGCTGTTCCGTTTCGTACCCACCGAGGAAGAACTCGCGCGCTGCCGCTCGGCGGGTTTCGCGAGCGCGCACGACCTTCGTACCTACGCCTGGCTGAATCTGGTGTGGTCGATCTTCATCCTGACCACACCGTATTTCGCCGGCGATGCGTTCCCGCACTGGTTCTGGCCGACGCTGACGAGCTACGCCGTCTTTCTCTGGCTGTACTTCCGCACGCTGTACCGGCGCGAAGGCGTGAGCCTGGTCCGCAATGCGCTCGCGATCGGCGCGCTGGGTTTCCTGCTCACCCCCTTCAATTCAGGCGGGCAGGGCTATCTGATCTACGCCTGCGCGTTTTTCGCGTTCACGCAGAAATTGCGCGATGCGATCTGGCTGATGCTCCTCATGCTTTCGTTGTACATGCTGGAATGGCAATTGCTCGGTTATCCGTGGATGTACGTGTTCAGCGCGATGGTGATCGGCCCGGTCGTGCTCGGCATGAACCTGGTCTACAAGCGCAACCAGCAGCGCAACGCCGAACTGAAACTGAGCAACGAAGAAGTGCGGCGCCTTGCCGCGCTCGCCGAGCGCGAACGTATCGGCCGCGACCTGCACGACCTGCTTGGCCACACCTTGTCGCTGATTACCCTGAAATCCGAACTCGCGAACCGTCTGTTCGACCGCGATCCGCGCGCGGCGCGGCACGAGATCGCTGATGTCGAGCGCGTCGCCCGCGACGCGCTGTCGCAGGTCCGCCGGGCGGTGACCGGCATCCGTGCCGCAGGGATCGCCGCCGAGCTCGCCTCGGCGAAACTGCTGCTCGAGTCCAACGCCGTGCGGATGGAATACGCGCTCGGCGACATAGCGCTGCCGTCAGAGATCGAAACCGCGCTCGCGCTGACCATCCGCGAGGCGGTGACCAACGTGCAGCGTCACGCGAACGCGCATTCCGCGAAGATCGTGCTCGAGGAAGTCCAGCAGAACCTCGAGTTGCGGATCATTGACGACGGCCGCGGCGCGGCGATCGTGCCAGGCAACGGCCTGACCGGCATGCGCGAACGCCTCGCCGGCATCGGCGCCGAGCTGCGCATCGTCTCCGAGCGCGGACGCGGCACCACGCTGACCGTGGTGATGCCGATGCCACGTGGTGCGACCGCGCCGGCGCCCGTGCCTGCCGTTGCGCAGCCTACGCTGCGAACCGCCTGATCCGCGTGCCGCGGATTGAGTCGCGCGCCTCGCCGCGATACCGTGCGCGCATGATTCGACATTCGCGCGTTTTCCCATGATCAAGGTCCTGCTCGCCGAAGACCAGGCGATGGTGCGCGGCGCACTGACGGCGTTGCTCGGCCTGGAGTCGGACATCGAAGTGGTCGGCAGCGTCGCCGACGGCGATGCGGCCTGGCGCGAACTGCAGCGGCGTCAGGCGGACGGAACCTTGCCCGACATCGTCGTCTCCGACATCGAGATGCCCGGCATCACCGGGCTGGAGCTCGCGCAGCGCATCCGCGAACGCGAGCTGCAGGTGAAGATGGTGATCGTGACGACGTTCGCACGCAGCGGTTACCTGCGGCGCGCGCTGGACGCGGGCGTGGTCGGCTACCTGCTCAAGGACGCGCCCGCGGAGAAACTCGCCGAGGCGTTGCGCCAGGTGCATCGCGGCGGCCGCGCGATCGCGCCCGAACTCGCGCTGGAGGCGTGGTCGGAAGCCGACCCCTTGAACGAACGCGAGCGCCAGGTGCTGCGACTCGCGGGCGAAGGCTTGGGAGCGGGTGAGATCGCCGAAAAGCTGCATCTTTCGCACGGCACCGTGCGCAACTACCTTTCCGAGGCGATCGGCAAGCTCGGCGTCGGCAACCGCATCGAGGCACATCGTCTGGCCCGCCAAAAAGGCTGGCTGTAGTACACGCGCCACGCGGATTGCTATCGTTGCCATCCCGCGCCCCTTTGCGCATCAGCCGGAGCCGTTCGTGCGCGCATCGCCCGTCCTTTGCCTGATGGTGATGCTGCTCGCTTCCTGCGGGCGTTCGCCGGAACCGTCCGATTCGACGGCCGCGAACGTCGCCGCGGCCGCGAGCGCGCACGCGACCGCGAAAGCGGTCATTGTCGCCGCGGCGCCGGCGTCCGCCACGACCGCACAACCGGCTGCGGGCGCGAATGTCGCGCTCGCACAGGGCGCCTACGTCTGGCAACGCGTGTGGATGCCCGCGCACGCCGAGGCGCTGAAGAACAGCCGCACGCTGTTTTCCGAATTGCGCGTGCTGGCCGCGCAGCAGCATCCGAAGGAAGGCTGGGTCGAGGCTCACGTGGATCTGGCGACGCTCGCGGCCGACGGACGCGCGGTGCGCGCGGTGATCCGTCTCGACGGGCGCTTGAATTCGCTGAACAGCGACGCGATCGCCACCGCCACGCGCGACATCGCGCTCGCCTGGCGCGCCGCGGGCGTGAACGTCGTCGGCGTCGAGGTGGATTTCGATTGCGCGTCGGCGCGCCTGGGCGAGTACGCGAAGCTGCTCGCGGCGATCCGCGCGAAAAAGCCCGCCGATACGAAGCTGTCGGTCACCGTGCTGCCCGCGTGGATCACCGCGCCGAAGTTCGATGCAGTGCTCACGGAAGCCGACGAGGCCGTGCTGCAGGTGCATGCGGTCACCGATCCGAAACACGGCCTGTTCGATCCGAAGCAGGCGCGGCAATGGATCGATACGTTCGCGCACGCCAGCGCGAAGGTCTTCCGCGTGGCCTTGCCGGCCTACGGCTCGGCGCTGGTGCTGGATGCGCAGGGGCGCGCGATCGGTGTGGAAAGCGAAGCGCCGCTGCCCGAACCGGGTGCGCGGCTGGAACTGTTCGCCGATCCGGTCGCGGTTGCCAGCCTCGTGCGCGAACTCGAGCGCGATCGTCCAGCGAGCCTGATCGGGCTGGTCTGGTTCCGGCTGCCGTTGCCGGGCGACCGTCGCGCCTGGCCGCTGACGACGATCGATGCGGTGGTCGCGGGCAGGGAACTGCACAGCGCGTGGATGCCGGAAGTGAACGATGGCGGCAACGACGCTTTCGACATCGCCGTGCGCAACAGCGGCAATATCCAAGCGATGCTGCCTGCATCGGTCGAGATTTCAACATTTACGTGTCCAAAAAACGATGCTGATGCGTTACCTGGTTATCGGGTTCAAGTAGGGGAAGATGTATTACGCTTCGTGCGCGAAACCACCGCAAGCCTGCCCGCAACACAGACTCGCCCGATAGGTTGGGTACGCTGCGCGCATCTGGCGAAGGAATACGTGCATGTCCATCCGTAAATCCGCGTGGTTCGTTCTTGCCTGCCTGTTGCCGACGGCTGCGCTGGCCTGCGGCCCGGATTTCCCGCAGGACCTGCTCGCCGATCGCAAGGCGAGCCTGTTCGACCTGCCCGACGGATCGTTCGCGTTCGAGGCCTCGCACCTGCTGCCCAAGCCCGAGGACCATTTGCGCGCGGTCGAGGCCGACGATGCCGATGCCGCGACCGAGGCGCGGAACAAGGCGGAAGTCGCCGGACTGAGCAGCGATGAGGTTTGGCGCGTCAACGCGATGCGCACCGCGTCCAATCGCGGCGCCGCCGAGACCACCGGCAACGGGCTCGCGCCGGAACTGCTCGATTACACGCTCGGCGCGCTCGCGTTCAAGGCCGGCGACATGCGCGGTGCGAACGAGCATTTTGAGCGCGTCATGGAGCTTTCGCCGGTGGAGCGCGGACGCCGCGGCCTGTGGGCGCAGTACATGCTCGCGCGCGCCTACGTCAGGACCGGCGACAGCGAGCACGCGTACGCCGGATTCGGGCAGGTCCGCAAGCGCGCGCTCGACGGCGCCGCTGACCCGCTGGGGCTGGCGGTCGCGAGTTTCGGCGAGGAAGCGCGCGAGCGCTGGCATCGCGGCGACGTGGCCGGCGCGGTGAACCTGTACGCGCAACAGGCCGCGCACGGATCGCGCAGCGGACGCGCTTCGTTGCTGTTCGTCGCGCGCGCGCTGCTCGCGCATCGCGACCTGCTCGACAAGGCGCTCGACGATCCGCTGTCGCAGCGCCTGCTCGCGGCGTATTTCTACACGCGCTCGGACGAGTTCGCGCTGGGCTGGCCGCCGGCCGGGACTCACGTCGAAGAGGCCTACAGCCTGCCCAGCGAGACGTCTCCGAACAGCGTGGATGTCGCCGGCTTCATCGCCGCGGTGCAGCGGCATGGACTGGACAGCTTCGACGGCGCCGATCGGATGGCCGCGGGCCTGTATCGCGCCGGCCATTACGATTTCGCCGCGCAACTGGCGGCGAAATCCGCAACGCCGCTCGCGGCCTGGGTGCGCGCCAAGCTCGCGCTGCGCGCGGGCCATCAGGATGTGGCGTTGCGCGAATACGCGGCCGCGGCGAAAGGATTCCCGGTCGAGGAAAACTGGAACGACGATGCGATGGCCGGCGTCGCGGTGCAGAACCCGCGCTGCCGCATCGAATCCGAAAGCGGCGTGTTCGCGCTTTCGCGCGGCGAGTACGTCGAGGCGATGGCGCGGCTGTTCGCGGGCGCGAAGGAACACTGGCCCGACGCGGCGTACGTGGCCGAGCGCGTGCTGTCCGTTGACGAGCTCAAGGATTTCGTGGACAGGAACGCGCCCGCGGTGCACAAGACCGCTGCCTCGGTGACGATCGACTACCTCGCCGCGACGCCCGCCGAACAGCTGCGCGCGCTGCTCGCGCGGCGGCTGCTGCGGCTCGGTCGCGGCCAGGAGGCGCTGGCCTACTTCGACGAACCGGCGCTGCACGCCAAGGCGGTCGCGCTGCTCGTCGCGCAGCATGACAGCGACGCCTGGGGCCGTAACGCGCGCGCGCGGGCGCTGTTCGCGCAGGCGAAACTCACGCGCGAGAACGGCATGGAACTGCAGGGCACGGAACTCGCTCCCGACATGGCCTTGTACGAAGGCAGTTTCGAGATGGATCCGTTCCCGCTCAAGCCGGCCGACTACGTCGCCCCCGGCGAAGCCGCGCGCGTGAACGCGAGCGCGGTCGTGCCGGACGCGCGTTACCACTACCGCTACATCGCCGCCGATCTCGCCGAGAAGGCCGCGATGCTGGTGCCCGCGCGTTCGCAGGCCTATGCGGCGATGATGTGTTCGGCGGCTTCGTGGGTGATTGATACCGACACGAAACGCGCGAGCGCGATCTTCCGCCGCTACCAGCACGCGGGCGCCTGGGTGAAATGGGGCGCGGATTTCGGGCGCGATTGTCCGGCGCCGGATTTCGATTCGGCGCGCTGGCTGCCGCTCAGGCAGGCGTGGTGGCGGACGCGGCATTTCGCGCGCCACTACTGGCTCGTGCTGCTGCTCGCATTCGGCTCGGTCGTGACCGGCGCGATCGGGCTGCGCCGCCGCCGCGCCGTGGTCTGACGCGCATCGGCGATAATCGCGCATCCGTGCCCGCGGTCGCGCCGCCTTGAAGAAATCCGACTTCCATTACGAACTGCCCGAGGAACTGATCGCGCAGCAGCCGCTTCCCGAACGCTCGGCGAGCCGGCTGCTGGTGCTGCCCGGCGGCGATGCGTCCGTGCAGGACCGCTATGTCCGCAACCTGCCCGAACTGCTGCGCGCGGGCGACCTGCTCGTCTTCAACGACACCCGCGTGCTGCCGGCGCGCCTGTTCGGAAAGAAATCCAGTGGCGGCCGCGTGGAAATCCTGATCGAGCGCCTGCTCGGCGGCCACGACGCGCGCGCGCAGCTCGGCGCGAGCAAGCCGTCGCGCGCCGGCACGCGCATCGAACTCGACGAAGGCGGCGAAGCCGTCGTGCTCGGCCGCGACGGCGAGTTCTACGACCTGCGCTTCGACACCCGCGAGCCGCTGGAGAAGTGGCTGCTGCACGCCGGGCAGATGCCGCTGCCGCCGTACATCCACCGCGCGCCGGGCGCGGACGACGCCGAGCGTTATCAGACGGTGTTCGCGCGCGAGTTGGGCGCGGTCGCCGCGCCGACAGCGGGCCTGCATTTCGACGACGCCTTGCTCGATGCGTTGCGTGCGCGCGACGTGGAGTTCGGCCACGTCACCCTGCACGTCGGCGCGGGCACGTTCCAGCCGATGCGGGTGGAACACGTGGACCAGCACGTGATGCACAGCGAGTGGCTCAACGTCGGCGCGCAACTGGTCGAGCATATCGCCGCGACGCGCGCTCGTGGCGGCCGCGTGATCGCGGTCGGCACCACCGTCGTGCGCGCGCTCGAGAGCGCGATGGTGCGCGACACGAACGGCGAACGCGTGTTGCAGCCGTTCGCCGGCGAGACGCGGATCTTCATCTTCCCCGGCTACCGCATCGCCTCGGTCGACGCGTTGCTCACCAATTTCCACCTGCCCGAATCCACGCTGCTGATGCTGGTCTCTGCCTTCGCGGGGCGCGAACGCATGCTCGCCGCCTATCGGCACGCGGTCGGCGCGCGCTATCGCTTCTTCAGCTACGGCGATGCGATGCTGGTGTTTCCGCACGCGGCTCCCGCATGATTCCCGCCACCTACGTTCGCGACGCAACCGATGCAAAGGAAACCACCGGTGTTTGAGCAGGCCTTCAGGAACATCGACGACATCCTGCACAAGGATGCCGGCTGCACCAGCGAGCTGGACTACACGGAACAGTCGTCCTGGTTGCTGTTCCTCAAGTACCTCGACGCGTTCGAGCGCGAGAAGGCGTTCGCCGCCGAAGTGGACGGCGACAAGTACGACTGGCTGCTGCAGAAGAAATTCCGCTGGGACGTCTGGGCCGCACCGAAGAAAAAAGACGGCAAACCCGACCACGACAAGGCGCTGACCGGCCCCGACCTGATCGATTTCGTGGACGACGAACTGTTCCCCTACCTGCAAGGCTTCAAGCAGCGCGCCAGCGGCCCGCAGACGCTGGAATACAAGATCGGCGAAATCTTCGGCGAGCTGTCCAACAAGGTGCGCTCCGGCTACAACCTGCGCGACGTGATCGAGCGCGTGGACGAACTACGCTTCGGCACCAGCGCGGAAAAGCACGAACTCTCGCACCTGTACGAAGCCAAGATCCGCAACATGGGCAACGCCGGGCGCAACGGCGGCGAGTACTACACGCCGCGCCCGCTGATCCGCGCCATGATCCGCGTGATCGAACCGAAGATCGGCGAAACCATCTACGACGGCGCCTGCGGCAGCGCCGGCTTCCTGTGCGAAGCCTACGACTGGCTGCGCAAGGGCAAGCTGTCCACGAAAGACGCGAAGACGCTGCAGGAAAAGACGTTCTTCGGCAAGGAAAAGAAATCGCTGGCCTACGTGATCGGCGTGATGAACATGATCCTGCACGGGATCGAGGCGCCGAACATCGTCCACGCCAACACCCTGGGCGAGAACCTCAATGACATCCAGCCCAAGGACCGGAAGGACATCGTGCTGGCCAACCCGCCGTTCGGCGGCAAGGAACGCAAGGAAGTCCAGCAGAACTTCCCGATCAAGACCGGCGAGACCGCGTTCCTGTTCCTGCAGCACTTCATCCGCATGTTGAAGCCTGGCGGGCGCGCGGCCATCGTCATCAAGAACACGTTTCTGTCGAACACCGACAACGCCAGCACCAACCTGCGCCGCAAGCTGCTGGCCGAATGCAACCTGCACACGGTGCTGGATTGCCCGTCCGGCACCTTCCAGGGCGCGGGCGTGAAGACGGTGGTGCTGTTCTTCGAGAAGGGCGCGCCGACGCGCAGGACGTGGTACTACCAGCTCGATCCAGGCCGCAGCCTGGGCAAGACCAACCCGCTCAACGATGCGGACCTGGCCGAGTTCGTGCAGTTGCAGAAGACGTTTGCGGATTCGCCGAAAAGCTGGAGCGTGGACGCTTTGAGTGTCGATCAGGCCACGTTCGACCTGTCGGTGAAGAACCCGAACGGCGGCGAAGCGGCCGCGCACCGCAGCCCGCGCGAGATTCTCGACGAGATCGCGGCGCTGGATGCGGAGAGTGCGCAGGTGTTGGCGAAGATCGGGGCGTTGGTATGAGTTGGCAGGTCAAGTCGCTTAGCGAGGTCTGTGACTTTCAGCGAGGTCTGACTTATGCGAAAGGTGATGAAGTCGCCGAGTCGGGAAACATTGTCCTGCGGGCGAACAACGTTGACCTCAACACGAATCAGCTTGATTTGAGTGAGCTACGCCATATCCGGAAGGAAATCGCGATTCCGGAATCGAAGAAGGTCAAGCAAGGATCGCTGATCGTTTGCACCGCCAGCGGCAGCAAGAGCCATCTCGGGAAGGTGGCGCTGGTTGATCGCGATTACGGATATGCCTTCGGTGGGTTCATGGGCCAGATCACGCCCAAACCGGGACTGCATCCGAAGTACCTTTTTCACATCATGACGTCCAAGGGTTACAAGGACTTCATTGATGGGCTTTCGGATGGAGCAAACATCAACAACCTCAAGTTCGACGACTTGGGGAAGTTCGACGTTTCATTCCCGGAACTTGCGGAACAACGCCGCATCGTCGCCCTCCTCGACGAAGCGTTTGCGGGCATCGCCACCGCCAAGACCAATGCCGAGAAGAACCTGCGGAATGCGGAGGAGGTGTTCGATAACAAAATCCGCGCGGTGTACTCCGACGGAGCTTGGTCATTCCGTCCACTTGGTGATGTGTGCGACAACCTGGATAGCCGGCGCATTCCCGTCACCAAGAAAGACCGCGCTTCCGGTGATGTTCCTTACTACGGCGCATCTGGCGTTGTCGATCATGTGGCGAGGCACATCTTCGATGAGGACTTACTCCTTGTCTCAGAGGATGGCGCCAACTTGCTGGCACGCACCTATCCGATCGCGTTCTCGATTTCCGGCAAGTCGTGGGTCAACAACCACGCGCATGTTCTGCAGTTCAAAAACATAGACTTCCAGCGCCTTGTCGAGTACTACCTGAACTCGATTCCGCTGGATGAGTACGTCAGCGGTATGGCGCAGCCGAAGTTGAACCAGAAATTGCTAAATGCCATCCCGGTTCCAGCGCCATCTGCAAAGGAATCGCAAGCCATCGTCGCAAAACTCGACACCCTGCGAACCGAAGTCTCGCAACTTCAATCCATCTACACCCGCAAACTCGCCGCCCTAGCCGAACTCAGGCAATCCCTGTTGCAGCGCGCGTTCTCGGGACAGCTATGACGCCGCTCCCTCCCGACGAGCAACGGATCCAGGACGCCGCGGTCGAGTTCGCCAAGGCCAACCGCAAGGCGATTGCGAAGCGCCGCGCCGACATGACGCTCTATCCGCCGGAGGAATGTCCGGTTGCGGTGTACATGGCCGGATCGCCCGGCGCGGGCAAGACCGAAGCGTCGATCGAACTCATCGCAAAACTGGGTGGCCAGGCGCTGCGGATCGATCCCGACGAGTTACGCGACGAGTTGCCTGGATACGACGGCCGCAATTCCCATCTGTTCCAGCATGCGGTTTCGAGACTGGTCGAACGCATGCTCGATACGGCGTTCGACCAGTCCCAGAGCTTCGTCCTGGACGGCACGCTCTCCCACTACGACAAGGCAGAGGCCAACATCGAACGGTCCCTGCGCAAAGACCGCACCGTGCAGGTGCTCTACGTGTACCAGGAACCGGCACAGGCCTGGGCCTTCGTCCAGGCGCGTGAAAAGGCCGAGGGCCGCCATATTCCGCCGGAAACCTTCATCGAACAGTATTTCGGGGCCCGGGACGTGGTGAACCGCTTGAAAACCCGCTTTGGCGGCGCCATCCGTGTGGATCTGCTATTGAAGAACACCGACGGAAGCAATGGCGCCTTTATCGCCAATGTCGATCGAATTGACAGCCACATACCCGAGAAATACGATGTTCCTGCCCTGCGATCCATGCTGGGCCTGACCCCCTAGGTGGGCACCATGTTCTCCCGCACCAAGCCCAAGAAAGTCGCCTCGACGCCCTTCTCCGATTTCATCCGCAACGCCTCTTCCGCCGAAAGGAAGAAGGTGTACAAAGCCGTGCTCGCGCGCGCCACCGAACGCCAGCAGCGCGTCCTGAAAGAGGCCGCTGCCGCGGCGAAGTAAGCGGCGCTTTCAGCATGCTGTCGATACGGCCGGGTTTTCCCCGGCCGTTCTGTTTTCGGGCAACCGAAGGCGGCTGCTATCCTCGCGGCAGGGAGAAAAGATGAACGAAGCCGAGACCCGTGCCGAACATATCGACCCGGCCCTGAAAGCCGCGGGCTGGGGCGTGGCCGAGGGCAGCCAGATCCGCCGCGAGTTCCACATCACCGAAGGCCGCCTGCAGGGCCACGGCCAGCGCGCGCGCGCCGAGATCGCCGACTACGTGCTGGTGTTCCGCAACACGAAACTGGCGGTGGTCGAAGCCAAGGCCTGGGACGTGCCCTGCGCCGAGGGCGTGATGCAGGCCAAGTCCTACGCGGCGAAACTCGACGTGCGTTTCGCCTATGCCGCGAACGGACAGGAAATCTACGGCATCGACATGGCCACCGGCAGCGAAGGCGATGCGGCCGCCTTTCCCGGCCCGGAGGAACTGTGGGCGCGCACGTTCGCGAGCGCCAACGCATGGCGCGACCGCTTCGCCACCATTCCGTTCGAGGACAAGGGCGGCACGTGGCAGGGCCGCTATTACCAGGACACCGCCATCCAGCGCGTGCTCGATGCGATCTGCGACGGACGCGACCGTATCCTGCTGACGCTGGCGACGGGCACGGGCAAGACCTTCATCGCGTTCCAGTTGGCGTGGAAGCTCTTCCACAGCCGATGGAACCTCGGTGTCTGGCACACGTTGGGCAAGAGCGGCGGAGCCGAGCCGACGCGGCGGCCGCGCATCCTGTTCCTCGCCGATCGCAACATCCTCGCCGACCAGGCCTACAACGCGTTTTCCGCCTTTCCGGACGACGCGCTGGTGCGCATCGCGCCGGACGAAATCCGCAAGAAAGGCCGCGTACCGACCAACGGCAGCGTGTTCTTCACCATTTTCCAGACCTTCATGAGCGGGCCAGGGGAAACACCGCACTTCGGCGACTACCCGCCCGATTTCTTCGACCTCATCGTCATCGACGAATGCCACCGCGGCGGCGCGAAGGACGAAAGCAACTGGCGCGCGATCCTCGACTATTTCTCGCCGGCGGTGCAGTTGGGCTTGACCGCCACGCCGCTGCGTCGCGCCAACGCGGACACCTATGCGTATTTCGGCGCGCCGGTGTATTCGTATTCGCTGAAGGAAGGCATCAACGACGGCTTCCTGACGCCGTTCCGAGTCAAGCAGTACGCCACCACGCTGGACGACTACACCTACACGCCGGACGACGCGGTGGTAGAAGGCGAGATCGTCGCCGGCAAGCGTTACGAGGAAAGCGAGTTCAACCGCGTCATCGTGATCCCGGAGCGCGAGGCATTCCGCGTGCGCGAGTTCATGGCGCAGGTCGATCCGCGCGAGAAGACCCTCGTGTTCTGCGCAACCCAGGAACACGCGGCGCTGGTGCGCGACCTGATCAACCAGAACAAGACGAATCCCGACCCGCTCTACTGCGTGCGGGTAACGGCGAACGACGGCGCGAAAGGCGAGGAATACCTGCGTGATTTCCAGGACAACGAGAAGACCATTCCGACGATCCTGACCACCTCGCAGAAGCTCTCGACCGGCGTGGACGCGCGCAACGTGCGCAACATCGTGCTGATGCGGCCGGTGAACTCGATGATCGAGTTCAAGCAGATCGTCGGCCGCGGCACGCGGCTGTACGACGGCAAGGACTACTTCACGCTCCACGATTTCGTGAAGGCCTACCTGCATTTCTCCGATCCGGAATGGGACGGCGAACCGGTGGAACCCGATCCGCCGCGCGTGTGCAGTGCCTGTGGCCAAAGCCCGTGCGTATGCGAAAAACCGCCCTGTGGGGACTGCGACCAATCGCCTTGCGTGTGTGAGAAGGCGCCCTGCGAAAAATGCGGCCAACGCCCCTGTGTCTGCGTGAAAAAGGCCACCGTGAAACTGGCCGACGGCAAGGAGCGCCAGATCCGCAGCATGATGGCGACGACGTTCTGGAGCGCGGACGGCAAGCCAATGTCCGCCGCGCAATTCCTCGAAAACCTGTTCGGCGCGTTGCCGGAATTCTTCCGCGACGAGGATCAGTTGCGCGAAATCTGGAGCGATCCGGCGACACGCAAGGCGCTGCTGGACGGGCTGGCGGAGAAAGGCTTCGGACGCGAAGCCCTGGCCGAGATGCAGAAGGCCATCGAGGCCGAAGACAGCGATGTCTATGACGTGCTGGCCTATGTCGCCTATGCGCGCGCGCCGATTCCGCGCAGCGAGCGGGCGCAACACGCCAAGTCCGGCATCAATCGCGTTTACGAAAGCAACCGGTACTTGGATTTCGTCGAATTCGTGCTCGGCCACTACGTTGCCGAAGGCGTGGACGAATTGGGTCTCGACAAACTCACGTCGTTGCTGCGCTTGAAATACCATGCTATCGCCGATGCCGCCGCCGAACTGGGGACGCCCGATCAAATCCGGCAGGCTTTCGTCGGATTCCAGAAATACCTGTACGAGCCGTTGCAACGCGCCTGACATGAGCCGGATGTTTTTCGACTTGTTGAACACCGACGGCACGGCGCGCCGCGCCCGCATGACGTTCCCGCGAGGTGTCGTGGAGACGCCCGCGTTCATGCCCGTGGGCACCTACGGCACGGTCAAGGCGATGAAGCCGGACGACGTCGTCGCGACCGGCGCGCAGATCATCCTCGGCAACACCTTCCACCTGTTCCTGCGGCCGGGCACGCGCATCATCGAGGCGCACGGCGGCTTGCACGGCTTCGCGCGCTGGGACGGGCCGATCCTCACCGACTCGGGCGGCTTCCAGGTGTTCTCGCTGGCCAAGCGCCGCAAGATCAGCGAAGCCGGCGTGACCTTCGCCTCGCCCGTGGATGGCGCGAAAGTTTTCCTCGGGCCCAAGGAGAGCATGGCGATCCAGCGTTCGCTGGGCTCGGACATCGTGATGATCTTCGACGAGTGCACGCCGTATCCGGCGACCGAACGCGTTGCGAAAACGTCGATGGAGCTGTCGCTGCGCTGGGCCGAACGGTCCAAGCGCGCGCATGAGGGCAACGACGCCGCGCTGTTCGGGATCGTGCAGGGCGGGGTGCACCACGCGCTGCGTACCGCGTCGGCGCAGGCGCTGGTAGCGATGGATTTCGACGGCTACGCGGTCGGCGGTCTCGCGGTCGGCGAACCGGAGGCCGAGCGCAATGCGACACTCGAGCACACCGTGCCGCTGCTGCCCGCCGAGCGGCCGCGCTACCTGATGGGCGTGGGCAAGCCCGAGGACATCGTCGAGGCGGTGGCGCGCGGCATCGACATGTTCGATTGCGTGCTGCCGACCCGCAACGCGCGCAACGGCCACTACTTCACGCGTTTCGGCGCGGTGCGCATCCGCAACGCGCAGTACGAGGACGACCTGCGCCCGATCGACCCCGACTGTGCCTGCGCGACCTGCGCGGGCGGCTTCACCCGCGCCTACCTGCGCCACCTCGACCGCTGCAACGAGATGCTCGGGCCGATGCTGGCGACCGTGCACAACCTGCACTACTACCAGGACCTGATGAGCGGCATCCGCGCGGCGATCGAAGCCGGCGCGTTCGCGGATTTTCGGCAGGCGTTCCACGCCGCGCGCCGGCCCGCAAAGGCTTGATCCGGCTGGCTACCCCGCCCGGACTGGGGCCGTATGGCATACTGCGCGACTTGTCCCGACCGCACCGGTAATCCATCCCATGAATCTGCTGGATCTGCTGATCCCCGTCGCCCACGCCCAGGCCGCGCCCGCCGCTGCGCCGAACGCGGGCATGTTGAACATCGTCCTGCTCGTCGCCTTCGTCGGCATCTTCTACTTCATCGGCATCCGTCCGCAGATGAAGCGCCAGAAGGAACAGCGCGACATGCTCGGCAAGCTGCAGAAGGGCGACGAAGTCCTGACCTCGGGCGGTATCGCCGGCAAGGTGGATGACATCGGCGATTCCTTCATCACCCTGGAAGTCGCCGACGGCGTGCGCGTGAAGTTCCAGCGCGGCGCGATCAGCCACGTGTTGCCGCGCGGCAGCTTGAAAGCGTCCTGACCGGACACACCCTTACATCCATTCCGGCGAGCGCCGCAGCGCGGCCGCTCGCGATCGCAGCCGATCGAGTTTCCCATGCTTGAGTTTCCCCGCTGGAAAAACATCCTGGTCGTCGTGGTGCTGGTGTTCAGCCTGCTCTACGCATTGCCGAACCTGTTCCCGCAGGATCCCGCGGTGCAGATCACCGGCAACCGCGGCCACACCGTGGATGCCGCGCTGAAGGTGCGCGTGCAGGAAGCGCTGCTCAAGCAGAAGCTGTCGGTGAAGAGCTTCGAGCTCACCGGCGAGGAACTGCTGGTGCGGCTGCCCGATCCGGACACGCAGATCAAGGCCGCCGATGCGATCCGCGCCGAGCTCGGCGAGGACTACACCAGCGCGCTCAACCTCGCCACGACCGTGCCGGGCTGGCTGAAGGCGCTCCACGCCAATCCGCTGGTGCTGGGCCTGGACCTGCGCGGCGGCGTGCACTTCCAGTTGCAGGTGGATCAACAGGCCGCGCTCGACAAGCGCCTGAACGCGATCGTCGAGGACCTGCGCAAGACGATCCGCGACGAAACGATCCGCGGCGCCGACGTCTCGCGCGGCGGCGACGGCATCGCGGTGCGCCTGGCGAACGCGGCCGACGCGGGCAAGCTGTCCGCGAAGATCACCGCCGACAATCCGCAGCTCGTGGTCAAGCCGGGCGCGGACGGCAAAAGCCTCATCGTCGTGTTCCCGGCGACGGAACTGAAGAACATCAACGACGACGCGATCGACCGCAACATCGGCACGCTGCGTAACCGCATCAACCAGATCGGCCTGGCCGAGCCGGTGATCCAGCGCCAGGGATCCAACCGCATCGTGGTCGAACTGCCGGGCGTGCAGGATACCGCGCGCGCCAAGCAGATCCTCGGCGCGACCGCGACGCTCGAATACCGCGCCGACGTCGGCACGACCGCGAGCGCGCTCGAAGCCGACACCACCGGCAATATCCCGCCCGACGCCAAGCTCTACCACATGCGTCCGGACGTTCCCGGCGGCAAGGGCCGGCCGGTGCTGCTGTCGAAGAAGATCATCGTCACCGGCGACCAGCTCGTGAACGCCAGCTCGATCACCGACACGCGTTCGGGAACGCCCGGCGTGAGCGTGACGCTCAACGACGCCGGCGCACGCCGGATGCAGGACTTCACCAATGAAAACGTCGGCAAGCAGATGGGCGTGGTCTATATCGAGCGCACCACCGAGATCAAGATCGTTGATGGCAAGGAAGTGCGCATCCCGCACGTCAGCGAGGAAGTGATCAACGACGCGACGATCCAGGAGCCGTTCGGCAAGAACTTCCAGACCACGGGCCTTGCGACCGCGAAGGAAGCCTCCGACCTCGCGCTGCTGCTGCGCGCCGGCGCGCTCGCGGCTCCCGTGGACATTGTCGAGCAGCGCGTGATCGGCCCGAGCCTGGGCCAGGAAAACATCGAGGCCGGCAAGCGCGCGGTGATCGTCGGATTCCTCGCGGTGTGCGCGCTGATCATCGTCTATTACCGGTTGTTCGGCGTGATCTCGGTGCTAGCGCTGTTCGCCAACCTGCTGCTGCTGACCGCGGTGCTGTCGCTGATGCAGGCGACGATGACCATGCCCGGCATCGCCGGCATCGTGCTCACGCTGGGCATGGCGATCGACGGCAACGTGCTGATCATCGAACGCATCCGCGAGGAATTGCGCAACGGCAACACGCCGGTCGCGAGCATCAAGGCCGGTTACGAACGCGCGTGGGCGGTGATCCTCGACTCCAACGTCGCCAAGCTGATCGCCGGCACCGCGTTGCTGATCTTCGGCTCCGGCCCGGTCAAGGGCTTCGCGGTCGTGCTGCTGGTCGGCGTGCTGACCTCGATGTTCACCTCGGTCACGGTGAGCCGCGCGATGGCGACGCTGGTGTACGGCTACGGCAAGAAGATCAAATCCGTTTCTGTGGGAGGAGGGTTTTAAGCCATGGAATTCTTCAATCCCAACAGCAACGTCAACTTCATGGGGATCCGCCGCTACACCGTTTCGGTGTCGGTGATCCTGATGATCGCGTCCATCATTTCTCTCGCGACGCGCGGGCTGAATTTCGGCCTGGATTTCACCGGCGGTTCGCTGGTGGAAGTCAGCTACGCGCAGCCCACCGAGCAGCTCGACGTCAGCGGCGCGCTGGACAAGGCCGGCTTCAAGGGCGCGGTGGTGCAGCGTTACGACTCGAAGAACTTCTCGATCCGCCTGCGCCCGTCCGACAGCGACAACGCCGCGCCGGCGAAATCGGAGAACGGCGAGTCCGCGGTGGATGCGAGAAGCGCGGCAATCACCGCGCGGGTGAAGCAGGCGCTGGAATCCGGCGGCCACGAGGTCGGCGTCAAGCCCAGCGTGTATGTCGGCCCGCAGGTCGGCCGCGAATTGGCGACCAACGGCGTGGTCGCGGTCGTTCTGGTGCTTGCCGGCATCATGGTCTATATCGCGGCGCGCTTCGAATGGCGATTCGCGGTCGCGACGATGCTCACCGAGGTCCACGATGTGCTGCTGACCGTGGGCTTCTTCTCGATCACCGGCATCGAGTTCGACCTGACCGTGCTCGCCGCAGTGCTCGCGGTGGACGGCTATTCGGTCAACGACACCATCGTCGTGTTCGATCGCGTGCGCGAACTGTTCCGCAGCTCGCGCAAGGGCGATCCGCTGGAGATCCTCAACCGCGCGGTCAACAACACCCTGTCGCGTACGATCATGACCTCGTTGGCCACGATGGTCACCGTGGTCGCGCTGTTCCTGTTCGGAGGCGCAACCCTGCACGGTTTCTCGCTCGCGCTGATCGTCGGCATAATCATCGGCACGTTGTCGTCCATCTTCTTCGCCTGCCCGATGCTGAACTACTTCGGCGTGAGCAAGCAGGACCTGATGCCGAAAACGCGCAACGATGCGGAACTCGCAAGGCGACCTTAAAGGATCTTTGCGTCGATGTTCCGAGCAAAGGCCGCGCACTGCGCGGCCTTTGCGCATGCGCCTGCGTTTGCGCGGCTCCGCACGAGCGCGTAGCATCGGCCGGCGCTCGTCGCGCGCCACGCCGGGGGAACCGTGGTCTTCAATTCGCTCGCCTTCGTGGCGTTCTTCGTTTTCGTGCTCGTCCTCCACTCGCTGCCGTTCGGGTGGAAGACGAAGAAGATCAACCTGCTGATCGCGAGCTAC
>CAYUXZ010000046.1:0-21448 GCA_964449135.1 uncultured Gammaproteobacteria bacterium
CGATCTTCTGGAAGCGCCGCGCGAGCGCATGATCCTTCTCGAAGATGCCGCGGTATTCCTGGAACGTGGTCGAGCCTATGCAGCGCAATTCGCCCGAGGCGAGCGCGGGCTTGATGAGGTTGGAGGCGTCCATCGTGCCGCCGCTGGCCGAGCCGGCGCCGATGATGGTGTGGATCTCGTCTATGAACAGGATCGAACCCGGCAGCTTCTTGAGCTCGGCGATCACCGCCTTCAGCCGCTTCTCGAAATCGCCGCGGTACTTGGTGCCGGCGACCAGCGCGCCCAGGTCGAGCGCGTAGATCACCGCATCCGACAGCACCGCCGGCACCTGGCCCTCGACGATGCGCTTGGCGAGCCCTTCCGCGAGCGCGGTCTTGCCCACGCCGGCGTCGCCGACGTAGAGCGGATTGTTCTTGCGGCGTCGGCAGAGCACCTGGATCGTGCGCTCTACCTCCTCGGTGCGGCCGACCAGCGGGTCGATCTTGCCCTGCACCGCGAGCTCGTTGAGGTTGCTCGCATATTCGGCGAGCGCATTGCCCTTGGGTTCCTCGCCGCCCTCGCCTTCCTTGTGCGGCTCGCCGCTGCCCTGCGACTGCGCGCCGGAGGAATCCTCGCCGCCGAGCTTGGCGACACCGTGCGACAGGTAGTTGACGACATCCAGCCGGGTGACGTCCTGCTGGGCGAGGTAATAGACCGCGTGCGAATCCTTCTCGCCGAAAATCGCAACGAGGACGTTCGCGCCGGTGACTTCCTTCTTGCCCGAGGACTGCACGTGATAGACGGCGCGCTGCAGCACGCGCTGGAAGCCGAGCGTGGGCTGGGTGTCGCGCGCGTCGTCCTCCGGCAGCACCGGCACGGTTTCGCGGATGGTCTTGCGCAGGTCTTCGGCGAGCTTGACCGGATCGCCGCCGCAGGCGCGCAGCACGGACGCCGCCGAGGCGTTGTCGAGCAGCGCCAGCAGCAGGTGCTCGACGGTCATGAACTCATGGCGCGACTCGCGGGCCTGCTTGTAGCACTGGCCGATGGTGAATTCGAGGTCCTTGCTGAACATGGGCGGTTTCGCTCCTCAAGCCTTTGACCTGCGATATGGGGACACGCTACGCCTTTTCCAGCCGCTTGTGACGTGCCGCTCGTCGCAACATTCCATCCCAATTCACCCGTCTCTTTCGTACCTCACGCCTTCTCCATCGTGCACAACAGCGGATGCTGGTGCTGGCGGGAAAACTCGTTGACCTGCGTGACCTTGGACTCCGCCACCTCGCGCGTGAAGAGCCCGCAGACGCCGCGGCCGCGGGTGTGGACGTGCAACATGATCTGGGTCGCCTTCTCGCGATTCATGCCGAAGAACTGCTGCAGGACCTCGACCACGAAATCCATGGGCGTGAAATCGTCGTTGATCAGGATCACCTGGTACAGCGGCGGGCGCGCAGTCTGCGGCTTGGCGGTTTCGACCGCGAGGTCGCGGTGGTGTTCGTGCTCGGGCGTGCGGCGCTTGCCGGGGCCGGCGTGCGCGGGAATGCCTCTCGTGTCAGGAAACGGTCTCATTGCCGAATTATAGGCGTCCGCGGCTGCACGGGAGTCGTGGACGCGCGCGCAGGCGGCAGGCACTATTCCGTTTCCGCATCGCATCGAGCCAGATCGCTCCCCTCACCGCATGTCCAGCGAATCCGCAGTCGCCACCGCCGAAACCCGCAACTTCTGGCAGCCGGACGTCACGGTCGCCACCGTGGTCGTGCGCGATGGAAAGTTGCTCATGGTGGAGGAAGACGTGTCGGGCCGGCGCGTGCTCAACCAGCCAGCGGGACATCTGGAGCCGAACGAATCGCTGGTCGCGGCCGCCGTGCGCGAGACACTGGAGGAATCCGGCTGGGACGTGTTGCCGACCGCGTTGATCGGCCTGTACCAATGGAAAAGCCCGGTCGATGGCCGGCATTTCCTGCGCGTGGCGATGGCCGCCGATGCGATTCGCCATCATCCGGAGCGCCCGCTCGATTCGGGCATCCTGCGCGCGCTATGGCTGACGCCTTCCGAACTGCAGGCCGCCGCCGAGCGCCATCGCAGCCCGCTGGTCTGGCGTGCGGTCGCCGACTATCTCGCCGGCAGCCGCCATCCGCTGTCGGTGCTCACGCACTTCGCATGAGGCGGAAGTGAACGCGGGCAAGGTCATGCTCGGCGTTTCCGGCGGCGTAGATTCGTCGGTCGCGGCCCTGCTGCTGAGACAATCGGGCGCGGACGTCGCCGGCCTGTTCATGCAGAACTGGGAAGACGACGGCACGGGTGATTGTCGTGCCGAGGACGACCGCAAGGACGCCGTCGCGGTATGCGGCAAGCTCGGCATTCCCTTCCACGTGCGCAACTTCGCGCGCGAATACTGGGACGGTGTGTTCCAGCATTTCATTGCCGAATACCGCGCGGGCCGCACGCCGAACCCGGACGTGCTCTGCAACCGCGAAATCAAGTTCAAGACGTTCCTGGGCGAGGCAAGGGCTTTGGGAGCCGAGCGCATCGCGACCGGTCATTACGCGCAGGTCGCGCAGCACGAAGGCCGTTGGGCCCTGCTGCGAGCCGCGGACGCGGACAAGGACCAGAGTTATTTCCTGCACCAACTCGGCCAGGAGCAGTTGTCGGCGACGTTGTTCCCGATCGGCCATCTGCCCAAGTCGGAAGTGCGCCGCCTCGCGCGCGAAGCGGCGCTGCCGACGCACGCCAAGAAGGATTCGACCGGCATCTGCTTTATCGGCGAGCGCGATTTCCGCGAATTCCTGGGCCGTTACATCCCCGCCCAACCCGGTGACATCCGCACGCCCGAAGGCGTTCGCGTCGGCGAACACGGCGGCGTCTGGTATTACACGCTGGGCCAGCGCGAAGGCCTGCAGATCGGCGGCGTGCGTGGGCGCGACGCCGCGCCCTGGTACGTGGTCGGCAAGGACATCGTCGCGAACGTACTCTACGTCGACCAGGGCCATGACAGCCGATGGCTACTCTCGCGCAGCCTGCGCACGGAAATCGCGCACTGGATCGACGGCGCCCCGCCCGCGACGAGTTTCGAATGCTCCGTGAAGACGCGCTACCGTCAGCAGGACGCAGCTTGCAGCGTGAACGTGCGCGACGACGGTACGCTCGATGTCGCGTTCGAGACCTCGCAACGCGCAGTCACGCCGGGGCAATCGGCGGTGCTCTATCGCGATGCCGTCTGCCTCGGCGGCGCGGTGATCGCCGCGACGGACGCGCCGACGGTCGCCGCACGCTCGCGCACGGAACACGCGGCATGAGATTCTTGCGCGCATGATCCCCTCCGCCGCGACCGCATGAAAGACCGCACCCTCGCCTTCGCCGGCCTGACCCAGGCGGCCGCGCTCGTGCGCCAGATAGCCGACACCGGCGATGCCGAGACCGCGCCGCTTGCCGTTTGCATCCAGACGCTGTTCCGCTTCGACGCCGATTCGGTCGAAGCGGTCTATGGCGGTGCTGATGTGCTGCGCCCTGGTTTGCGCGCGCTGACCGGGCAACTCGAAGGCGGCGACAAACGCGATCCGAGCCTGCTGCGGCTGATGACCAGCGTGCTGCGGGTCGAGCGTGGCTATGTCTCGAATCGCGCCGTGTCCGAACGGGTGCGGCAAGCGCTGGAACAGATCGCGCGCCAGTGCGAGCACTGGGGACCCACGCATCCGACCGTGCTCACGCGCCTGGGCGAGTTGTACGCGACCACGATCAGCGCGCTGCGACCGCGCATCATGGTGCAGGGCAACCCGGTCTATCTGCAGCAACCGACCGTGGTCGCGGAGATCCGCGCGATCCTGCTCTGCGCGCTGCGCTCGGCCGTGCTCTGGCGACAGCTCGGCGGCAGCCAGTGGGATCTGTACCTGCGTCGCGCGCAGATGCTCGACGCCGCGCGCGCGTGGCTCGCCGACTAGCCGCCGCAAGCCACGCTGCACAAGGCTTTCAGCGCATCGCTGCCGTGCCTTTGCACAGCTCGATCACTGCGAACCCGCGCGCTTTGCGGCATAATATGCGGGCCACGGAACGCTTTCCGCGCGTTCCATTCGTCACGCCTCCGGAGTACCCATGAGCGATTCCTTCTCGACGCGCGCGCAGCTCGACGTCAACGGCCAGACTTTCCACTACCACAGCCTGCGCAAGCTCGGCGAGCGCTTCGACATCGCGCGGCTGCCGTACTCGATGAAGATCCTGCTGGAGAACCTGCTGCGGCACGAAGACGGGGTCAGCGTCACCAAAGCCTCGATCGAAGCGGTCGCGAACTGGGACGCAAAGGCCGAGCCGGACACCGAGATCGCGTTCATGCCCGCGCGCGTGGTGCTGCAGGATTTCACCGGCGTGCCCTGCGTGGTCGATCTCGCCGCGATGCGCGACGCGATGATCGCGCTCGGCGGCGACCCGAAGCGCATCAACCCGCTCTCGCCCGCCGAGCTCGTGATCGACCATTCGGTGCAGGTCGACGCGTTCGGCAGCAATGCCGCGCTCGACCTCAACGGCAAGATCGAATTCGAGCGCAACACCGAGCGCTACAGTTTCCTGCGCTGGGGCCAGAAGGCGCTGACCAATTTCAAGGTGGTGCCGCCGAACACCGGCATCGTGCACCAGGTGAACCTCGAGAACCTCGCTCGCGTCGTGATGACGCGCGAGGCCGACGGCGCTTCCTGGGCCTTCCCGGACACCGTGTTCGGCACCGACTCGCACACCACGATGATCAACGGCCTCTCCGTGCTCGGCTGGGGCGTCGGCGGCATCGAAGCCGAAGCGGCGATGCTGGGCCAACCGTCTTCCATGCTCATCCCGCAAGTGGTCGGCTTCAAGCTCAGCGGCAAGCTGCCCGAAGGCGCGACCGCGACCGACCTGGTGCTCACCGTCACCCAGATGCTGCGCAAGCTCGGCGTGGTCGGCAAGTTCGTCGAGTTCTACGGCGACGGCCTCGACCACCTGCCGCTCGCCGATCGCGCGACGATCGCGAACATGGCGCCTGAATACGGCGCGACCTGCGGCATCTTCCCGATCGACGGCGAGACGCTCAACTACCTGCGCCTGTCGGGCCGCGACGAATCGCTGATCGCGCTGGTCGAGGCCTACGCGCGCGTGCAGGGCATGTGGCGCGAAGCCGGCGCGCCAGACGCCGAGTACAGCGCGACGCTCAAGCTCGATCTCGCCGACGTGAAACCTTCGCTCGCCGGACCGAAGCGCCCACAGGACCGCGTGCTGCTAGCCGACGTCAAGGATAATTTCCACGCCAGCCTCAAGGGCCTCGTCGCGGGCCGCAACGCGAAGAACGGCGCGACGCGCGAGGACAACGAAGGCGGCGGCCAGAAGCAGGCCGAACACCTCGCCGCGAAACCCTCCTCGAAGATCCGCATCAACGAGACCGATTGTGAACTGCAGGATGGTTCGGTGGTGATCGCCGCGATCACTTCGTGCACGAACACTTCGAACCCCGCGGTGCTGATCGCCGCCGGCCTGCTCGCGCGCAACGCCGCCGCGAAAGGCCTGAAGTCCAAGCCCTGGGTGAAGACCTCGCTCGCGCCCGGATCATTGGTCGTCACCGATTACCTGAAGAAGGCTGGACTGCTGGCCGAGCTCGAGAAACTCGGCTTCTTCCTCGTCGGCTACGGCTGCACGACCTGCATCGGCAATTCCGGCCCGCTGCCGGATGCGGTGTCGAAGGGCATCCAGCAGGGCGACCTCGCGGTCTCGGCGGTGCTCTCGGGCAACCGCAACTTCGAGGGCCGCGTGCATCCCGAGGTGAAGATGAACTACCTCGCCTCGCCGCCGCTGGTGGTCGCCTACGCACTCGCCGGCACGGTGGACGTCGACCTCACGCACGATGCGATCGGCACCGGCAGCGACGGCAAGCCGGTTTTCCTCAAGGACATCTGGCCGTCGAACAAGGAGATCGGCGACGTGATCGCCGCTTCGATCGGACCGGACCTGTTCAAGCAGAACTATGCGAACGTGTTCGCCGGCGATTCGCGCTGGAATTCGATCGCCTCGCCCGACGGCGAGCGTTACGCCTGGGGCGGCGATTCGACCTACATCAAGCATCCGCCCTACTTCGAAGGCATGACGATGGACGTCGGCTCGATCGCCGACATCCACGGCGCGCGCGTGCTGGGCCTGTTCGGCGATTCGATCACCACCGACCACATCTCGCCCGCGGGCAACATCAAGAAGGACTCGCCGGCCGGTCGCTACCTGCAAGGACGCGGCGTGCAGCCGGCGGATTTCAACAGCTACGGCTCACGCCGCGGGAACGACGACGTGATGGTGCGCGGCACGTTCGCGAACATCCGCATCAAGAACCTCATGCTCGGCGGCGAGGAAGGCGGCAACACGCTGCACTTCGGCAAGGACGGCGAGGAGAAGCTGTCGATCTACGACGCCGCGATGCGCTACAAGGCCGACGGCGTGCCGCTGGTGGTGATGGCGGGCAAGGAATACGGCACCGGCTCGTCGCGCGACTGGGCCGCGAAGGGCACGATGCTGCTCGGCGTAAAGGCGGTGATCGCGGAGAGCTACGAGCGCATCCACCGCTCGAACCTCGTCGGCATGGGCGTGCTGCCGCTGCAGTTCGTGGACGGCCAGAATGCGCAGGTGCTGGGCCTCGACGGCTCGGAAACCTTCGACATCGTCGGACTCAGGGACGGCGCCTCACGTAGCGCGGAAGTGATCGCGACGAATGTCGAGGGCACGCAGACACGGTTCTTCGTGGACGTGCTACTGCTGACGCCGAAGGAAGTCGAGTACTTCCGGCATGGCGGCATCCTGCAGTACGTGCTTCGACAGCTGGCATCGAAGTCGAAGGCGGCTTGAGAACCGTGAACCGATGAGTACGCTCACGCTCGCCGCGGCACTCTCGCTGTCTGTTGTGCAGTGTCCTGCCTACATCTACGATGTCCAGAGTCTGCATACGCCTGTCAGCGGGTGGGAAACCGCAATCGGCAACAGTGAGAAAAGACTGTTGTCTGCCAACGTATTTGTCGGGCACCCAAGGTCGAGGGAGTCAATCCAGCCGATGAAGGGCAAGCAACGCAGCTGGGTGTGGTCGGATCTACCCGACAATGCCTGGCTGGAGTGCCGCTACATCGCAAGCGCGATCAGCCTGTATCGGCCACTGAACGGCAATCGCAGTTGTGTCTTCATGGACGCACCTGCTGGCAGCATCGATCCACCCTCTATGAAGTGCACAAGCAAACGCTCGCCCTGAGCGCTTACTTGTTGGACCCCGACTGCTTCCACTGCGCCGACAGCAGCTTCCACGTGCTGCCCTCGAGCCGCCACGCGGTGTCGATCTGCTCGATCTGCCCTTCGCTGGGCAGCAGACCATTCCCACCCGTGAGCACCGCGGTGAAGCTCGCGGTCGCGTGCTTGTCGTCCTGCACGATCACGGTGATCGGGCCCAGCGATGCGTGGATCTTGCTCTCGCGCATCAGGATCAGGCGCACGTAGCGCCCGAAGGTCTTGCGGTCCAGGTTCTCGCCCTGCTCCTCGGTGCCGATGAAATCGTCGGACAGCGGCGCGACGAGCGCGTCCACGTCGTGATCGTTTCCGGACTTCTGCATCTGCGCGATGGTGTCGCGGATCGCCTGCTCGGCGGGCGTGTGGTGGCAGCCCGCGAGCGCGGCCACGAGGGTGGCTGCCACGAGCGGCAGGACGATTCCCGCGACAGGGCGACGGCGCTGCCTGTTCATTCCGACCTCCGTTCGCGGCCCGACCGCGACTGAACTCTACTCCGCTCGCGATCATTTGCGACGCGCGCCGCCGATCATACGTCGCCGTATTGCGGGCCTCTTGGGCCTGTGTTCCAATCGGGCGAAACTCAACCACGGCGTGCAAATACCGCGCCGGACCGACCGGGGGGCCTCGCAATGAACCATCCACGCCCATGGCTGGACAACTACCCGGCCGGCGTCGCGCCCGAGATCGACATGGAACAGTACCGCTCGATCGTCGCGGTACTGGAGGCTTCCTGCCAGAAGTTCCGCGACCGCCCCGCGTTCCGCAACTTCGGCACCACCCTGACCTACGGCGACCTGGACCGGATGAGCAGCCAGTTCGCCGCCTACCTGATCCACGAGTTGGGACTGAAGAAGGGCGATCGCGTCGCCCTGATGATGCCGAACCTGCTGCAGTACCCGATCGCGCTGATGGGCATCCTGCGCGCCGGCATGACCGTGGTGAACACCAACCCGCTCTATACGCCGCGCGAACTCAGGCACCAGATGAAGGACTCGGGCGCGCTCGCGATCGTGGTCGTGGACAACTTCGCGAGCACCGTGCAGGAAGTCCTCGCCGATACCGACATCAAGCAGGTGATCACCACCAGCGTCGGCGAAATGGTGAAGTTCCCGAAGGGCGCGATCATCAATTTCGTCCTCAAGTACATCAAGAAGCAGGTGCCGGATTATTCCATCCCGGGCGCGATCCGCTTCGACGAGGCGCTGCGCCGCGGCCGTCGCCACAACCTGCCGGCCGTTGACATCGCGCCGTCCGACCTCGCCTTCCTGCAGTACACCGGTGGCACCACCGGCGTGTCCAAAGGCGCGATGCTCACCCATCGCAACATCGTCGCGAACATGCAGCAGTCCGGGTCCTGGATCGGCGGCAACCTCACTGAAGGCCAGGAAATCATCATCACCGCGCTGCCGCTGTACCACATCTTCTCGCTGACCGCGAACTGTATGATCTTCATGAAGATCGGCGGCCTGAACCACCTGATCACCAATCCGCGCGACATGCCCGGCTTCGTGCGCGAGCTGCGCGGCAGCGGATTCACCTGCATGACCGGCGTGAACACGCTGTTCAACGGCCTGCTCAATACGCCCGGATTCGACCAGCTCGATTTCTCCAGGTTGCGCCTGACCATGGGCGGCGGCATGGCCGTGCAGCGCGCGGTCGCCGAACGCTGGAAGAAGGTCACCGGCGTGCCGCTGATCGAAGCCTACGGCCTGACCGAAACCTCGCCCGCGGCCTGCATCAATCCGCTGGAGCTCAAGGAATACAACGGTTCGATCGGAATGCCGGTGCCGTCCACCGACATCTGCGTGAAGGACGAAGGCGGCGCGATGCTGCCCATGGGCGAAGTCGGAGAACTGTGCGTGAAGGGTCCGCAGGTAATGCTGGGCTACTGGCAACGCCCCGAGGAGACCGCGAAGGTCATCGACAACGAGGGCTGGCTGCGCACCGGCGACATGGCGAAGATGGACGAGCGCGGGTATTTCTACCTCGTCGACCGCAAGAAGGACATGATCCTGGTCTCCGGCTTCAACGTGTATCCGAACGAGGTCGAAGACGTGATCGCGCAGATGCCGGGTGTGCTCGAAGTCGCCGCGGTCGGCGTCCCCGACGAGAAATCCGGCGAAGCGGTGAAGGTCGTGATCGTGAAGAAGGATCCGGCGCTGACCGCCGACGACGTGAAGGCTTGGTGCAAGGAAAACCTCACCGGCTACAAGCTGCCCAAGGTCGTCGAGTTCCGCACCGAACTGCCCAAGACCAATGTCGGCAAGATCCTGCGCCGCGAGCTGCGCGACGCGCCGAAAGCCTAGCTGCGTCCGCGAATGCATCGCCGAAGCCCGCCGCGCGCGGGCTTCGTTCGTTTCCGGCGGCACATTGTGAAGGGCGATGCATCGCGCAAGAATCGGCGCGAGCGCCCTCGCCCGCCCTTGCCGACCGCTGGCGCTCCTCCGGCCGACAGTCCGATCGAGGATTCCGCCATGTCTCCCGTCAAGCTGCTCCATCCCAAACCCGCCTACCACCACCTGAGGATCGAGGAGAACACCGACTGTGCCGAGTACTGGCTGCGGATGCACGCCGATCTGATCGACCGTCCGGGCCGCGCCTGCTTCACGCCCGGCCTGATCAGCGACATCCTCGATTACCAGCGCTTGCTCGCGCGCAGACTTGAAGTCGAATCGCACAATGCTCCGGGCGGTCTCGCCCACGTCGTGCTCGCGTCCTGCGACACCAGCTTCAACCTCGGCGGTGACCTCGCGCTGTTCTGCGACGCGATCCGCCGCAACGACCGCGACGGCCTGCTTGCCTACGCCCACCAGTGCGTGCGCGGCGTCCACGCGTTCCACCAAGGCCTGGGCGGTCGCGCACACACGATCGCGCTGGTCCAGGGCGACGCGCTCGGCGGCGGATTCGAGGCCGCGCTGAGCTGCCACACCATCGTCGCCGAGGAAGGCGTCGGCATGGGCCTGCCCGAGGTGTTGTTCGACCTGTTCCCGGGCATGGGCGCCTACAGCTTCCTGTGCCGGCGCGTGAGCCCGCACGTCGCCGAAAAGCTCATGCTCGAAGGCCGCGTATATGCAGCCGAGGAACTGTACAAGCTCGGTCTCGTGGATGTGCTCGCGCGCAAGGGCGAAGGCGTGCACGCGGTGCGCGAGGTGATCCGCGCCAACCGCAGGATTCCGCACGCGCGCGGCGCGATGCACGAGGTCGTGCGCGCGGTCAACGCCTGCGCGATCGAGGAACTGATGCAGATCACCGGGATCTGGGTCGAGACCGCGCTCGCGCTCGGCGAGAAATCGCTGCGCACGATGGAGCGGTTGGTCAAGGCGCAGCAGCGGCGTGGGCAGAACGAGATCGGCGCGTTGCCGTCGGCCTTGCCGGCGTCCTGAGCAGCTACATCAGGCGGGCGTGTCGTCGGCCGACTCGCTGGTCGGCGCGACGCCTGCACACGCGTCTGCGATCTGCCGCGCGAGGTCGGTCGCGGCCGATTCGAGCAATCGGCCGAGTTCGCCGAGTTCGCGCCGCCAGCTCGCGGCGAGCGATTCGCTGGTCGCGCGCATCAGCGCGCCGCTGCGCTCGGCGAGCACCATCGCACCGATGTTTACCGCCACGCCCTTGAGCGCGTGCAGCTCCTCGCGCGCTTCCTCCCAGTTGCGTCCAGCGGCCGCGCGCTCGAACGCGGATACGCAGCGCGCCGCGTCCTTGAGGCATTGCTGCAGCAGGTCCTCGAGCGATTCGCGCGCCGTGCCCAGCTCGATCAGGTCCTGCAGCACGCCGCCGCGCGGCGCCTCGCCAGGTCCGGATGCCGCGAGCGTTTCGACCCGGTCCTTGCCCTCGCTCTCGGCGATGCGTGCCAGGGTGTCGAGCAGGCGCTCGATCACCACTGGTTTGCTCAGGAACGCGAACGCACCACTCGTCTCGACGGACTTCATCGTCTCGATGGTGACATCCGCGCTGAGCACGACGATCGGGGTGCGCTTCGCGCGCCCGGCCTGGATCACGCGCGCCTGCTTGAGCACATCCAGGCCGCTGATGTCCGGCATATGGAGGTCGAGGATCGCCGCGTCGAGCTCGCTATCGGAAAGCGCGTCGAGCGCCTCTTCGCCATTACTCGCGAACACCAGCGCGTGCCCGGCTCGTTCGAGCAGGCGGCGCATCACCGCGCGATTCGAGGCCAGGTCGTCGGCTACGAGCAGGCGCAGCGGTCTGACGCGCGCGCGATGCCTCACCAAAGGATTGTCCAGCGAGATGACGTGGGCGCCGTCGCCTGCGCCGTCGTTGCGCGTGGACTGCGCGCGAACCGATGGCGTGGCGGGAACGCCGTCGCGGAGTTCGACTTCTGCGAACGGAATCTCCGCCCAGAAATGAGTGCCGCCGCCGGGATTGTCCTCGACGCCGATCCGCCCTTCGAGCAATTCCGCCAGCGTTCGCGCGATGGTCACTCCCAGGCCGGTGCCGCCATGCTTGCGGCTGGGCCCGCTATCGAGCTGCTCGAACGGCTTGAAGATGCGCTCGTGCTGCTCCGCCGGGATGCCGATGCCGGTATCGCGGATCGAAAAGCGCAGCTGCTGCCGGCCATTCTCCACGCCGACCGGCTCGACGCGCACGCCGACGCTGCCGCGTTCGGTGAACTTGATCGCGTTGCCGACGAGGTTGAGCAGGATCTGCAGAAGGTGCGCCGAATCGCCGACGAACGCATCGGGAACGGACTCGTCGGCGTCGATCGTGAAGCGCAGGTTCTTCGCTGCGGCCAGCGGGTGCAACAGCGTGCGCAGCCGGCGCAACAACTCGCGCAGCGAGAACGGCGCCTCGATCTGGTGCAGCTTGCCCGCCTCGATCGCGGCGAAGTTCAGCACGTCCTCCACGAGCAACATCAAGGCGTGCGCCGAGGTCTGGATCACGTCCGCGCATTCGCGCTGTTCCGCGTTTAGACGCGTGCTGCTGAGCACTTCGGACATGCCGATGATGCCGTTGAGCGGCGAGCGCAATTCGTGGCTCATCGTGGCGACGAAGCGCGTCTTCGCCTCGTTCGCGCGGCGGGCGTCGTCGAGCGCCCGGGTGAGCGCGCGCAGCAACCCGGACAGGTACATCGGGATCGCGATCAGGCCGAGCAACAGCCCTATGCCCAGGTACGGCATTTCATGCCAATACGGCGTCAGCAGCAGGACTGCGGCGAACGCGATGCTGGCATGGACCACCGACAATCGCAGGAAGCGCGGGCCGTAGCGCAAGCCGTTGCCGACGGTCACCCACATCAGCACCACGTACAAGGGCGCGGTACGCGCGCCGTCGGCGACCATCAATAGCGCGATCACGCTGTAGTCGAGCAGCATCCCGAACCAGCGGCGTCGATCGGACGGCCCGGGATTGCGCAGCAGCGCAGCCAGCAGCCCGATCGCGCAGGCGAACTCGATGCCGACCGCGCCGTACAGCAGCAGCGCAAGCGCAGCCGATCGCGGCGCGTGCATCTGGGTCAGCGACAGGTACGCGAGGAAGATCAGCGTGATGATCAGGCGCACCAGGATCTGCTGGTGCTCGCTATCCTGGCGGCGAGCCAGCCGTTCGCGCAGGTCCCGGATGCGCGCGCTCATGGCGTCCCGTGCTCAGATGCCCCCGGGACGCGGATGCGCCTTCGAGTAGCGCTCGCAAATCTCGGCGACGTGGGCGCGGTCGCGCAGCAGCACATCCACGCACACCGGGTCGAAATGCCGGCCGCGTTCGTCGCGCAGGTAATCGAGCGCCTTGTCGAGCGGCCAGGCTTCCTTGTATGGACGCGGCGACAGCAAGGCATCGAGCACGTCGGCGGCGGCGACGATTCGCGCAGCGAGCGGAATCGCCTCGCCCGCCAGCCTGTCCGGGTAGCCGCTGCCGTCGTAGCGCTCGTGGTGCCGCAACGCGATCTGCGCGCTGGTCGCGACGAACCGGTTCTGGCTGTCGCTGAGCAGTTCGTAGCCGATCTGCGGATGCCGTCGCATCACGCCGATCTCCTCCTCGGTCAGCGGCCCGCGCTTGAGCAGGATCGCGTCGGGGATCGCGATCTTGCCTAGGTCGTGCAGCGGCGCGGCCAGCTCGATCATCCGTGCTTCCTCGTCCTCCAGGCCCAGGCCGTCGGCGATCAGGCCGGCAAAATGCGAAAGACGTTCAAGGTAGGTGCTGGTGCCCAGATCGCGGAATTCGATCGCGCGCGCGAGCCGGGTAAGGGTTTCGCGCTCGCGCTCCTGCACTTCGAGCATGCTGGCGATCAGACGCTGTTCCAGCGACTTCGCGCGGAGCTTGTTGAGTTCGCCGTGCTGGCGCAATTCCAGCAGGTTCCGGCAACGCGCGCGGATCTCGCGGGGCTTGATCGGCTTGACGACGTAATCGATCACGCCGGCTTCCAGCGCGGCCACCCGGACCGGTTCGTCGCCGACCACGGTCACCAGGACGATCGGCACGTCGCGGTGGGTCGGATGCTCGCGGAAGCGGCGCGCGAATTCCAGCCCGTCCATACCGGGCATCCGGTAGTCGAGCAGCAACAGGTCCGGGCGGAAGCGCGACGACCAGGCCAGCGCCTCGACCGGACTCTCGAAATCGTGGATGGAAAGGCCCGATACCCCCTCCAGCGAAGTGCGCACGAAATCGCGCGCGGATTGCTGGTCGTCAACGAT
Source organism: uncultured Gammaproteobacteria bacterium (assembly GCA_964449135.1). Taxonomy (GTDB): domain Bacteria; phylum Pseudomonadota; class Gammaproteobacteria; order Xanthomonadales; family Xanthomonadaceae; genus SZAS-103. The sequence goes on from CAYUXZ010000046.1 coordinate 13,887, forward strand.
CAGGACATTCATGGCCCCCTCCCTGCCTTCTCCAGATTCCATCCAGGCGAGCATACGTCCAACCGATGAGGTTCGTCACCACCCGCCCGGTCGCGGGGGCGAGGATCGCAAGGGCACGTCAGCTCTCGGGACGTATGTAGGGGCGAGGGCCATCGCCTGCGCGATGCCCTATCGGCAGCGCGCGATGGCGCGAACGCCTGCACATGGATGTGCAGGCCGGTGCCCGCACCATGGAAGGTTCGAAGCGAGGCAGCCTAGGTCTCGGGGCGCATGTATGGAAACAGCAGCACATCACGGATCGACGCCGATCCGGTGATCAGCATCACGAGTCGATCGATGCCCACGCCCAGGCCGCCGGTCGGTGGCAGGCCGACTTCGAGCGCGCGGATGTAATCGGCGTCGAAGTGCATGGCCTCGTCGTCGCCGCCTTCCTTCGCATCCACCTGCGCGAGGAAACGTGCGGCCTGGTCCTCGGGATCGTTTAGCTCGGAAAAGCCATTGGCGAGTTCCTTGCCGCCGACGAACAATTCGAAACGATCGGTGATGCCCTTCTCGGTATCGGATTCGCGCGCGAGCGGCGAGACCTCGACCGGGTAATGCGTGATGAAGGTCGGCTGGATGAGCTTGCCCTCGACGGTCTTCTCGAAGATCTCGAGCAGCAGCTTGCCCCAGCCGTAGCCGTCCTTGACGTGGATCTTCAGGCGCGCGCAGTGCGCGGCGAGTGCGGCGCGGTCGCGGCAATCGGCGACGCTGATTGCCGGATTCAACTCGCGCACAGCTTCCTCGAGCCGCCAGCGCCGGAACGCCGGCGCGAGGTCGATGTCGGCGCCGTCCCAGTGCATCTGCGTCGTTCCGATCGCCTCGATCGCGACGTCGCGGATCATCGCCTCGGTGAGGTCCATCACCTCGGTATAGGTCGCGTAGGCCTCGTACAACTCCAGCATCGTGAACTCGGGGTTGTGCCGCGTGGACACGCCCTCGTTGCGGAAGTTGCGGTTGATCTCGTAGACGCGCTCGAAACCGCCGACGGTGAGCCGCTTCAGGTAAAGCTCAGGCGCAATGCGCAGGTACAGGTCCAGATCGAGCGCGTTGTGATGGGTCACGAACGGCCGCGCGACCGCGCCGCCCGGGATGTAGTGCATCATCGGCGTCTCGACCTCGAGGAAACGCCGCGCATCCAGCCAGCGCCGCATCGCGGCGATGATTCGCGAGCGCTTGACGAACACCTCGCGCGCGTCCGGATTCACGATCAGGTCCACGTAACGCTGACGGTAGCGCTGCTCGACGTCCGCGAGGCCATGCCATTTGTCGGGCAGCGGGCGCAGCGACTTCGTGAGCAGGCGCAGCTTGTCGCACTTGACCGACAGTTCGCCGGTCTTGGTGCGCATCAGCACGCCTTCGGCGGCGACGATATCGCCCACGTCCCAGCCCTTGAATGCCTCGTACGACTCGCCCAGCGCGTTGCCCTGCAGGAACAGCTGGATGCGGCCGCTCATGTCCTGGATCTGCGCGAAGCTGGCCTTGCCCATGATCCGCTTCGCCATCAGCCGCCCAGCCATGCCCACGCGACGCGCGGCGGCTTCTATCGCCTCCGCATTCCATTTTTCCCCGTCCGCGAATTCGGATTGCAGGTCGCCGGCGTAGTCGCCGCGGCGCGCATCGTTCGGGAACGCGATGCCCTGTGCGCGAAGCTCGTGCAGTTTCGCGCGACGTTCGGCGATCAGCTTGTTCTCGTCGAGGTGCGTTTCGATAACTGGCGTCGGGTCGGTCATGGCTTTTTCCGTTCATCCTTCGACAGGCTCAGGACGAACGGCAAACCGCCCGTCTTGCTTGTTCGTTCGTGGTGAGCTTGTCGAACCACGAACGCTATTCCACAACTCGCGGCCATCATGCCGCGTCGCTGCGTTTTGACCCTGCCTCGAGCCCGGCCTTCAGGCTCGCCTCGACGAATTCGTCGAGATCCCCGTCGAGCACCTTCTGGGTATCGGTGCGTTCGATGCCGGTGCGCAAATCCTTGATCCGCGACTGGTCGAGCACGTAGTTGCGGATCTGGCTGCCCCAACCGATATCGGACTTGGTCGCCTCCAGCCGGTCCTTCTCGGCATTGCGCTTCTGGACCTCGAGCTCGTACAGCTTGGCCTTGAGCATCTTCATCGCGCGGTCGCGGTTCGCGTGCTGGCTGCGCTCGGTCTGGCAGGCCACGACGACGCCGGTCGGCACATGGGTGATGCGCACCGCGGACTCGGTCTTGTTGACGTGCTGGCCGCCCGCGCCGGAGGAACGATAGACGTCGGTCTTCAGGTCGGCCGGATTGATCTCGATGTCAATGTCGTCGTCCACTTCCGGCGAAACGAACACCGAGGTAAAGCTCGTGTGGCGGCGGTTGTCCGAATCGAACGGCGACTTGCGCACGAGCCGGTGCACGCCGATCTCGGTCTTGAGCCATCCGTAGGCATGATCGCCTTCCACCGCGAAGCTCGCCGACTTCAGGCCCGCGACTTCGCCCGCGCTCGCCTCGAGCATCTCGGTCTTCCAGCCCTTGGCCTCGCACCAGCGCAGGTACATGCGCAGCAGCATCTCGGCCCAGTCCTGCGACTCGGTGCCGCCGGCGCCGGCCTGGATGTCCACGAAGGCGTTGTGCGAATCCATCTTGCCCGAGAACATCCGGCGGAACTCGAGCGCTTCGACGTGCTTCGCCTGTCCTTCCATGTCGGCGGCGACCGCCTGCGCGGTTTCGTCGTCCTGCTCGGCCTCGGCGAGATCGAGCAGCTCGGCTGCGCTGTCGAGGCCTACGGTGATCGTACGAATGCCGCCCACGACCTTGTCGAGCGCGGCGCGTTCGCGACCGAGCGCCTGCGCCTTGTCGGGGGTGTTCCAGATGTCGGAGCTCTCGAGCTCCCGGTTCACTTCTTCCAGACGTTCGACCTTGCTGTCGAAGTCAAAGATACCCCCTGAGCGACGCCAGGCGCTCCCGCAGGTCGGCGATGCGATAGCGGATGGGATTGAGCTCGATCATGGCGGTGCGCAGGGAAAGTGAAAGAGCGCGCATGGTAGCAGACTGCGTACCCTCACTTCACCGCGATTCTGGGCTTATGCGGGTTCGAGGTGGCGTACCAGCAATTGCACGCCTTCGCGGTCGCGCCAGTCGTCGGGTTCGAGCTGGTAGGCCACGCGCACGCGATGCGGCGGCGGCGTTCCATCGAATCCGCCGAAGTGGATCGCGGCGATGGGTGCATCGGATTCGCCGTGGCGAAGCGTGAGCTTGAGATGCCCGCGCCCGACCGCGCGAAAATCGGTCACCTCGAATTCTCCGTCGAACACCGGCTCGGGAAACCCCTGCCCCCAGGGCCCGGCTTCGCGCAGTGCTAGCGCGAGTCCGCGCTCGATTTCATGCGCCGCGAGCGGGCCGTCGCTGGGCAGTTCGCGGCGCAGCAACGACGGATCCAGCACGCGTAGCGCATGGTCCTTGAACGCCGCGACGAAGGCGTCGAGATGATCGCGCGCGATGCCCATGCCCGCGGCCATCGCGTGGCCGCCGAACCGATCGATCAAGCACGGATGCGCGGCGTCCACCGCGGCGAGCGCATCGCGGATATGGAATCCCGGAATCGAACGCGCGGAGCCGCGCAATTCCGCGCTGCCGGGTTCGGCAGGCGCAAATGCAATCGCGGGACGATGCAGGCGATCCTTGAGCTTGGACGCGACCAGTCCGACCACGCCCGGATGCCAGTCCGGATCGAACACGCACACCGCGGCCGCATCGCCCGCATCGTTCGCTTCTGCGACGATGTGTTCGGCTTCCTCGACCATCTGCTCCTGCACACCGCGGCGCTCGCCATTGATACCGTCGAGGATGCGTGCAAGTTCGGCCGCATGATCGGGTTCGTCCGCGAGCAGGCATTCGATGCCGATGCGCATGTCTTCCAGGCGACCGGCCGCGTTGATGCGCGGCGCGACGAAGAATCCGATGTCGCTGGCGACCAGGCGATCGAGCCTGCGGCCCGAGACGTCGGCAAGTGCGCGCAGTCCCGGCTGGCAGCGGCCTTCGCGCAGGCGGCGCAGTCCCGCCGCGACCAGGCACCGGTTGTTCGCGTCCAGCGGCACCATGTCGGCGACCGTGCCGACCGCGACGAGGTCGAGCAGCGACGACAGATCGGGCGGCGTATCGAACGCCAGTCGCCGCCGCACGGCGAGCAGCAGGTAGAACAGCACGCCGACGCCCGCGAGCGCTTTGCTTGCGAATCCATCGCCGGGAAGATTCGGATTCACGATCGCATCTGCCGCCGGCAGCGTCGCACCCGGCAGGTGATGGTCGGTGATCAGCACGTCCCAGCCCAGCGCTTTCGCGGCTGCGACGCCGGCGTGCGAGGCGATGCCGTTATCAACGGTTACGAGCAATTCCGGTTGCATCGGGCGCATCGCTTCGACGAGCGCGGGCATCAATCCGTAACCGTGCACGACGCGATGCGGAACCTGATAGCTCACGTGCCGTGCGCCGAGCAGACGCAGCCCGCGCACACCGACCGCGCAGCCGGTCGCGCCGTCGCAGTCAAAATCGCCGACGATCACGATGTGCCTCTGCGCGCGGATCGCGTTTGCGAGCAGTTCCGCGGCGCGGTCGATGCCGCCGAGGTTCTGCGGCGACAGCAGGTTGGCAAGGCGCAGCTGCGTGTCCGCGTAGGCCGGCGCGCCGCGCGCGGCATAGATCCGCCGCAGCACGGGCGGAACATGATCGGGCCAGTCGCCCAGCGGCGGCACGACGCGACGCACGATCCGCGGCGCGTTCACTCCGCGGTCGCGAGCTGCGCAAGCGGACGGCGCCAGAAGCGCCAGCGCTGCGACCGGAGGATCGTGAATCCGCTGCCGTCGGCGAAATCCAGCAGCAGACGGTCGTCCCCGCGCAACGCCGCTACGGCCGGCAGGATCCAGTCGGCGGCGAGCAAGCCCAGGTGCTTCGCGTTGCGCAGATCAATCAGCGCGTCGCTTTCGCGAAGTTTTCCCGAATACGCGGACGGAATCGGCTGCGGCGACATCTTCGCCAGTTCGCAAAGCCCGCGCAGCAGCAATTCTTCGCCGCAAACCATCGCGTAGTCGCAACGCACCGAGCTCGGCAACGCGCCGCCGCCCCAGAACCACAGCGAGTTGACCGGTGGCTTGCCTTCCCTGGCGCGTTGCGCGTTCAGCGGATGGTTGTGCAGGATCACCTGTGCTTCGTTGAGCAGCCGCCGCCAGCGCCGGCCGGCATCGCCAGCGGGCAGATGCGATTCGAGGTTGTCGCCGAGCGCGGCTTCCGGAGGCGAAAACTCCGGGAACCGGCTTTCCAGCGGCATCATCAAGTACCAACGCTGCGGCACCGGCGCGGAAATCGGGAAGCCTTCGTCGCCGAACAGCGGCCTGAGCGGATGCAGCAGCGCTTCGCAATCGGCGAGGGACAGGTCCAGGTCGCCGCAGGCGAGCATGCGGCCGCCGCTGATGTCGGCCTGCACGTAGGCCGGGTCGGCGCGCAGCCAGGAGTTGTGGCTCGCGTCGTGCGCATCGAGCATGCGCGTGATCGGCGCCTCCGGGCAGTAGCGCGGGATCACATCGAAATACCGCTGCAGCTGCGGTTTCGATCCGGCCGTCGCAGCGGGGGGGCGATCGGCGCGGGCGAGCACGCGGCCGAGCTCCTGCGACAGCGGCTGTCCGCGGAATCGCGAACGCGACGGCAGCAGCAGCGTCAGCCTGCGCACGTCAGCCTTCGTAACGGACGACGATGATCTCGTATTCGCGCTTGCCGGCCGGCGCATCGATGATGATGACGTCGCCCTCGTGCTTGCCGATCAGCGCGCGCGCGAGCGGCGAGGAGATCGAGATGAGGTTCAGCTTGATGTCGGCTTCGAGGTCGCCGACGATCTGGTAGCCGCGACGCTCGTCGGTTTCCACGTCCGCGAGTTCGACGTTCGCGCCGAACACGACTTTCGAACCGGCATTGAGTGCAGCCACGTCAATCAGCTGCGCGTTGCCCAGCGTGCCTTCGAGTTCCTTGATGCGGCCCTCGAGGAAACTCTGCTGCTCGCGCGCGGCATGGTATTCGGCGTTTTCGCTGAGGTCGCCGTGCGCGCGCGCTTCGGCTATCGCGGCGATGATGCGCGGGCGCTCGACCGACCTGAGTCGTTCGAGTTCGCCGCGCAGGCGTTGCGCGCCCTTGGTGGTCAACGGAAATCGCATGTCGGTTTCCTGCAGTCGCTGATGATGATGTCGCGGATGATACGAGTCACGAAGCCTTGCCGGGCAACTGCGCGTGCAGTTCCTGCAGTGAACGCACTACGCCGTCGGCGCGGTGGTCCAGCGAATGCACCAGCGCGCGCGAGCCGGCGATCGTGGTCGAATAGGTCACTCCCGCCTGCAGCGCCTCGCGCCGGATCGAGAACGAGTCGGCGATCGCCTGCTTGCCCTCGGTGGTGTTTACGATGTAGACGATCTCGCCGTTCTTGATCAGGTCTACGATGTGCGGACGCCCTTCGAGTACCTTGTTGACGCGTTCGCAGGCGATGCCCTGCTCGGCCAGGAACGTCTGTGTGCCGCCGGTCGCGACCAACGTGTAGCCGCGACGCAACAGTTCGTGCGCGACGTCGAGCACGCGCGGCTTGTCCGGGTCGCGCACCGACACGAACGCCTTGCCGATCCGCGGCGCCTTGATGTTCGCCGCCTCGTGCCCGCGCGCGAACGCCTCGCCGAAACTCGGGCCCGTGCCCATCACCTCGCCGGTCGAGCGCATCTCCGGACCGAGTATCGGATCCACGTTCTGGAACTTCGCGAACGGGAAGATCGCTTCCTTGACCGAGTAGTACGGCGGGATCACTTCCTCGGTCACGCCCTGCTCGGCCAGCGAGCGCCCGACCATACAGCGCGCGGCGACCTTCGCGAGCGGAACGCCCGTCGCCTTCGAGACGAAGGGCACGGTACGCGATGCGCGCGGATTGACTTCGAGGACGTAGACCGTTTCCTCGCCGTTGAGGTGGATCGCGAACTGGGTGTTCATCAGCCCGACGACCTTGAGCTCGCGCGCCATCTTCGCGACCTGTTCGCGAAGCCGGTCCTGCACGTGCGCCGGCAGCGAATACGGCGGCAGCGAGCACGAGGAATCGCCCGAATGAACGCCGGCTTCCTCGATGTGCTCCATCACGCCGCCGACCAGCACGTTGCCTTCCGCGTCGGCGATGATGTCCACGTCCACCTCGACCGCGTTGTCGAGGAAGCGGTCGAGCAGCACCGGCGAATCGTTGGACACCTTCACCGCGTCGCGGATGTAGCGCGTGAGGTCTGCATCGGAATGCACGACCTCCATCGCGCGGCCGCCGAGCACGTAGCTCGGCCGCACGACCAGCGGATAGCCGATTTCGCCGGCGAGCGCGAGCGCCTGCTCGGCGTTGCGCGCGGTGCGGTTCGGCGGCTGCACGAGGCCGAGGTTTTGGATCATCTGCTGGAAGCGCTCGCGATCCTCGGCGAGGTCGATCGAATCAGGCGAAGTGCCGATGATCGGCACGCCAGCGGCCTCGAGCGCGCGCGCGAGCTTGAGTGGC
>CAYUXZ010000047.1:0-20469 GCA_964449135.1 uncultured Gammaproteobacteria bacterium
CCGCGAGGAAAATTTCCCATGTCGGTGATGCAATACGCTTTTTACAGAGGCGTGAATCCGGAGATGGGCGGAAGGAAGTCCTCGCCGATGCCCTCGACCATCAAGCTCGCCGATTTTTCGCTGAGCGTGCCTTCGTTGATGTACTGGGGGAGTATCGAGCCGACCGGGTCGGCGAGGATGAACTCGACGTGCGGCGCGGTCCTGGCGAAGAAGCGCGACAGTCCGGTCATCGTGCCCGAGCTGCCGCAGCCGAACACGATCGCGTCCATCCTGCCGTCCATCTGCTCCCAGATTTCCGGACCGGTGGTTTCCTCGTGTGCGCGCGGGTTGTCGGGGTTGCCGAACTGGTTGATGAAATAAGCACCGGGCATCTCGCTGGCGATCCTCGCCGCGAGGTCCTGGTAGTACTCCGGATGGCCCTTGGCGACATCCGATCGCGTCAGCACGACTTCGGCACCCATCGCCTTGAGGTTGAAGATCTTCTCGCGGCTCATCTTGTCGGGCACGACCAGCACCAGGCGGTAGCCTTTCTGCTGCGCGACCAGCGCCAGGCCGATGCCGGTGTTGCCGGCGGTGCCTTCCACGAGGGTGTCGCCGGGCTTGATCTTCCCCGCCTTCTCGGCGGATTCGATCATGGACATGCCGATGCGATCCTTGATCGAACCGCCGGGATTGGCCGATTCGAGCTTCAGGAACAGTTCGCAGCAACCGGCGTCGAGGTTGCGCGCGCGAACCATGGGCGTTTGCCCGATGAGTTCGAGGACGCTGTCGTGGATCGTCATGGCGATGCGGCGCTGGGGCCGCGAAGGGCCGACGCGCGATTCTAGCAGGGCTTTCCGTGCCGGCCCTGAGCTACTTAAGTTTTCGGAGCGCGGGACTTTGCGCGCGCAAGTCCCTGCGCGGGCGACGGCAGCCGACGAGGATGGCGGCCGCCGCCCGCGCGAGATTCAGCGGTTAATGCGCGTGCTTGGTTTCGAACATCTGGGTCAACCGGTCCTTGGCGTGCAGCTTTTCGCGCTTCATCTGCGCGAGCGTGACGTCGTCCAGCGGCAGCACGCCGAGTTCGGCGTCGAGCACCTGCTTGTCCAGCTCGCGATGGCGATGGTAGAGCTGGCGGAACTCGATGTCCGACCTGAGCAGTGCGTCCAGCTCATCGCGCGATTGACCTTCGAACATGGCGCTTGACCTCCCCTGGTTGGGATTTACGGTTCGTCAGAAATACGAACGCCCCGCTCGGCACAGCAGCGGGGCGTCTGGGTTTGCGGAGAACACGCGACGCGGCGATCGGAGCCTGCGTCGCGGATCTGGATATTCCAGACCCTGCGCTGCTCCGAAACGATCGCTGCAATCATGGGCTGGTCTTCCGCTGGCTCCATGCGCGTACTGCGCATGGGTAGATGACGCTACTCCTGCACCCTCTGCCTCGCAAGCGGTTCGGCAAGCCCTTGAATGTGGTGGCCATTGCGTCTCAGCACAGGCGATACGGACGTGATCCGCGTTCCGTAGAAATCGCCGACATTCGCCGAAATTTACAGCTTATGGCTGGTTTTCTCCCGTCAGGACGACCACATCCACACGCTGGTTACGCGTCCTGCCCTGTGCGGTCGCGTTGGAGGCGGCCGGCTGCTCGGCGCCAAGCCCAACCGCCCGCAGGCGTCCGGCCGGGACCCCCGCGGCGCGCAATGCATTGCGCACGGCATCGGCGCGCTGCTGCGACAGGCTCAAATTGGCCTGCGGGTCGCCGCGGTTGTCGGTGTGTCCTTCGATCCGGACCTTCGCACCTGGATTGGCCTGCACGAACGCGACCAGTGCGCGCAGCTTGGCCTTGGTCTGGGCATCGGCGCGCAGCACGGCCTTTCCGGGCGCGAACGCGGTTCCCGGAAGGCTCATCGCAGGGCCGCGCGCATCGTTGCCCGATGCGCTTGCTGTCGGGGCAGCTCCAGACCGCAATGCGGACTCCTGCTTGGCGAGCGCGGCATCTTTCGCCCGCGCCTCGGCGAGCGCGCGCGCCTGCTCGGATTCATCGCTGGCGATGCCCGCGGCTTGCTGGGCCTGCGCTTCGCGTTCGGCTTCGGCGCGCGCCGCCTCTTCCTCGCGCGCGGTGTTCTGCAGGCGCAGGCGCTCGGCTTCGGCGCGCGCGCGATCGGCGTCGCGGCGGCTGGCCTCGAGCAGGATCTTGTCGTGCTCGCGATCGAGCTGGTCGAGCTGGCGTTCGGCGAGTTCGGCTTCGGCCGCGAAACGTGCCGCGGCGACGCGGCTTTCGGCGATGTGCAGGGTCAGCGCGCGATCCCTGGAATGCGGCGCGGTTTGCGCCAGCGCATCCAGCGCCTGGTGTGCGCGCAGCCGGTCGGCGTCGCCGAACAGGCCCAGCGTCGGGTCGGCTTCGAGCTGCGCGAGGTCTGCGGAAAGGCGCTGCAGGTCCTTGTCCACGGGCGCACCGCCGGCCAACGCCGACTGCACCGCGAAGGCCAGCAGGATGAAAACAAGAACGCGGCGGATCATCGCAACGGCTCCGTATCGAGCAGGCGCCGGCGCAGGGTCTGGTTCTCCTCCGTGCGCGCGGCGACCTCGGCCTTCCCCGCCAGCGCGCGCGACTTGGCGCGGGCGAGGTCGGCATCGGCCTGCGCGGCCGCGGCCAGCTGGTGCGCCTGCGCATAATCCTGCTGCGCCGACGCGGCCTGCGCCTGATCGAGTTCGCGACGCGCTGCATCCAGCTCGTCTGCGGCGTAGCGCTGCGCGGCCGGCGTCGCGGCCAGATGGATCGCGCCGTCGGCAGCGCCCAGTTCGGCGGTCGGCGGCGGCACGCTCGTGCAGCCAGCCAGGCCGGCGAGCAGAACGGCGGCAACGGCGGTACGATGGATTTTTCGTCGCGATGGTGTCATAACCGATCCACAATCCGTCCGGACGCTGTCCGTCCGGGGCTATTCTCCGAAGCCGGCCCCCTGCTTGCAACGGCTGCGGACTCCGAATCGAAACGGAACCGATCATGGACATCGAGTATTTCCTCAAGCTGATGGCGGAAAAGAGCGCCTCGGACCTGTTCCTGACCACCGGCGCGCCGGTCAACATGAAGGTCGAGGGCAAGCTTTACGCGCTCGGCAACACCGGACTGCCGCCGGGACTGGTCAAGAAGATCGCGTATTCGCTGATGGACGAACACCAGACCCAGATGTTCGAGCGCGACCTGGAGATGAACATGGCGGTCGCGGTCACCGACGCGGGCCGCTTCCGAGTCAATGTGTTCAAGCAGCGCGGCGAAGTCGGCATGGTGATCCGCGCGATCAAGTCCGACATCCCCAGCGTCGAGGACCTCAAGCTGCCGGTGATCCTCAAGGACATCGTCTCCGAGCCGCGCGGCTTGGTGCTGCTGGTCGGCTCGACCGGCTCGGGCAAGTCCACCACCTTGGCGGCGATGATCGACCATCGCAACAACACCCAGTCCGGCCACATCCTCACCATCGAGGATCCGATCGAGTTCCTGCACCGCCACAAGAAGTCCATCGTCAACCAGCGCGAGGTCGGCCTGGACACCCACGCCTTCCACAACGCGCTCAAGAACGCGATGCGCGAGGCGCCCGACCTGATCCTGATCGGCGAGATCCTCGACGCGACCACGATGGAAGCCGCGATCGCGTTCGCCGAAACCGGCCACCTGTGCATGGCCACCCTGCACTCGAACAACGCCGACCAGACCCTGGAACGCATCCTCAACTTCTTCCCCGAGGGCATGCACAAGAACGTGCTGATGAACCTCGCGCTGAACCTCAAGGCGGTGATCAGCCAGCGCCTGGTGATCGGCAGCGACGGAAAACGCCTGCCAGCCAGCGAAATCCTGATCAACACGCCGATGATCCGCGACCTGATCCGGCGCGGCGAGATCCACCAGATCAAGCAGGCGATGGAAAGCTCGCTGCAGGAAGGCATGCACAGCTTCGACCAGTCGCTGTACAAGATGTACAAGGAAGGCAAGGCCGAACTGGAAGAGGTGCTGCGCAAGGCCGATTCGCGCGACGGCCTGGCGTTGAAGATCCGCCTGTCCGAGGGCGGATCGGGCGAACACGACCCGTACGCGGACGTGTTCGACCAGGGCGCGCAGGCGATGACCGCGGCGGCGAACCAGAACAGCGGCTACTGAGCCGACACAGCGCGCGGATCAGGCTGCGTCCGGCGCGTCCGGCTGTTTCTCCGGCTGCGCAGCGTCGAACTCGGGCAACGCCATGCATGCGTCGTGGATGCGCTGGATCGTCGGATAGCGGCCCATGTCCACGCCGAAGCGGCGCGCGTTATAGACCTGCGGCACGAGGCAGCAATCGGGCAGGCCGGGCTGTTCGCCGTCGCAGAACGTGCCGGTGGAAAGCGCATCGGCCAGCATGTCCTCGATCGCCGCGAATCCCTCCTCGATCCAGTGGCGCACCCAGTCGTCGCGCTCGGGCTGCGGCACGCCCCATTCGCGCTCGAGGTACTGCAGCACGCGCAGGTTGTTGACCGGATGGATGTCGCAGGCAATCGCCTGCGCGATCGCGCGGGCACGCGCACGGTCGCGCGCGGTGGCCGGCAACAGCGGCGGCGAGGGCCAGGTCTCGTCGAGGTATTCGATGATCGCCATGGACTGCCGCAGCATGCGATGGCCGTGTTTGAGGGTCGGCACCAACGCCTGCGGATTGAGCTTGCGGTAGTCCGCCGAGCGCTGCTCGCCGCCGTTGTCGAGCAGGTGCACCGGCACGATTTCGTAATTCAGGCGCTTGAGGTTGAGCGCGATGCGCACGCGGTACGCGGCGCTGGAGCGCCAGTAGCTGTACAACCGCAATGTCTCGTGCTGGCTCACGACGCCCCCATCGCCGGACGCGATCGGCGCCCGTAACGCAGGCTAGCGATTGCGCCGCGCAATGGAAAGCGCAAGGCGCAGCGAAGCGGCGCGCGGGCCGCGCGGCTGCATCAAATTGCGGGTTGCGTCACACTTCAGCGGCTTTGCCGCGGCCGCCCGATCCGCTGGTCGATCGCGCCGAAGATGCTGCGGCCCTGGTCGTCGAGCATCTCGATCCGCACCGTGTCCCCGTACGCCATGAAGGGCGTCACCGGCGCGCCGGTTTCCAGCGTCTCGACCGTGCGCTTCTCGGCGAAACACGACGCGCCCAGCGAAGTGTCCTGGTTGGCGACCGTGCCGGAGCCCACGATCGTGCCGGCGATCAACGGCCGCGTCTTCGCCGCGTGCGCGATCAGTTGCGCGAAGTCGAACTGCATGTCCACGCCCGCCTCCGGCGCTCCGAACCAGACGTCGTTGATGTGGGTGAGCAGCGGCAGATGCACCTTGTTCCCGCGCCAGGCATCGCCGAGCTCGTCGGGCGTGACGAACACCGGCGAGAGCGTGGAACGCGGCTTGGATTGCAGGAAGCCGAATCCTTTCGCGAGTTCGGCCGGAATCAGGTTGCGCAGGGAGACGTCGTTGACCAGGCCGATCAGCTGGATGTGCGCGGCCGCGTCCTCCGCAGACACTCCCATCGGTACGTCGTCGGTGACCACGACCACTTCGGCTTCCAGATCGATGCCGTAGGCCTCGTCGCCGACGATCACCGGATCGCGCGGACCGTAGAAGCCCGCGCTCACCGCCTGGTACATCAAGGGGTCGGTGTAGAAACTCTGCGGCACCTCGGCGCCGCGCGCGCGACGCACGCGCTCGACATGCGGCAGATAGGCGCTGCCGTCCACGAATTCGTAGGCGCGCGGCAGCGGCGCGGCGAGATGCACCATATCCAGGTCGAAGCTGCCGATCGCGATGCCGTCGTTGAGCCGCTGCGAGAGCGCCGCCAGCCGCGGCGCGACGCTGGCCCAGTCCTCCAGCGCCTGCTGCAGGGTGTTGGCGATGCCCGCGGCCCTGACCGCGCGCAGCAGGTCGCGCGAGACGACGATCAGGCTGCCGTCGCGACCGCCTTCCTTGAGTGTTCCGAGTTTCATCGATGCCTCGTGGGTGAAAAATGGCGCCATGGGATGAGCGGCGCAGGCGATAAGGATAAGCTAGTCGCATGGCGCAGGGGGCAGCCATGGCAGATCGCGACGCGCAACCGACGGGCGCGGGGATCGCCGCATTCGCGGCCGGCATCGCCTTGGCCTGCTGGTGGTCGATCGTCTATACCCGCGGGCCGCTGGGTCTGTCGACGCTGTGGGTCGCCAGCGGCGTGCTCTGCGGGTTCCTGCTGACCGAGCCGCGCAAGTTCTGGCTCACCTACCTCACTACGGCGTTCGGCGCATCGCTGGCGGTCAATTTCGCGCTCAACGGTGTCGGCGTCCTCGGCGTGGCGCTGAGCTTCGCGAACACGCTCGACGCAGTGTTGGTCGCCTGGCTGGTCTCGCAACGCGTCCCCGACCCCTCCGATTTGTCGCGGATCAAGCACAGCGTGATCGTCGCCACGCTCTCCACGTTCGCCGCCTGCACGCTCTCGGCGGCGATCGCGGCGACCGCACGCAGCCTCGCCGCCGTGTCGCCCGCGTCGTTCTGGATGCTGTTCGCAACCTGGCTGCCCTCGCACGCACTGGGCATCGCGATCTTCGCGACGCTCACGATCACCGCGCGGATCGAAGGCCGGCGAATGCTCGGCGTGCCGGGACGGCGCCTGGAACTGGCGGCGACGCTGGGGCTGATCGCGGCGATCACTTTTCTGGTGTTCTGGCGGACCAGCCTCGCCCTGCCATTCCTGGTCTACCCGCCGCTGCTGTTGTGCGTGTTCCGCCACCGCTTCGGCGGCTTCGTCTGGGGCAGCGCGATCATCGCGGCGATCGCGGCGATGGGAACCGGGCTCGGCCTGGGACCGTTCCAGTTCGCCGCCGACACGAACGGCGAGCAACGCGCGCTGATGCTGCAGCTGTTCATCACCAGCACCTGCCTGATCGGATTCCCGATGGCGGCGGTGCTGACCGAGCGCCGGGTGCTCGGACACCGCGTTGCGGTGAGCGAACGCAATTACCGCCTGCTCGCCGACAACACCAGCGATCTGATCGGCCGGGTCAGCGCCGACAACAAGCGACTGTATATCTCGCCGTCGGTCACCTCGTTGCTGGGCTGGAGCCAGGAGGAGTTCGCCCAGCCGCGCTGGGATCTGGTGCATCCGGACGATGCCGCCAACGTGCGGCGCGTCTTCCAGGGGGTGCTCGAGACCGGCACGAGTGCGACCGCGTTGTTCCGCATGCGGCACAAGGACGGCCGCTACCTGTGGATCGAGATCGAGTATCGCCGCGTTCCGGGCGAGCGGCCGAACGATCCGCCGGCGATCGTCTATTTCGGCCACGACGTGACCGCGCGGATCGAAGCCCAGCGCGCGATCGGGCGCAACCAGCGTCGCCTGCGCGCGATCACGGACAACCTGCCGGCGTTCGTGCTGCACGTCGATTCGCAGCAGCGCTACACCTTCGTCAACGCGCACACCGGCCGGATGCTCGGAATCGAGCCGAAAACCATGATCGGCCGCAGCGTGCGCGAGGTGATGGGCACGGACATCCACGCCGAAATCGAGTCCCACATGCAGGCAGCGCTCCGTGGCGAGACGGCGAAGTTCGAGATCGAGCGCGATTTCCACGGACAGCACCAGCATTTCCAGTGCACTTACGTGCCGGACATCGGCGAGGACGGCGCCATCAACGGCTTGTACGCGGTCAGCTTCGACATCAGCCAGCTCAAGCAGGCCGAACGCGAACTGGAACGGCTGGCCCGCAACGATTCGATGACCGGGCTGGCGAACCGGCTGCACTTCAACGAGCGCGTCGAGCTCGCGATCGCGCGCCTGCGCCGGCATGGCAAGCCGCTCGCGCTCCTCTACCTGGACATCGACCACTTCAAGCAGATCAACGACAGCCGCGGCCACGCGGCCGGCGACGAGGTGCTGCGCGTGTTCGCGCGACGGCTCGTCGGCTGCCTGCGCGCGACCGACTTCGCCGCGCGACTGGGCGGCGACGAATTCGTGGTGCTGGTGGAGGACCTGGAAACCGACGATGCGCCGCAGATGATCGCGGCGAAGCTGATCGATGGCATGGCCGAACCGATCCTCGCCGGCGGCGCCTCGCTGTATGTCTCCACGAGCATCGGCATCGCGCTGTGCAAGCAGGCCGTGTCCAGCGCGGACGAACTGATGCATCACGCCGACACGGCGCTCTACTCGGCGAAGGCGGCCGGGAGGAATACCTGGCGCGTGGCGTGATGCGATTCGGCTCTCGTGCATCGCCGCGCAAACAAAAAGCCCGCCTTTCGGCGGGCTTTGGTTTCGTGTTGACCCCTTAGGATCCGAGTTTGGCAGCCCCGGATGGATTCGAACCACCGAATGCCTGAGTCAGAGTCAGGTGCCTTACCGCTTGGCGACGGGGCTATGCGGCTATTGTAGCGCCGGTGAAACTTAGCGCTTGGAGAACTGGGTGGCGCGACGCGCCTTGTGCAGGCCGACCTTCTTGCGCTCGACTTCGCGCGCATCGCGGGTCATGAAACCGGCCTTGCGCAGCTCGCCCTTGAGCGTCTCGTCGTATTCGACCAGCGCGCGCGCGATGCCCAGGCGGATCGCACCGGCCTGGCCGGTGCTGCCGCCGCCTTCGACGGTGACCTGCACGTCGAAGGTCTCGGTGTGCTTGGTCAGTTCCAGCGGCTGGCGCACGATCATGCGCGAGGTTTCGCGGCCGAAGAACTCGTCCAGCGGACGCTCGTTGACCGTGATCTTGCCGTTGCCGCCGCTGCGCAGGAACACGCGCGCGGTGGAGGACTTGCGACGGCCGGTGCCGTAATTGGGTTGCGTAGCCATTAGATTTCCAGGATTTGCGGCTGCTGGGCGGTATGCGGATGCTCGCTGCCCTTGTAGACCTTGAGCTTGCGGAACATCGCGCGGCCCAGCGGGTTCTTCGGCAGCATGCCCTTGACCGCGATCTCGAGCGCGCGCTCGGGCTTGCGGGCGAGCAACTGGCCGAGCGACTCGGTCTTGAGGTTGCCGATGTAGCCGGTGAAGCGGTGGTACTGCTTGTCGGAAAGCTTCTTGCCGGTGACGGCGATCTTCTCGGCGTTGATCACGACGAGGTAATCGCCCGTGTCCACGTGCGGGGTGAACACCGGCTTGTGCTTGCCGCGAAGACGGCTGGCGATTTCCGAACTCAGGCGGCCGAGGGTCTTGCCCGCGGCATCCACCAGGAACCAATCGCGCTGCACCGTCTCCGACTTGGCGCTGAACGTCTTCATGACAGCTCCAACGGAATCGAAATGGGGGTAGCAAAGAGCGGAAATGATAGCGGCCTTTGCCGGGCAAGGCAAGCCGGCCAGCCCTCCGGTGCTACCATCGGCGCATGTCCGCCGCCGTACCCGTCCACGCCCTGCAAACCCGCGTGCCGGCGGCCGATCCGCTGACCGCCCTGGCCGATCGCTGCGTGCAATGCGGGCTGTGCCTGCCGCACTGCCCGACCTACCGGCTGGATCGCAGCGAGGCCGAATCTCCGCGCGGCCGGATCGCCCTGGCCCGCGCCTGGGCCGAGGGCATCCTCGAACCCGATCCGGCCGGCGATGCGCATCTGGACCACTGTCTGGGCTGCCGGCGCTGCGAGACGGTCTGCCCGGCGTTCGTGCGCTACGGCGAGCTACTGGTCGAAACCCGGCGGCGCCAGCGCGAACGGCGCGGCGCTCAATGGCGGCAACGCGCCATCGAATGGCTGGCCGCGCGGCCGGTGATGCTGAGTCGTTTGCTGGGCGTCTACCGCGCGCTGTATCCGCTGCTGCCCAAATCCCTGCCGAGACCGCCGCGACAGGAAGCTCTGCCGGTCGATGCGAACGCGACCGGCAAACCCTCTGTCGCGATCTTCCGCGGCTGTGTCGCGCACCGTTATGAAGTAACCACGCACAACGCGCTCGCGCGCCTTTGCGACGCGGCAGGTTTCGCGGCCACGATGCCCGAGGCGCAGACCTGCTGCGGCACCCTGCACGCACACGCGGGCAATACCGTAACCACAGGTGAGCTCGCCCGACGCAATCGTGATGCGTTTGCGGCTGGCGTGCCCGTGCTGACCACCGCGACTGGTTGCCACGAAGCGGTCGTCGACGCGCTTGGCGAGCGTGCGCCGGTGCGCGATGCCTGCGCATTCCTGCTCGATCACGCCGAGGCCCTGCGATTCCGCCCTGCGCAGACGCGCGTCGCGCTGCAGGTTCCCTGCACCCAGCGCGCCGTCGTGAAAAGCGATCGCGCACTGCGCGCACTGCTGTCACGCATTCCGCAACTGGATCTGGTCGAACTGCCCGATACCGGCTGCTGTGGCGCGGCGGGGATGCACATGCTCGAAGAATCCGCGCGCGCCCGGGCGCTGCGCGCGCCGCTGCTGGATGCGTTCGCCGCCAGTGGCGCGAGCGTGCTGCTGAGTGCGAACATCGGCTGCCGGCTGCACCTGTCGAACGGTACCTCCGTCGAAGCAAGGCACCCTCTGGAATTCCTGGCCGAACACCTCGTCGCATGAACCCCACGCGCCATTACAGCCGCATCGACCGCCTGCTGATCGAAGTCGAGCACGCGTTGTCGAGTGCGTTCGTCGCGCAGCCGGCCGCGCGCACCGGAAATCCCGCCGCGGACCTGCCCGAGCCCGGGCTCGATGCGGCCGCGCGCGCGCACGCGGCCGGACTGATGCGCGTGAACCACGTCGGCGAAGTCTGCGCGCAGGCGCTGTATTACGGCCAGGCCGCGGTCGCGCGCGATCCGCTCACCCGCGCGCAACTGCTCGCGGCTGCCGCCGAGGAAACCGACCACCTGGCCTGGTGCGGCGAACGACTGAAGCAGCTCGACAGCCGGCCCAGCCTGCTCAATCCGCTCTGGTATGCGGGCAGTTACGCGATCGGCGTTGCGGCGGGGCTGCGCGGCGACGGCTGGAACCTCGGTTTCGTCGCCGAAACCGAACGCCAGGTCGAGACGCACCTGGACGAACACCTGCAGACGCTTCCGGAAGCCGATGCGCGCAGCCGCGCGATCGTCGAGGTGATGAAAGCCGACGAGGCGCGCCACGCGCAGCGCGCGGAGGATGCCGGCGCGCGCGTACTGCCGCCGCCGGTGAAGCAGGCGATGCGCTTCATGAGTTCGGTGATGAAAGCGGTCGCGTATCGAATCTAGCTTTTTTGGAAGTGCGGCCAGGATGGCCGCTTCTTCTCTTTTCCGTCATGGACGACGGATCAAGAAAAAGCCGGCGCACGACCCACATGGATGTGGGGAGTGCCGACAGGCGCATGGAGCGCCTGCGGCACGCCGGCTTTCTCTTTCCGCTGACAGTTGCAATCACCAGATGAGCACGCGCTTGTCCGGCGCGACGTACATCGGGTCGCCAGGCTTGACGTCGAACGCCGCGAAGAACGCCGGCTGGTTCGCGAGCGTGCCGCGCACGCGATCCACCGGGATCGAATGCGGATCGGACTTGGTCAGCTCGACCGCGTAGTTGTCGCGGATGTTCTCCCGCCACACCTGCGCGAAGCCGGCGTAGAAGCGCTGGTCGCCGGTCATGCCGTCGATCGTTGGCGCGGACTTGCCGTGCAGCGAGATCTTGTACGCCTTGTACGCGATCGCCAGGCCCGAGTTGTCGGCGATGTTCTCGCCCAGGGTCAGGTCGCCGTTGTTGTGGTAGCCCTTGACCGGCTCGAAGGCCGAGTACTCGGCGACCAGCGCCGAGGTCTTCTTCTTGAACGCCTCGTGGTCGGCCTTGGTCCACCAGTCGTGCAGGTTGCCGGCGCCGTCGTACTGCGAGCCCTGGTCGTCGAAGCCGTGGCTGATCTCGTGGCCGATAACGGCGCCGATCGCGCCGTAGTTGACCGCATCGTCGGCCTTGGGATTGAAGAACGGCGGCTGCAGGATCGCGGCCGGGAACACGATCTCGTTCATCTCCGGGTTGTAGTAGGCGTTGACCGTCTGCGGCGTCATGCCCCATTCGGCGCGATCGATCGGCTGGCCGAGCTTGTTGAGGTTGCGGTTGTACTCGAACTCGCTCGCGCGGAAGACATTGCCGAGCAAGTCGTTGCGGTCGATGCGCAGCGTCGAGTAGTCGCGCCATTTTTCCGGATAGCCGAGCTTGAGCATGTAGGCGGCGAGCTTGGCCTGCGCCTGCTGCCTGGTCTCCGCGCTCATCCAGTCCAGCGAATCGATGCTCGTCTTGTACGCGGCCTGCAGGTTGTGCACGAGTTCGGTCACGCGCGCCTTGCTCTCCGGCGGGAAGTACTTCGCGACGTAGGCCTTGCCGAGCTCCTCGCCCATGCCGCCGGTCACCGCGCGCACGCCGCGCTTCCATCGCGGCAGGTTCTGCGGCGTGCCGCGCAGCGCGGTGCCGTAGAACGCGAAGTTCTCGTCCACGTACGCCTTGCCCAGGTACGGCGCCGCCGCGCGCAGCGCCTGCCAGCGGAAATACGTCTTCCACTGCCCGATCGGCACGACGCGGAACAGCGCGGCCATGCCGTGGAAATAACTCGGCTGGCTGATGATCACGTAATCGACCTTGCCGGCGACCTTCGCTTCGGACAGATAGGTCTTCCAGTCGAAGCCGGGCGCGACCTCGTCGAGCTTGTCCACCTCGACCTTGTTGTAGGTCTTGATCGGGTCGCGGTTCTCGACCTTGGTCCACTCGACCGTCGCGATCGCGGTTTCCAGCGCGAGCACGGTCGCGGCGTCGGCCTTCGCGTTCGCATCGCCGGTCAGCGCGAGCATGCGCTCGATGTGGCCCTGATAGGCGTCGCGGATTCCCTTGAGCTTGGCGTCGGAATCCTTGAGGTAGTAGTCGCGGTCGGGCAGGCCCAGCCCGCTCTGGAAGAGATCCACCGCGTAGCGGGTCGAATCCTTGTTGTCCTGGTGGATCGCGAATCGCATCGGCGCGCCGATGCCGAAGCGGCCCGCGTACGCGATCATCGCCGGCAGGTCGGCGACGGCGCGCATCGCGTCGATGCGCGCGAATTCGTCCCTGAGCGGGGCGATGCCCGCCTTATCGATCGCCGCCTCGTCCATGAAGCTCGCGTAGAAATCGCCGATCTTGCGCTGGCCGTCGTCGGCCGGCGACTTCTGCGCGGCCTCGATGATCGCGCGCATCGCGTCCAGCGACTTGTCGTAGAGCATGTCGAAGGAGCCGTAGCTGGACTTGTCGTTCGGAACCGGATTGGCGGCCAGCCAGTGGCCGTTGATGTAACGGTAGAAATCGTCCTGCGGACGCACGGAGGCGTCCATGTTGGCCTTGTCCAGGCCGGACACGAGCTCGGCCGCGCCCGCGGTCGTCGTCGCAAAAGCGGCCAGCAGGCTCACGCCGATGGCACGCGCCAATGTTCGGTTCATGTTCGATCCCTCGTCGGATGCGCCGCGCTGCGCGGCAAGGAGCGGCGCTCGGGCCGCGGCAATCGGTGACGGTAGCAGGACAGCCGCCGATTGCATGGGCCGAAAGGCCTAGAAGGGGTGGCTGGGGACTGGACCGGGGCTGGTGAAATCACGAACCCGCGGGTTGTTGCCAGCCGCCAGCTACCCGCCCCTGCCTTCAATCGACCAGGTTGCGGCCGTGGAAGAGTTCCTCGATCTCGCGCTTGAGCTGCGCCTCGATCCGCACGCGATCCTTGAACGAGAGGTTCTGCGCCTTTTCCTCGAACAGATAGGTGTCCAGGTCGAACTCCTTCACGTGCATCTTGGTGTGGAAGAGGTTCTCCTGGTACACGTTGACGTCGATCATCTCGTAGCGCGAGCGATGCGATTTCGACAGGAAGTCCTGGATCGAGTTGATCTTGTGGTCTATGTAGTGCTTCTTGCCCTTCACGTCGCGGGTGAATCCGCGCACGCGATAGTCGGTGACCACGATGTCCGATTCGAACTGCTCGATCAGGTAGTTCAGGGCCTTCAGCGGCGAGATCACGCCGCAGGTCGCCACGTCGATGTCGGCGCGGAAGGTCGCGATGCCGTTGTGCGGATGGGTTTCCGGGTAGGTATGGACGGTGATGTGGCTCTTGTCCATGTGCGCGACGACGCTGGCCTCGCCGGTGTAATCGCGCATCGCGTCGGACAGCATCTCGCGGCCGACATCCTTGCGGTCGATCACCGGCTCCTCGGAAATCAGGATCGTCACCGAGGCGCCCTGCGGGTCGTAGTCCTGGCGCGCGACGTTCAGGATGTTCGCGCCGATGATGTCGGCCACGTCGGTGAGGATCTGGGTGAGGCGGTCGGCGTTGTAGGCCTCGTCAATGTACTCGATGTAGCGGGAGCGCTGCTCGTCGCTGATCGCGTAGCACATGTCGTAGATGTTGAACGACAAGGACTTGGTGAGGTTGTTGAAGCCCTGGAGCTTCAGGCGCGGCAGTGGCTTGACCACGGCGGTTCTCCGGCGGCGCGGGACATTTCGGGCCGCGATTATCGGCCAAAGCGGCCGGGATGCAAGCGCCGCGTTGCCGAGCGGCCCGACACGTCCTAAGCTGCGCCGGTACACGGGCGGGGACCCACCATGGCCAAAGTCTCGACATTGCTGCCGCACGCGCTGTTGCACCCGCTGGTCTCGCCCGAGCTCGCGCCCGACGCGGCGACGATGGAGCGTTTCCTGGGCTATTGCCATCGCCGGCGCTATCCCAACCGCAACGACGTATTCCGCCCGGGCGATCCGGCCGATACGCTGCATTACGTGATCAGTGGCACGCTGTCCATCATCAGCGAGGAATCCGACGGCCGCGAGCTGGTGCTGAACTACCTCAATGCCGGCGATTTCATCGGCGAGCTGGGCCTGTTCGTGAAGACCGAGCGCCGCGAAGTCGTGCTGCGCACGCGTAGCCCGGTCGAGCTGGCCGAGATCAGCTACGAGCGCCTGCTCGGCCTGTTCGGCGGGCCGCTGGCGGCCGAATGCCCGCGGCTGCTCTACGCGATCGCCTCGCAGCTCGCCAAGCGCCTGCTCGACACCAGCCGCAAGGCCAGCCGCCTGGCGTTCATGGACGTCAGCGGGCGCATCCTGCGCACCCTCGGCGACCTGTGCGACGAGCCCGAAGCGCTGAGCCATCCGCAGGGCACGCAAATCCGCGTCTCGCGGCAGGAACTGGCGCGCATCGCCGGCTGCTCGCGCGAGATGGCCGGCCGCGTTCTCAAGCAGATGCAACTCGACGGCCTGCTGCAGGCGCGCGGCAAGACCGTCGTGGTCTTCAAGCACGCTCGGGGATGACCGAGCCGGCATCGCCGCTGCGGCCGCTGCTGCGCGTCGTCGTCCCCGCGGATGCCGCCGGCGTCGGCGCCCTGCTGGGCACCCTCGGCTATCCCTGCGAACGCGACGAGGCCGCGGCGCGGATCAAGCTGGTGTCACGCGATCCGCGCCAGCGTGTGCTCGTCGCCGACCACCACGGCGACATCGCCGGCCTGATCGCGATGAACATGCGCTATTCGTTCGCGCACGGCGTGGACGTCTGCCACATCGCCGCGCTGGTGGTCGCGCCGACCTACCAGCGCCGCGGCATCGGCCAGCAACTGCTGCTCGAAGCGCAGAAGTGGGCGCGCTCGCTGGGCGCGGCGCGGATCGAGGTCGCCAGCGCGACCCACCGCGAGGAAGCGCACGAGTTCTACCGACGCTGCGGATATCCGGAGAGCGGACGGCGCTTCGTGCGCCGGCTTGGCGACGCGTAGAACGTCATCGCCAGTGCACCAGTTCCGGCGTGCGACCCAACGCCACGCTTGCCCGTTCCACGTGCGCCGCGCGCGCGTTGACCAGCACGGGCCGGCGCGCGCCACGCAGCATCGGCAAGTCCATCAGCGAATCGCTGTAGGCGATGTCCCAGGGCGGCACGACGCCGGCTTCCGCGAGCGCGGGAATCTTGGCCGCTCCGATGCAATGCCGCCGGCGCGGATACTGGCGCGAAGCGACGATCTCCACATCGGACAAGCCGTTCTCGACGAGGATGTCGCGGATCGCCGATTCGTGGTTGCCGCTGACGACCACCACGCGCGCGCCCGAGGCTTGCGCGTCCCGCAGCACCTGCATTCCCGTCGCGATGACGTGCCTGGGATCGCGCGCGATACGCAGTGCGAATTCGCGCAGTTGCTCCAGATAGATCTGTTGCGGAGTCCCGATCCGCGCGACCCACCCGAAGATGCGCGCGCCGGTCGGCAGGCCGCGCTGCGTGCGCATCAGCGGCATCGCGACCGGCCAGGCGAGCAGCGCAAGCGCGTGGCGCCAGGGGCTCGCATGGATGCGTTCGCGCAGGAACTGCCCGAAGGAATCGCCACGCACGAGCACGCCGTCGAAATCGAACAGGATCGTCTGCCGCGACGGTTGCGCGGACACATCCACGGCATCCGTTTCGATGCGTTCGCGCAGGTTCACGCGCCGAACAATTCGCGCAGCGCAACGCCCGGATCGGCGGCACGCATGAAGGTTTCACCGACGAGGAAGGCGTTCACGCCGGCTTCGCGCATCGTCGCGACGTCGGCGCGCGTGGCGATGCCGCTTTCGGTGACGAGGAGGCGGTCGGCGGGCACGCGATCGCGCAGCGCGAGCGTCGTTTCCAGCGACACATCGAAGGTGCGCAGGTTGCGGTTGTTGACGCCGATCAGGCGCGAAGGAACATCCAGCGCGCGTTCGAGTTCCTCGCCATCGTGCACTTCGACCAGCACATCCAGATCCAGATCAGCTGCGAGCAGCGACAGCTCCAGCAGCGCCCCGTCATCGAGCGCGGCCGCGATCAGCAGGATGCAATCGGCGCCGAGTGCACGCGCCTCGTACACCTGGTACGGATCGATCGTGAAATCCTTGCGCAGCACCGGCAACGCGCATGCCGCTCGCGCCTGCTGCAGGTAGGCGTCCGCGCCCTGGAAGAAATCGACGTCAGTCAGCACCGACAGGCAGGCCGCGCCGCCGGCTTCGTAGCTGCGCGCGATCGCGGTCGGATCGAAATCGGCGCGGATCACGCCCTTGCTCGGGCTGGCTTTCTTGACCTCGGCGATCACCGCCGCCTCGCCGCGCGCGATGCGCGCCTCGATCGCATCGGCAAAGCCGCGCGTGGCCGGCGCATCGGCGCAGCGCGCAACCAGCGCGTCCAGACTCGTGCGCGCGGCGCGTTCGGCGATTTCCTCGGCCTTGCGCGCGAGGATCTTTTCAAGAATATCTGCCATCAGCGATCCGCCCGCGGACCCGAATAGGCGCGTTCGACTTTCGCGACGCGCAGCTCGAAGTGCTCGTACCACTCCATGCGGCCGCGCTGGCGCACGGCGGCGTGTTCGGCATGGCGCTTCCACGCGGCGATCGACGCCTCGCTGTCCCAGTAGCTGATGGTGATGCCCATGCCGCCGGCGTCGCGCACCGACTCCACGCCGAGGTATCCAGGTTGCTGCGACGCCAGCTCGACCATCCGCTGCGCGGCTTTCGCATAGTCCTCCGCGCCCGTATCCGTGCGCTGCGAAACGAAGATCACCGCGTAGTACGGCGGCTCGGGGGTCGCTGCGAAGGATCCGGTGTGCATGGCGTTCCGTGCGTAGAGTTTCGAATCGTTTCAGGCCGCGCCGTCCAAGCGCTGCGTCGTCGCGACAAAGGCGTCGAGCTTCGCGCGCGCCGCGCCGCTGGCGAGGGTCTGCCGAGCGAGCGCGAGTCCGTCCTCGATGCCGGGCACGACATCGGCCGCGTACAACGCCGCGCCGGCATTGAGTGCGACGATCTCGCGCGGCAGGCCTGCATGGTTGTCGAGCGCATCGCACAGCATCGCGCGCGATTCGATCGCGTCGCGCACGCGCAGATTGCGGCTCGCGCCCATCGCGATTCCGAAATCCTCGGGATGGATCTCGTATTCGCGCACGCGGCCGTCGCGCAACTCGGCGACCAGCGTGGCCGCGCCGAGGGTGATCTCGTCCATGCCGTCGCGGCCCCAGACCACCAGCGCGTGGCGCGCGCCCAGGCGCTGCAGCACGCGCGCCTGGATGCCGACCAGGTCGGGATGGAACACGCCCATCAGCATGTTCGGCGCGCCGGCCGGATTCGTGAGCGGTCCGAGGATGTTGAACAACGTCCGCACGCCCATCTCGCGGCGCACCGGCCCGACGTTCTTCATCGCCGGATGGTGGTTGGGCGCGAACATGAAGGCCAGGCCGGTTTCGCGCAGGCACTGCGCGACCTGCGCGGGCTTGAGTTCGATCTTTGCGCCCAGCGCTTCGAGCACGTCCGCGCTGCCGCAGCTCGAGGACACGCTGCGATTGCCGTGCTTGGCAACCTTCGCGCCCGCGGCCGCCGCGACGAACATCGCGGCGGTGGAGATGTTGAAGGTGTTCGCGCCGTCGCCGCCGGTGCCGACGATGTCCACGAAATTCGCAGCGTCATCGCCGACGTCCACCTTGGTCGAGAACTCGCGCAGCACTTCCGCCGCGCCGGCGATCTCGCCGACGGTTTCCTTCTTCACGCGCAGGCCGGCGAGGATCGCCGCGGTCATCGCCGGCGAAACTTCCCCGCGCATGATCTGCCGCATCAGATCCACCATCTCGTCGTGGAAGATCTCGCGGTGCTCGATCGTGCGCTGCAGCGCTTCCTGGGGAGTGATGGGCATGGTCAGGCGCGCAGGAAGTTCCGCAGCAGGTCGTGTCCGTGCTGGGTGAGGATGGATTCGGGATGAAACTGTACGCCCTCGACGCGCAGCGTCTTGTGACGCAGGCCCATGATCGCCTCGACCTCGCCGTCGGGGCCTTCCGTCCACGCGGTAACTTCCAGATCGGACGGCAGCGCGTCGTTTTCGACCACCAGCGAGTGGTAGCGCGTCGCCTCAAACGGATCGGGCAGGCCCGCGAACACGCCCGTGCCGGTGTGCCGGACGGGCGAGGTCTTGCCGTGCATGATCTGCGCGGCGCGCACGATCTTCGCGCCGAACGCCTGGCCCAGCGCCTGGTGGCCGAGGCAGACGCCGAGGATCGGGATGCGGCCGCCGAGTTTCGCGATCACGTCCAGCGACACGCCCGCGTCGTCGGGCGTGCCCGGACCGGGCGAGATCACGATGTGTTCGGGCGCGAGCTTCTCGATGCCGGCGACATCGATCGCGTCGTTGCGCACGACTTTCACTTCCTGCCCCAGCTCGCCGAAATACTGCACGAGGTTGTAGGTGAAGCTGTCGTAGTTGTCGATCATCAACAGCATGGGCTGGCCGTCTTCGAGCAGCGTCGCGCAAGGCGGATGAGTATATCGCGAGGCGTAAAAGGGGTTGCAGCGAGCCAAAGACCGATGAGGCAAACGCCGCGTCGCGTACAATCGGCGGCTTTCGCGATGCGCGAGCCGATTTCGTGACTTCACCGTCGATGAGCAACGACAACACGACGATCGGCCGCAAGCTCGAATGGGTACAGGCGCTGCGCGGGATCGCGGCGCTGATGGTCGTCGCCAGCCATGCGCGGTACTACCTGGACGGCACGCGCTGGGAAAGTCTCGCCAAGCGCTTCATGGAACCCGGCGCGCAGGGCGTGGACCTGTTCTTTCTGGTCAGCGGATTCATCATGGTCTTCACGACCACGCGTTCCGACGGGAGCTGGCGCTACGCGGCCACGTTCCTGGCCAAACGCTTCGCGCGCATCTGGCCGGTGTATGCGGTCATGCTGCTGATCGTGCTGGTGCTGCAAATCCTCTGGCGCGGATACGCCTCGCCGTGGAGCGATTTCATCAGGAGCCTCGCGTTCCTGCCGGTCACCACCAACAATCCGCCGCAGTTCGACCTGCCCCTGCCGGTCGGCTGGACCTTGAACTTCGAGTTCTATTTCTACCTCGTGTTCGGACTTTCGCTGCTGGCCGGGCGCTGGCGCTGGCTGGCGTTCTTCGGCTGGATGGTCGCCACGCTGATTTTCCTGCCGCTCGTCCTGACCGGCACGGTCTCGCTGTCGTCGCACCACAACTACGCCATCGGCATCGGCTATATGGACCAGAACGTCAATCCGGTGATCTGGGAGTTCGTGGCCGGCGTGGCGATCGGATTGCTCTATATCTCGAAGATCCAGGTGCGCAGCCACTGGCTGCTCGGACTCCTCGGCGCAGCATCGCTGTCATGGGCGTGCTACTGGTCGTTCAACGGCATCGCCCGCTACAGCGGCATCGCCGAATTCGGCTTGCCGCTCACATTTTTGTTCGCGGCGATGGCGCTGGCGTTCAAGGCGCGCGCGCCGCGCGTCCCGTGCGCGCTGGTGTGGCTGGGCGGCGCGTCGTACTCGCTCTACCTGCTGCACCTGTACGTGCTCGGCGCGATCGACCATCTGGTGGATGCGCTCGGCATCGGATCGTGGACGCACAACCCGATCTTCGTGCTGCTGGTCATTCCGATACCGGTGATTTACGCCGGTATCTCGCGGCGTTATCTCGAAGACGGACTGGCGGTGAGGGTGCGCGATGGGCTGCTCAAACTCATAGCCGCTGACAAAGCAGCGAGTGTCGGGTAATTGCTCAACATGCACGCCGCGTGCGTCGGTCTGTGAATTAATGGGGTATGGACTGGCCCGTGTTTTACAGACACCTGAGAATGGGGACAACCCCCGGAGGTGT
>CAYUXZ010000048.1:0-20468 GCA_964449135.1 uncultured Gammaproteobacteria bacterium
ATCATCGTCAACATCGGCCGCACCGGCGCAGCGACGCCGGCGGCGAAGCTGAAGCCGGTGTTCGTCGGCGGCGTGACGGTGACGAACGCGACCCTGCACAACGCCGACCAGGTCGCGCGGCTGGACGTGCGCGTCGGCGACACGGTGATCGTGCAGCGCGCCGGCGACGTGATCCCGGAGGTCGTCAGCGTCGTGCTCGAGCAACGCCCCGATCGCACGCGACCCTGGAACATGCCGACGCACTGCCCGGTCTGCGGATCGCAGATCGAGCGCGAGGAGGGCGAGGCAGTCGCGCGTTGCACCGGCGGGCTCACCTGCGCCGCGCAGCGCGTGCAGGCAGTCTTCCATTTCGCATCGCGGCGCGCGATGGACATCGACGGGCTCGGCGAGCGTTTGATCGAGGGCTTGAGCGATTTCGGCTTCGTGGAATCGGTCGCCGACCTCTACAAGCTCACGCTCGAGGACCTGCTGGAGATGAAGCGGCTGTCCGACGAGAGGGATGGGACGACTCCGGAAACGGTCAAGGGCGGGAAGATTGCGACGAAATGGGCCGAGAACCTCATCGAGGCGATCGATCGCAGCCGCAAGACAACGTTGTCGCGTTTCCTCTACGCGCTCGGGATCACACACGTCGGCGAGAGCACGGCGAAAGCGCTCGCGAGCTGGTTCGGCGAGATCGAACTGCTGCGTCATGCGCCGTGGCCTATCCTCAAGGCGGTGCCCGACGTCGGCGGCGAGGTCGCGCGCGCGATCGATCATTTCTTCGCGCAGTCCGGCAACCAGAAGGTGGTGGACAGCCTGCTCGCGCGGGGCATCGCGATCGCCGATGCGCACGCGCCGAATCCGAAGCTGGGCGCTTCGATCACGCCCTCGCGCGTGCTCGCCGACATGGAAATCCCGCGGGTGACCGGAAAGCGCAGCGAGCAGGTCGTCGCTGCGTCAGGCTCGTTCGGCGCGATCGCGAAGATGTCCGCAGCGCGATGGAAGGAATCAGGCGTTCCGGCCGGCGTGGTCGAATCGCTGCAAGAATTCCTGGATGAGGCGTCGGGTCGCGAGCTGTTCGCGCGTTGCGACGCTGCGATTCGGACGATCGCTGCGCGCGCGCCCGCGGGCGAAATGGCTGCGGCTCCGCTCGAAGGAAAGACGTTCGTGCTGACCGGCACGCTGTCTTCTCTCACGCGCGACGAGGCGAAGGAAAAAATCGAGGCGCTGGGTGCGAAAGTCGCCGGCAGTGTGTCTTCGAGGACCGATGCGGTGATCGCCGGCGAGGCCGCGGGCAGCAAGCTCGACAAGGCGCGCGAGCTGGGCATCGAGGTCTGGGACGAGACGCGCCTGCTCGCGTTCCTCGCGAAGCACGCCGCTTCATGAGCGCGGACTGGCGACCGACCGCGTCGATCGAGACATTGCGCCTGCGCGCGAAGCTGTACGCGACGATCCGCGATTTCTTCTCGCAACGCGGCGTGCTCGAAGTCGAGACGCCGATCCTTTCGCAGGCGGGCAACACCGACCCGAACATCGAAAGCTTCACCGCTGCGTTCGGCGGCCATGTCGGCGCCGGGTCGCGCGAACGCTGGTTGCGCACTTCACCGGAGTTCCCGCTCAAGCGTCTGCTCGCGGCGGGCATCGGCGACTGTTACGAGCTCGGCCGCGTGTTCCGCAACGGCGAGGCCGGCCGCAGCCACAATCCCGAGTTCACGATGCTCGAATGGTACCGCGCCGGCTGGGATCATCGCCGCCTGATGCGCGAGACTGCGGAGATCGTGCTCGCTGCGCTCGCGCTGGTCGGGCGCGAAGCGCGCGTGCGCGAGACGACGTATCGCGCACTGTTCCTGGACACGATCGGCGTCGATCCTCTGCATGACGATGAAGCCGCGCTCCGCAAGCCGTTGGAGGGAATCGCGATCGACCCCGCGGGCCTGCTCCGCGACGACTGGCTGGATCTGCTGCTCACGCACAGCATCCAGCCGACGTTTTTGCGCGAGGAAATCCTGCTGGTCCACGATTATCCGTCTTCGCAGTGCGCGCTCGCGAAGATCCGTGCGGACGATCCGCCCGTCGCGGAGCGCTTCGAGCTGTACCTGGGTCCGGTCGAACTCGCCAACGGTTACCACGAACTCACCGACGCGGCCGAGCAGCGCGCGCGTTTCGAGCGCGACCGCGCGCTACGCGAACAACGCGGTGATCGCCTGCCGCCCGTCGATGAGCGCCTGCTCGCGGCGCTGGGACACGGATTGCCCGATTGCGCTGGCGTCGCGATGGGCATGGACCGGCTGTTCGTCGCGATGCTGGATGTGGCGTCGATCGCCGACGTGCTGGCGTTTCCCTTCGCCCGCGCATAAGCGACGTATTGCGGCCTGCAATGACCGATCCGACGCGAAACCTGCGTTTGCCTGAACGAACGGATCCCGTGCGACGCGCTCCCGGGCAGGTTGACGACTCGTTCAGGAATCCGGTTTATAGTTCGTCACGCAGGGCCAGCCGCGCGATCGGCGCGCGATCAGGAGAAGAAGGCATGAACATCCTACGCAGTTGCATCGTCATCTTGGCGTTCGCGCTCGTGTCCATGCAGGCGCAGGCGCAACCGTACTACGACTCGTCCGGCTACGGTCCGACCATCGTCTGCAAATCCTCCGGCTACAGCCAGAACTGGTGCGCGGCGGACACGCGCGGCGGGGTCTCGTTGGTGCGACGGATCTCCGACTCCGCGTGCGTCGAAGGACAGACCTGGGGTTACGACCGTAACGGCATCTGGGTCACCCAGGGTTGCCAGGCCGAGTTCGCGGTGGGCCGGTACGGCAGCGGTTACGGAAACGGCGTGATCCGCTGCGAGTCGAGCGGATACCGCCAGCAGTACTGCCCGGCCGACACGCGTGGCGGCGTGCGCCTGAACCGCCAGCTTTCGGACACCGACTGCGTGCGTGGCAGGACCTGGGACTACGACCGCGGCGGCATCTGGGTGGACAAAGGCTGCAAGGCGGAATTCATCGTGAACAGCTACGACAACGGTTACAACGACCGCGCCCGCACGGTGCGTTGCGAGTCCACCGGTGGCCGCACCGTCCGCTGCAACGTGGATACACGCGGCGGCGTGCGCCTGACCCGCCGGCTGTCCAGCAGCGCGTGCTACCAGGGCCGCAGCTGGGATTACGACCGCGGCGGCATCTGGGTGTCGAACGGTTGCCGTGCCGAGTTCCAGGTCGGCGGCTGGGGCCACTGGCGCGACCACGACGACGACCGCGACTGGAACGATCGTCGCTGAAACCGGCGCATCATCGTCGCTGAAACCGGCGCATCGCACGACACGACGGGGCGGGAAACCGCCCCGTTGTTTTTTGCGCAGCGATATCATGCCGGCCATGGAACCTGCCGCAGCCATCGACTTCGACCGCTACGACCGCGTGCGTCCGATCCGTTGGCTCGGCGACCGGCTGGAATTGCTCGACCAGCGCGGACTGCCGCGCGCGGTCGAATACGTCGCCTGCGCCGATGCGAATGCCGTCGCCGACGCGATCGCGGACCTCGTCGTGCGTGGCGCGCCCGCGATCGGCATCGCCGCGGCCTGGGGCGCGGTACTGGCGGCGCAACGCGATGCGCGCGAAGCGACCGACGGCGCGCAGGCGCTGGCACTCATCGAACCGGCGCTGCAGCGATTGAACGCGTCGCGCCCGACCGCGGTGAACCTGGCCTGGGCGCTGCGGCGGATGCGCGCGGCGCTGCAGGGTGCGGGCGAAGATTGGATGCAGCGCCTGCAAGAAGAGGCGCGTGCGATCGCCGACGAGGATCTGGCCGCGAATCGCGCGATGGGCGTCGCCGGCGCGGAACTCATCGAGCACGGTTCGGGCGTGCTCACGCATTGCAACACCGGCTCGCTGGCGACCGCCGGCTTCGGCACCGCGCTCGGCGTGATCCGCGCCGGCGTCGCGCTGGGCCGGATCGCACGCGTGTTCGCGGGCGAAACCCGGCCCTGGCTGCAGGGCGCGCGGCTGACCGTGTGGGAACTGCAGCAGGACGGCATCGCCTCGACGCTGATCGCCGATTCGGCGGCAGCGCACCTGATCGGCCTCGGGCAGGTGAAATGGGTGATCGTCGGCGCGGATCGCATCTGTGCGAACGGCGACGTCGCCAACAAGATCGGCACCCACCAGCTTGCGATCGTCGCGCGCCACCACGGCGTGCAGTTCATGGTCGTCGCGCCGTCCTCGACGGTTGACATGCACACCGCCAGCGGTGCGCAGATCGAGATCGAGCTGCGCGATCCGGCCGAATTGCTCGGCGTCGCCGGCACGCGGCACGTCGCCGATGGGGTGTCGGCGTGGAACCCGGTGTTCGACGTGACGCAGGCAAATCTCATCGATGCGATCGTCACCGAACGCGGCGTGATCGCGCATCCGGACCGCGCGAAAATGGAAGCCGTTTTCGGCTCGAAGTCAAGTGGTTAACTAGCTGATATTCCGGCATTTTTTCCGGCGGTTTTCGGCCTGAAAAACACGCGTTTCTGATATAATTTCCCGTATCTGAAAACGCCTGCTGGCGGCCTGTCCGCCGGGGCGTTTTCGCACGCACGAAACGGACCCGCGAATGACCGATCACGCCAAGGAAATCATCCCCGTCAACCTCGAAGACGAGATGCGCAAGAGCTATCTCGACTACGCGATGAGCGTCATCGTCGGGCGCGCGTTGCCCGACGTCCGCGACGGATTGAAGCCCGTGCATCGGCGCGTGCTGTTCGCGATGAGCGAGCTCGGCGCGCACAGCAACAAGCCCTACTACAAGTCAGCGCGCATCGTCGGCGACACCGTCGGCAAGTACCACCCGCACGGCGACACCGCGGTCTACGACACGCTGGTGCGCATGGCGCAGCCGTTTTCGCTGCGCTACCTGCTGGTGGACGGACAGGGCAATTTCGGTTCAGTCGACGGCGACAATCCCGCGGCGATGCGTTACACCGAAGCGCGGATGTCGCGGCTGGTGCACGAGCTGATGGCGGATATCGACAAGGAAACGGTCGATTTCCAGCCCAACTACGACGAGAAGGAAATGGAACCGACGGTGATGCCGTCGCGCTTCCCGAACCTGCTGGTCAACGGCTCGGCCGGCATCGCGGTCGGCATGGCGACGAACATCCCGCCGCACAACCTCTCCGAGGTGATCGACGCGGTCGTCGCGCTGATCGACGATCCGGAAATTTCGATCGAAGGCCTGATGCAGCACATCCCCGGCCCGGACTTCCCGACCGCGGGCATCATCAATGGCGCGGCCGGCATCCACGCCGCCTACCGCACCGGCCGCGGCCGCGTGCTGATGCGCGCGCGCACGCAGATCGAAACCGACGACCGCAGCGGCCGAGAGGCCATCGTCGTCACCGAACTGCCCTATCAGGTCAACAAGGCGCGGCTGATCGAGAAGATCGCCGAGCTCGTGAAGGAAAAGAAACTCGAGGGCATCGGCTCCGACCTGCGCGACGAATCCGACAAGGACGGGATGCGAATCTTCATCCCGGTGAAGAAGGACACCTCGTCCGAGGTGCTGCTCAACAACCTGTTCCAGCAGACCCAGATGGAATCGGTGTTCGGCATCAACATGGTCGCGCTGGTGGACGGCCGGCCGCGCCTGCTCACGCTCAAGGACATGCTCGAGTCGTTCGTGCGCCACCGCCGCGAGGTGGTCACGCGGCGCACGATCTTCGAATTGCGCAAGGCGCGCGCGCGCGCACACATCCTCGAAGGCCTGACCGTCGCGTTGGCGAACATCGACTCGATGATCGAGCTGATCAAGACCTCGGAGAACGCACAAGTCGCGCGCGACCGGATGATGGCGCGGCACTGGGAGCCGGGCCTGGTCGCCGCGTTGCTCGCCGCCGCGGGCGCCGACGCATCGCGCCCCGAGGATCTCGGCAAGGAATTCGGCCTGGGCGAAGGCGGTTATCAGTTGTCGGAGACGCAGGCCAAGGAAATCCTCGACATGCGCCTGAACCGCCTGACCGGGCTGGAGCAGGACAAGCTCACCGAGGAATACCGCGAACTGCTTTCGACGATCGCGAACCTGATCGGCATCCTCGAAAATCCCGACCGCTTGCTCGCGGTGATCCGCGACGAGCTCGCGAACATCAAGACCGAGTTCGGCGATGCGCGCCGCACCGAGATCCGCGCGAGCCAGGAAGACCTCGACACCCTCGACCTGATCGCGCCCGAGGATGTCGTCGTCACGCTCTCTCACGCCGGTTACGCCAAGCGCCAGCCGGTGAGCCTGTACCGCGCGCAGCGCCGCGGCGGGCGCGGGCGTTCGGCGACGACGGTGAAGGAAGAGGATTTCATCGAACGGCTGTGGATCGCCAACACGCACGACACGCTGCTGACCTTCACCAGCGCCGGCCGCGTGTTCTGGCTCGGCGTGCACCAGCTGCCCGATGCCGGCCCCGGTGCGCGCGGTCGGCCGATCGTGAACTGGCTGCCGCTGGAATCCGGCGAGAAGGTGCAGGCTGTGCTGCCGGTGCGCGAGTTCAGCGACGACCGCTATGTGCTGTTCGCCACGCGCCAGGGCACCGTCAAGAAAACGCCGCTGTCCGAATTCGCGTTCCGCCTGCAGCGTGGCAAGATCGCCATTGACCTCGACGAAGGCGATGGTTTGGTGGACGTGCAGCTCACCGACGGCGCGCGCGACATCATGCTGTTCGCGAGCAACGGCAAGGCGGTCCGCTTCGCCGAGGACGAAGTGCGCGCGATGGGCCGCACCGCGCACGGCGTGCGCGGCATCAAGCTCGCGTCCGATGCGCAAGTCGAAAGCCTGATCGTCGTGGACGGCGAGGGCGACATCCTCACCGCGAGCGAAAACGGCTATGGCAAGCGCACGCCGGTCGCGGAGTACCCGCGCAAGGGCCGCGGCACCCAGGGCGTGATCGCGCTCGCCGCGAGCGCGCGCAACGGCGCGCTGGTCGGCGCGATCCAGTTGTCCGAACAGCACGAAATCCTGCTGATTTCCGACAAGGGAACCCTGGTGCGTACGCGCGCGTCCGAGGTCTCGCAGGTGGGTCGCAACACCCAGGGCGTGACCCTGATGCGCGTGGGCGACGGCGAGAAGCTGATCGCGGTGCAGCGCGTGGATGCGCTCGCAGCCGCCGACGAATCCGACAATGGCGCCGCGGCGCATGACGGAGACGACGCATCGCCGGCGCCATGACGCGGCGCGCCGACGCGATTCCTGCATAATCCAGACAGACACGGCAAGGATCACGGAATGACCAGCACCCACGCGTGGCGCGATTGCGCGCGCTCGATCGCCACAGTCCTGCTTTTTGCGATGCCCTGCATCGCGTTCGCGACTCCGCCGGAGCTGGTCAACCGATCCGCGCAGAGCGCGGGCGTGTCGCCGGCCGCGGTGCCGGAGACCTCCGGCAGCCGCATCGCCGCTGCGCGCGACGCGGTGTTGCCGTACGTCGTCAGTATCCTCACCGTCAGCCAGAACTTCGACCAGGGTGAACCGACGCTCAGCGTTGCCAGCGGAAGCGGTACGGTGATCGATCCGCAGGGCTACATCGTCACCAACGCACACGTCGTCGAGAAGGGCAAGGCGTTCCGCGTGGTATTCGCGGACGGCCGCGAACTGCCCGCGAAGCTGATCGGCGAGGACACGCTCTCCGACCTCGCGGTGCTGCAGGCGCAGCCGTCGAAGCCCGAGGTGTTCAAGCACGCGGAGTTCGCCAAGGTCAACGATCTGCAGGCCGGCGATACCGTGCTCGCGATGGGCGCGCCCTGGGGGCTGTCGAATTCGATGAGCGCCGGCGTGGTGAACAATCCGCGCCGCCTGCTAGTGTCGCTGTTCGACGACGAGGCCGATTACGAGGACAGCCTGGGTCCGGATCTTCCAACCGGCCGCTACTATTCGTGGATCCAGCACGACGCGGCGATCGCGCCGGGTAATTCGGGCGGTCCGCTGGTGGATGCGAACGGTCGCATCGTTGGCGTGAACGCGCGCGGCATGGTGTTCGGTGGCGACCTCGCGTTCGCGATCCCCGGCCCCGACGCCGCGCGCGTGGTCGATGCCCTAATCAAGAACCACAAGGTGCCGCGCGCCTACCTCGGTTTCCGCCTTCGCTCGCTGAAGAACACGAACTTCACGCGCGGCGTGTTGCTCAACGCGATCGATCGCGACTCGCCCGCCGAAAAGGCCGGCCTGCGCGCGGGCGACCTGCTGCTGACAATGGATGGCCGCAACGTGGACGCGCCGCAGCCGATCGACGTGCCCGGCCTGCAGCGAGACATCGCGCAGCTCGCGGTCGGCAACACGGTCGCGCTCGGTGTCGAGCGCGACGGCAAGCGTTTCGAGGTCAAGGTCGCGACCGCGCCGTATCCGCGCGAGAGCAGCGCCGAATCGGCGTTCCAGCCGTTCGGCATTTCCCTGCGCGAGCTCACGCCGCCGATGGCGCGCCGGCGCGGGCTGGATTTCAACGACGGCCTGCTGCTTACCGGCCTGAGGCCCGGCGGTCCGGCTGCGAACGCGCGCCCCGCGCTCGCGTCGGGCGACGTGATCCGCAGCGTCGCCGGCAGGCCGGTGCGCAAGCCTGATGACCTGAAAGCCTGGCTCGACAAGCCCGCGAAGATCCAGCCGCTGCTGATCGGCTTCCAGCGCCAGGGCGAAGACCTGATCACCACGTTGCGGCCAAGCTACGAGGATCGCACGCGCACGCCGCTGCCCGAACTGCCGCAGGCCTGGGCCGGCGTGGAAGTGCAGCCGGTGACGATCTCGCTTGCGACCGCGTTCGGCGAATCCGCGCAGGGTTATCGCATCAGCCGCACCTATCCGGGCAGCCCGCTGGCCGCCGCAGGCGCGAAGGTCGGTGACCTGGTCACCGCGGTCAACGCCAAGGCGATGAAACCCAGCAGCGATACGAATACCGACGAGTTCGACCAGGCGGTGCGCGAACTCGAAGTGGGATTGCCGGCGAAATTCGCGATCGTGCACGAAGGACACGCCAGCGTGCTGAGCGCGAAAATGGCCGCATCGCCGGTCGAAGCTTCGGGGCTGAAGTCGCAGCAGGTTTCCAAGCTGCGCATCACCGCGCGCGAGTTGAGCTTCTACGACCGCGTCGCGCGGCACCTGCCCGCCGACGAGCAGGGCTTGTACATCGACAGCGTGGAAAGCGGCGGGCCCGGCGGCCTGGCGCACATCAAGGGCGGCGACATCGTGCTCGAACTCGACGGCCACGCGACGCCTGATCTCGACGCGTTCCGCAAGGCGCTCGACCTCGCGCTCGCCGGCCATTCGCAGGCGATCTCGTTCCGCGTGGTGCGCGGCGCCGAAGTCCGGCTTTTGTTCCTCGATCGCAGTTGGTTGCAGGAAAAATCGCAATGAACGGCAACTCATTCCTCGATCGCAGTTGGTTGCAGGAGAAGACCCCATGATGCGTATTCCGAGCCGCCTCGTTCTCGCGGTTGCATTGATCGCCGCAGCCACGCCAGGCGTGGACCTGGCTGCTACGCCACTGGCCGGTTCCGTGGCGGACAACGCGCATGCATTCGCGACGGTGCTGTCCAAGCGCGGCGAGGTCGCGGTGCCGGTCAAGTTCGTGATGTCCATGTCTGGCATGGGCAGCGAGCGCCAGCAGGAAGGCCAGACGCAGGGCACGCTGGTGTCGGCCGACGGACTGATCCTCGTCCCGGGCCGCGTGGTCAGCCTCGACCTGTCCATGTTCGGGCGCGGCGAATCGGGCATGAGCGGCAGCGCGCCGTCGGCGAAGTCCGGGCAGTTCCGCGTGCGCCTCGCCGGCAGCGACGAATGGGTGCCCGCCGATCTGGTCACCCGCGATACCGAATTGGGCATCGCGTGGTTGCGGCTGCGCCATCCGAAAGGGAAGTTGCCGTTCGTGGATTTCGGCGACGCGGCGAAGGTCGCTTCCGGCACCCAGCTCTACACCGTGATGCGCACCTCCGACCAGTTCGGCAGCGTGCCGATCGTGCGTTCGGGCTACGTGCTCGGTGAAACGCAGGTGCCGCGACAGACCTGGCTCGTGGATGGCGCGCCGGGCGCCGCGTTCGACGCCGAGGGCAAGCCCGCGGGTTTCGTTGACCTCGACTTGAGCGGGATGATGCGGATGCGCAGCGCGTCGAGCGGCATCGGCATGGACATGAGCGACCTGGTGCTGAGCATGATTCCCGCCGAGCGAATCGCGCGTGCGACCGCGCGCGCGGCGGTGCTGCCGGTGGTGAAGTCGTCCGACACCGACGATGGCGATTCGACGGCCGATGCGCCGCCGCCGGCGCCCGTGAAAAAACCGGGCGCCGCCGATGCCGCGGCGAAGAAACCGGCGGACGATGCGTCCGCGAAAGACAAGGACGCACCGGTCAGGAAGTAGTCCGGAATCGCAGGACGAAACCGGCGTGAGGCGCATGCGGCGCCTCGCGAATGCGCCCGATCAGGCCAGCGCGGACAGCATGTGCTCGGCGGTCGAGACGCGGAACTCGCCAGGCGCCTCGACGAACAACTGCTTCACGACACC
Organism: uncultured Gammaproteobacteria bacterium; assembly: GCA_964449135.1. Lineage (GTDB taxonomy): Bacteria > Pseudomonadota > Gammaproteobacteria > Xanthomonadales > Xanthomonadaceae > SZAS-103. The sequence continues at coordinate 10,493 of CAYUXZ010000048.1, forward strand.
GTTTTCGGCATAGAGCGCGAAGCGCTTGCTGCGCTTGCCCAGGCCGAACGCGCTGCCGTCCATTTCCAGACCGAGCGCGGCGGTGAAGACGCCGTTGCCGTCGGCGAGCATCATCAGGTCTTCGGGCACGTTCTGGTTCTTCGCCCAGGCGTCCATCACGAAGGCGTCGTTGACCGCCATGCAGGCGACGTCGATTCCCTTTTTTCTGAACTCGTCGAGATGCTGGACAAAGCCGGGCAGGTGCTTCGCGGAGCAGGTCGGCGTGAACGCGCCGGGCACGGCGAACAGCACGACGTTCTTGTTCGCGAACACGTCGTTGGTGTCAACGGCTTGCACGCCGTCCTTGAGCACGTTCATGACCGCGTGGGGAAGGCGGTCGCCGGCGGCGATGGTCATGGCGGATCTCCTGTGGATGAAGACTCGAAGTCTAGCGCAGAGCGGCGCATCGCCAACACCACATGAACGGCGCCACTTGAAACGTACGCAGCCTGTCCACACGTCGCAGTCAAGGCGGCGTCGCCGCCACCACCATCGAGGAGACGAGCATGTATCCCTATCGCCATTTGCCGCGCCTTCGGGCGTGGAGCGCTGTCGGCTGCGGCGACGACTTCCGCCGCGCTTTCGAACACGTCCTCGGCGAGGACGCCAACGGCGCTGCGCCGAAGTGGAAGCCGCGCGTGGACATCAAGGAAGAGGCCGAGCGCTTCGTAATCTACGCCGACATCCCGGGCGTGGAGCCCAAGGACATCGAGATCCACGTGGCCGGCGGCGTGCTGAGCCTGAAAGGCGAGCGCAGCGGCGAGACCGCGCAGGAGAACGACCGTTGGTCGCGGCGCGAAAGCCTGCGCGGCGGTTTCGAGCGCAGTTTCGACCTGCCCGACAACGTGGACGCGGACAACATCACCGCAACCGGCAAGAACGGCGTGCTGGAGATCAGCATCCCCAGGAAAGCGCAGGCCGGCGCACGCAAGATCCAGGTCAACTGAGCGCCTGGAGACGCGTCGGAACGTGAGAGGCGTGGCGGTTCGCGCCACGCCGACGCAAGATGCGGCACCATGACGGCCTGCGACGAACTCGCGGGCCGTCTTGTTTGGCGAAGGGGGCGAGATGCAGTTCAAGGATTACTACGAAGTGCTGGGCGTGGAGCCCGGGTCTGGCGAGGCGGAGATCAAGACCGCCTACCGCAGGCTCGCGCGCAAATACCATCCGGATGTCAGCAAGGAAGCCGGCGCGGAGGAACGCTTCAAGTCGGTCAACGAGGCCTACGAGGTGCTGCGCGACGAGAAGAAGCGCGCGGCCTACGACCAGTTGCGCACGCGCGGCTACAAGCCGGGCGAGGAGTTCCGTCCGCCGCCGGATTTCGGATCGGAATGGGAAGGCTTCGGCAACAATGGCGGCGAGTTCCGCTTCGATTTCGGCGACCAGGGCGGCGGCGGTTTCAGCGACTTCTTCGAGTCGCTGTTCGGCGGCCGCGCGCGCGCGCAGCAGGGCTCGTCGCCGCAGCAGGCCGGCGGCGACATCCGCGCGCGCTTGCAGGTCCCGCTGGAAATCGTCTTCACCGGCGGCAGCCAGCGCATCCAGATCGACGGGCGCGTGCTCGACGTGAAAATCCCGGCGGGCGTGCGGCCGGGGCAGACGATCCGGCTCGCGGGGCAGGGCCGGCCCGGCCGCGCTCGCGCGGGCGACCTGTTGCTGGAGATCGACTACCGCCCGCATCCGGATTTCGAGGTGGACGGGCGCAACGTGTTTTACGTGCTTCCGCTCGCGCCGTGGGAAGCCGCGCTGGGCGCGACGGTCAGCGTGCCCACGCTCGGCGGCGCGGTCGAACTGAAGATTCCGCCGAATACCGATTCGGGCCGCAAGCTGCGCTTGCGCGGCCGCGGCCTGCCGGGAAAACCCGCGGCAGGCGATCAGATCGTCGAGATCGAAATCCGCACGCCGAAGGCGCAGACCGACGCGCAGAAGGACTTCTACCGGAAGATGGCGAAGGAATTCGCGTTCGATCCTCGCAGCGAATAAAAAATGCGCGCCACAGGCGCGCATTTTTCGAAGCCGAAAACAACGACGCGTTTCAGGCGCCGAGCTGTTCCTTGATCGCCTCGGCCAACTGTTCCTCGTTGAACGGCTTGGTGATGTAGGCCTTCGCGCCCTGGCGCATGCCCCAGAGGCGATCGGTGTCCTGGTCCTTGGTGGTGACGAGGATCACCGGGATGTGCGCGGTCGTGGCTTCCTTGGAAATCTGCCGCGTCGCCTGGAAGCCGTTGAGGTTGGGCATCACCACGTCCATGAGGATCAGGTCGGGGACGTGTTTCTTCGCGGCCGCCACGCCCGCGGCGCCGTCCTCGGCCGTGACCACGGTATGGCCGAGCGACTCGACGATCCGCTTCATCCCCATCAACTGGGACGGGGAATCGTCAACGATCAGGATGTTGGCCATGGCAGCCCTCGGGCGTATAGACAGGGCCATTGTAACGGCGCCCGCCGACTTGTCCATCGGTTCAGGATCGGAATCAGAACCAGACGAGGGTTCGGCCGAAGGATCTGCCGGCCAGCATGGCGGGGAACACCTGCGGCAGATCGTCCAGCCCGACCGTACGGGTGCAGATGGTGTCCAAGTGCGCCGGCTTCCACGGATCGGCCAGCCGCCGCCAGACCTCTTCCCGCTGCGTGCGCGGCGTGCCGGCCGAAGCGATTCCCAGCAGCGAGACGCCGCGGATGATCATCGGCATCACCGTGGTCGCCAGCGCCGCGCCGCCGGCCAGGCCGCAGCAGGCGATGTTGCCGTAGGGCTTTATCACCCGGGTCAGCCCGGCCAGCATTTCGTCGCCGACGTTGTCGATCGCACCCGCCCACATCGCGTTTTCCAGCGGACGCTGGCCCCAGTGCAGGTTCTTGCGCGAGATCACCTGTTTCGCGCCGAGGCCGGTCAGGAAATCCAGGTGCTCGAACTTGCCGGTGATCGCGTGCGCCGCGTAACCGGCGCGGGTGAGGATGTCGATCGCGAGCATGCCCACGCCGCCGCTGGCGCCGGTGACCACGACCGGCCCCATCTCCGGCGTCTGCCCGTTCGCTTCCATTCGCAGCAGCGCGAGCCCGGCGGTGAAGCCCGCGGTGCCGAGGATCATCGCCTCGCGCAGATCCAAGCCCTGCGGCAGCGGGATGGTCGTGGCCGCTTCCAGCCGCACGTATTCAGAATAACCTCCATCGCGTGTCTCGGAAAGACCGCTGCCGGTGCACAGCACCGCGTCGCCTTCGCGGAAGTTCGCATCGGTCGATGCGACCACGTGGCCGGCGACATCAATGCCGCCGACCAGCGGGAACTTGCGCAGGATCTTGCCTTCGCCCGTGCCGGCGAGCGCGTCCTTGTAGTTGACAGACGAGTACGCGGACTTGACCACGACTTCGCCGGGCGAAAGATCGTCGAGCGAAACCGTCTCGATTCCCGCACGGTGCACGTGGTCGTCATTGTGGATGCGGAACGCGCGGAAGCGGGCGGGGATGGCCATCGGGTCTCGGGGTTGCGTTGACGGGGATGTCTGGATGCTAGCGCATTGCCGAAACCGCCGCGGCAATCGCGCAAATGAAACAGGCGGCCGAAGCCGCCTGTTTCGTGTCGCGGAGGAAGCGAAACGCTTATTTCGAAGGCGTCGCCGGCGCCGCGGTCAGGCCCTTCTTCTTCAGGTACGGCTCCACGCTCGGCTCCTTGCCGCGGAAGTCCAGGTACAACTGGTGCGCGTCCTTGGTGCCGCCGCGCGAGAGCACGGTGTCCTCGAAATGCTGGCCGTTCGCGCGGCTCATGCCGCCATGCTCGGTGAACCACGCGAACGCGTCCTGCGCGAGCACGTTCGTCCACAGGTAGGCGTAGTAGCCGGCCGCGTAACCGCCGCTCCAGATGTGCTGGAAGTAGGTGCTGCGGTAGCGCGTGGGCACTTCATCGACGGCGACGCCGTACTTCTTCAGCGCGTCGGCCTCGAACTTGTCGGCGTCCTGACGCGGCGCGTCGGCCGGCAGTTCGTGCCAGGCCATGTCGAGCAGCGCGGCGGCGACGTATTCGGTGGTCTCGTAGCCCTGGTTGAAGGTGCCGGACTTCTTGATCTTCGCGACCAGGTCGGCCGGCATCGGCGCGCCGGTCTGGTAGTGCTTGGCGTAGTTCGCGAACACCTTCGGCTCCAGCGCCCAGTTCTCGTTGAACTGCGACGGGAACTCGACGAAGTCCCGCGGCGTGGAGGTGCCGGAGAACAGCGGGTACTTCGTCTTCGACAGCATGCCGTGCAGCGCGTGGCCGAACTCGTGGAACATCGTGGTCACGTCGTCGAACGAGAGCAGCGCCGGCTGGCCTGGCGCGGGCTTGGTGAAGTTCTCGACGTTGAGAATGACCGGACGCGTGCCGAGCAGGTAGCTCTGGTCCACGAACGAATCCATCCATGCGCCGCCGTGTTTGCTGTCGCGCGCGTAGTAGTCGAAGTACATCAGCGCCATGGACTTGCCCTGCGCGTCGAAGATCTCGAACACGCGCACGTCGGGGTGATAGACCGGCAGGTCCTTGCGTTCCTTGAAGGTCAGCCCGTAGAGCTGGCCGGCGGCGAAGAACACGCCGTCCTTGAGCACGTGGTCGAGCTCGAAGTAGGGCTTGATCTGCGCCTCGTCGAGGTCGTACTCGGCCTTGCGCACCTGTTCGGCGTAGAAGTCCCAGTCCGACGGCTGCAACTTGAAGCTCTCGGTGTGGTTCTCGGCGGCCTGCTTGTCAATCAGCGCCTGGATCTTCGCGGCCTCGGCTTTCGCGTTGACCACCGCGGCGGCGGCGACGCGCTTCATCAGGTCGTTGGCGGCGTCGGGCTTCTGCGCCATCTGGTCTTCGAGCGTATAGGACGCGAAGTCCTTGTAGCCGAGCAGCTTGGCGCGCTGCGCACGCAGTTGCGCCATCTCGGAGATGATCGCGCGGTTGTCGTTCGGGCCGTCGGTGTCGCTGCGCATCAGCGAGGCCTTCATGATCTTCTCGCGCAGCGCGCGGTTCTTCAGCGACTTCAGGATGTCCTGGTCGGTGTGGTTCTGGATCGGGATCAGGTACTTGCCGTCGAGCTTGCGGGCCTTCGCGGCTTCCGCGGCGGCGCCGATTTCGACGTCCGTCAGGCCGTCGAGGTCGGCCTTGTTGTCGACGACGACCGCGGCGTCCTTGGTCGAGGCGAGCACGTTCTGGCCGAACTGCGTGGACAGCGTGGCCAGGCGCTTGTTGAGGTCCATCATCGTTTTCTTGTCGGCGTCGTTGAGGTTCGCGCCGGCTCGGACGAAGATCTGGTGGTAGCGCTCGACCAGGTGGTAGGACTCGGGATCCAGATGCAGCGAGTCGCGCCGATCATAGATCGCCTTCACGCGCGCGAAGAGCTTTCCGTTGAGGAAGATCGCATCACTGTGCTCGGAGAGCTTCGGCGAATAGTCGGCCTCGATCTTCTGGATCGCGTCGTCGGTCGTCGATTGGCTGAGGTTGAAGAACACCTTCGAAACGCGGGTCAGCAGCTGGCCGCTGTGCTCCATAGCGACGATCGTGTTCTGGAAGTTCGGCGCGGTCGGGCTGTTGGCGATCGCGTCGATTTCCTTGCGTTGCTGCGCCATGCCGGCGTCGAGCGCGGGCGCGTAGTCGGCGTCCTTGATCTTGTCGAAGAGGGGAGCCTGGTACTGCAGCTTGCTGCGCGCGAAGAACGGGTTGGACGCGTTGAACGTCATCGCGGCCGCAGGCGCGGCAGGCTTGTCGGCGGGCTTGGCATCGGCGGCGAACGCGCCGGCGGAAATCGTGAGGCTGGCGGCGATCATGAGCGGCAACAGGCGGCGGGACGGGGACATCGGCGGTGAACCTCGGTTCGGGAGGGCGGGGACAGGTGGGGAGTGCGCGGCAGAACCTTCTGATTCTAAGCGTTGCGGCCAGTCCGGGCCACCGTGACCAATGGCAGGGGGTGAGGCGGCGCGCTTGCGAACCATCGGTTCGCGCGCTGCCGAACGCCCGGCGGCTAGGCCGACGGGCCGGAAGACGTTTCCAAATCAACTTGAACTGCGAGCTTTCGTTACTTCCCGTGCCAATGGAACTTGGTGTCCTCGCCCCATTTATTCGCGCCAGTCAAGTCGTCGATCATCGATTCGAGTTTGCAAAGACTGTCTGGTGGCGGCACAACGCCTTCGAGATAGTCGTAGGGGCTACGCGAGTTAGGGTTGGTTTTCTTTGCGGCCATACGTTTGCGGTATTCGGTTTCGCATGGAACCGCATACCGCATGACGCTATGTGAGCTTCCAAGCCTGGTCGCCATAATGGTCACGCTCGGAAGATCCGTAACTTCGGCACTGTAGTTGCTCTTGAGTTCGAAGAAGCCCATCGAATCGATCTGTTCTACGAGCCTGTTGTAATCTTTGAGCGAAAGCGTCTTCTTCCTGATCAGATTGCAACAAGACCATTCATGCGGTTTTTGCTCGGATCGGCCGTCGTGGGCCACGAACGTGACGCTGCGATCACCCAGGATGGTGACCGTGTAGGCCGGGCAATTTCCAAAACAAGCTGTCCGTTCCAGTCGGATCAAGATGTCCCGTTGATTGTTCTCCGGGGTGCTCGGCATCACATCAACTGAATTTGATGCTGTATCAGTTGCTGCTTGCTGCGCCGTCTGCCGGGCGACATCTCCAGCAGGTTGCTTCGCTGCGGTCGTCTGCTGTGCCGAGGCAATGGAGACGACCAGCATCAGCGAAGTCAGCAGCAATGCGAACATCCGCGTCACATTAGTTCGCCTTGTGGATCGCCCGCTTGTCGACCGCGAGCGCCGCCTCGTGCACGGCTTCGGACAGGGTCGGGTGCGCGTGGCAGATGCGCGCGAGGTCGTCGGCGGCGCCCTTGAACTCCATCGTCACCACCGCCTCGTGCACGAGTTCGGACACGCAGGCGCCGACCATGTGCGCGCCGAGCAGGCGGTCGGTCTCGGCGTGCGCAATGAGTTTCACCATGCCGGCCGGTTCGTTCATCGCGACCGCGCGGCCGATCGCCGCGAACGGGAAACTGCCGGTCTTGTAGGGAACGCCCGCGGCCTTGAGTTCGGCCTCGGTCTTGCCGACCCAGGCGATCTCCGGCTCGGTGTAGATCACCCACGGCACGGTGTCGAGGTTCACGTGGCCGGGCAGGCCGGCGATCGTTTCGGCGACCGCGATGCCTTCCTCGCTGCCCTTGTGCGCGAGCATCGGCCCGCGCACGCAATCGCCGATCGCCCACACGCCGTCGACGCCGGTGTGGCAGTGCTCGTCGACCTGGATGCGGCCGCGATCGTCGATCTGCACGCCGGTGCCTTCGGCGAGCACGCCTTTCGTCGCCGCGCGACGGCCGACCGAGACGAGCAGTTTGTCGACGACGACCGTCTTCTCGCCGTCCTTGCCGGTGTAGGTGATCGCGACTTCGCCCTTCTTGATGTCGGCCTTGCTGACCTTCGCGTTGAGCTGGATGTCGAGGCCCTGCTTGGTGAGCTCCTTGAACGCAACCTTGGCGATGTCCGGATCGGCCGCGCCGAGGAAATCCGGCAGCGCCTCAAGGATGGTGACCTGCGAACCCAGCCGGTTCCACACGCTGCCCAGCTCCAGGCCGATCACGCCCGCGCCGATCACGCCCAGGCGCTTGGGCACCGCGTCGAAATCCAGCGCGCCCGCGTTGTCGACGATGGTCTTGCCGTCGAATTTCGCGAACGGCAGCTCGATCGGCACCGAGCCCGGCGCGAGGATCACGTTCGTCGCGGTCAGTTCGTTTTCCTTGCCGTCGCTGCCCTTGATCTTCACGGTGCGGTTCGGATGCAGGGTCGCGAAGCCCGAGAACGGCGTGACCTTGTTCGCCTTGAACAACATCGCGATGCCGCCGGTGAACTGCTTCACGATCTTGTCCTTGCGGCCAACCATGACGCCGACGTCGATCTTTGCGTTGTCGGTAGTGATGCCGTGGGCCGCGAACCCGTGCTGCAGGTTATGGAATTGCCGCGAGGAATCGAGCAGCGCCTTCGACGGGATGCAGCCCACGTTCAGGCAGGTGCCGCCGAGCGCGGGCTTGCCGTCCTTGCCCAGCGCGTCGTCAATGCACGCGGTCTTCAGGCCGAGCTGCGCGCAGCGGATCGCGGCGACGTAGCCCGCGGGGCCGGCGCCGATGACGATGACGTCGAAGTGTTCGCTCATTTTGTTCTCGTTGGATGTGGAGGCGCGTCGGGCGGCTTACAGCCCGAGCAGCATGCGGTGCGGATTCTCGAGCTGGTTCTTGATGTCGACCAGGAACAGCACCGCGTCCTTGCCGTCGATGATGCGGTGGTCGTAGCTGATCGCGACGTACATCATCGGGGCGGCGACGACCTGTCCGTTCTCGACGATCGCGCGCTCCTTGATCGCGTGCATGCCGAGGATCGCCGACTGCGGCGGGTTCACGATCGGCGTGGAGAACAGTGAGCCGAACGTGCCGCCGTTGGTGATCGTGAAGGTGCCGCCCTGCAGGTCCTCGAGCTTTAGGCCGCCTTCGCGCGCCGCCTTCGCGTAGCCGATGATCGCCTTCTCGACGTCGGCGAAGCTCATCGACTCGGCGTTGCGCAGCACCGGCGTGACCAGGCCTTTGTCGGTCGACACCGCGACCGAGATGTCGGCGTAGCCGTGGTAGATCACGTCGTTGCCGTCGACAGAGGCGTTGACGATCGGGTGGCGCTGCAGTGCGTTCGCCGCGGCCTTCACGAAGAAGCTCATGAAGCCGAGCTTGACGCCGTTGGCCTTCTCGAAGGCCTCGCCCTGCGACTTGCGCATCTCCATCACGTTGCGCAGGTTGATCTCGTTGAACGAGGTCAGCATCGCGATCGAGTTCTTCGACTGCATCAGGCGCTCGGCGATCTTCGCGCGCATGCGCGTCATCGGCACGCGTTCCTCGGGACGCGACGAGCCGGGGATCGACGAACGCGCATCGGCCATCGGCGAGGCGACGGTTTTCGCGGCCGGAGCGGCGGCGCCGCCGGAGCGCATGAAGGTGACGAGGTCTTCCTTGGTGACCTGCTGGCCGCGGCCCGTGCCGGCGACATTCGCCGGGTCGATTTTGTTGGTCTCCGCGGTGAAGCGCGCACCTGGCGAGAGAGACGCGGCGTCAGTCTTGGTGGCCGGAGCCGGTGCAGCGGCTTTCGGCGCTTCAGCCTTGGGCGCCTCGGCCTTGGGAGCGGCTGGAGCCGCTGCTGCGGCCGCGCCTGGCTCGATGATCGCGAGAACCTGCTGGCTTGTCACCGTGCTGCCGGTGTCGAACTTGATTTCCTTGAGCACGCCGTCGGACGGCGCCGGCACTTCGAGCACGACCTTGTCGGTTTCCAGGTCGACAAGGTTCTCGTCGCGCTTCACCGCCTCGCCGGCCTTCTTGTGCCAGGCCGCGATGGTCGCGTCGGAAACGGATTCCGGAAGGACCGGGACTTTGACTTCGATGCTCATGTTGGACGTCCTGGAAAGTAGATCAAATGCTTATTCAATGACGACGCCATCGCCGAGCTTGCCGGCCAGCGCCGCTTCAACGAGCTTCGCCTGCTCGGCCTGGTGCGTGGACAGATGCCCGCAGGCCGGAGCGGCCGAACGCGTTCGGCCCGCGTAATACAGCGCCTGGCCCTTCTGCATGCAGCGCGAACGGTGGTGCTGGAACTGGTCCCCCGCGCCCTGGTTCATCGGTTTTTCCTTGCACCACACCAGCGCCTTCGCCTTCGCGAAGCGCTTCAACTCGGCGGCCAGTTCCGCGCGCGGGAACGGGAACAACTGCTCGGCGCGCACGATCGCGACATCGGCGAGATTGCGCTTGGCCCGCTCCTCGACGAGGTCGTAATACACCTTGCCCGAGCACACGACCACGCGTGTGACCTTCTTCGCGTCCGCATTCGCGTCGGCTATGAATTCACGGAAACCGCCGCCCGAAAGTTCGTCCAGCGACGAGATCGCGAGCTTGTGGCGCAACAGCGACTTC
>CAYUXZ010000049.1:0-19421 GCA_964449135.1 uncultured Gammaproteobacteria bacterium
GGATCGGGATGCCTTCGTGCATCGCGTCCTCCTTCTCCCACGGGCTCGCCTTCATGTCCTCGAAGGTCGAGCGCACGAGCACCTTGACGGATTCGCCGCCGAGCCGGCGTGCGCTACGGCAGCAGTCCATCGCGGTGTTGCCGCCGCCGAGCACGAGCACGCGCTTGCCGACTTTCGTCACGTGGCCGAAATAGACATTCGCCAGCCAGTCGAGGCCGACACGGATGTGCGCCGCGGCCTCGTCGCGCCCCGGAATCGGCAGATCGCGCCCGCGCGGCGCGCCGCAGCCGACAAAGATCGCGTCGTAGCCCTCGCCTAGCAGCGCCTTCATCGACTCGATGCGCTTGCCGCCGACGAAATTCACGCCGAGGTCGAGGATGTAGCCGACTTCCTCATCGATGACTTCCTCGGGCAATCGAAACCGGGGGACTTGCGTGCGCATAAAGCCGCCGGCCTTGGGATCGGCCTCGAACACGGTGATGTCGTAGCCCAGCGGCGCGAGGTCGCGCGCGAGCGTCAGCGAGGCCGGGCCCGCGCCCACGCAGGCGATGCGCCGGCCGTTGCGCGGCTGCGTCGGCGGCAGCTTTTCGGCGAGTCGTGCCTTGACGCTGCCGTCCTTGAAATCCGCCGCGACGCGCTTGAGCCGGCAGATCGCGACCGGCTCGGGTTTCTCGCCGTTGTTCTCCTCCACGCGCCCGCGCCGGCAGGCCGGCTCGCAGGGCCGGTCGCAGGTGCGACCGAGGATGCCCGGGAACACGTTCGACTCCCAGTTGATCAGGTAGGCGTCGGTGTAGCGTCCCGCGGCGATCAGCCGGATGTATTCGGGCACCGGCGTGTGCGCCGGACAGGCCCACTGGCAGTCCACCACCTTGTGGAAATAGTCCGGATTGCGGATATCGGTCGCTCGCACCGCGCTCTCCCGTTCACGCCTAGGACGAGTCTAGCCCGCGAGAGCGTTTCCGTCATGCGCCGGTCGTCCAGGCCCGCAGCTTGACGCGCCAGTGGTTGCGGCCGACGATGATCGGCAACCTTAGCCCGCGACTGTCAACCTATCGAGCGAGAACAATGCTCGCTGGCCAACTGCCTTCACAACTTGACCTGCGTTGGAGCCGAATCGCGGCATACGTCCTTTTGCTCATTGGCGCGATGGGTGCGGTGCTTGCATCGCGCCTGTCAGCATTGCAAGACGTCACGGCAATTGTTCCTTCGAACACCGCGATTGCAGAGGATGATTTTGTCCTGACTCCAGCATTTGCTGCCGAGAACGACATTCCGGTGTTGCGATTGGCGCTCGCACGATTGTGCGGTGACAAGGAAGGCATCACCCTTCTTTCCAATCGACCTTTCAGGAGACTGGAGAAAAGACCCCGTCCGCCGACAGAAGCGATTCCGGAAGAACTTGCGTGTCCTGGAATCCGGGTTGTGCCCGATCAGGAAATTGTGAGTTCGAATCCAAAGGCGCTTCGCGTCCGATTCCATGGTTTGGCGAGAATCAAGCGGGCAAGTCTTCCTATCTACACTTGGGATGGTTCGTACGCAAACGTCTTCATTGACGATCTCACCGACTGCTTCGACTGCAGTCCCTCGGGCATAGACGTCTACATGCAGAAAATTCATGGGCAGTGGGTCGTCACCCGCGTGATCGGACCGCCAATTCCTTAACCTCGATCCATGATTGCAGTTGACACTAGTAGGGAGACAGCCAAGCGGACATGTGCCCTACGCTGGCGCCTTCACCCTGAACCACGCCGCGTAGAGAGCCGGCAGAAACAGTAGCGTCAGCGCGGTCGCGACGATCAGGCCGCCCATGATCGCCACCGCCATCGGACCGAAGAACACGCTGCGCGAGAGCGGGATCATCGCGAGTACCGCGGCGAGCGCGGTCAGCACGATCGGACGGAAGCGGCGCACGGTCGCATCGACGATCGCGGTCCACGGCTCGTGGCCGGCGGCGATGTCCTGCTCGATCTGATCGACGAGGATCACCGAGTTGCGCATGATCATGCCGAACAACGCGATCGTGCCGAGCATCGCGACGAAACCGAACGGCACGCGCAGCACGAGCAGGAACCAAGTCACGCCGATCAGTCCTAGCGGCGCGGTCAGCCAGACCATCGCCACGCGCGAGAAGCTGCGCAGCTGCAGCATCAGCAGCGTGGTGACCACGAACACGAACAGCGGCATGCCGGCATTGACCGAATCCTGGCCACGCGCGGAATCCTCGACGGTGCCGCCGGTCTGTAGCAGGTAACCGGCGGGCAGCTGCGCGCGGATGTCCTTGAGCGTCGGCTCGATCGCCGCAGTGATCGACGGCGGCGTCTCGTCGCCGTAGACGTCGGCGCGCACGGTGACGGTTGGCAAGCGCTCGCGGTGCCAGATCACGCCTTGCTCGAAGCCGTATTCGAGCGTGGCGATCTGCGACAGCGGCACATTCGCGCCGTTGCTGGAAGGCACGCTCAGGCTGCCGAGCAGCGACAGGCGCTCGCGCTCGTCCTGCGGCCCGCGCAGCAGCACCTCGATGTTTTCCTTGTCCTCGCGGTAGTACGAGACATGGCTGCCCGAGAGCGCGCTGCGCAGGAAGCCGGCCAGGTGCGCCGAGCTGACGCCCAGCGCGCGCGCGCGATCCTGGTCGACGACCAGCCTCACGACCTTGCTGGGCTCGCCCCAATCGAGGTTCACGTTGGCGACGTTCGGATTCGCGCGCACCTTGGTCTCGACTTCGTGCGCGATCTTCATCACGCGATCGATGTGCTCGCCGGAGACGCGGAACTGGATCGGATAGCCGACCGGCGGACCGTTCTCCAGCCGCGTCACGCGCGCGGTGACGTCGGTGAAGTCCTTCGCGAAGGTGTCGATCAGCCACTTGCGGATTTCCTCGCGCGACCGGATGTCGTCGGTGAGCAGCACGAACTGCGCGAAGCTCGTCTGCGGCAGCTGCTGGTCCAGAGGCAGGTAGAAGCGCGGCGAGCCGGTGCCGACGTAGGCGACGTAGTTCTTCAAGCCCTTGTGGCCCTTGAGCAGCGCTTCGAGCTTCGCGGCCTGCGCTTCGGTGGACTTCAACGAGGCGCCTTCGGCGAGCTTGATATCCACCATCAGCTCCAGCCGCGTCGAATCCGGAAAGAACTGCTGCGGCACGAAGCGGAACAGCGCGATCGAGGCGACGAACGCCGCGACGGTGATCGCGATCACGGTCTTGCGGTAGCGCACGCACCACGCGACCAGCGCGCGGAAGCGCGTGTAGAAGCGGCCCTGGTAGGGATCGTGCGGCGCGTCGTGGCCAGCGCCGCGCTTGTGCAGGTCCGGCAGCAGGTGGTAGCCGATGTAGGGAATGAACACCACCGCCGCGATCCACGACAGCAGCAGCGCGATGGTGACGACCTGGAAGATCGAGCGCGTGTACTCGCCCGTGCTCGATTGCGCGGTCGCGATCGGCAGGAAGCCGGCCGCGGTGACCAGCGTGCCGGTCAACATCGGGAACGCGGTGCTGTCCCAGGCAAACGCGGCCGCGCGCAGGCGGTCGAAGCCCTGCTCCATCTTCACCGCCATCATCTCGACCGCGATGATCGCGTCGTCCACGAGCAGTCCCAGCGCGAGCACGAGCGCGCCCAGCGAGATCTTGTGCAGGCCGATGTCGAAGTACTTCATCGCCGCGAAAGTCATCGCGAGCACCAGCGGGATCGCCAGCGCGACCACGGCGCCGGTGCGGAAACCCAACGAGAAGAAGCTCACCAGCAGCACGATCGCGACTGCGATGGTCAACGTGTCCACGAACTCGGCGACCGAGGAACGCACCGCCGCGGGCTGGTCTGAAACTTTGCTCAGGGTCATGCCGACCGGCAGCTCGGTCTGGATGCGCGCGAAGGTGTCCTCGAGGTTCTTGCCGAGCTTGAGGATGTCGCCGCCCGGCTTCATCGACACCTCGATGCCCAGCGCGTCCTTGCCCATGAAGCGCATGCGCGGCGCGGAGGGATCGGAGAAGCCGCGGAAGACCGTGGCGACGTCGCCGATGCGGAAATCGCGGTCGCCGACGCGGATCGGGAAATTGCGGATCGCGTCCACCGAATCGAAGCGGCCGGACACGCGCAGGCGCACACGATCGGACTTCGTCTCGAAGAAACCCGCGTCGGACACCGCGTTCTGCTCGTCCAGCGCCTGCTGCACGGCCGCGAGCGGCACGCCGAGGCTGGCGAGCTTGGTGTTCGACAGCTCGATCCAGATTTTCTCGTCCTGCGCGCCGACAAGGTCGATCTTGCCGACGTCGGGCACGCGCTGCAGCTCCAGCTCGATGCGGTCGGCGTAGCGCTTGAGCGTGGCGTAGTCGAAACCGTCGCCGGTGAGCGCGTAGATGTTGCCGTAGGTGTCGCCGAATTCGTCGTTGAAGAACGGGCCGACCGCGCCTTCGGGCAACTCGCCCTTCATGTCGCCGACTTTCTTGCGGATCTGGTAGAACAACTCGGGCATCCGCGTGGACGGCAGGTTGTCGCGCGCCTCGAAGATCACCTGCGATTCGCCCGGGCGCGAATAGCTGGTGAGCTTCTGGTATTCGCCGGTCTGCATCAGGGTCTTCTCGATGCGGTCGGTGACCTCGCGCGAGACTTCCTCCGCGGTCGCGCCCGGCCACAGCGTCTTCACGACCATCGCCTTGAAGGTGAACGGCGGATCCTCGGACTGGCCGAGCTGGCGGTAGGAGAAGATGCCCGCGACCGCGAGCACGATCATCGCGTAGAGCACGAGCGTGCGGTTGCGCAGCGCCCACGCGGAGAGATTGAAGTGGCTGCCCATGGCTCAGCGACTCGCGGACGCGGTCGCGGCGGGCACGGAACCGCCGGAGGGCCGCGTATCGAACGCGATCGGTCGGTTCTCGTGATCCACCGGCAGGATGCGCTGGCCTTCGCGCACCAGGTGCACGCCCGCGGCGAGCACCCAATCGTTCGGCGCGATGCCCGACAGCACCGGCACGCGTTCCTCGTTGTACGGGCCGAGTTGCACGGATTGCAGATGCAGGGTCGCTATCGATTCGCCGTCGGCAGCCTTCGCGTCCTTGATCGGCGAAACCACCCATAGCGCCGGCGCGCCGTCCTTCGCGAACACCGCCGCGAGCGGCACGCTCATGCCCTGCGCGGCGCCGTCGAGCGCGTACACGCGCGCGCTCTGGCCGAGCTCGACCGAAGAATTCGGGGGCAATGCGATGCGTGCGGAGAAGGTGCGCGCCTGTGCATCGGCGGCCGGCGACATCTCGCGGATGCGCCCGGGAATCATCTGTCCCTGATGGGTCCACAGTTCGACTTGCACCGGCTGTCCGATCTTGAACGCCGCGATGCGCTGTTCGGGAATGCTGATCTGCACTTCGCGATCGCCGTCGGCGGCGAGCGTGAACACCGGCTGCCCCGCGGCGACGATCTGCCCGGCTTCGGCGAGGCGCTGCGCGATCACGCCGTCGGACGGCGCGCGCAGGGACGCGTAGCCGGCCTGGTTGCGCGCGACGTCGAGCTGCGCGGTAGCCTGCTGCACGCGCGCCGCCGCGGCTTTCCAGGTGTTCTCGACGTTGTCTAGCTGCGAGCGGCTGACCACCTGTTTCTGCGCGAGCGCGCGGTAGCGATCGCGTTCGGATTGCGCGAGCTGCAGTTCGGATTGCGCGGTCGTGAGCTGCGCGCGCGCGGCCTCGACCTGCAGGCCGACGTCGCTGGCGTCGAGCTCGGCCAGCACCTGGTCTTTTTTCACGCGAGCGCCCATGTCCACGAGGCGATGCAGCAGATGCCCGCCGATCTGGAACGCGAGCGGCGATTCCTGGCGCGCGTGCACGTCGCCAGCGAACGCGACCGCGGAAAGATCCTTCGGGCCGGGATGAACGACCAGTGCCGGTCGCGGCGCGTCGGCTTCGGGGCCGCCGCTGCCGCAGCCGGTCAACAGCAGGGCGGCGACGAGCGTTGTGGACGCGACGATCGAGGGAATGAGGCGGAGGGTTGGACGCATGGCGCGATTCCTGATTCCTGGCGGACCTTGGATATGCCAACCGGGGCTGAAGAACGCCTCCGGCGGTCTGGCTTGATTGCTGAACTCTGGGGTATAATAATGATTCAGAACTCATCAGTCCAGTATTTCTTTCGAATGTCGCCCGCCCGCCCCCAACCCGCCCCTGCCAAGGCCAGTCCCGGCCGGCCCAAGGACCTCGAGAAGCGCCAGGCGATCCTGGACGCGGCCAAGCGGCTGTTCCCGCAATCCGGATTCGACGGCATCAGCATGGAAACGATCGCGGCCGAGGCCGGCGTGTCCAAGCTCACCGTCTATAGCCACTTCGGAGACAAGGACGCGCTGTTCGTCGCGACGATCCGCGCCAAGTGCGAGGAATCGCTGCCTGACACGCTGTTCGAGGTCAACGTCAGGGGATCGATCCGCACGCAGTTGTCGTCCATCGCGCGCGCGTTCTTCGCACTGATCACCAGCGCCGAAGCGGTGGGAATGCAGCGCGTGATGGGCCAGCTCGCCGGAACCGGCAGCCGCCTGCCGCAGATGTTCTGGGAAGCCGGCCCGCAACGCGTGCACGACGGCTTCGCGCAGTTCCTGCGCGCGCGGATCGCCGCGGGGCAACTGGAAATATCCGATGTGGATCGCGCGTCCTCGCAATTCTTCTGCCTGCTCAAGGGCGAGATCCACGCGCGCATGGTCTGCGGATGCCCCGGCGAATTCGGATCGCGCGAAGCCGATGCGCACATCGCCGCGACCGTCGATCTGTTCCTGCGCGCGTATTCGCCGCGCGAGAATGCAGGCCTGACACCCGTCAGGAAGTCCCGATGACTTCCGGCACTGCGATAATGCGGGCCGGACGGGCGATGCTGTGCTCGGCGGCGTTCAAGCCCGCATCGTCTTCGCTCGAACTCCCATCACATGAAATGCAATTGACCTCATGAACACCGCCATGGATTTCAACGCAGCCCGCGCCCTGATGATCGAGAACCAGATCCGTCCCTGGGAGGTGCTCGATCCGCGCGTGCTCGACGCGCTCGCGCAGGTGCGCCGCGAGGACTTCGTGCCCGCCGCGTACCGCGCGCTCGCGTTCACCGACACGGCGCTGCCGCTCGCGCACGGCGAGAGCATGCTCAAGCCGGTGGTCGAGGGCCGCATGCTGCAGGCGCTGGACCTGACCGCGGCCGATGACGTGCTCGAGATCGGCACGGGTAGCGGCTATCTCACCGCCTGCCTCGCGCGACTCTCGCATGCGGTCACCAGCATCGACATCCACGCCGATTTCATCGACTCCGCGAGGCCGCGCCTGGTCGCGGCCGGAGCGGGCAATGTGAGGCTGGAAATCGCCGACGCGCTGGAATGGAACGCGGGCCGCCAGTTCGACGCGGTCTGCGTCGGCGGCGCGGTCGCGCAGGTCCCGCCGCGCTTCCTCGACTGGGTCAAGCCCGGCGGCCGCCTGTTCGTGATCCGCGGCAACGCGCCCGCGCTCGAAGCGCTGCGCATGACCCGCCGCGCCGACGGCTGGCAAAGCGAAAGCCTGTTCGAAACCGACATCCCCTACCTGCGCGGCGCCGCGCCGCGGCAGCAATTCACGCTCTGAAGAACCGCCGAACGCTCGCCGGTCGCATCCCAAAAGGACTTCGCATGACTCTCCGCCCGCACACCCTCTCGATCGCGTTGATGCTCGCGCTGGCCAGCACCCCGGCTTTCGCCGGCGACCTGCAGCAGGCCTACGACCTCGCCCGCCAGAGCGATCCGGTACTCGCCGGTTCCGAAGCCAACAAGCGCGCGCAGGATGAAGGCATCGGCATTTCGCGTTCTGCGCTGTTGCCGCAAATCAGCGCGAGCGAGGATCTTTCGAAAAGCCATGGCACCAGCAGTTCGGTCTCACAGCATCTCGACGGCAACCACAACATCGTTTTTGGACCCACTACTGGCAGCAGCGATACCACCAACCGTAGCTACACGCTGAACCTGCAGCAGAGCATCTACGATCATTCCAACTACACGAAACTGAAGGCCAGTCGCAGCCGTGCCGCGCAGTCCGACGCGCTCTACGACAGCGCCGCCGACGCGCTGATCACCCGCGTCGCGCAAGCCTATTTCAACGTGCTCAGCGCGATCCAGGACCTGGCCTCCTCGCGCGCGCAGGAACGCGCGCTCAAGCGCCAGCTCGACCAGGCCAATGTGCGTCTGCAGGTCGGCCTCGCGCCGATCACCGACGCGCAGGAAGCGCAGGCGCAATACGACATCGCGCGCGCGCAGACGATCGGTTTCGAGACCGCGCTGTCCGACGCGCGAGAGGCCTTGACCGAGATCACCGGCGCCCCGATCGAACACCTCAAGGGCCTGTCTCCCGATTTCGTGCCGACCGCGCCGACGCCCGCGGACGAAGAAGCCTGGATCAGGAAAGCCGTGGACGGCAATCCGCAGATCCGCGCGCAGCAGCTCGCGCTGGATGCCGCGAATCACGATGTCGACACCGCGCGCGCGGGCCATCTGCCGACCCTGGCGTTCAATGCGACCTACGGCGATCGCGCGCAGTGGGGAACTTTCTCGGTCAGCGGGGTTCCGGTTCCAATTCCGGCGACGAGCGCCAGCAAAGGCCCGACCTATTCGCTGGTCTTGCAGGTGCCGATCTTCTCCGGCTTCGCGGTGTCGGGTCGCGTGCGCCAGGCGCTCGCGTCACGCGACGCCGCCGCGGACACGCTGGAGCAGACCCGCCGCTCGATCCAGCGCCAGGCGCGCAACTCCTTCCACGCGACGATGGCGGGACTGACCGAGGTCGCCGCGCGCAAGCAGGCGCTGAAGTCGGCGCAGACCGCGCTGGATGCGACTCAGACCGGACTGGAAGTCGGCACGCGCACGATCGTGGATGTGCTGATCAACGAGCAACAGCTGTTCTCGGCCGAACGCGACTACGCGCGCGCGCGCAACAATTTCGTCGTGAATTCGCTGCTGCTCAAGCAGGCCGCCGGCGACATCCACGCCGACGACATCGCCGGGGTGAATTCGCTGCTGGTCAACGACGCGGAAGCCGCCCTGGTCCCGCCGCCGGAAATCAGCGCAGCCGCCGCTTCGACCGCTGAGCCCGCGAACGGCACGAGCGAGAACAAGCCGGCCGCGCCTGCGAAGAAGCATCGCCGCCACCGCCATCACTGACCGCTGTGGTCAGCCCGGACGCATCAGCGTTTCGATGAGATCAAGGGTGCGCGCAAGCGCGCCGCGCTCGCGTTCCACCGTCAGCCGTCCGGCCGCGCCCATCGCCAGACGGCGCGGCGCATCGGCGAGCAGGTCGCCCAGCGCGCGCTGCAATTCGTCCGCGTCCACGACCTGCAATAGCGCGCTTTCCTCGCGCAACAACGCGGTCGCCTCGGCGAAGTTGAAGGTGTGCGGCCCGACCACCGACGGCACGCCCAGCGCCGCCGGTTCGAGCACGTTGTGTCCGCCGATCGCCTGCAGCGAGCCCCCGACGAAAGCCACGTCCGCGGCCGCGTAGAAGCCCATCAGCTCGCCGAGGCTGTCGATCACGAAGCACTCGGTGTCGGCCTGCGCGTTTGCGTCCGCACTGCGTGTGTGTGTACGAAAACCGTGTCCCACACAGGCTTCGACGACGCTCGCGAAGCGCTCTGGATGGCGCGGCGCCCACAGCAGCAACAGATCCGGGAAACGCTCGCGCAGGCGCGCGTGCACGGCCAGCACAGGCGCCTGTTCGTCCTCGTGCGTGCTCGCCGCGATCCACACCGGCCGTCCGCTGCCCCAGGCCGCACGACGTTGCTTGGCGAGCACGTCGAGGCCGTCCGGAACGCGCAGGTCGTACTTGAGGTTGCCGACCACGCGCACGCGTTCGGCGGGCGCGCCCACGCTGCGCAGGCGGCGCGCGTCCTCCTGCGACTGCGCTGCGATCAGCGTCGGCTGCGACAGGGTCAGTCGGATCAGCGGCAGCAGCGGCTGGTATCCGCGCCACGAGCGCTGCGACAGGCGCGCATTGACCATCGCCAGCGGAATGCCGGCGCGACCGATCGCGACATAGAGGTTCGGCCAGATCTCGGTCTCCATCACCACCGCGAGCCGCGGTCGCAACTGCGCGAGAAAACGCCGCACCATGCCGGGCAGGTCGTAGGGGAAATACAGGTGGCGCACCGCGCCTTTCCACAGCGCCTGCACGCGCGCCGCGCCGGTCGGCGTGGTGGTGGTGACGACCAATGGAATCTCCGGCCAGCGCGCGCGCAGCGCATCGATCAACGGCGCGGCGGCGTTGACCTCGCCGACCGACACCGCGTGCACCCACAGCGACCCGGCCATCGGCGCGTCCGCGTACCAGCCGAAACGCTCGCTCCAGCGACGGAAATAGCTGCGGTCGCGCAGGCCGCGCCAGACCAGGTGATAGAGCATCACCGGCACCAGCGCATACATCACGCAGGCATACGCGGTGCGCAGCAGGCGTTGCCAGAACGTCAATTTCATCGGCGCAGGATACCGGAGGCCGCTAGAATCCCGCGATGCCGACGCTTGCCCGCCCTTCTTTTGCTCCGCGCCACTGGGCGGGCTGGATCGGCGTGGGCGCCGGATGGATTGCGGCGTGGATTCCGTGGCCGGTGCAGCGCGCGCTCGGGCGCATCCTCGGATCGCTGGCGTATTTCTTCGCGACCGCGCGCCGTCGCGCCGGGCGGATCAATCTCGCGCTGTGCTATCCCGAGCTCGACGAGACCGCGCGCAAGCGCCTGCTGCGCGAGCACTTCGCCGCGCTCGGCATCGGGCTGTTCGAATTCGCGCGCGCGTGGTGGGGATCGATCGCGCCGCTGCGACGCACGGTGCGCATCGACGGGCTCGAGCACTTGCAGGCGGCAGTCGCGCGCGGCCACGGCGTGCTGCTGGTTTCGGGACATTTCCTCAATCTGGAAATCTGCGGCCGCCTGCTCTGCGACCATGTGCCGCTCGCGGGCATGTACCGCCGCCATCGCGGCGCGGTGCTGGAATGGGCCGTGCTGCGCGGACGCCTGCGCTACGCCGCGGCGATGTTCCGCCAGCAGGAGCTGCGCCCCGCGCTGCGCTGCCTCAAGGAAGGCGGCGTGCTCTGGTACGCGCCCGACCAGGACATGCTCGGCAAGGACACCGTGTTCGCGCCGTTCTTCGGGATTCCCGCGGCGACGATCACCGCGACCCACCAGCTCGCGCGCGTATCCGGATGCGCGGTGCTGCCGTTCTTCCACCACCGCGAAGGCGGACGCTACGTGCTGCGCATCGATCGCGGATTCGCGGATTTCCCCTCGTCCGATGCGGCCGTCGACACCGCGCGCATCAACGCCGCGATCGAGGCGATGGTGCGCGAGGCGCCCGCGCAGTACCTGTGGATCCACCGCCGCTTCAAGCGCCGGCCGCCGGGCGCGCCGCCGATCGCGTATTGAACGGACTTCAGTGGCTGGCCTTGGATTCGCTGGACACGCTCGCAACCTTCCACTGTCCGCCTTCGCGCACCAGCTTGACCTCGCCCGTCATCGCGCTGCCGTCGGAATCCTTGCCCGCGAGTTGCAGGCTCGCCTGGTCGCCGTTCACGCGCCCGGACACGATGTGCACTTCCGCGGGCTCCATCATGCGGATCATCGCGAGCATCTGCGGGAATTCCGGCTTGCTGCGCGACGCACGCATCTCGGCCGCGCGATCATGATCGAGCAACGGAATGATCGCGTCGGCATTGCCTGCCTGTGCCGCGCGATGCAGTGCCATGTAGGCCTTGCCCGGTTCGCCACCACCGGCCGGTAGCGGCTGTCCCGGAGCGACGGGCACTGCAACGGGTTTCGCGGCGGCGCCTTTCGCTGCCGCTGCGCCACCGCCGAGATCGAACGTTGCCTTGCAGCGCCATTCGTCCTGGGTCACCGCAAAACTGCCGGCGACATGGCCCGCAGCGGAGGACTTGAGCGTGAGCGTGCCGACCGCGTTGCTGGAGAACGAGACATTGTTTCCGGGCGGCACGTAGAGCTGCAGGGATTCAACGACCTTTCCGTCGGAATCCAGCCGCAGCCGCAATTCCGCGCTGTCGTGTTCCATCACCTGCTGCGTGATCGCGTCGTCGAGCTTGCCCGGCGCGAGGGCCGCGAGCGCGGCGTGATCGAGTGCGGCCGAACTCAGCCAGATGTTCGTGCGCGGCGGCGATTCGGCATCGTCCTCGTCGGCCACGCGCGCGGCGATGCCGTCGCTCAGCGCCATGTTGCGCCCCTGATAATTGCAGCTGCCCTGTACGGTGGCCTGAGCCTGGGCGGCGAACACCACGCCGCAGAAACAGACAAGCATCGAACGATACGAAGGTTTCATGGCTGGGCTCCGGTGATACGTGACTGCTGACACTCGATCCAACGCGGCGGACGCGCGGGACCGGACAAGAACTGTACTCCGCCTTGGCTTGTTTCAGAGCTGCGGCTGTTCGTCGGCCGAAGAATTGCGAACCGGACGATTCGCCTCGTGGAGCTTGGCGTACTTCAGGAAGGCGTAGAACGCGTGCACGCGCGCGGCGGTGAAGCCGGCCCAGCCATTGAGGAAATAGCGTTTGAGGACGTACATCCGAGCAAAGGCCACCCACGGGTACAGCAGCATGCGCAGCCCGACGAAGGACGCGCCGCGCTTGTGCACGACCAGGCCGCTGGAATAGCGGTTGATCTTGTCCACGCGCACCGCGAGGCTCGCTTCGCCTCGATGACGAAACGGCGCGCGCAGATCGAGCACGCGACCGTCGACTTCCGGCTCGGCGTGCACCGGCACCTGGTTCATGCGTCCGTGCGAACGCCGCAACAGTCGCGTCTGCCAGTTCGGCGCGGTCCACGGATGCGGCCAGCGCCAGAACAGCCATTCTTGCCGCGGCAGGCGATAGCCGTCGGCGCGCGGCGCGGCGAGTTCGCGCTCGATGATCGCGCGCGCCGGATCGAGCAGGAATTCGTCGGCGTCGAGCAGCAGCACCCAATCGTGCTGCGCGAGATCGATCGCGGCCTGCTTCTGCGCGGAATAGCCGGCGAACTCCTGAGCGTGCACATGCGCGTCGTGCTGCTTCGCGATCGCGAGCGTCGCATCGGTCGAACCCGAGTCGAGCACCACGAGTTCGTCGCAGAACGCGAGCGAGGCCAGGCATTCGTCCAGCGTCGCTGCGTTGTTGAAGGTCGTGACCACGCCGCTGAGCGGTGCGCGGCTCATGCGGCCGAGGCCTCCGCGTCCTCGCCGAACAGCGCGCCCGCGTAGAGTGCGGTCAGCAGCAGGAAGACGCCACCCCAGAAGCTCGAATAGAACGCGAGGTGCGTGTTCAGCGGGAACACCGTCACCGCGAGCGCGACCGCGGGGATCGCCGCACGCGCGCGAGCAGACGGTCCCGCGAACCGCCACGCGCGGATCGCGATCGCCGCACCGACCAGCCAGAGGATCAAGCCGAGCACGCCGGTTTCGCTGAGGATTTCCAGCACGATCTGGTGCGCGTGCAACGCGCCTCCGCTGCCCCAGGCCGGCGGACCGAGCTTCGGCGCGCAGCCTGCGTAGGCATCGCGATAACCGCGCACGCCGACGCCGTTGATCGGATGCTCGCAGATCATGCACAGCGCGGCTTCCCAGATGCGCAGCCGCCCGGAGAGCGCGCGATCCAGGCCCGCGGCATCGCCGGAGAACACCGCCTCGGTGCGCTCGATGCGTTCGTGCAGGTCGCGCGGGAACATCGCCGCGAGCGCGGCCGCGCCGATGATGCCGGCGGCGAACACGCCGAGCAGCCTCTTCCATCCGAGCAGCCGCCTGCCGCTGAAGACCAGTACCAGCGCGAAGGTCAGCCACGCCGCGCGCGAACCTGCGTACAGGATCACGACGCCGAACCCAATCGCGACCAGCAACCAGCCGATCGTGCCGGTGCGCCGTGCGACGACGGCCAGCGGGAATGCGGCAAGACTGGCGAGCACCTGACCCAGGCGCAGGTGCTTGCCGAAGATTCCGCTGACGCGATCGGCCGCGTGCCCGCCCAGGCTCCAGCCGGTCGCCGTCTGCACGAGCCCATCCAGCGTCCATAGCAACGCGATCACGGCGATGCCAGTGAACACGGCGCGGCGATCGTCCTCGCGATGCACGGCGATCGCCGCGAGCCAGAGAAACGGCAGGTAGCGCAGGTCGACCGCGACTTCGCGCAGGCTGCGCAGCGGGTCGATCGCATCGAAGCTCGAGAGCAGTTCCGGCAGCCAGTAGCTGAAGAACAGCGCGCTGGTCAGCGCCCAGGCCTCGCGGCTGAGCAGCGCGTCGCTGCCGCGGAAACGGCGCACGCCCAACCAGAGCAGGGTGACGACCGCGCCCAGCGAAAGCACGCCATCGGCGATGCCGGGCCAGGGCCAGAGCGCGACGAAGGCGAGCACCGCCCACGGCGCCCAGCTTGCGCGTGGTGTCGAATCAGTGGTCGTCATCGACGAGGTCCGCATACAACGAGAGCGTGCCGGCTTGCATGCGCGCAAGGGTATAACGATCCGGCAGCGCGATGTCCGGCCGTGGCGATTCGAGCAGCGATTTCGCGCGCGCGACCAGCGTCTGCGCATCGCCGAGCGCGACCGCGCCGGCCGGGAACAGTTCGCGCAGCAGCTCGCCGACGCCGCCATGCTCCCAGCCCAGCACCGCGCGGCCACTGCACAGCGCCTCGAGCACGGTGCGACCGAAGGATTCGGGTTGGTCGGACAACTGCAGCACCAGATCGGACAGCGCGTACACGGAACGCATGTCCGCGAGCGGCGGCGCGAACGCGACGGCGTCGCGCAGACCCCGCGCTTCAGCCTGCGCGCGCAGCTCGCGCAGATAGCGCTCGCGTCCGGACTGTGCGACGCCTGCGAGCAACAGACGCGCATCCACGCCATCGGCACGCAAAGCCGCAAGCAGCCGCAATGCGTGCGCGTGGCCTTTCAGCCGCGTGCCGCGCGCAGGCAGCGTCAGCAGACGGCCGGCGGCGAGCTGCGGATACGTCGCCAGGAATTCATTGCGCCACTTCGCATCGAGCACGGTATCTGGCGAATACGCGCACGGATCCACGCCGCGCGGAATCACCGTCAGTCGCGCCGGATCGGTCTGCGGCCAATGCCACAGCACGTAGTCGCGCACGGTTTCCGACACGCAGATCACGCGCTGCCCGCGCAACATCACGCCGCTGTAGCGGCCCGGCGAGTTCAATCCGTGTACGGTGGTGACGAACCGCGGCGGCGCCTCCATGCCGCGCAACGCGGCGAGCGCGATCCACGCCGGCAGGCGCGAACGCGCGTGCACGATGTCGGCGCGCGCATTGCGCAGCAGCGCGCGCAGCGCCGGGATGCGGCGCAGCACGATCGGCGACTTGCGGCCGATGTCCATCGCGACATGCTCGGCGCCGGTCGCCTGCAGTTCCGGCAGCAGCCGTCCACCGGCCGAGACCACGATCGCGCGGTGGCCGGCTTCACGCAGGGCCGCGGCGATCTCGATCGTGGAGCGCTCGACGCCGCCCGCGTCCAGTGCGGGCAGCAGTTGCACGACGGTGAGCGGGCGCATCACGGCCCGACGCGGCTCAATCGATCAGAGTGAACTGCGCGCCGCAGTACGGACAGGTGCAACTGCCCTCTTCCTCCAGCGGCAGATAGACGCGCGGATGCGAATTCCACAGCGCCATCGCGGGCAGTGGGCAGGACACCGGCAGGTCCGCGCGACGGACCTCGTAGCGGCGCTCGGCGTTGGCCTGTGCGGCGGGCTGGTTGGAAGCGCTGGCGGACATGGAGCGATCGCGGTCTGTGAGCCGGCGCTCATTGTAACCGCCGTCGCGTCCGGCTGTGCGAAAATCCGGGCATGTCCCGCATCGCCCTCGTGACCGCCGTCGCCGCGCACGCGCTCGACGAAGACATGCCGCCGCTGCTAGCGGCGCTGCGTGAAGCGGATCTGCAGGCCGACGTGCGTGCGTGGGACGATCCCACCGTTTCGTGGACGCGCTACGACCTCGTCGTGCTGCGCTCGACCTGGGACTACAGCACGCGCCTGCCCGAGTTCCTGCGCTGGTGCGAGGCCACCTCAAAAACCACGCGCCTGCTCAATCCGCTTTCCGTGGTGTACTGGAACACCGACAAGCACTACCTCGGGCAGCTCGAAGCCGCCGGCATCGCGATCGTGCCCAGCGCCTTCATCGAGCCCGGCGAGGAAGCATACGCGCGCATCGACGCGTTCCTGACCGCGCATCCGGATGCCGCGCAGATCGTGATCAAGCCCGCGATCGGCGCCGGTTCTCGCGACGCGCGCCGGCATTCACGCACGGCGGTGACCGCGATGCGCGAACACGCACGGCACCTGCTCGACACAAAACGCAGCGTGCTGATGCAGCCCTACTTCGCGTCGGTCGACGCCCAAGGCGAGACCGCGCTTCTCTATTTCGATGGTGCGTACAGTCATTCGATCCGCAAGGGGCCGCTGCTGCGCGCGGACGAAGGTTCGACGCGCGCGCTGTTCGCTGCCGAGCACATCCAGCCGCGAGAACCCGGCGGCGACGAACGCGCGCTGGGCGATGCCGTCATCGCGGCGCTGCCACAGCTCTTCGATGCCGGACTCGTCGAAGCGGAGTTTCCGCTGGCCTATGCGCGCGTGGACCTGATCCGCGCGGCCGACGGCGCGCCGCGCGTGCTCGAACTCGAACTCGCCGAGCCGTCGGTGTTCCTCGACCACGGGCCTGGCGCTGCAGTGCGCTTCGTGGAAGCGCTGCGGATGCGGCTTCCGGGCCCCGCCTCCGACCAACCGCCCGCGCCGCCAGCCGACCGTCGCAAACCCGACAGAGCCGATCGCCGCATACGGTAGAATGGCGATCCTTTCGCCGCGACCCGCGGCAAATAAGTGGATCGTGCCGCATGAAAATCCTGGTCGCCTACAAGCGCGTCGTCGATTTCAACGTCCGCATCCAGGTCAAGCCCGACGGCAGCGGCGTCGTCACCGATGGCGTCAAGCTCTCGCCGAATCCGTTCGACGAGATCGCGCTCGAGGAAGCGTTGCGCCTGCGCGAAAAGGGCATCGCGACCGAAGTCGTGGTCGCGACGCTCGCGCCCGCCGACGCGCAGGCGCACCTGCGCAACGGCCTGGCGATGGGCGCGAACCGCGCGATCCACGTGGTCACCGACACCGCGCCGCCGCCGCTGACCGCCGCACGCGCCCTGCTCAAGCTCGTCGAGCGCGAACAACCGGGCCTGGTGATCCTCGGCAAGCAGGCGATCGACGACGACTGCAACCAGACCGGGCAGATGCTCGCGACTTTGTGGGGTCGCCCGCAGGCGACCTTCGCGGGCAAGCTCGACGTCGCCGACGGCAAGGCCACGGTCGTGCGCGAGGTCGATGCGGGCCTGGAAACACTCGAAGTCGACCTGCCCGCGGTGGTCACCACCGACCTGCGCCTGAACGAGCCGCGCTTCATCAAGCTGCCGGACATCATGAAGGCCAAGTCCAAGCCGCTGGAGACGATCAAGTTCGACGATCTCGGCGTGGACCATGGCCACGAACTCAAGGCGCTGCGCTACGCCCCGCCGGCCAGGCGCCAGCGCGGCGTGATGGTGAAGTCGGTGCCGGAACTGATCGATGCGCTGAAAGCGAAAGGATTACTGTGATGAGCAAGGTACTGATCGTCGCCGAACACCTCGACGGCAAGCTCAATCCTGCCACCGCGAAGTGCGTGAGCGCCGCGAAGGCGCTGGGCGCCGAGGCGATCGACATCGCCGTGCTCGCGTCCGACCCGTCCAGCGTTGCTGCGCAGGCCGCGACGATCGCGGGCGTCTCGCGCGTGCTCGCAGTCGCGAACGCGGCGAACGCGAACGCGCTCGCGCAGGTGCTCGCTCCGCAGGTCGCGAAACTCGCGGCGGGCTACTCGCACGTGTTCGGTCCGTCGACGACCTTCGGCAAGGACCTGATGCCCTGCGTGGCCGCGCTGCTGAATGTCTCGCAGGTGTCCGACATCATGAAGGTCGAGGACACGCACACTTTCCAGCGACCGATCTATGCGGGCAACGCGATCCTCACCATGCAGGTGCCCAGCGCCGACCCGGTGGTCGCGACCATCCGTACCGCCTCGTGGCCGGCCGCAGGCGAAGGCGGCACTGCGCCCGTGGAAACCGTCGCCGTCGATGCCGCACTGCCGACGCACACGCGTTTCGTCGAACTCAAGGCCGGCAAGTCCGATCGCCCCGACCTGCAGAGCGCCGCGCGCGTCGTTTCCGGCGGTCGCGCGTTCGGTTCCGCGGAGAATTTCTCGATCCTCTACGCGCTCGCCGACAAGCTCGGCGCGGGCGTGGGCGCCTCGCGCGCCGCCGTGGACGCAGGCTACGTGCCCAACGACATGCAGGTCGGCCAGACCGGCAAGATCATCGCGCCCGAACTCTACGTCGCGATCGGCATCTCCGGCGCGATCCAGCACCTGACCGGCATCAAGGACGCCGGCACGATCGTGGCGATCAACAAGGACGGCGATGCGCCAATCTTCGAGGTCGCCGACATCGGCCTGGTCGGCGACCTGTTCCAGCTGGTGCCGGAGCTGACGGCGGCGCTGTAAGGCGCATCGCCGAGGCAATCGACGGGAGCGCCATGCCAGCCACGATCGACAAGCCGATCTGGGAACCGAGCCGGGACCGCATCGACAGCGCGAACCTGTCGCGCTTCATGCGCTATGCGCGCGAGCTCAACCCGCACACGGACCTGCACGATTACCGCGCGCTCTACGACTTCTCGGTCCGCAGCCCGGAAAAGTTCTGGACGCTGGTCTGGGATTTCTGCGGCATCAAGGCCAGCGGCGACCACGAGCGCGTGCTCGTCGATGCGGAAAAGATGCCCGGCGCGACCTGGTTCCCGGACGTTCGCCTGAACTTCGCGCAGAACCTGCTGCGTTATCGCGACGACCGCACGGCGCTGCTCTTCAGCGGCGAGAACGGCGCCGCGCACGAAATCAGTTATGCCGATCTGCACGAACAGGTCGGCGCGCTTGCCGCGGCGATGAAGGCTCGCGGCGTGGCGCTCGGCGATCGCGTCGCGGGTTTCATGCCCAACTTGCCCGCGACGGTGATCGCGATGCTCGCGGCAACCTCGCTGGGCGCGACCTGGTCCTCGTGCTCGCCGGACTTCGGCATCGAGGGCGTGGTCGATCGCTTCGGCCAGATCCGGCCGAAGCTGCTGTTCTGCGCGGACGGCTACGCCTACGGCGGCAAGACTTTTGACAGTTTGAAGAAAGTCGCCGGCGTGCTCGAACGCATCGCCAGCATCGAATGCGTGGTCGTGGTGCCGTACCTGAATGCCGCGCCGTCGCTGGAAGGCCTGCGCGACGCGGTGTTGTTGCCGGATTTCGTCGCGCCGCACGCGGGCAGCGAACTGGAGTTTGTGAGCACGCCGTTCGATCATCCGCTTTATGTCATGTATTCCTCGGGCACGACCGGTGTACCCAAGTGCATCGTCCACGGCGCCGGCGGCACGCTGCTGCC
>CAYUXZ010000050.1:0-17405 GCA_964449135.1 uncultured Gammaproteobacteria bacterium
TGTGGCTGGACTGGCGCGGCTGGCGCTTGCCGCTGCGCGCGCTGCAGCCCACCGATCTGCCGGCCGCGGCGATGGTCGGCGACGCGGGCGCGGTGCAGCGCCTGCTCGACCTCGGACTGCCGATCGATGCGGTGGATTCGCAGGGCTGCACCGCGCTGCTGCGCGCGGCGGGAGGCGGCCAATTGCCCGCGGTCGAAATCCTCCTGCAACGCGGCGCGCACACCGGCCTCGCGGCGGCGACTGGCGCGACCGCGCTCAGCGCCGCGGTGAGCATGCGCCATCCGCAGATCGTCGAACTGCTGCTCGCGCATGGCGCGCAGGTGGACCAGCCGCTGTCCAGCGGCGTCACCCCGCTGATGCTCGCCGCCGCGCTGGGCCTGCCGGAAATGGTCGCGCGCCTGCTCGCGCACCGCGCCGACCTGCAGCGCCGCGACGAACGTGGCCTCAACGCGCTGCACTGCGCTGCGAACTACGCGTTCCAGGCGCGCGAACGCCAGCGCGTGCTCGCACTGTTCGACACATTGCTGCTCTCCGGCGCCGATGCGGATGCGACGAGCAAGAACGGGCAGACGCCGCTGATGCTGCTGCTCGGCGCAGGCGTCGAGCCGGGCACGCCCTGCGACGAAGGGCTGGTGCTCGAGGCGATGGAATACCTGCTCAACGAAGGCGTGTCGCTGGAAGCGCGCGACCACCGCGGTTTCACGCCGATCCACCTCGCCGCGCTGCACGGGCTGGCGCGCGTGGTGAAACGCCTGATCGCCGCGGGCGCCGAACGCCGGCCGCACGACGCGCTCGGTCGCACGCCCTACGACCTCGCGCTATCGCGCGGTTACGTGGATATCGCGGCCGAATTCGAGCCGCTGCGTGCGGGCACACCGACGATCGCGCGTTTCCTGCGTGAGCCGCGATCCTGACGGACGCACGTCGCGCTTAGCTTGAATGTCGCAAACCGACTCATTTTGGTCAGTCGCGTATGTCGGATAACAACAAGACTTCGCCCTGCGCTACTAGTTCGTTTGGATGGCTTTCGTTAGATACGCGGCTCAGGACCATACGAGTTGTGTCCGGGCGTGCCCGGCTTTGCCACCAGATCCCATAGTGCAAAGAAAGGACCCACTATCGGCGCCTGTTCTGTCCAAAAGTTTGACCAAGCCGATTTATTGAAGTCGTGACAACGCCAAGCGGTAGTTAGAATCGACCACAACAAGAGTGCAAGCCATAGCGCCAATCGTTTTGGATCGCCTTCAACACGCCAGACATGGTGGTCGGCGTTTTGAATCAACACGAATATGACCGCATAAAGCGGCAACGAACAAAGCACATATCCAAGGCGACCAATTCGACGATTCAAAATGATCATGACCCACCGAGGGCTAGACCGAGCCAAGCAGCCCTGCGGGCCGCAGCGCATGATATCGCGACGGTTCGGAATTGGCCGATAGCGAACAACCGCGCAGTCGGCATCACTCGACGAGGCTGACCTCCAGCGGCCGCTGGTCCGCGCGCCCGCGATCATCCACCACGCGTACGTCGTAATGTCCCGCGCCCTGCGGTTGCCAGAACAGCGTCGTGCCCGGCGTGCTGCGGCCGAGGTAGGCGTCGTTGACGAACCAGAACAGCGCGTGCGCGTCGGCGTCGGCGGTCGCGATGAAGGCGATCTGCTCGGGTTCGGATTGGTGCAGGCGCATCGCGTAGGTGCTGCCGCGCAGCGGCGAGGTGATCTTCGGCGCGTCGCCGGCGATCTGGCCCGCGTCCGGGCAGTCGGGATTGCTCGGCGGCGCGCGCCGCGGCATTCCGGCCTGCGCGAACACCTGCTGCAGGTCCGACGGCCAGTATTCATAGACCTCGATGTGCGTGCGACCGTTGTACGGCGGGCAGGCAGGTTGGCCGGTCGCGTCGTCCATCACCACCGGACGATGCACGCTGCTGATCCTGATTGGCGACTTGCCCGGGATGAACCAGGTCCAGCCGGTCTGCGGACACCACTGGTTCGGCAACTCGCCGCTGTCGAGGCAGACCTGCACGCGCTTGAGTTCGCCCGGCGGCGTCTGGATCGTCTCGGGCAGCGGCACGTGTTCGGCCGCGAGCGCGTCGGCGATCTGGAAGAACAGCGGCGCGGCCGCATCAATGCCGACGAACGCCGGGTTGGAACTGTCGTCGAAATTGCCGATCCACACGACGAGCACGTACGGGCCGAAACTGCCCGCGGTCCACGCGTCGCGGAAAGCCCACGAGGTGCCGGTCTTCCAGCGCACGTGCAGCGTTGAGGGCTGCGCGCCGGTCGCCTCGTCCGGGCGCGGGTTCTGGCGCAGGATGTCGTTGACCATGAAGCTCGCTTCCTCGCTGAGCAGGCGCGTGCCTTGCTCGGGGCGTTCGTCGGCGCGCAGCCGCAGCGGACGCAGCACGCCGCCGTTGGCGAGCATCGCGTACAGGCCCGCGAGTTCCTGCGGCGTGACTTCGCCGCCGCCGAGCACGAGCGCGAGTCCGTAGTGCGACGCGCTCGCCATGCGGCTCACGCCGGCCTGGTGGAGGAAATCGTAGAGGCTCGGCTTGTCGAGTTGCGAGGCGATCCACACCGCCGGAATGTTGCGGCTGCGGATCAGCGCCTGCGTCGCGGTGACCGGTCCGAGGAAATGCCCGTCGAAATTTTCCGGCGTGTACGGTCCGAACGACGTCGGCACGTCGCGCAGCACGGTCTGCGGATGCAGCACGCCCTGGTCGAATCCCAGCGCGTAGATGAAAGGCTTGAGCGTCGAGCCCGGCGAGCGCTTCGCGAGCGTGCCGTTGACCTGTCCCTCGATCGCCGCGTTGCGGTAATCGGCTGAACCGACCATCGCCTTGATGCCCATGTCGCGCGTGTCCACGAGGATCGCGCTGGCGTTGACGATGCCGCGTGAGCGGCTGCGTTCGATGTAGCGTGCGACCTGCCGTTCCAGGCTGTGCTGCAAGGCAAGATCGATCGTGGTGACCAGGCGCGGCGGCGTGCCGTTTGCTGACACGCGCTGTTCGGCGAGCGCCTGCTCGACCGCGTGCGGCGCCTCGAACGGCAGTTGCGAAAGTGGACGCAGGTTCAGCGGCAGCGCGAACAGCGGCTTCGCGGCGTCGTCGCGTGGATGCTTGCCGATCCATTGCGCGTACAGTTCGTTGCGCGCGGTCGCGAGTTGCGCGCTGATCAGCGCGGGATCGTCGCCGCCGCGCGTGATTCGAGTCTGCAGGCGCCGGCTCGGATCCTGCGGAATCACCGCGAGCGTCAAGGCCTCGGGCAGCGTGAGTTGCGCCACCGGCTTGCCGAAGTACGCCAGGCTCGCCGCGCCCACGCCCTGCACGTTGCGGCCGAACGGCGCGGCGTTGAGGTAGGCCTCGAGGAGCTGCCGCTTCGAGTAGAACAGCTCGAGCTGCACCGCGCGCGCGATCTGGCGCAGCTTGCCGGATGGTGTGCGCGTGTCGAGATGCCAGAGCAGCCGCGCGAGCTGCATCGTGATCGTCGAACCACCCTGCGGATGGCGATGGCGCACATAGGTAATCCACGCACCGCGCGCGAGTCCCCACGGATTGAAACCCGGATGCCAGCCGAACCAGCGGTCCTCGTGCAGCTCCACGCCTTCGACGAGTTGTGGCGAGATATCCGTCAGCGGCACCCACAGGCGGTACTGCTCGTCGCTCGCGAGCGTGAGCCGCAGCAGACGGCCATGGTCGTCATAGACCGCGGTCGAAGTCGGCAACGCGTCGCGCAGCGCCGGGTGCGGCCACAGGCGGATGCCGACGAGGATCGCGGCGACCAGCGCGCAGCCGACGAGCCAGTTCTGCCAGCGCAGCAGCCAGCGTTTCAGCGCATCGCGGATTTTCTTGATCAACGCCTGCATCGTCGTCTGCCGCCGGTCGTGTCTCCGAGGACGAAGACACGGCCGTCCGGATCACTGCGGCCGCACCACCGTCAGCACGCCGCCGCCGGGCGAACGCGCCTGGATGCGCTTGTCGTACATGGACTCGCCGTAGGCGGGCGGCACGATGAACTTGCCCGCGTTCGTCGCCTTGATCCGATAGACGAACTCGCGCACGTCCGGTGTCGCGGTGCCGTAGATCACGACGCGATCCTCGCGGATGTCGGCGTACTGCGGCGACCACGTCGAGGTCGCCAAGCCGATCGGCGAACGCCATGCGGCTTGCACGGCCGCGCCAGGCTGCGCGTCGCCACCTTCTTCGGAATCGCCCTCGTCGGATGCGGATGTCGTCGCGGCCGGTTCCGCCGGCGGCGTGAGCACCGGCTCGAAGCCGCCGGGCAGCAGGTCCACGATTGCGACGTTGCCGATGCCCTTCTCACCGGTCGCGCGGATGCGCACGTGCACGTCGATCTCGGCGCCGACGATGATCTGCGCCAGCGGCTTGCCCGCGGCGTCGGTGTAGTCGCGCGTGATCTCGATGCCGTCCTTGATCGCCGCGCTCGGCGCGCCGCGGTCGTAGCCGCCCTGGGTCGCGACGTGCCATGCCGCGAGCGTGCCGCGGTTGACGAAGCGCAGCTTGCGCGCGTTCGCGTCCCAGCTTCCGCCCTGCACGAGGTTGCCCTGGACCGCTGCGATCGGGCGCGCGTTGTTGTCGGCGCCGACGGCGAGGATCGCGAGCTTGTCGAGCTGGTCGGCGGCCTGCGTCGCGTAGGTGTCGAGCGCGTAGATCGTCATCGCGGCCGAGGTCGTGTTGTAGCGGTCGTGCGCGAGCGGCCAGGCGATGTTCTCCAACACCTGCGGCGGCAGCGCCTTGGCGCGATCCGGGAAATGCTTCGCGAGCAGGTAGAGCACGCTCGCGTCGCGGATCGCCGGGTCGTAGTAGTAGTCGTAGAAGTAGGGCTCGTCGGCGAGGTTGCGCGCGAGCGCCGCCTGCGGGCCGGCGATCAGCGCGTTCGCCTGCTTGTCCTGCTTCATCAGCTTGTAGGACGCGGCCAGCCACGCGGCGGCGAGGTCGTCCTTCCACTCGTTCGGATGGGCTTCCTGCAGGCGCTTTTGCACCGCGGCGAGGTTGTTGGTCGTGACCTGACCCTGGCGCGTGAGCAGATACACCGCATAGGCGCGCGCGCGCAGCTTCTCCAGCGAATCCATGCCGTTGTCGGAGGCGAGTTCGAGCAGGTACTTGTCGCCGGCATCGATCATGCCGCGCGGCACGTTCACGCCGCGCTCGCGCGCCTCGATCAGGAAGTTCATCGCATAGACCGAGACGAACGGATCGGCGTCGGTGGTCGCGCTCCACACGCCGAAACCGCCGTCGCTGTTCTGCCGCGAGGCGAGCGCGTCGATCGTGCTGGCGATCGCGTCGTCGTTGGAGATCGCGTGGCCGAACGCCGGCTTGAGCGCGTGCGCGAACACCGGCACCACCGGCCACTTCGCGACGACCAGCCGCGGCACCGCGGCGCTGACGATCTGCTCGCTGCAGTAGTTGTCGTAGTTCACCAGGAAACTGGTGATGCCCTGCGCGAGCACCAGCGGCAGCGGCGACATCGCCGCGTCGCGCGAGGCATAGGCGTCGTACAGCGAGCGCAGCTTCGTCTCCTCGACCTGCGTGCCCGCGGCGACGCGGCCGACTTCCACCTGCGTGCGGTAGGCCGCGGCCGGACGCACGGACAGGTCGGTGCTTTGCTTCGCCGACTTGCCGCCGTAGCTCGCGGCGAACGTGAGGTTGCCCGAGCCGAGCCGATCGGTCGCCTTGACGCGGAACAGCGCGACGCCCTCGCGCATGGACGCGAGATCCACGGTCTGCGCGGCGCTGCCGACGACCTGCAACTGCGGGCCGGTCTTGAGCGTGACCGCGATCGGCACCGCTTTCGCCAGGCCGGTGAGGTTGTTCGCGACGCCGACGCTGACCTCGGCCTCGTCGCCCGGCGCGAGCGTGGTCGGCACGTTCGGCGAGAGCACGAAGTCGCCGCGCACGGTGGTCGAGTTCTCGACCCTGCCGACGCGATCGGCCGACACCGCGACCGCCATCACCCGCAACTTGCCGTTGAAGTAGTCGGGAACGGTGTAGCTGAAATCCTTCTGCCCGTTGACAATATCGACAATTCCCGACCAGAACACCACAGGCTTGTCGCGCTTGCGCTTGAACGGATTGAGCTGGCGCGCGATCGCTGCATCGGCGTCGCCGCCGGGCGCGGCCGTCATGGCCATGAGTTTCTCGAAGTCGGGCAGGATCAGGTCGAGGATCTGCGCGGTCTTCACCTCCAGCATCCGCTTGCGGAAGAAGAAGTCCAGCGGATCGCCGAGCTTGTAGCGCGCGACCTGCAGGATGCCCTCGTCCACCGCGAACACGACCGCCTTCGCCGGTTGTGCGGAATGCAGCTTGAACGTCACCGTATCGCCGGGCTTGACCAGCGCGGGCGCGTCCACGCTCAGCACGTCGCGGCGCGCGTCGAGGTTCACCGAGAACGGCGCGACGCCGTAACTCAGCGGGCTCATGAAAACTTCGTCGGAGGACGGATCGCGCACGAACTGCACGTTGATGTAGCCGTTGCCCTCGAAATCCTTCGGCACCGTGATCTTCTGCACCGAACTGGTCGTCGTCGCCTTGAACCACGCGTATGCATAGACCTTGTCGCGCTCGATCGTGATCAGGCCTGAACCCGTGTAGGGCGCGTGGATCGCGACCTGCACGGTGTCGCCGGGCTTGTAGTCCTTCCTGTCGAGGTTGAGCTGCAGCTCGGCGTTGCGATCGAGCGAACGCGAGAGGTTCGCCGCGCCCGCGACCGTCCACGACACGCGATTGACTTCCTTGTTGTCGCTCGCGCGCACGACCAGCAGCGCCCAGTCGCCCGGCTTGTCGGTCGGCAATGCGTAATCCAGGCCGTTCGCGGGAATCGCCAGCGATTTTTCCCAGGCCGGGATTTCCTTGAGCTTGGACTCATACTTGTAGACGCCCGAATCCTGCTTGGTCAGCACCGAAACGTACTTGCGTTCGACCAGCCGTGCTTTCACGTCGGCCAACGCGATCGATTTCGCCTGCGGATCGATCGCGACCAGGTGCGCGCTGCGCTTCGCGCCTCGCGAGATGTAGGTCAGGTCATCGGCGGACTTGTATCCGACCAGCCAGTCGTTCCGCGACACCATCGCCTGCGTGGCCGCGGCGACGCTGCGTCCGCCCTCGGCTTCGTGCGCCTTGGCGAGGAAGTAGAGTTGATAGGTCGCGTCGGCGTATTTCTTCAGGTTCAGGTCGAACTCGGCGTGGCCGCTGTCGTCGGTCTGGCCGTCCTGCAGGGTTTCGTCGAAGCCTTCCTTCGCGCGGCGGATGTCGTAGAAGTGGTAGTCGGGCCAGCCGCGGAACGCGGGCCAGGCCGGACGCAGCGTCAGCGATGCCTCGACGCGGCGGTTCGCGGCGGGCGTGCCGAACAGGTTCTGCGCGTCCACCAGACCTTTGAGCGCGTCGGGTTTCACCCAGCCTTCGACGACTTGTTGCGAAAGTTTCGCCGCGACTTTCATGCGATCGGGCAGGAACTCCTTGACCTGCACGGTGGTGCTGCCTATCTGCGTGTCGGCGTGGCCTTGGCGCACGATGTAAAGGTTCACCGTCCACGCGCCAGTGGGCGCGGTTTCCAGCGTCGAGTATGAAAGCTCGCCGAAGCCCGTCGCATCGAACGTCATGGGCAATTGCTTCACGGTCATGCCGCGCGGATCGACGATCTCGGCCTGCAGCGGAATGCCCGCGACGCTGCGCGCCCAGCTCGCCGCGCGCACGATCAGACCGATGTGGAAACTGTCGCCCGGACGGTAGATGCCGCGATCGGAGAACAGGTAGGCCGACAGCGTGCCCTGGTTGACCACATTCGCATCGCCGCCGATGTCGAAGCGCGAATAGTCGAGCTGGCGGTCGCTGCCGCCGATCGGCAGGAACGACAGGTCGTCGCCTTTCTTCACCAGGTACATCACCGGTTTTTTCTCGTGATCCAGTCCCTTGAGCGTCGGGAACTCGACCATGCCGTCTGCGTTGGTGGCCTTCGAGAACAAGGTCTGGCCGTTGACCGCGAGCACCGACACCGTCGCGTCGCCGACCGGCTGGCCGCCGCGGATGGATTGCACGAACACGCCCTGGCTGCCGTCGAGCGATTTCTTCACGAGCAGGCCCAGGTCGGTGACGAGGATCAGCCGGTTGTCGTTCGCCGAATCGGAGTTGCCGCTGTCGCCCTCGCCTTCGGATCCGCCGGAATCGCCTTCGCCCTCGTCGCCTGCGTTCGCGGCGTTTTCGTCATTCGTCGTCGTATCCGCTACGGTGTCCTTCTCGCCCTTGCCCGCCGGTGCGGTGCCTTCCTTCGCGCGTGCGCGCGCCCTGGCTTCGGCGGCGGCCTTGCGTTTTTCCGCGGCCGGGTCGTAGCCCGACAGATGCAGCAGGAACACGCCGTGCTTGCCTTCCTTGAGGTAATCGGAAAGGTCCACGCCTTCGTAATGCGCGTGGCCCGGATCGTCCTTGGCGAAGCCGCGCTTGAGTTCGAAGCGATCGACGATGTGTTCCTCGCCGAAGTTCCACGGCAGCCGCGGGTGGCTGTAGTTGCCTTCGTTGAGGCTCGCCAGGTGCTGCAACTGCTCGGGTTGCACGCGCCCGACCGACAGGTGCATGCCCGGCATATTGCGCGAGACGATCGAGATGCGCTTGCTGCCGTTGAGCGAGAGCAGCGATCCGTCGGCGACGAAGCGCAGCAGCTTGGGATATTCCGGTACGGTGATCACGTCCGTGCGCGGCTTGCCGAGCAGGTAGCCGCCGAAGGATTTCAGCCCCTGCTCGATGCGCACGTAGATGCGCTGCTTGGGCTGCGCGTGGAACTTGAAGCTTTGCAGCGGCTGGTATTCGAGTTCGGTGGGCACAGTCTCGAACTTCAACGGCTGCGAGCGGTGCAGCACCGTCTCGCTGACTTCCGACGCGTCCCAGTCGTCCGGATCCGTGTCGTCCTCGGAATGCGGACGTCGCGGATTGCGCGCGGGCAGCACCCAGGCGTGCAGCAATCCGGCCAGTTCGCTGTCGCGCACGGCGCCGCCGACGTCCACGACGAGCACCTGTTCGGGTTCGTAACGGTCGTTGTCCACGAGGGTCGGGCGGACGTCGTCGATGGTCAGGCTGTACAGCCCGGGCACGCGCACGCGTGACTGCGGTTCGTAATCCGTGCAGGCGCCGCCGCGCGCGCTGCACACGCCCTTGGCGAGCCGCACCGCGATCGCGCCGTCGTCGCGCGGCAGCGCCAGCGGCTGCGAATGCACGAACGCGTGCAATTTGTACTGGTCGTAGGTGACCGAGAACTGCAACGCCGTGCCGTCCTTGCCGTCTGCCTGCAGCAGGTTCAACGAAACGGCCTTTTCGAACTTCGCGGTGTCCACCGGATAGTTGAAATTGACCTGCTGGATGATCTTCTTCGCAGTCGCGTCCTGCGGATCCTGGTAGAACTCGCCCTTGCCGAACAGAGCGCTGAAGGCGACCGTGTCGAACTCGAAATGATCGTCAGCCATCAACACATGCGGCGCGAACGCCTTGGTGGCATCAAAATTCACGACGTAGTGCTGGCCGACCGGCCAATCCGCGGCCGGCGTGAACTTCAGGGTCTTGTCGTCCACCCAGGCCCACTGGCCCTTCACCGCGGGCTGGATCGCGATGCCCGCGCTCACCGGCTTGCCGACCGCTTCGATCGGAGCAGCGGAAGCGGAGAAGTTCATCGTGAGCGGATCGATGACGATCGGCTGCTGGGTGTAGTCGGTGATCGCCGGCGCGTGCAATTGCCAGGTGATGCGTTCGGGCTCGGGCGGATGCGGGCGGTTCTTCCACCATTGCCAGCCGTAGTAACTGCCGGCGCCGGCGATCAGCACGATCAATGCGGCCTGCGCCGACTGGCGCGGATTTCGCTGCACGACGCGCACCCATTCCGGCGCCGTCCAGGCCACTTCGCCGACCACCGGCTTGAGCGCCCACGCCAATCCCGAGCGCAACCAGGTCAGCAGGCGCAGGGGGAGTTGCAGCAGAAACCGCAGAAGATCCATGACGCGTCCGGACTCCGAGCCGAGGGTGGTGGCCGATGGGCGCGCACCGCCGCCGTCCGTCAGCGGCGGAAAGCGGCGTTGCGCGGCAGGGCACGGCAGGTTTCCCCTCGTGCATTCTGCGTCAGATACAACGCAGCGTACGACGGGCGAAGGACAGGAGTTTTACGAGAAATTTACTTCTATTTAACTTGCATTTAACTCAATATTAACTTATTGATCGGTTTGGGATTTCGCATTGGTCGGCGGATACCCTGCCGACGCGCCCGATCCGGCGGAAATCGCGCGCAATCAATTCGCGGCTTCGCCCTCGGAAACCGGTGCGATGTTTGGATCGGATTCCGAATCGGCCTCGAACAGCGACTCGAGTTCGCGCCGTGCTTCCTGGGTGGTCTGCAGCAGCGCGCTCTCGTCGTCGTAGACCAGGTGCTGTTCGCGCAGCACGCGCTCGTCGTGCGTGCGGAAGCGCTCGACGCGTTCGGCGGCGACCTCGCGCGGGTAGCCCAGGCCTTCGAGCACGTAGCGCGTCAGCCGCAGGCTGCCGTCGAAGGTCTCGCGCACGACTTTGTCCACGCCCAGGTCCATCAGCTTGAACACGTGCTGGCGGTTGCGCGCGCGCGCATAGACCCGTAGGTGCGGGAACAGGCGCTTGATCATGCGCGCGGTGCGCACGTTCGCGTCCGGATCGTCCGTCGCGACAACGAACACCTCGGCGCTGTCGGCGCGCGTGGCACGCAGCACTTCGGCGCGCGCCGGATCGCCGAAATACACCTGGTTGCCGAAGCGGCGCACGAACTCCACCTGCTCGGCGTCGGTCTCCAGCGCGGTGAACGCGATTTTCTGCGCAGCGAGCACGCGACCGACGATCTGCCCGACGCGGCCGAAGCCGGCGATGATCACGCGCGGATGCTCGTTCTCGATCGTGTCGAACGGACGCTTCGGCGCACGATCCGGATGCGCGTGCAGCCAGCGCGAGGCGAGCATCACCAGCAGTGGCGTCGCGGCCATCGACAGACCGACGATCACCACGAGACGATTGCGCAGGGCATCGTCTATCAGCCCGGCCTTGAAGGCTTCGCCGAATACCACGAACGCAAACTCACCACCGAGGGCGGCCGCGGCGGCGAGCATCAACGCGCTGCGGCTGTGCAGCTTGCCGAGCCGGCCCAGCGCGAACAGCAGCACGGCTTTCACCGCGAGCAGGATCGCGACGCCTGCCGCGATCGGCAGTGGCTCGCGGACCACCAGTCTCAGGTCCAGGCTCATGCCCACCGCCATGAAGAACAGGCCGAGCAGCAGGCCCTTGAACGGTTCGATCTGCGCCTCGAGTTCGTGACGGAATTCCGAATCGGCGAGCAACACGCCCGCGAGGAACGCGCCCAAACCCATGCTCAAGCCCGCGAGCTGCATCAGCCACGCGGTGCCGGCGACGACGAGCAGCGAACTCGCGGTGAACACTTCCGGCATCTGCGTGCGCGCGACCACGCGGAACAATTGCCGCAGCAGCAGGCGGCCGCCGACCACCACAGCCGCGATCGCGCCGAGCGCGACCGAGGCGGCGTGCCAGAGTTGCGCCGAGGGTAGCGCCTCGCGGCCTTCGGCGAGCAGCGGAATCGCGACCAGCAGCGGGATCGCGGCGAGGTCCTGGAACAGCAGGATCGCGAACGCGAGCCTTCCGAAATCGGTGGTGAGTTCCTTGCGTTCGGCGAGCAGTTGCAGCCCCACCGCGGTGGACGACAGCGCGAGGCCGACGCCAACCACGAACGCGGCCTTGCCGTGCAGTCCGTACGCGATCAGCAATCCGCCGAGCGCGGCCGCGGTCAGCGCGACCTGCGCACCGCCGATGCCGAACACGCGCTTGCGCATCACCCACAGCCGCGCCGGCGAGAGTTCCAGGCCGATGATGAACAGCAGCATCACCACGCCGAACTCGGACGCGCCCAGGATGCTGGCCGGATCGTCGACGAGGCGGATGCCTTCCGGTCCCAGCGCGACGCCCGCGGCGAGATAGCCCAGCACCGCGCCCAGCCCGAGCTTGCGGAACAGCGGTACCGCGATCACCGCCGCGAGCAGGAAGACCAGGACGATTCCGAGCGAGCCGCTGTGCATGGTGTCTCCGTGTTCGCATGATTATGCGCGAGACACGGGGTACGCGTCATTGACCGCATCGCGAGTGCTTGCCGACACGCTATATTCAGCGTCAGGATCAACCATCGAGCAGCGAATATGTGGACACGGTTGCCATTGATTTGTGCTGCGACAGGCGGACTCATCTATGCACCAATGGCGCTAGCGCTCGGTGATCCGACCGCACTCTATGTTGCCTACGGTGTCTTGCTACTCATTCTCGTGTTTCTTTGTTCACTTCCAAGCTGGCGCAATTGGCGGGAGCGCGGACTTGTGAGTTTGTTCTTTGCAGTGGCCTTGGTGGGAGTCAATGTCGCCACGGCGAAGTATCCGTATTCGGCGAACGCGAATTGGCTTGCTCCAACACTGTTGATTGCCCCGATCATTGGCTGGATGGCTGGAGCATTTATCACCAAGCGCTTGCGGAAGAAGTAGCAAGCTACGATGCATCCGCATTGCGCAGCCGCGGATCGATCCACGCACGCAGCGCATCCGTCAACGCGTTGATCGCCACGATCAGCGCGCCGACCACCAGCACCACGCCCAGCACCAGGGTGTAGTCGCGGTTGAGCGCGCCCTGCACGAAGTAGCGGCCCATGCCGGGAATGCCGAATACCTGTTCGACCACCGCCGAACCGCTGACGATGTTGATCAGCGCGGGCCCGAGCCAGGCGATCACCGGCAGCAGCGCCGGCGGAGTCGCGTGCACGAGCAGGATGCGCGCGGTCGAAAACCCGCGTGCGCGCGCGGCGCGCAGGTAGTCGCTGGACAACACGTCGAGGAACGCACTGCGGCTGATCCGCGCGCAGTAGGCCAGGTTCGGCAATGCCAGCGCGATCGCCGGCAGGATCGCGCTGCGCAGGAGGCTCGCGAGCGAGGTCGTGTCCCAGCCCCCGCCGGGCAGCCAATGCAGCGTCACCGCGAACACCAGCACCAGCAGCGGCGCGACCACGAACTTCGGCATCGCCAGCCCGAGCCCGGTCACACCCATCAGCACGCGATCGAGCGCGCGTCCGCGCCGCAAGGCGGCGAGCAGTCCCAGCGGGACCCCGAATCCGAACGCGATGCACAGCGCGATGCCGCCGGTCAGCGCGGTCACCGGCAGGCCGAGCGCGATCAGTTCGCCGACGCGATAGTCGGGGTACTGGAACGACGGCCCGAGATCGCCGCGCAACACGTCACCGAGCCAGTGCGCGTATTGCGACGGCAGCGACTGGTCGAGCCGGAATTGCTTCGCGAGCGCGGCCTGCACTTCCGGCGGCGCGGATTTTTCGGTGTCGAACGGTCCGCCGGGCGCGGCGTGCAGCAGCGCGAAGCAGAGCGTAGCGAGCAGCCACAGCGTGAATGCCGCTTCGAACAGGGCGCGTGCGAAACGCCGGATCATCGCGATGCGCCCCCTCTCCCGCTGGCGGGAGAGGGTTGGGGTGAGGGTGGCACGCCTGCGACGAGGTTTCGTGCGAGCGAGGAAGAAGCACCACCCTCATCCGCCTTCGGCACCTTCTCCCGCCAGCGGGAGAAGGAAATTGAAGAGGCAGGCTTCGTGCTCATTGCGGCGCGCCCTTCCAGAACACGAACCGGCTGGCGTGGTGATCCAGCAAGTTTGCGGTGTAACCGCTGACCCACGGCTTCACCAGATGCTTGGACGTGTAGAAATACAACGGCAGCACCGGCTGCGCGGCGAGCAGCCGCGCTTCGGCCTGCGCGAGCAACGCATTGCGTCGCGCCTCGTCGGGCGCGGCGTCGGACTGCGCGAGCAGCGCATCGAAGCCCGCATCGCGCCAGCCGGTCCAGTTCAGCGGCCCATCGCTCGCGAACGCGACGAGAAAATTGCGCGCATCGTCCACATCTGCGATCCAGCCGCCGCGGAAGGC
The DNA here is from genome assembly GCA_964449135.1 of uncultured Gammaproteobacteria bacterium. GTDB lineage: Bacteria > Pseudomonadota > Gammaproteobacteria > Xanthomonadales > Xanthomonadaceae > SZAS-103. The sequence continues at coordinate 13,988 of CAYUXZ010000050.1, forward strand.
CTGGGTGATCGTGCGCTGCCGCCGGTTCTGCACGAACACCTTCCATTCCTCGTTGCGCAGTTCCACATGCACGCCGAGCGTCTCGCGCCACATCGCGGCGACCGCGAGCGCGAGCCGGCGATGCAGCACCGAAGTGTTGTAGCGAAGTTCGATCGTCGGCGGGTTCTCCCGCGAATAGCCTGCACTGCGGAACAACCGCTGCGCTTCGGCTTCGCGCTGCGCCTGGGTGAGCCTCGATGCAGCGATGTTCGGCGACGTGTAACCGGAGACCTGAGGCGGAACGATGCCGTAGGCCGGCATTTCGCCGAAACCGGTGAGGTACCGCACGAGCTTGTCGCGATCGACCGCGAGCGACAGCGCCCGGCGCAGAGCGAGCGCGTCGTGTTTGCGATCCGCATCTGCAAATGGCGGACGCAGCACGTTGAACCCGAACCAGAACGCGCCCAGATATGGCGATATCCGCAACTGATCGCCGAAGCGCGCGCGCAGCATGGCCAACGGTTGCGGCGGCAGGGTTTCGGTGAGGTCCAGGTCGCCCGCCGCGAAACGCGCGAGCTCGCTGCCGGCGTCCTCGGTGACGTGGTAGCGCACGCGCGCGATCTTCGCGGACTCGCGGAACCGAGGATTGCGTTCGAGCGTGATCGCGGACTGCGGCAGCCAGTCGCGCAGAGCGTAAGCGCCGTTGCTCACCAGATGACCGGGCCGGGTGAACTGCGCGCCGTATCGTTCCACGCCAGGCAGATACACCGGATACGCGATCGGCAGCAGCAACAGGTGCGTCAGCGGCGCTGATCGCGTGAGATGGAATACCACCGTGCGCGCATCGGCCGCTTCGATGCCCAGCGAGGTCGGCGGCAGCTTGCCCTGCTGCACCAGCGTCGCATTGCGCAGCGCATCGAATTGCCCGGCGAATGGCGCAGCGGTCGCCGGCGCGAACGCGCGTCGGAAACTCGCGATGATCTGCGGCGCATCCAGCGTTTCATCGTTCGACCAGGTCAATCCGGTTCGCAGATGAAACGTCCAGGTCAAACCATCGGCGGATGTCTCCCAGCGCTCTGCGATACCCGGAATCACCCCGCCATCCGCGCCTTCGGCGACAAGCCCTTCGTAGAGATCGCGCAGCACGTTTCCGCAGGCGACTTCCTGGCAACGGTGCGCATCCAGCGTCGAAGGCTCGGGGCCGTTGCCGCGGTCGAGCGTGTCCTCGCGCGGCGATGCGAAGGCCGTCGCCGCGAACAGCAAAGCAGTCGCAACCGCCGTGGCCGCGGCCGTCGTCATGGATGAGATGCTGCGTTTCACGTCGTGGTGGTCGGGTCCGGCAGTACACTGCGAACTTCGCGATTGTAGGGCACGCACGCCGTGCGGCCCGCCAGGAGAACTTCGTGTCGGGTCCGAGCCAGGTCAAGGATGCGCCCATCGAAAACCGCCAGATGCTGGTGGACTACCTCGCATCCGGCGGCCGACCGAAGGAGCAGTGGCGGATCGGCACCGAGCACGAGAAGTTCGGTTTCCACCTGGACACGCTGCGCCCGCCCGCGTGGGACGGCGACGACGGCATCCGCGCGCTGCTCGAAGGCCTGACGCGTTTCGGCTGGGAGCGCGTCGAGGAACACGGCAAGCTCATCGCGCTGACCAAGAAAGGCGCGTCGGTCACGCTCGAGCCCGCTGGCCAGCTCGAACTGTCCGGCGCGCAGCTCGAAACCATCCACGGCACCTGCTGCGAAACCGAAAGCCATCTCAAGGAAGTGCGCGAAGTCGCGGGCGAGCTCGGGCTCGGATTTCTCGGCATGGGTTTCCAGCCGAAGTGGAAGCGCGAGGACATGCCGTGGATGCCCAAGGGTCGCTACAAGATCATGCGCGCCTACATGCCGAAGAAGGGAAACCTGGGCCTTGACATGATGACGCGCACCTGCACCGTGCAGGTCAACCTCGACGTCGCCGACGAAGCCGACATGGTGCGCAAGTTCCGCGTGAGCCTCGCGCTGCAGCCGATAGCGACCGCGCTGTTCGCCGATTCGCCGTTCACCGAAGGCAAGCCGAACGGTTTCCGCAGCTACCGCTCGCACATCTGGACCGACACCGATCCGGATCGCACGGGAATGCTCGACTTCGTGTTCGACGAGGGATTCGGCTACGAACGCTACGTCGATTACCTGCTCGACGTGCCGATGTATTTCGTCTACCGCGATGGCGAATACATCGATGCCTCGGGGCAGAGCTTCCGCGATTTCCTCGAGGGAAATCTTCCGGCATATCCGGGCCACAAGCCGCGTCTGGTCGATTGGGCTGATCACATGACCACAGCCTTTCCCGAGGTGCGGTTGAAGAAATACCTGGAAATGCGCGGTGCAGACGGCGGCCCGTGGAATCGTCTCTGCGCGCTGCCCGCGTTCTGGGTCGGCTTGCTCTACGACGAGACCGCACTCGCAGCGGCCTGGGACCTCGTCAAGGATTTCACGATGGAAGAACGCCACGCGCTGCGCGACGGCGTGCCGCGCCACGGTTTCGCGCTGCCGTTCCGCGAGGGTACGCTGCTCGATCTTTCACGCGAAGCGCTGAAGATCGCCGGCCACGGCCTCCAGCGCCGCGCGTGCAAGAATCGCAACGGCGCCGACGAAACGATTTTCCTCGAGCCGCTGCTGGAATTCGTCGAGGCCGGGCAGACGCCGGCCGACCGCAAGCTCGAACTGTTCCACGGCGCGTGGAAGGGCTCGGTCGATCCGGTGTTCAAGGAATTCGCCTACTGATTCTTGTCCCTCTCCCATCGGGAGAGGGTGCCGCAGGCGGGTGAGGGGCTGATCGAGGCGTATCGTCCGCGTTACCCCTCACCCCAACCCCTCTCCCGATGGGAGAGGGGCTCATTCAGGAGACTTCGATGAAAAGCCGTGCCGCGGTCGCGTGGGAAGCGGGCAAGCCGCTGGTCATCGAGGAGATCGAGGTCGAAGGTCCGCGCGCGGGCGAGGTGCTGGTGCAGATCAAGGCGACCGGCGTCTGCCATACCGATGCGTTCACGCTCAGCGGCGACGATCCGGAAGGACTGTTCCCCGCGATCCTCGGTCATGAAGGCGGCGGCGTGGTCGTCGAAGTCGGAGCCGGCGTGACCAGCGTGAAGCCCGGCGATCATGTGATCCCGCTGTACACGGCCGAATGCAGGCAATGCAAGTTCTGCAAATCCGGCAAGACCAATCTCTGCCAGGCCGTGCGTGCGACGCAGGACAAGCGCCTGATGCCCGACGGCACGAAACGCTTCTCCAAGAACGGCCAGCCCATTCATCACGACATGGCCACAAGCACCTTCAGCGAATACACCGTCGTGCCGGAAGGTTCATTGGCCGCGCTCGGACCGTCAGCGCCACCCGAGAGCGTCTGCCTGCTCGGCTTCGGGTGGCTCGGGTCACGGCTCGGCACCGAATTCCTG
>CAYUXZ010000051.1:0-16461 GCA_964449135.1 uncultured Gammaproteobacteria bacterium
TTGGGAGAAAGGAACCGGGCCGGGGGCTTCGCGCAGGGCGTGCGGGTTGCCCAGCAGGCGCTCGTCGGCGGCTGCCTGTTCGAACAGCCACTCGCTGAAAACGTCGGTATAGGTCGGCTTTGACGGACCGGATTTTTTCACCAGGCCGGCCTGCGGATCGAACGGACCCACCGCGTGGTATTCGATCTGCGCCTGCTCGGCGGGCGCGTAGCCCTTGCCCTTGGTGGTGATGCCGTGCAACAGCTGCGGGCCGGGCAGGTCCTTCACCGTGCGCAGCGCGGCGAGCAGCTGCGGAATATTGTGACCGTCGATCGGGCCGGTGTAGTGGAAGCCCAGTTCCTCGAACAGCGTGCTCGGCACGAACATGCCCTTCCAGTGTTCTTCCCAGCGGCGCATGAAGCGCGCTGCGGGTCGGTGCTTGTCGCCGAACAGTTTCTTGCCGCCTTCGCGCAGCGCGTTGAGCGTGCGGCTGCCGGTTAGCCGGCCCAACATTCGGGTGAGGCCGCCGACATTCTCGGAGATCGACATGCGGTTGTCGTTGAGGATCACCAGCAGGTTCGGCTCGGATTCCATGCCGCCGGCGTGGTTGAGCGCTTCGTAAGCCATGCCCGCGGTCATCGCGCCGTCGCCGATCACCGCGACGACCTTGCGCGGATCGCCGTTGCGTTGCAGCGCAACCGCCATGCCCAGTGCGGCGGAGATCGAGGTCGAGGAATGGCCGACTCCGAAGGCGTCGTAATCGGATTCGTCGCGGCGCGGGAACGGCGCGAGGCCGTCCTTCTGCTTGACCGTGTGGATGCGGTCGCGGCGCTCGCAGAGGATCTTGTGCGGATAGCACTGGTGGCCGACGTCCCAGACCAGCCGGTCGGTCGGAGTGTCGTAGAGGTAATGCAGGGCGAGCGTGAGCTCGATCACGCCCAGGCCTGCGCCGAAATGCCCGCCCGAGGACGCGACCGATTCGATCAGGTAGGCGCGCAATTCCTCAGCGATCGCGGGCAGTTCGTCTTCCGGGAACTGCCGCAGGTCGGCGGGGGTTTCGATGCGGGAGAGGCGCGGATAGCGCTGCGTATCCATCATGCGGATATTGTCTCGCCGCGACGCGGGCGAGGGCAAGGAAGGCCGCGGATGATGGTTCAGCGTGTGCCGCGCAGGCGACCGAACAATCCGCCGGACTTGCCGCCGGCATCGGGCGTGCCGGGCGGTTCGACGAAAGGTTCAGCCAGGCCCGAGTCGAGCGCGGCGTTGAGGAAGTCGTTGACTTCCGCGACAGATGTGTCGCTTGCCGCGGCGATCGCCGCGGGCGTCGCCGGCGCCTGCATCATCGTCGAGGCGATGCGGAAATGGCGCGGGAATTCGCGCTCGGTCCTGGCCCAGCGGATCAGCTTGTACTTGTCGTTGGCGTCGTAGCCGGGCGCGAGTTCGCCGTGGCCCTGCACCAGCGCGAGCAGCCAGCGCAGGCGCGCCATCGGCTGCGCTTCGTTGGGTGCGGCCAGGTGCGCATTCAGGTCCGCGCCGGTCAGCGAAGTCCAGCGGTCCGCACGCACGGAACCAAGCTGGCAATACGGGATGTAGGGCTTGAGCGCGGTTCCGCCGATGTAGGTGTCGGTGCGTGGATCGATCACCAGTGGCGGCGCGCCGTCGATTTCCAGCCGCGATGGGCCGGTCAGTCCGCCCGGACGCAGGTAATCCCAGAGCACAGGATCGCGCGGCTTGGGCGGCGGCGCGGCCGGTTTCGGCGGTGGTGGAGGCGGGGGCGCGGGTTTCGCTGCAGCGGGCGGTGGTGGCTCTGGAGAAGCAGGCGGTGCTGTCGGGGCAGGCGCGCCCACGGCAGGCATTTCCTGCGCAGGTGGAGGGGGGAACGCGACGTGGGTGCGTGACACGCGTGCGGCGATCGGTGCCTGCTCGCCGGACGCCTGCGACAGGGCGGAAACCAGGGTTTCGACCGTGACCGGGCGCAACAGCACATGCTCGGCTTCCGAGTCGGGGCGCGTGGTGATCGCGATCACGTGCTTGCCGCTCTTGTGCACCTTCAGCCAGGTCATGTGCCCGTACTTGGACTCCAGGTCCACGATCAGCACGTCGGCCTGCGCTTCGGGCATCAGCATCCATTCCCCGCCCAGCCATTCGTTGGCGTCGGAGAACAGGACCTTGAGCCGGGCTTCCTCGGCCCGGTCCATGCCGGTGAAACACAGGGTGCGCATCGTGCGGAATCCGTCGCGGCGGGGCCCCGCCTGAACCCGCAGTGTTGTCGAACCGGCGCGGCGCGTCAACGCGCCATCCGTCATGGCGTCGAGCAGAAACTCAGGCCGCGCGCGGGCTGTGCTTGGGCAGGTGGCTTTTCAGGAAGGCCATCTGGTCGGCGAGTATGTGCCGGTTCGACAGGATCAGGTGCTCGACCCAGCTTGGGCGGTACGGCACGGCGAGCAGGGGCATTCCCGCCTGCTGCGGCGTGCGTCCGCCCTTTCGCGAATTGCAGTGGAAACAGGCGCTGACGCAGTTTTCCCAGATGTCGCGGCCGCCGCGCGACATCGGCACCACGTGGTCGCGGGTGAGGTGCTGGCGGTGGAACTGGTCGCCGCAGTAGAGGCAAAGGTAGGCGTCGCGCGCGAACAACGCGGCGTTGGTCAATGCGGGCGAAGGCATCAATCCGGGACCACGCGCATGTCCGCGTGCCGCAATGATCGGATGCAGGTCGAGCACGCTTTGTTCGCCGGTGTCGCGATTCCAGCCGCCGTGGATGGTCAGGCAGGGATCACCGAGCGTCCAGGCCACCGCGTCGCGCACGTACAGGCAGGCCGCGTCCTGCCAACTGATCCAGTCGAGGATATGCCCGTGCGCGTCGAGCGAGAGCAGGCGCGGATGGATCCCGTTGCGGCCGCCGCGTGGCGGGTCGGCAATCTGCAGGCCGCCTTCGAGCACGGCCAATTCCGGCATCGCGCGCGCGGTGACGACCGCGTTCGCGCGGCCGCGGATGTTGCGATGCTGGGCTGGATCCGACTCCATGGGACTCCAGCATATACACGAATGTGGATATTTTGTTAACAGCTGGATGGATGCCGGGATCAACAAACGTGTCCTGATCTCGATCCGGATTGCGTATCCAAGGGGTAGACGCCCCGGAACGCGTCTTCCCCCGAAACCCAAGATCGGAGAATTCGATGTCCCGCACCCTGTTGTTTACCAGCCTTGTCGCGCTTGGCCTGGCCTCTGCCGTGTCCATTGCTGCGCCGAAGTCCGTTGTCTCCGCCGAAAAGAAGCAGACGATCGCCGATGCCCGCAGCGAAGGCCGTTCACCGATCGTAGGCGCTTCGGGCAAGACACTGCATGCGTCGTCGGTGAAGACGACGTCTTCGACGTCCGCCCCGACCGCCGACCAGGTCGGCGATGCCGACACCTTCGGCCATGCGGTGATCTGGGATGGCCTGCTCAGCACCGGCACGATCAGCTTTGCCTCCGACTGCACCCCGCAGCCGGGCGATCCGCCTCCGGGCCCGAACGATCGCTGCGTGCAACTCAATCCGGCGCCGGCGACGACCGCCTTCGACCTGCCGAACATTGGCCAGATGTATCTGCCGGCCAAGACCTCGCACAACATCCTCTGCCACTGGACCTCGGCCAACGGCGTGTATTCGTTGCTCAACAGCACCGGCGTGAGCGCGAATGCGCGCATCACGCTGCGCCCGTACCTGGTAGTCCAAAGCAGCGTGCTGAGCGATCCGTTGCTGATCGATCCGACCACCGGCCTGCCATTCAACGGTCAGCTGACGACTGCGCCGGGTACGACCTTCAGCGATGGCGAAACGCTCGCTCCGGGCGCGCGCAAGACCGAACGCATGAGCGATTCGCGCGTGTGCATCGCCGGCGCGATCTCGCGTCAGGGTCTGATCCAGGGTTATGGCCTGACGAATACGCAGGTCGACAATTTCTTCAAGAACCCGATCACCCTGCAGTTCGGCTTGAGCGGTTCGGCCACGCTGGTGGATTTCGCGAGCCTGATCTACGGCGTGCGCATCATGGGCGACTGATGTTCGCTTGAAGACGGCGCGATCGTTGTGCGGTCGTGCCGGATGGATGGGAGAGACGAAGGCCCGCCTGCGCAATGCAGGCGGGCCTTGGGTTTTCCGGATGTCGCTTCGACGGCCCGATCAGCTGTCGAGCAGTGCAGCGTCCAGCGCTAGCAGCGGCGCGACGCCGGAACGGATCGCCGCCGCGTGCGTCTGCGTGCGCGGCAGGATGCGTGCGAAATAAAAACGCGCGGTCTCGCGCTTGGCGGTTTTCAGTTCAGGGGACGCGGAGACTTCCGCCGTCGCAACCGCGCGTGCCCACCAATATGCGAGCGCGGCATAGCCCGAATAAAACAGGTAGTCGTACGAAGCCGCGCCAACCTCGTCTGCATTGCCCATCGCGCGCCGGCCGATCTCGATGGTCAGGGTCTGCCACTCGGCCGCGATCGAGGCGAGCGGCGCTATGAATTCGGCGAGCGCAGCGTTGTCTTTCTGCTGCGCGCAGAAACCGTGGATCATGCCCAGGAATTGCTGCAATCCAGCGCCCTGCAATTGCATGATCTTGCGGCCGAGCAGATCCAGCGCCTGGATGCCGGTCGTGCCTTCGTAGAGCGTGGTGATGCGCGCGTCGCGCGCGAGCTGCTCCATGCCGTGCTCGGCGATGTAGCCGTGGCCGCCGAAGCACTGCAGCGCGTGGTAGGTGCATTCCACGCCCCATTCGGTGAGGCAGGCTTTCACGATCGGCGTGAGGAAGCCGAGCAGCGCGTCGGCATTCTTGCGTTCATCCGAATCGCCCGTGTGGTCGAGCACATCAACGAGCGTCGCCGCGTGCAACGCGAGCATGCGCCCGCCCTCGACGAGCGCCTTGCAGGTCAGCAACATGCGCCGCACGTCGGGGTGCACGATGATCGGGTCGGCGGGCTTGTCGGGGAACTTCGCGCCCGACAGCGAACGCATCTGCAGGCGATCGCGCGCGTAGGCCAGCGCGTTCTGGTAGGCGCGGTCGGCCAGGCCCAGGCCTTGGATGCCGACCGCGAGACGCGCGGTATTCATCATGGTGAACATCGCCATCAGGCCCTTGTTCGGCTGCCCGATCAGCCAACCCTGCGCGCCGTCGAAGTGCATCACGCAGGTCGCCGAGCCGTGGATGCCCATCTTGTGCTCGATGCTGCCGCAGCGCACCGCGTTGCGCTCGCCTATCGCGCCGTCGCGGCCGACTTTCATCTTCGGCACGATGAACAACGAAATGCCTTTCGTGCCCGCGGGCGCATCGGGCAGGCGCGCGAGCACGAGGTGGACGATGTTGTCGGTGAAGTCGTGCTCGCCGGCGGTGATGAAGATCTTCGTGCCGGTGATCGCGAAGCTGCCGTCCGCGTTCGGAGCCGCTTTGGTTTTCAGAAGCCCGAGGTCGGTGCCGCAATGCGGCTCGGTCAGGCACATCGTGCCGGTCCAGCGGCCTTCGACGATGGGCTTGAGGAACGCTTCCTGCTGCCAGGCCTCGCCGTGGTGCTTGAGCGCTTCGGTCGCGCCGTGCGAAAGCAGGGGATAGTTGCCCCATGCGAGGTTCGCCGCGTCGATCATCTCCTTGAGCACCGCGCCGAAGGATTCGGGCAACCCCTGTCCACCGAATTTTTCCGGCGCGACCAGGCCGCTCCAGCCGCCTTCGACGAATTGCTCGTAGGCGTGCTTGAATCCCGGCGGTGAAGCCACTGCGCCGGTCACCGGATCGTGCGTGCAGCCGGCTTCGTCGCCGATCGCGTTCAGCGGCGCGAGCACCTGCTCGTTGAACTTCGCGCCTTCCTCGAGGATCGCATCGAGCACGTCGCGCGTCGCGCCGGCGAATCCCAGGCGCTCGTACAGCGCCTGCGCGCCGATCACGTCGAACAGGGCAAAACGCATGTCGCGCAGCGGCGCGGTGTAGCTGCTCATTCGTGGACTCCGGAAGAAACAGGATGGGATGCCGTCAGGCGTGCAAACGCTCGCGGCGCGGGCATCGCGTTCAACGCAGTACGCCATCGAGGCCTGGCACGGGGCTGAGCCGGCTCTCGAACTTGAATTCGTAATCGCCCTCGGGATCGCTGGTGACGATGCGGCCGTCGAGCTTGTAGCCGACGTTGTCGCTGCCGCGCAGTGCGGCGAGCTTCGCTGCCACCGCCGCCGCCGGCTTGAACGCGGTTTCGGCCGTGTCGGCTGTCTCGGGCAAAACCCGCAGTGCCGGAGACACGCTCACGCTGCCGGCCTCGATGCCCGCGATCTCGATCTTCGCATCCACCTTCGCGAAGGTCATCGCCGCCTCGCTGAAGTTCTGCAGCCGTAGTTGCAACCTCCAGCTGCCGTCGGGCTGGCGCGCGAGCTGCTGGATGCTGGCCTTCGGCGGATAGATGTTTTTGCGCGGCTCGACGGCACAGGCGGTCAGCAGCAGCGCGAGCATCGCGAGCGCGCAGCAATATCGGGCGAAGCGCATGGTCGGCATCCGCTGGCGTATGGGAGAGCCGAAGAATAGCAGGGGAGGAATGTCCGGATGCCCATTGCACTGTGCGACGGGCAGGGCGGCGATGCGAGCGTTCATCCCGCGATCATGATTCCTTGACGCAGTTCGCACTCTGCGGGGAATCGCGGTGCTAGTTTTTCCACGCGCCTTGGGGAGCGGGAGCGCGCCGACAGCGATGCTGCGGTGCGCGAAAGCCGGGCCGGGGTTCGATGCGATCGCTTTCGATCGCCAGCGGATCCGGTGCCGGTACTGGCATCGGAGATCGCCATGTCCCGGATCGTCCCCATCATCCGCTGTCCCAAGAGCCGCAGCGCAACCCATTCCCCGCTCTTCCACGTGCTGTGGCTGATCGCCGCGGCGGTCTTCCTGATCCTCACCGGCCGGGTCCATGCGGCGGGTGTCGGTCCGGTGGAAGGAGGGACGGTCCCGCAGCCGCTGCCGCTGTTCCCCGCGGACAACTGGTGGAACCTCGACATCAGCAGCGCGCCGGTCGATCCGAATTCGTCGGCCTACATCGCTTTCGTCAACAACGGCGGCACGCGCCACCTGCATCCGGACATGGGCGGCGACGTATCGCCCGGGAGCGTGGACATCTACGGCTTTCCCTATGTCGTCGTGGACGGCACGCAGGCCAAGGTCGCCGTGCAGTTCCTGTATTCGGACGAAAGCGATGGCGTGGACCACACGACGAACCAGAGCTTTCCGTTCTATCCGATCCCGACGCAGGCGATCACGCAGGCGCACTGGGTCGAATGCGGCGCTGCGGGCAACGTGGATCAGCGCAACAATTGCGATCGCCACCTGCTGATCCTCGATCGCGACAACAAGTACCTCTACGAGCTCTACAACGTCTGGTTCGACGGCACGCAGTGGCAGGCAGGATCGGGCGCGTTCTTCGACATGAACACTGACAACCGTCGCCCCGACGGCTGGACGTCCGCCGATGCGGCGGGTCTGGCGATCGTGCCGGGCCTGGTGCGTTACGACGAGGTCTACAACGCGTACGGCACCAGCATCGCCGACATCGGCCACGCGTTCCGCGTCACCGTGCGCGCGACCAACGGCTACGTGTATCCGGCCTCGCACCGTGCAGGCTCGACCGGCGGTGCGCTGCCGATGGGCGCGCGGCTGCGGCTGAAGGCGGGCAAGGACATCTCCGGATTTCCGCCCGAGATGCAGAAGATCTTCCGTGCGATGAAGAAGTACGGCCTGATCGTCGCCGACAACGGTTCGGACATGTACATCAGCGGCACCTACGACACCAACTGGAACAACGACGTGCTCAATCCAGCATTCGGCGCGCTGAGCGCAAGCGACTTCGAGGTGGTCCAGCTCGGCTGGAATCCATCGCCAGCGAGCGCGAGTCTGGCCGCGATTTCGATTTCTCCAAATAGTGTCACCGGCGGGAACAGCGCAACTGGCACCGCGCAACTTTCTTCCGCCGCGCCGGCCTCCGGCGCGACGGTGAGCCTGGGAGTCACCAGTCCTGCCACGGTGCCGGTCAGCGTTGTCGTGCCTGCCGGCGCGACGTCCGCGACCTTCAGCGTGACGACCAGTGCGGTGTCCGCGACGACGACCGCGACGATCACCGGCAGCTACGCCGGCGTCTCGAAGTCCGCGACGCTGACCATCAATCCGCCGGCACCGACGGTGACGATGGCATCGCTGAGCGTGAATCCGAGCGTGATCGCGAATGCGGGAACCGCGACCGGTACCGTCACCTTGTCCGGCGCTGCGCCGACGGGCGGCGTGACTGTCGCGCTTGCGAGTTCGAACACGAACGCCGCGACGGTGCCTGCGAGCGTAGTGGTTCCGGCGGGGGCGTCGTCCGCGTCGTTCGGCATCACCGCGAAGACTGTGAAGGCGAGGACAACGCTTTCAATCTCGGCGAGCTATGCGGGAACCACGAAATCGGCGAGCCTCACGATTCGGAAGTTCTAAAAGTTCCAGCGGTCGCGTGGTGCGCGCGCAGTTCCGGGCAAGGCGCGCGCATCATGCGACCGTGTCGAGCGCTGGTCTTCGAGTCTGAATCGAGATGCGGTCGGGGGACACATCCACGGGCAGGGGAAACGCGAGGGGCGTGCGATGAACTCGCACGCCCCTCGATTGTTTCGGCGGATCAGTGCTGCGGATCCTGGGAATCGTGATCGCGCTGTTCGTCCTTGTTCTTGGGCTTGCGATTTTCCCTGGGTTCCTGCGCAGGACGTTCGCTCGTCGCCTGCGGCTGCGCGGTCGTGCGTTGCGGCGCCGGCTGCACGCGCGGCTGGTTCTGCTGGACAACGCGTGGGCGATCCTGCGGCATCACGCGCGGCTCGGGAGGCGGCATCGGCGCTTCGCGCAGCCGCTCCTGCGCATCCTGCGCTCGCGGTACTTGTACATCCCTGTACTGCGTCTGCCGTGGCGACTGGTCCTGCGTGTCGCGGCGCATCGGCCGCTCCTGTGCGTCCTGCACCCGCGGCACTTGCACATCCATGTGCTGCGGCCGCTCGCGCGGCTGCGGCGCCGGCTCGTTTCCGTATGACGCAGACTCCTGCGCCTGCTGGACCTGTACGTCCCTGCGCGGCGGTTGCGGACGCAGGTCGCGCGTGTAGCCGTTGTCGCCCTGCGGCGGCTGGTTCATGCGCTCGTCACGAGGCAGCCGCTCCTGCGCATCCTGCGCTCGCGGCACTTGCGTATCCACGCGCGGCGTCGGCTGCTGACCGCCGGCGGGGATCTGTTGCTGGCGCGCATAGCGCGCCGAAGGCAGCTCGCCCGGACGCGACGAATCCTGCGACGGTTGCGGATTCGGTCCGCGCTGCGGCCGCTCCTGTGCGTCCTGCACCCGCGGCACTTGCGCATCCGTGCGCGGCGTTTGCAGGTCTCGGCCCGGTGTGTGCGGCATCGCCGTCTGCGCGTTGCCGTTTTCCGCGCCGGCGCCGGCCATCCGCACGCGCTGCGGCAGCGGGCGCGATTCGGCGTCGCGCTGGCGCAGTTCATGCAACTGCGCTGTCGCAAGCGGCTTGCCGCCCTGGTTCGCAATCAGGTTGAAGCGTTGCGCGATCGGCGCGGGAGCGGGCGGCGGCGTACGCCGCGCGACCACTTCGCGCGCGAACAGCGCCGATGGCGCGCCGTGTGCCGCACGCGCGTTCCCACCCGCGAAGCCGACGCTGGCAATGCTCGGCGCGATCCGTACGGCAGGCGTGATGCGTGCCTGCGCGAGCACCTGCGGTTGCACGCGCAGTGCGGCGGCGGCGACTGGGCGCGCGCCGGTGAACACGTTGCGCGGCACCACCGTCACCGCGTTCGGCACGCCGCGGTTCGCGTACGACGGCGGATTCACGACCGTCGTGTTGTTGACGTAGCTGTTGTAGTAATTGTTGATGACGGTCTGATTGATCGTCGTGACGTTGGTGACGTTGACCGTTGTGAAGTAGTTGCGCGAGACCGGATACCACGGCTGATAGACGTCGCGCGGACCGAGCGGGAACCAGCCGACCGGTTGGCCGTCGCCGAGGAAAGCGCCGATGAACGCGACCAGCGCCGGCGCATACACCGCGCCACGGCTGGTACCGCCCGGGATCCAGCCCCAGCGGTTGCCGATGTACGCCCAGCGACCGTAATGGCTGGGCGCGAAGCCCCAGGACGCGTTGTCCACCCAGGTCCAGCCCCACGGGTCGATCCATTCCCAGCGGCCGTCGCGATACGGCGCCCAGCCGTAGGAAACCTGGCGCGGATACCAGACCTCGCCATAGCCGGACGAGTAGCTCCAGTCGCCGTAGTCGTCGAGATCGTCGTAGCCGATCACGTCGGCGGAAACGTAGCGGCGCGACGTGGAATGGTCGTAGCGATAATCGCGATCGAAGCAAAAGCGGTCGAACGAATCGCGCCGCGGCAGCGACATCACGCTCACGTCGTCAAGCGAATCGCCTTCGAAGCGATAGGAACGGCCGGCACGCAGCTCGCGACTGTCGCCAGCGGAACCATAGGCTTCGCCCGCGCCCGAGAACACGGTGATCTGCGTGCCGTCGCCATCGCGGCCACGGCCGACGTCTATGCGATAGCTGCCGGGTTGGCTGACCACGAAGGCCAACGTCGGCGTATCCACTTCGTAGGTCTGGCCGCGATCCAGCCAGCGCACGCGCAGGTTCATCGTTCCCTGCGACAGCTCGAATTGCGCGGCCTGGTCGTCGAGGTCGAACACGTTCAACGCGGTGTCGGCGTCGAGGCGCACGCTGGCGCCGCCGAGCTCGAGCGCCGCGCGCCCGTCGTCGCCGGTGTACAGGCGGTCGCCGGTGCCCAGCGGGCGGTTGCGGTACGCGCTGCCCCAATCGTCCACGCCGGAAGGCGCAAATTCCACGTCGCCGGACTGGTAGGCAAGGCGCGCGACGCGATCGGGCGGGTCGTAGGCATACTCCTGCGCGCCGGCGCGCGGGATGCTTGCGAACAGCATCAATGCAGCGAACGAAAAACCGAGGACACGTGTGGCGGACATGGCGGACTCCGTTGGATGGTCGCCTGCCGTGCATCGCCGATGCGACGCGCAGCAGTCGTGCGCATCTCAACGCAGTCGCGCTGAACGATGTCCGTCCGCGGGGATTACATGGATGTAACGTTTAGCCGCGATTCCGGATTGCGACCAGGGCGGCGCGTTCGGCGAGCCGGGCAGGCATTGTCAACGCAATGGCACATCGCGCGTTGTCCCGGCAGGTGGCCGGGGCGTCCGTGGATTGTCCGGAGGCGTCGTGGCAATGGATCTCGTGCAGGGGACTCATGGATCGTCGGCGGCGCGGCTTCACCCTGATCGAGTTGATAATCGTCGTGGCGATCATCGCCATCCTGGCCGCGCTCGCGCTCAGCCAATACCAGGACTACATCATCCGATCCCAGGTTTCCGAAGGCGCGTCGCTGGCCGAGGGCGTGAAGACCGCGGTCGCCGAATACATCAACAACCATGGTGGCTTGCCATCGAACAATGCCTCGGCCGGCGTGGCCACGTCCACATCCATATCAGGCAGCTACGTCAATCGCGTGCGCGTCGCCGGTGGGTTGATCTACTCGCACTTCGGGCCAGGCGCCAATACGGCGATCCAGGGCACCAACCTGCGGTTTTCGCCGGTCACCCACGCCGGAAGCATCCAGTGGAGTTGCCTGAGCGGCACGCTGAAGTCGAAATGGTGCCCAAGCAGTTGCAGTTGTTCGGGCTAGCCCGGTGGCGGATGCCGGCAGGGCGGGAGTAGCCCGTCGGACACTCGGAGATTGCGAGTGAATGTGGTGGCCGGGGACGGAATCGAACCGCCGACACGGGGATTTTCAATCCCCTGCTCTACCAACTGAGCTACCCGGCCACTGACTCGTGCCGCGGGGCGGGCGAGCGTGAAATCAGCGCGAAAGTTTAACGGCCGCGGCTTGTTCAGGCAAGTCGCGGCCGTTTCCGCGCCGTCGGAAGCCGCGATTGAACTCGCGCTAAACGGCACGCGCACGGGCACGCAACAATGAAGCGCGCCGGCGTAGGGTGTGCGTATCCGGCGCACGAGTCCCCGCCATGATCCGGTTCGAACCCATGCGAAACACATGCCGCGCGATCGGTCGTTCGCTGGCGGTCGCGGCCATCGTCCTTGCGCTCGCTGCCTGCGCGGACACGCCGGGCAAGCGCGATCCGGGTTCGACGCTCGCGCAGTACCGGCAGTTCGCTGGCGCGCCGGTGGACTCCATGCCGTTCATCCGGCTCGATTCCTGGCAGCCGCTCGACGACGAGCACCTGGTCGTCTGGACGAATCCGCGCGAAGCCTACCTGCTGACGATCTGGCCGAACTGCGACTGGATGACCATCGCGCCGGCGATCGGGCTGACTTCGTCGGTGCACACGGTGTACAGGAACATAGACAAGGTGATCGTGCCGAGCCGGCTCAACGCGCGGTTCCCGAA
Organism: uncultured Gammaproteobacteria bacterium; assembly: GCA_964449135.1. Classification (GTDB taxonomy): domain Bacteria; phylum Pseudomonadota; class Gammaproteobacteria; order Xanthomonadales; family Xanthomonadaceae; genus SZAS-103. The sequence continues at coordinate 12,400 of CAYUXZ010000051.1, forward strand.
CCAGGAATGTCCGATCAGCGAGATCCGCCCGATCGACCTGGCCGCGTACAAGAAGGCGCGCGCGGCCGAGCGCGCGGCTCAGTCGCGCTCGGGCACGTAACCCGCCGGCGGCGCGGAGCCCTCGCCGAACAGGAACTTCTCCATCTCGGCTTCGAGGAACGCGCGGTGCGCGCGATCCAGCGGCGACAGCCGGTTCTCGTTGATGAGCATCGTCTGCCGCGCCAGCCACTTGGCCCACGCGGCTTTGCCGATCTGCGCGAACACGCGCTGGCCGAGCGCGCCCGGCCAGGGCACGAAATCCAGCCCTTCGGTCTCGCGTTGCTCCTTCACGCAGAACACGGTGCGCGTCATCGGTCCAGTCCTTCCAGCAGTTTGCGGATCGGCGCGGGCAGGGCGATTGCGTCGAGTTCGTCGCGCGCCAGCCAGCGCCGATCGCCAGTATCGCCGACGGCATGCTTCGCGCGCGCATCGCGCCACAGCAGCGGATGGATGCGCAAGCGGTAATGGCTGAATGCGTGGCGGATCGTCGGCAGCGTTTCGTGCGCGTCCGCGTCCGCGTGGCGGCGCAACCAGCGCCGCGATGCCGCGATCGAATCGGCTTCCGGCAGCGACCACAGCGATGCCCAGACTCCGGCTGGCGGGCGCCGCTGCAGCAGGAAACGGCCCTCGCCGTCACGCGCCAGGATCGCGAAGGTTTCGCGTTCGGATAGCGCTTTGCCGGGCTTGCGTTCGGGCAGTTGCGCGACGCGATCTTCGATGCACGCGATGCAGTCGTTGCGCAGGGGACAGCGTGTGCACTCCGGATTCGCCGGCGTGCACACGGTCGCGCCCAGGTCCATCAGCGCCTGCGTGTAGTCGGCGATGCGCGACTTCGGCAAGGCTTCCTGCGCGATTTGCCAAAGCGCCTTCTGCGTCGAGGCGCTGCCGGGCCAGCCGCGCACGCCGCGATGCCGGCACAGCACGCGACGCACGTTGCCGTCGAGGATCGGATAAGGCAGGCCATGCGCGAGCGCGAGGATCGCGCCGGCGGTCGAGCGGCCGATGCCGGGCAGGGCGACGAGCGCGTCGAAATCTCGCGGCAGTTCGCCGGCAAAGCGTTCGACGCAGAGCTTCGCGGCGCGATGCAGGTTGCGCGCGCGGCTGTAATAACCAAGTCCCGACCACAGCGCGAGCACGCTGTCGGCATCGGCGGCAGCGAGCGTGGCGACATCGGGCAGTCGTTCGACGAAGCGCTTGAAATACGGGATGACCGTCGCGACCTGGGTCTGCTGCAGCATGATTTCCGAAACCCAGACGCGGTACGCGTTGCGCGGATGCTGCCAAGGCAGGTCGTGGCGGCCGCTTGGGCCGTGCCAGGCCAACAATCGCGTCGCTAAGCTTTTCACGATTTAGGCGCGCGCACGGGCTTGGCTGGTGCGTCGTCGTCACGGATCTGCATCCGCACGCCGCGCAATTGCACGCCGCTGGCTTCGATTTGCGGAAGACTCAGGGTTGCTTCGATCGGAGGAAGCGCGGAAGCGTGGGTGTCGTGCATCCACGCGCGCAGGTCGGCGATGCGGGCGCTCCCCTGCAAGACCGCGTCGGCGCGCTTGATATCGAAAGCAACCGGCGACTCGAGCAAGGTCGTTCCGTGATAGCTCGCTTTGAAGTCCAGCGCGCTCGTTCCCGCGGACAACGCCGCGGGCAATGCCGGCCACGCGTCCGGCCAGCGGCTGACTTCGCCGTGCAGTTTGCCTTCAAGCAATTCGTTGCGGTCGGCCTGCCCATCGAGCAGCAGCGCGGGTTGGCGTTTCGGATCGCCGATCTCGACGTGCAGATGCATGTGCCGCCGCGCGGGCCCGAGCGGCAGCGCGCTCGCAGGATCGGGTGCCGCCGGCTCGTTGCCGGTCGCGATCGAAAACGGCGTGTCGCGTGAACCTGCATAGGAACTGTCGATCGCGACGGCCCATTGCGGCGGTATGCGTTGCAGCGTTCCATGCAGATCCACGACGAAGGAATCCGCCGCGCGCAGTTCGCCATTCGCGGTCAGCGACGGAATCGCGCCGTCGGCCGTCAGGACAATACGTGCGGCATCGACGCGCAGGCCGAGTCCCCAGCCTGCGGGCGTGGACGCCAGCGTGCCGCGAAACTTCGACACATCCGCTCCGCGCACGAAATCACCGCGCGCATCGAGCGTCGCAGGCTTCGCGTCGGCGAGCGCAGGCAGTGAAGCGTTGAGGTGTTCGACGCGCCAGTCCGAACCGCGCAGCACGCCGTCCTCGATCTGCATTCCGCGCGTGAGCGTCGGCAGCTTCAACGGCGTGGTGCGTGGCGGCAATATCGCGAGCCATCTGCGCGTTCCCGCGAGATCGACATCGGGCGACTTCATCACGACGCTGCTGATGTCCGTGCTCTTGCCGCGCAGCGTAGCCCAGGGCAGGGCGAGTTCGACGCGCTGGCTGCGGAAGAACGGCGAGCGTTCGCCCGGGACGGTTGCGGAAAGGCCCGGTAGCACGAGCCGCGGCTCGGGCCGCAGCGCGTAACTGCCCGGTCCGCTGGTGTGCAGTTCGACCTGGAACATCCGGCCCGCGCGATCCAGGACCAGCGCGGTCAGGCGCTCGGGTTGCAGCATGTACCAAGCCGCGAGCAGCAGCCCGATTGCGAACATCGCGAACGCGATGAGGATTTTCTTCCAGCGCGAACGCCTGGGCTTCTTCTGGGACGCCGGCGCGCTCTCGCGGGGCCGCTTCTGCGCATCCTGCGCCCGCGGCATTTGTGGCCGGAGGGAATGCATAGCCACATCTTCGTGCGGCACGCTCATTCGCCGCCCAGCGATTCCGGCAGCAGGGCGTCCACGAAGGCCTCCGGATCGAACTCGCGCAGGTCATCGAGGGTTTCGCCGAGGCCGACGAAACGGATCGGGATGCCGAACTCGCGCGCGAGCGCGAACAGCACGCCGCCGCGCGCGGTGCCGTCGAGCTTGGTCACGACCAGGCCGGTGACCTTCGTCGCCGCGTTGAACTGGCGCAATTGCGAAACCGCGTTCTGGCCGGTGGTGCCGTCGATCACCATCAGCACTTCGTGCGGCGCTTTTTCATCGAGGCGCGACAGCACGCGCCCGATCTTGCCGAGTTCGTTCATCAGCCCGGACTGCGTGTGCAGGCGTCCGGCGGTGTCGGCGATCAGCACGTCGGTGCCGCGGGATTTCGCGGCCTGCAACGCGTCGAACGCGACCGAAGCGGCGTCCGAACCGCTGCCCTGCGCGATGACCGCGACGCTGTTGCGATCGCCCCAGACCTTGAGCTGTTCGACCGCGGCTGCGCGGAAGGTGTCGCCGGCCGCGAGCATCACGCTGTGCCCGTCGCGCTGGAAACGCCGAGCGAGCTTGCCGATCGTGGTGGTCTTTCCAACGCCGTTCACGCCGACGGTGAGGATCACGAACGGCTTCGCATCCGCGGTGATCGCAAGCGGCACCGCGACGGGTTCGAGCATCGCGATCAGTTCGACGCGAAGCGCGGCGAGCAGGGCGCGGCCATCGGCAAACTCGCGCGCGTGCATCCGCTTGCGCAGCTTCGTCGTCAGTTCGGCGCTCGCCGAAACGCCGACATCGGCGGTGATCAGCGCGGTTTCGATGTGGTCGAGCAGCTCGTCGTCGAGGATGGGGTTGGCGCCCATCAGCTCGCGCACGTCCTTGAACAGGATGGACTTGCGCAAACGCTCCCGCCATCCGGTCTTGCCCGCGGGCGCCGGCGGCGCGTGCGCTACTTCGCCCGCGGGGCCGGGCGATTCGGCCGTCTCGGCGCTCTGCGTTACCGGTTTTTTCCGGAAGAAACTGACCATGATGTTCGAATGCGAGACAATTCCGTCATGTTATCACCCACTTCCGACACGGCCGGCCGCGCGCGCGCGGAGTGCGAGCGATGAACCGCGCCGCGCCGGGCCAGGTGCGCATCATCGGCGGCCGCTGGCGTGGGTCGAAGCTGCCCGTCGCCGACAAACCGGGCCTGCGCCCGAGCGCCGACCGCGTGCGCGAAACCCTGTTCAACTGGCTGCAGGCCGAGCTGCCGCGCGCGCGCGGCAGCT
>CAYUXZ010000052.1:0-16010 GCA_964449135.1 uncultured Gammaproteobacteria bacterium
AGAGGAACACGGTGTGGATCGCCTCGCGCAACGGATCGTTGCCGCGGAACGAGAACGAGACGTTGGACACGCCGCCGGACACGTGCGAGCGCGGGAAGCGGCGCTTGAGCTCGCGCGCAGCTTCGATGAAGTCCACTGCGTAGTTGTTGTGCTCCTCGATGCCCGTCGCGACCGCGAAGATGTTCGGGTCGAAGACGATGTCCTCGGGGTCGAATCCGGCCTGTTCGGTCAGCAGCGCATGGGCGCGCGAGCAGATCTCGATCTTGCGCTGCGCATTGTCGGCCTGGCCCTGCTCGTCGAAAGCCATCACCACCACGGCATGGCCGGAGCGGCGCACCAGTCGCGCCTGGCGCAGGAATTCGTCCTCGCCTTCCTTGAGCGAGATCGAATTGACTACGCCCTTGCCCTGCAGGCATTTCAGGCCGGCCTCGATCACGCTGAACTTCGAGGAATCGACCATCACCGGCACGCGCGCAATGTCCGGCTCGGCGGCGATCAGGCGCAGGAAGGTCGCCATGGCCTGCTCGGAATCGAGCATGCCTTCGTCCATGTTCACGTCGATGATCTGCGCGCCGTTCTCGACCTGCTGGCGCGCGACCGCGACCGCCTGGTCGTAGCGGTTCTCCGCGATCAGCTTGCGGAACTGCGCCGAGCCGGTGACGTTGGTGCGCTCGCCGACGTTGACGAAGTTGGTCTCCGGCGTGATGACCAACGGCTCGAGCCCCGCAAGGCGCGTGTGATGCCAGTTGCTCACGCGGCCTGCGCCTGCTCGCCGGCAGCCGGCAGCTCGCGCGGCGGCAATCCCGCGACCGCGTCGGAGATCGCGCGGATGTGCGCGGGCGTGGTGCCGCAACAGCCGCCGACGAGGTTGAGCAGTCCGGACGTCGCGAACTCGTGCAGCATCCGCGCCATGTCGTCGGGCGTCTCGTCGTAGCCGCCGAACGCGTTCGGAAGGCCCGCGTTCGGATGCGCGCTGACATGGCACTCGGCGACTTCCGAGAGGATGTCCACGTGCGCGCGCAGATCCTTCGCGCCGAGCGCGCAGTTCAGTCCGATCGCGAACGGCCGCGCGTGGCGCAGCGAATACCAGAACGCGTCCGCGGTCTGGCCGGACAGCGTGCGGCCCGACTTGTCGGTAATCGTGCCGGAGATCATCACCGGCAGCCGGAACCCGACGGCCGCGAACGCGTCGTCGATCGCGAACAACGCAGCCTTCGCGTTGAGCGTGTCGAACACGGTCTCGACCATCAGGATGTCCGCGCCGCCTTCAATGAGCCCGTCGGCCGCTTCGCGGTACGCTGCGGCGAGCGTGTCGAAATCGATGTTGCGGAACCCGGGATCGTTGACGTCGGGGCTTATCGAGGCGGTGCGGCTGGTCGGGCCCAGCACGCCGATGACGTAACGCGGCTTCGAAGGATCCTTCGCTTCGGCTTCGTCGCAGCAGGCGCGCGCGAGCTTCGCGCCTTCGCGGTTGAGCTCTCGCGCCAAGTGCTGCAGCCCGTAATCGGCTTGGCTGATCGAGGTGCTGTTGAAGGTGTTGGTCTCGATCAGGTCGGCACCCGCGTCGAGGTAGGCGGCGTGCACCGAGCCGATCACGTCGGGGCGTGTGAGGGTGAGCAGGTCGTTGTTGCCACGCAGATCGCAGTGCGAGGCGTGATCGCAGGCGTGCGCGCTGTCGTGGCCGTCGGCGAATCGACGTCCGCGGAAATCGGATTCGCTCAGTGCATGTTGCTGGATCATCGTGCCCATCGCACCGTCGATGATCAGGATGCGCTTTGCCAGATCGGCTTCGAGCCGCGCGACGCGATCGGGATTTTTGTATGGCAGCACGTTCATCTCATTTCACCGCATGAAGGGACAGCACTTCGAAATGCGGCGCGCGCTTCTCGTGCGTGACCGCTTCGCAGGACAGCACGCGCAGCTTCGCCTTCTCGGCGAACTTGACGAGTTCGCGCGCGGTGAAGCCAAGGTTCGCGTGACCGTAAGGCTCGACCGCTTCACGGTGCTCGTGGCGTGCGAGGCTGGTCACCACAAGGCGTCCGCCGGCACGCAGCAGGCGCGCGGCCTCGGCGACGGCGAGGGCGGGGCGCTCGGAATAGGTGAGCGCCTGCATCATCAATGCGAGGTCGAAGCTCGCATCGGGCAGGTCGAGCTTGTGCATGTCGCCGAGCAGCACGCGCACGTTGCGGTGCGGCTTCAGGCGTTCGCGCGCGGCCGCGACCACGCGTTCGCTCGCATCCACGCAGACATACTGCCTTGCGTGCGGGGCGAGCAGCTCGGCGAGCACGCCGTCGCCCGAGGCGATGTCGAGCACGTTGCCCGGCGATAGCAGAGGCAGCACCGCGCGCGCCATCGCCTCCCAGGTACGGCCCGGCGAGTAGTGCCGCTCCATGTCGCCAGCGACGGTGTCGGCCCAGTTCTGGTCGGCCGCGCGCATCGCGAGCACGGCGGGTAGGCGTTCGGCGTCCTGTCGCAGCAGCGGATCGTCGGTGCCTTCGCGCAGCGCGCTCCACAGCGCGGCCTCCGCGCCGTCGAGATCGTCGCTGAAGCGGTAGTAGGCCGACACGCCCGCGCGCCGGTCATAAACCAGTCCTGCCTCCTTCAACTTCGCCAGGTGCGTGGATACGCGCGGCTGCGCGAGCCGCGTGACCGCCGCGAGTTCGGCGACAGTGAGTTCTTCGCGTTCGAGCAGCGCCAGCAGCCGCACCCGCGTGGGGTCGGCGAGCACGCGCAGGCAGGAGGACCAGTCCTCGAGGTGCATAAATATCCTTATATCTTGATCTAAAGATATATAAAAAGCGCGCGATAATCAATGCACGGCGCGCCGATGGCGAACCTGGGTCGGGACAAATGGATTTGGACGGTCAGGCAGGCGGGCTGCGGAAATCACCGCGCAATCCGAGCCGTGCGGAACGTCACATCGGATCGTTGAGGACAAAGCGCTGTTTGGCGAGGGTGAACGCTTCGATCGGGTGGCCGTTCTCCGTCGCGGGAGCGAAGCGCCATTCGGACATCACCTGCCGGCGCATGGCTTGGTCGAGATCGTCGAACCCGGAACTCTTCAGGACGGTAGCTTCCAGCGGCCGACCATTGACGCCGACCTTGACCAGCAACACGACGACGCCTTCTTCGGAGAAGTCCAGCGCGTGCGGCGGATAGTCGGGAGCAGGCGTGCGGATTGGCCGCAGCTTGCGCAGCGTCATCGTACCGACACCGGCACCGTTGCCCGTCGTACCGCCGCTGCTGCCGGCGATGCCTGTTCCGTCGGCGCCGTCGTTTGCAATGACGGACGTTCCGGAATCGCCGGCTGGAAGCTGGTCTGCACGCTCCGGGGCATTCGGCGAGGACTCGGCGACGACTGGCACCGGCGCGCGGGAAACCGGCGCGAAGAGATCCCGATGGACAGAGGCAGGCGCAGTTGCGGTTTCGCCAGCGATCGACGCATCGCGCGTCGGCGGCGGTACAGGATGCGAAGCGACATCCGCGAAAACCGGCGGCCTCGAAATCCCTTCCAGGAAGCGCGGCAGCGGATCGTCCGCTCCGGAACGCGCGAGCAGGCCCAGCGCGACCAGGTGGATCACCGCGACCAGGGCGTAGGCGGCGATGCGCGATCCATTCAATGGCTCGCGTTGTCCGGCGTGCAACGCTGCTGCGTGTCCGTACGAAGCGGCAACATAGCCCATGGATACGCTCCAGGCGATGATCGAATGACGGCACCGACTACGTCGGCGTCCTGTCCGGCCACATGCGGTCGCTTCGGAGCATACAAGGGGCGGACAGGATCGTCACTTCCCCAAGCATCCGCGGTGGCAATCGCACGCCTACGAGAATTGTTTGCCCATGCGGACCAACGGGACTGCGGCACCGCCGCGCGCGTCCTGCACGCGCTCGATTTCGGCATAGCCGCAGGCCGTGTACAACGGAACGCCGGACAGCGTCGCCATCAGCTCGGCCGAACGGAATCCTTCCGCGTGCGCGGCCTGCTCGCACAGCGACAGGATCAGGCGACCCACGCCTTTCCGCACATGGTCGGGATGCGTGTACATCGCGCGCACGCGGGCGGGTTCGGCTACGGGGTCGAGCAGGCGCGGGCTGCGGCCCTGCGTGTCGTCGCTGCCGTAGAGCGTGGCGCGCCGGCTCCAGCCGCCGCAGCCGGCGAGCGTGCCCGCCGATTCGACGACGAAGTACGTGCCGTCGGCGATGAGCTGCGTATCCAGTCCCATGATCGCGCGGCTGGCCGCGATCTGCTCCGTAGCGAGAAACGGTTTCTGCAGCTCCGCGATCGACCGCTCCATCAGGTCGCGGAGCGCGGCCAGGTCGTCGAGCGTGGCGAGGCGGTGCGAGAGCGTGGCGTGATCCATTCAGGCGATTTAATGTGATGACTTGCTTCAAACGGATTGCTGTTGCGATTCCCGCGCATGGAACTCCGACGCGAGGATGGCGTAGAGGTGGAAATCGCGGGGCACGCCGCGCGCGATGCGGAAGTGGCGCAAGGTGCCTTCGCGCGTGAAGCCGCAACGTTCGAGCAGCCGGATGGACCGCTGATTGGACGTCATCACGTAGGCGTGCACGCGGATGAGGCCGAGTTCGGAGAAGGCCCAGGCCAGCACCGCGCCGGCCGCGCGCCGCATGGTGCCGCGCCCCCAGTGCGCAGGCGCGAGTTCGTAGGCGAGTTCTCCGTGTTTCTGTTCGGCAGACCAGTTGTTCAAGCCGCAGTAGCCGATCACCCGATCCTGCGCGTCGACGATGCCGAGCCGGAAGCGCGTGCCGTCGGCGTAGGCAGCGATATCGCGCGCGACGGACGCGGCGACCTCTTCGAGCGTTCGAACGGGGGTGCTCGTGTGCTCGAGCACGGCGGGCGAGGAGAGGGAGTCGAAGAACGCCGCTTCATCGCCAACGCGGAGCGGACGAAGGCTGATGTCGCCGAGGTGAATGACGCCAGGCTTCTTCGACTCATGCACTTTCATGCCCCATTTTTTTAGTGCGATCTTGATCGGCGATCGCGCTCTGCTTTAATCGCAGGCCAGTTACGATTGAGAACAAAAACAACGCACCCGACGCACCAAATAGAGATTGCCCAGCCAATAACCTCCCAAAAATCATTGAACTTCAAAAGAAGGTGAGCGACACCAATCACCGTGATCGGAACTGTTGCGAGAAGGAAGGACAGACCCACTCCGCTTGCGATAGAAACAGCCAACTCTTCGCCTATCAGGCGCGCAATGCCTTTGTATGCGACAACAAGCAGGGCAATGATGACGAAGAAACCGACTACGGGGTTCGGTGCATTGCGGCCATAAGCGGCAAATGCATCTGGGGATGTTAGAAGTGTGATGACGGTCAAGAAGGCAGGAACTGTCATTCTCATACGGACTAACACCTAGGCTAGGTTGTTATGCGACGTGCAGCTAATGATCGCATAGGAAACGCGGCAGCACATTGTGCGAGCGGATCGATTTCCATCGCCATCTCGGTTCTGTGAGTCGCTTGCACATTCACTACTAAACGAGCGTACAATAGCGGATCGGATCGCTGCGGGCCCGGCTCGGGCCGACGGGGGAGGGCCGCATGGCCAGCACACAGTACGACGTGATCGTGGTCGGTTGCGGCCACAACGGCCTGACGACCGCGGGGTATCTCGCGCGCAGCGGGCTGAAGGTGCTCGCGCTCGAGCGCAGCGACAAGGTCGGCGGCGCGGCGGTCAGCCGGCAGATCTACCAGGACATCACCTTTTCGAATTGCTCCTACGTCTGCAGCCTGCTGCGACCGGAGATCATGCGCGAGCTCGAGCTGCCGAAGTTCGGCCTGCAGGTGATCCCGTACGAGGGCGGCGCGACGATGATGCGCAACGGCGACCACTACGCCGCCTACGCGAATCCCGACGCCAAGCGCCGCGAGATGGCGCGCCACAGCAAGCGTGACGCCGAGGCCTACTGCCGCTACTCCAACGACGTGATGCGGCAGTGCAAGTTCATCAAGCCGCTGCTGATGCGCACTCCGCCGGATCCGACCTCGTTCAAGCCGCGCGACCTGATGGAGCTGCTGTACCTGGGCAAGCGCTTCCACAGCATGGGCGAGTCGCGGATGTACGACACGATCCGCTTCTTCACGATGAGCGCGGCTGACTACCTCGACGAGTATTTCGAGAGCGACGTGATCAAGGGCCACCTGTCGGGCAGTTCGATCATCGGCACCGCGCTCGGCCCGCGTTCGCCGGGCAGCGCCTATGTGCTTCTGCACCATTACATGGGCGAGGTGGACGGCCACGCGGGCTCGTGGGGCTTCGCGCGCGGCGGCATGGGTGCGATCACGCAGGCGATGGCGGCGTCGTTGAAGGCCTCGGGCGGCGAGATCCGCGTCGACGCGCCGGTTGCGAAAATTCTCGCGCTCGGCGGCAAGGCGACCGGCGTGCGGCTGGAAAGCGGCGAAGAGATCCGCGCGAAGATCGTGGTGTCCAACCTCGACGTCAAGCGCACCTTCCTCAAGACCATCGATCCGAACGATCTGCCGGCCGAGTTCGTCGATCGCGTGCGCAACTTCCGCATCCGCGGTTCGTCGGCAAAGCTCAACATCGCGCTCGACGGCATGCCGGAATTCCCGTCGATCCCGAAGGGTTCGCCGGTGCTCAAGGGCGACCTGCACTACAGCGAATCGCTGGACGAGGTCGAGCGCGCCTACGACGACTGGAAGGACGGGCGCTGGTCGCGCCTGCCTTACGTGGACATGATCGCGCCCTCGCTGATCGACCCGACGATGGCGCCGGAAGGCAAGCACTTCCTCTCCGTGTTCGTGCAGTACTGCCCGTACCAGCTCGCCGAAGGCGAGTGGAACGACGAGCGCAAGCAGCGCTTCGGCAACACCGTGATTGATGCGATCGCGCGCTACAGCCCGGATTTCAAGCAGAAGATATTGCACGCGGAAATCCGCACGCCGTTCGACCTCGAGCGCGAAGTCGGCCTGACCGAGGGCAACATCTTCCAGGGCGAACTGACGATGGACCAGCTGATGTTCAACCGCCCGGTGCCCGGTTACGCGCAATACCGTACGCCACTGAAAAACCTTTACCTATGCGGTTCCTCGACGCATCCGGGCGGCGGCGTGATGGGCGCGCCGGGCGCGAACGCTGCGCGCGAGATCCTGCGCGACCTCGGACGGAGCCACTGACATGAATGCGACCGTCTCGATCCCCGAAGGCAAGCGCTGGCACAGCATCGTCGTCGGCGGTGGCCACAACGGCCTGGTCTGCGCAGCCACGCTCGCTCGTGCGGGCAAATCCGTGCTGGTTCTCGAAGCCGCGAGCGAATTCGGTGGCGCGGCACGCAATCGCGAGTTCGCGCCAGGTTTTACCGTCTCCGCGGGCGCGCATCTGCTGCATGGATTGTCCGATGAAGTGGTGCGCGAGCTCGACCTGGCGAAGCATGGTCTGAAGCTCGCCGCGACCGCGCTGCCGACGCGCGCGCTGTCCGCCAACGGTACCGCGCTGCGACTGGACGACGCACGCGCACAAGGCGATCTGTCCGCGGCCGACATCGCCGCGTATGCGAAGTTCACGGCGACGATGAAGCGCTACGCCAGCGCGTTACTGCCGGTCTTCAGAATGACTCCTCCGCGACTCGTCTTCGAGAATTGGTCGCAGAAGTTCGAGTTCATGAAACTGGCCTGGCAGGTCCGCCGACTCGGCCGCCACGACATGCGCGAGCTGCTGCGCATCGCCGGCATGAACATCTACGATCTGCTCGACGAATATTTCGAGTCGCCGCGGCTGAAAGGCGCGCTCGCGCTCGACGCCGTGCTCGGCGCGGAGTGGGGTCCGCGCGCGCCGGGATCGGTGCTCACGTATCTGTATCGCCTGTCCGGAATCGCCGGCAATGGCGGCTCGGGCGTCGCGCTGCCGTCCGGCGGCATGGGCGCGGTCTGCACGTCGCTGGCTTCGGCCGCAAAGAGCGCGGGCGTCGAGCTGCGCGCATCGGCGCGGGTCAAGCGCATCGTCGTCGAGAACGACCGCGCCAGCGGCGTCGAGCTCGAATCGGGCGAAGTGCTGCGCGCGCAGAACGTGATCTCCAACGCCGATCCGAAAACGACCTTCCTCTCGCTGCTCGGCGCGGCGCAGCTGGACACCGGCTTCGTGCGCAAGACGCACCACCTGCGCAGCTCGGGCAAGGCCGGCAAGCTGCATCTTGCGCTCAGAGGGCCGCCTTCGTTCAAGGGCTTGGACGCGAACGTGCTGGGCGACCGCCTGTTGATCGCGTTCGACATGAACCATATCGAACGTGCGTTCAATCCGAGCAAGTACCGCGAGTACCCGGACGAGCCGGTGCTGGAGATCAGCATCCCGACGGTACGCGACCCTTCGCTCGCGCCTGCGGGACAGCACGTGCTGTCGGCGGTCGTGCAGTTCCTGCCGTACGACGACGGTGCCGACTGCGACGCGAACCGCGCGCGTTGCCTCGAAACGATCCTCGCGACGCTGGAGCGCCACGCGCCGGGCATCCGCGAGATGGTCGTCGCCGCCGAACTGCTCACGCCCTACGACATCGAACGCGAGTTCGGCATGACCGGCGGGCACTGGCACCACAACGCGATGGGCATCGAGAACTTCTTCTTCCTGCGGCCGCTGCCCGGTGGGGCGCAATACCGCACGCCGGTCGACGGGCTCTACCTGTGCGGCGCCGGATGTCATCCGGGCGGTGGCGTGATGGGCGTGGCCGGCCGCAACGCCGCGCAGCAAGTCCTTTGTGGAGGGCAGTGACATGCAGACCGTAGCGCAAGCTGCACCGATCTGGCGTAAGCCGATGCTGACCACGCCGTTCTACGAGTGCTACGAGCCGTTCATCGAGACGCGCGCGTTCCGCATGTGGGCGGGCTACAACACGCTGACCTATTTCTCGTCGATCGAGCACGAATACTTCGCGATCCGCAACACCGCGTCGATCTTCGACATGTGCCCGATGATCAAGTACTCGATCACCGGGCCGGACGCGGAGGCCTTCCTCAACCGGCTCGTCACGCGCGACGTGCGCAAGCTCAAGACCAACCGCGTCACCTACACGATGTGGTGCGACGACGACGGCAACGTGATCGACGACGGCACGATCTTCCGGCTCGGCAAGACCAAGTTCCGCCTGTGCACCGCCGAGCGCCAGCTCGACTGGTTCCTGTATTCGGCGATCGGCTTCGACGTGAAGATCGAGGACATCACCGACCGGATCGCCGCGGTCGCGCTGCAGGGGCCGACGACCTGTTCCGTGCTCAAGAAGATGGGCCTGGAGGGCATCGAGAAGCTCAAGCCCTTCGAGATGGGCACCTTCAGCCAGCGCGGCTACGACATCATGGTCTCGCGCACCGGCTTCACCGGCGACCTCGGCTACGAGCTGTGGACCGCGCCGGAGAACGCACGCGCGCTCTGGGATGCGCTGATGGAAGCGGGGCAGGCGCGCGGCATCCGACCGATCGGATACGGCGCGCTGGAAATGGCGCGTATCGAGGCCGGCCTGCTGCTGCCCGATTCGGAGTTCGTCAACGCCGAGTTCGCGCTGCGCATGGGTCGCACGCGCACGCCGCTCGAGCTGGGCATGGAATGGCTGGTCGATTTCGAGAAGGGCCATTTCAACGGCCGTCGCGCGCTGGTCCGACAGAAGACCGAAGGCCTGAAGCAGAAGCTGGTCGGGATCGAAGTTGATGGCAAGAAGCCGGCGACCGACGCGCTGATCTACGCGGACAAGCACGGCAGGAAGCTCGTCGGCGCGGTCAGCGTGGCGCTGTGGTCGCCGACCTGCAAGCGCAATATTGCGATGGCGATGCTCGATGCGCCGCATTTCGACAGCACCGGCGAGCTGTGGGCGGAGATCTACATCAAGCGCGAACTGGTCTGGCAGCGCCGGATGGTCGCCTGCCGCATCGTCGAGCGTCCGTTCTTCGCGCCCGAACGCCGCAAGCTGACCCCGCCGCAAGATCGCTGATATCGAACACGCATCGCTGACGCACGAATTGCTGGAGAGCTCCATGAACACTACCGTACGTTACGCCAACACTCGCCCCGGAGTCGCGAAGGAAGACGCGATGACGCTGCCGGCGCGTTACTACACCGATCCGGAAATCTTCCAGCGCGAACTGCGCGCGATCCATTACGACATGTGGCTGCACGCGGGTCGCACCGAGCAGCTGCCCGAGCCAGGCAGCTATTTCCTGGTGCGCTTCGCCGGCGTGAACGTGATCGTCACGCGCAACCAGCACGGCGAAATCTCGGCGTTCCACAACACCTGCCGGCACCGCGGCACGCTGCTGTGCAAGGAAGGCGAGGGCAAGATCGCCGGCCGCATCCGCTGCCCCTACCACGCCTGGACCTACGATCTCGAAGGCAAGCTGGTCGGTGCGCCGCACATGGAGAAGGTCGAAGGCTTCCGCATGGAGGACCATCCGCTGGGCAGCGTGGCGGTCGCGGTCTGGGACGGCCACGTCTTCATCAACCTGTCGAAGCATCCGATCCCGTTCGAGGAACATCTTGCTGGCCTCGACAAGAAATTCGTGCCATGGGGCATGGAAGACCTCAAGCGCGTCGAGCGCCGCGTGTACCAGCTCAAGGCGAACTGGAAGCTGATCTTCCAGAACTATTCCGAATGCCTGCATTGCCCGATCGCGCATCCGCTGCTCAACAAGCATTCGCATTACATGAGCGGCGACAACGAGCCCGCGCAGCCGACCTACCTCGGCGGGCGCATGGACCTGCGCCAGGGCGTGCAGACGCTGTCGATGGACGGCACGACCAACCGCAAGCCGTTTCCCGGCCTCTCCGCCGAGGACGCGCGCCACGTCTATTACTACGCGCTGCTGCCGAACCTGCTGCTCAACCTGCACCCGGACTACATGCTGACCTTCCAGCTCTGGCCGGTCGCGGTGGATCGCACCGACATCGTCTGCGAATGGCATTTCCATCCGGACGCGATTGCGCAGCCGGACTTCGATCCCAGCGGCGCGGTGGATTTCTGGGAGCTCACCAACCAGCAGGACTGGGATCTGTCGGATCGCGCGCAGGAAGGAATCTCCAGCCTCGGCTACCTTCCCGGCCCGTATTCGAATCGCGAGGAATTGCTGTTCGGCCTCGACCGCTGGGTGCTCGAGCGGCTCGCGCGGCACCACGCGGCATGACGGATCGGTGCGCGAACGCATGAACGCCCGCCTGCGCCGCACGGGTCCGCCGACGCGCTCGGCCAAAGCCCGCGCCAGTGCGCGCGACGCGGACGCGACGCGCCAGCGCGAAACGCCGGAAGTGCGGCGCAAGCTGTTGATCGAGGCGGCGATGCGCTCGATCGCGAAATATGGCTACGCCGGCACCACCATCGAGACGATCTGCAGCGAGGCGCAGGTTTCGCGCGGGCTGATCAACCACCACTTCGGCAGCAAGGACGAGCTGATCCGGCAATCGTACAAAGCGCTGCGCGACGAATGGGTGTTCCAGACCCACGGCAGCCTGCTGCCGAATTACAGCGATCCCGAGGACAAGCTGCGCGCGATGATCCGCGTGAGCTTCGGGCCGACGATGTTCAAGCAAGAATACCTCGGCATCTGGGCCGGATTCTGGAGCGCGATCGGCAAGTCGCCCGCGCTGCGCAAGCTCAACCGCGAGCTGTTCGACAAGGATCGCGAAGCCTACGAGAAGATCTTCGAGGAGATCGCGCGCAAGCGCGGCCGCAAGGTCGATTCGCGGCGACTCGCGCTGACCATCATCGCGCTGATCGACGGATTTTGGCTGGAATGGTGCCTGGATCCGCGCTGCTTCACCGCCGAAGAAGCGGAAAGTGCCTGCATGGCCTTCGTCGCGCAGGCGTACGCGTAGGGCGTACTCGCGCGCGCGGCGCGTATTGCCGTTGCTGATTACGCGGAAGGCATTGTTGCGTTATCGTCGCATCCTCACGACTCGAAAACGCGTTCCATGATCCGATCCCATCATGTCGCCTGCGCGGTCCTCGCCGTCGTCGCGATGCAAGCCGCCATCGCGTCTCCCGCGAAAAAGGCCGCGTCCGCCAACGAGACAGCGACGCCGATCAAGCACTTCGTGGTGATCTTCCAGGAGAACGTCTCCTTCGATCACTACTTCGCTACCTATCCTCATGCGGTCAACCCGCCCGGCGAACCAGAGTTCCATGCCGCGCCGGGAACGCCGACGGTCAACGGCCTGTCCGGATCGCTGCTCACCGACAATCCGAACCGGCGCAATCCTGCGAACGGCGCGGGCGCGATCAATCCGTTCCGCCTCGATCGCTCTCAGGCCGCGACCGCCGATCAGGACCACGATTACGATCCCGAGCAGGCCGCGTTCCACGCAGGTCTCATGGATCTGTTTCCGATGTCGGTCGGCAATGGCGGAAAACAGCCCGGCGACGGTTCGGACCCGACGAAAACGACCGGGCTGGTGATGGGCTATTACGACGGCAACACCGTCACCGCGCTGTGGAACTACGCCCAGCATTTCGCGATGAGCGACAACTCCTACGGCACGACGTTCGGGCCATCGACGGTCGGTGCGCTGAATCTCGCTTCCGGGCAGACCAACGGTATCCGCGAATCGCGGCACACCGACAACGAAGACGCGATCGACGACGGCACCGGCGGGCGGACGCTCATCAATGACCCCGACCCGATCGGTGACGTCTGTTCCCGCGATGCGCAGGTCGCGATGGGCGGGCGCAACATCGGCGATCTGCTGAACGTCGCTGGCATCCGCTGGGGCTGGTTCCAGGGCGGTTTCGATCTCACGAAGAAAAACGCCAACGAGACGGCCGGTTGCGCGCGCAACTCGCCCTCGCAGGTGACCGGCAAGACCAAGCTCGACTACATCCCGCACCACGAACCGTTCCAGTACTACGCATCCACCGCGAACCCGACGCACGTGCGGCCGTCCTCGATCACGGCGATCGGTCGCAGCGGCGATGCTACGAACCACCAGTACGACCTCGAGGATTTCTTCCGCGCCGTGCGCGCTGGCAATTTTCCGCAGGTCGTGTTCCTGAAGGCGATTGGCGCGCAGAACGGCCATGCGGGGTATTCGACGCCGCTGGACGAGCAGACTTTTCTCGTGCGCACTTTGAACTTCCTGCAATCGCGGCCGGAGTGGAAGGACACCGCTGTCGTGATCGCCTGGGACGATTCGGACGGCTGGTACGACCACCAGATGCCGCCGATCGTGAATACTTCGAGCAGTAGCGCCGACGCACTGACCGGGCCGAGCGCCTGCGGCGACGGCGGCACCGCATTGCCGGGCGTCTCTGAAAAAACCGCGCACGCGCAGGGGCGCTGCGGCTACGGGCCGCGACTGCCGCTGCTGGTGGTCTCGCCGTGGGCACGGCGCAATTTCGTCGACCATACGATCACCGACCAGACCTCGATCCTGCGTTTCATCGAGGACAACTGGCTGCATGGGCAGCGCATAGGTCAGGGCTCGTTCGACGCGCTCGCGGGCTCGTTGGACGGCATGTTCGATTTCGACGCGAACGCAGCCGGCCGCCGCGGCCGCAGACTGATCCTGTCGGAAACCACCGGCGAGCCGCGGTGAAAGAGTGACTTAACGCGGCAGGAGGAAACTGCCGCATTTCATGGATGCACACAGCGAGGGGAAGCGATGAATTCCTGTCCGAATTGCGGTGCGGAACTGCCGAACGTGCAGGCGAGCGGCGTTACGCACGCGAATCACCATCACATCATCAGCTCGATCTTCGCGCACATCCCGCATCCGCACATCCATCACCGGAAGAAGAATGCGCCCAAGACCGCGCAGGAGCACCAGCCCGAGCCGCGGCACCTGATCGCGCGCTTCAACGCGTGGTTCGCGGTCAAGGTCACCGATGCGGTCGGCACCATGTGGTGTGCCTACGCGTTCGCGGCGCTGGCCCTGATCAGCCTGCCGGATGCGATCAAGGGCGGCACCGCCGCGCTGGTCGCGTGGATCGCGCAGACCTTCATCCAGCTCGTGCTGCTGTCGATCATCATCGTCGGCCAGAAGGTCGCGAGCGAGGCCAGCGACAAGCGCGCGATCGACACCTACAACGACGCCGAGGCCGTGCTGCACGAAGCGGTGCAGATCCAGCAGCACCTCGCCGCGCAGGACGCTTTCCTGCAGCGCCTCATCGACGAGCTTTGCGAGAAGCGCAGGGGGACGGCGGACGGCGGCGGCTCGGCGCCACCGGCGGGCTCAGCGCCCACCTAGCCCGCGGGACGCGCATCCCCATTGCCAGCGTGGCGACGCGCGGCGTAGGCTGCCCAAGGGGAAAGTGCGAAACGATCACTGGGGAGCCGCCGATGATCCGCGTGTTTCTGCTCGATGACCACGCGCTCGTGCGCACCGGTTTCCGGCTGATCCTGTCCAACGAAACCGATATCGAGGTCGTCGGCGAAGCAGCCTGCGGCGAGGAAGGCCTGCCGCTCATCCGCAAGCTCAAGCCCGACGTCGTCCTCTGCGATCTGCACCTGCCCGGCGTCAGCGGATTGGAGATCACCGAACGCATCGTGCGCGGTGGATCGGGTCCGCGGGTCATCATCGTCACCGTGCAGGACGACGGCCCGATGCCGCGTCGCCTGCTCGATGCGGGCGCGAGCGGCTATCTCGGCAAGGGCGGCTCCGCGGAAGAATTGCTGCGCGCGGTGCGTGATGTCTCGCGCGGCAAGAAATACCTCGGCAGCGATGTCGCGCAGAAGCTCGCGCTGAATTCGCTGGCGGGGAATTCCTCGCCGTTCGATGCGCTCTCTCCGCGCGAGCTGGAGATCGCGATGCTCCTATGCCGCGGCCTGCGCATGGAGGACATCGCCAAGCGCCTGAGCCTGAGTCCGAAGACCGTCGCGACGCACAAGTACCGCAGCTTCGACAAACTCGGCGTCGCCGATGCGATCGCGCTGGCGCGGCTCGCGTCGCAGTACGGATTGGTGGACGCGCACTGATCGGATTGGTCGTCCGACATTTCGTGCAAAAAAGAGGGCGCCTCGTGGCGCCCTCTTTGTCCTTGCCGTTTCCCTATCCGGGTCAGGGATTCGTCGGATCCTCGTTTGCGACCGGCGCATCGACGGACTCCGCCGTCGCGACCTGCGACGGCGCGGATTTTTCAGGCGTCTTTGACGCGTCCGCTTCCGAAGATGCGCCGCCGTTGGTCGGCGCTGCGGGTGCGACGGCTCGCGGCGGCAGCGGCTTGCTGATCGTCGCCTGGCTGATCGAAGCGTGGATCGCGTCGCTGAGGTTCATCAACGGCGGCTGCATCATCGAAGGCGCGCTGGGCCGCTGCGCCACCGGACGCGTTGCGACCGGCGATGGCGCAGCCGGCGCGGGTTCGGCATGCGCGGATGGAGCAGGCGTGGCCAAGGCTGGTGCGGGCGCAGGCGTTGGCTCCATCGCGTTTGCAGTAGGCGTGGGCGCCTGCGATTTCGCCGCGACGGAAGCGATCGCCGCGGCCAGGCGTTCCAGCGAAGGCGAGGGTTCGTCGGGATCGAGGACGAACGTGGGCGCCGGCTTTTGTCCCACGACTTCCGGTTTTGCCACGACCGGCGCTGCGCCTGTGGTGAGTGTGGCGATTTCCTGCTGCTCCGCGGACGCTGCATCGTTCGCCGCAGGCGCTGCGAGCGTCGCGATCGGCATCGCCTCTACCGACGAAGTCTGCGGAATTTGTACAGTGGCAATCGTCGCGTTTGCAGCGGGCGCCGCGACTTCGAGCCTGGGCGTCGCGGAAACTGCTGGCGCGGTTTCGGTGATGGCCGACGCCGCGACGATGGTCGCAGTCTGCGCAGGCGCGGCTGCGGGGCGAGCCGGCAGCGGCATGGTGCTCACCGCGGGTTGCTCTTCGCCGCCGGCTTCGATCGCGTCTTCTTCATCGAAATCGATCTCGGTCATCGTGCCGGTGTTCGTTTGCGCTGTCGCATCGGCCGCATTCTCGCCGCGACGACGGCGACGTCCGCCACGACGCCCACGGCGGCGGCGCGCGCCGCCTTCGCCCGCGGCGGCATCGCCCGCGGCGGGCGTTGCGTTCGACGGC
>CAYUXZ010000053.1:0-15440 GCA_964449135.1 uncultured Gammaproteobacteria bacterium
GCGTGATCAAGGTCGAGATGCACTTCCTGCCCGACGTCTACGTGCCCTGCGACGTCTGCCACGGCAAGCGCTACAACCGCGAGACGCTGGAGATCCGCTACAAGGGCTTCAACATCCACGACGTGCTCGACATGACGATCGAGGACGCGCTGAACCTGTTCGAGCCGGTGCCGTCGATCGCGCGCAAGCTCGAGACTCTGATGGACGTGGGCCTGAGCTACGTCAAGCTCGGCCAGAGCGCGACCACGCTGTCCGGCGGCGAAGCGCAACGCGTGAAGCTGTCCAAGGAACTCTCGCGCCGCGACACCGGCCGCACGCTGTACATCCTCGACGAGCCGACGACCGGTTTGCACTTCCACGACATCGAGCACCTGCTCGCGGTGCTGCACCGCCTGCGCGACGAAGGCAACACGGTGGTCGTGATCGAGCACAACCTCGACGTGATCAAGACCGCCGACTGGGTGATCGACCTGGGTCCCGAAGGCGGCCATCGCGGTGGACAAATCATCGCGACCGGCACGCCCGAGGAGATCGCGGCGCATCCGACCTCGCACACAGGGCGTTTCCTGGCGCCGCATCTTGCCGAAGAAACCGAGAAACCCGCGCGCCGCCGGAAGACCGGCACGTGAGCGAGGCGGTCGCGAAACCGCTGCTGTTCCGCACCGAACTGTCGGTGCGCTGGCGCGACCTCGACGCGTTCAACCACGTCAACAACGCGATGTTCCTGCGCTATATCGAGGAAGCGCGGCTTCGTTGGCTGCTGTCGCTCGCGGGGCCGTGGATGGACGAGAACATCGGACCGGTGCTCGCTTCGGTGCTCGTGAACTTCAAGCGTCCGATCGGCTGGCCCGAGGACGTGATCGTCGAGTTGTTCGTCGAGCGCATCGGCAACACCAGTTGCACGGTCGGCCACCGTATCGCGTCCGCGAAGGATCCGTCCGCGCTTTACTGCGATGGCCACGGCGTGCTCGTGTGGTTCGACAAGCGCAACGAAAAGTCCGCACCGTTGCCGGAAAGCGTGCGTAAAGCCTGCGAAGCGGCGACCTGACGTCCCGCAGCAGCAGTCCGAGGGGAGCGAATCAGCGGATCGCAGGCGATGGCGCCTGCGCGGAAACCGGCGCGCTCACATCCACGAAGCCGCCATCGGCGAAATGCAGGCGGAATCGCACGACATCGCCGACCTTCAACGCGCGCTTGGCGTCCATCAGCATCAGGTGCAGGCCGCCCGGCTCGATGCGCAGGTCGCCACCCGCCGCAATCGTCTGCGCGCCCGCCGGCCGCATCGTTTCCATGCCGTTGACCGTCATCGAGCGGTGCAATTCGACCATGCCGAAGGCGTCGCTCTGCGCCCACTCGAAGCTCAAGGAGTTCTTGCCGGTGTTGTGCAACGTCATGTAGCCGGCAAGCATCGTCGCGCCCGGAGGCGCGGCGCGTACCCACGCGGAATCCACTCGGATCGATGTCAAGGCGACCTGCGCCGAGGCGGCAGGTTTCGGCATCGGCATCGCCATGGGCTGCGGCGCGGCAGCGACGTTCGCGATGACGAAAGCAAGCGCGAAAGCTGGAGCGAGACAAAAAATTTTCGTTTTCATCCGCTGATTTTATCCTGCGCCGCCGCGCGATGGGTTATCGTCGCATCCTCACCACCGGAGCCCGCCATGATCGAAGTCCGCAAGCACGATGCAGTCCACGAAATCCGCCTCGCCCGCCCGCCGGTCAACGCGCTCAATCCCGACCTGCTGCAGGCGCTGCGCGACGCGGTCGAGGCCGCGCCGAAGGACGGCGCGCGCGGCATCGTGATCTCGGGCGGCCCGAACGTGTTCTCCGGCGGCATGGACGTGCCGCACCTGATGGGACTCGACGCCGCCGCGCTGAAGGCCGCGTGGCTGGATTTCTTCACCGCGGCCGGCGCGATCGCGAAATCGCCGGTGCCGGTCGTCGCGGCGATCGCCGGCCACGCGCCCGCGGGCGGATGCGTGCTCGCGCTGTGCTGCGATTACCGCGTGATGGCGCGTTCGCCGGATCCCGCCAAGCCGTTCCGGATCGGCCTCAACGAAGTGCAGGTCGGGCTCGCCGCGCCCGAATGCATCCAGTACCTGCTCAAGCGCGCGGTCGGAACGCGTCGCGCCGAGAAGATGCTGATCGCCGGCATCATGGTCCCTGCACGACGCGCGCTCGCGACCGGCCTCGTGGACGAACTGACCTCGGTCGAACAGTGCACGCCTCGCGCGATCGCGCTGCTGAACGAACTGCTCTCGCTGCCGTCCGCGCCGATGCTCGCGACCCGCGCGATGGCGCGTGCCGACCTGGTCGACGCGATTACCGACCCGAAGCGACTGAACCTCGACCGCTTCCTCGACGAATGGAACAACGCCGACACCCAGAACGCTTTGAAGGCGCTGGTCGCGCGATTGAAGAAATGATCAATCGCGGGCGACGGGGCGCGCCGGATCGCTGATCCACCCGCTCCACGAATCCGCGTACAGCCGCGCGCCGCGCAGGCCGGCGTGCGCCATCGCGAGCAGGCCGTGGCAGGCGGTGACGCCGGAGCCGCACATCATCACGGCATCGCCGGGTGCTCGCTCGCCCAACAGCGCGCGGTATTCGGCCGCGAGTTCGCCGGCATCGCGGAAACGGCCGTCGGGTTGCAGGTTCGTCGCCAGCGGCCGGTTGACCGCGCCGGGCACGTGGCCGGCGACGCGATCCAGCGGTTCGGTCTCGCCGCGAAAGCGTTCGGCCGCGCGCACGTCGATCAGCAGTGGTGCGCCCGCGGCATCGAGATGCCGCAGATCGCCGGACTCGGCGAGTAGCGACGCGTCGTATTCGGCGAGGTATCCGGTTTGCGCGCGTCGCGGGACCGACGTGTCGAACGGCAATCCGAGCTGCGACCAGCGCGCGAATCCGCCGTCGAGCACGGCGACGCGTTCATGGCCGAGCAGCCTGAGCATGAACCACACTCGCGCCGCGGCCATGGTTCCGTCGCGCGCGTCGTAAACGACGACCTGGTGCTGCGGCGCGATGCCCCACGCCGACAAGCGCGCGCAGAAGTCGTTCGCATCGGGCAGCGGATGCCGCCCGTGGCCGATGTGCGAATGATCGGAAAGATCCCGATCCAGATGCGCATACACCGCGCCAGGCAAGTGACCGGCCGCGTAATCGCGCTCGCCCTGCGCCGCATCGGCGCCGCCGAGCACGAAGCGCGCGTCTATCAGCGCGAGTTGCGGGTCGCCAAGCTTCGACGCGAGTTCCTCGGCCGAGACCAACGTCGTCCAGCGCATCGCGTCGTTCATCGCGCTGCCTCCAGCCGCTCGCGCAGGTTCACCAGCATCGCCGCCGTCGCGCCCCAGATGCGTTGCCGCGCGAAGTCGTACTCGTAGTAGCGGCGCGTGCGGCCCGCGTATTCGCGCGCGACTTCGCGGACGTTCGCCGCGTCCATCAGGTAGTCCATCGGCACCTCGAACACGTCCGCGACTTCGCGCGGATCCAGCCGCGGCGCGTAATCCGCGGCGACGCATGCGACCACGGGATACACGTGGAAGCCGCTGATCGTGTCGAACGGATCGAGGTAGCCCAACGCCTGGATCTGCTGCTCGGGCACTCCGATCTCCTCGTGCGCTTCGCGCAGCGCGGCGGCGACCGGATCGGCGTCTTCGGCTTCGATGCGGCCGCCGGGGAAGCTCACCTGCCCCGCATGGTGGCGCAGGTCCTCGGTGCGCAGGGTCAGCATCACCTGCCATCCGCCGGTGCGCGCAACCAGCCCGACCAGCACCGCTGCGGGAACCAGTTCGGAGGCATCGGGCAACAGGTCGCTCAGTTCGTCGCGATTCCATCCGGCGGCATCCGGCACGGACATCAGCGGATGCAGCGCGCGGCGGATGCCTTCGAGCCGCGCCTGTTCTTCAGCGGCCTGCGCCGCGGCGCGCGCGGGAAGGATTTGGTCCATGAAACGCATCCGGGTCGCGTCGTCGAACGACAGCCACGAGGCGATCTCGCTGCCGGTGCGGTGGCAGCCTTCGCAATGCCCGGACGCGTCGAGGCGGCAGATGCCGATACAGGGACTGAAAACGGGGGGACTCATTCGCAACAGCGCTTCATCGTGGCGCGCACATGGCGCGCTCCGCGCTCACTTCACCACTTCGATGAGCTTGATGTCGATCACCACCGCCTGGCTCGGACCGATCGGCGAGCCCGGATCGTCTCCGTAGGCCTGCGCGGGTGGCAGCACGACTTCCCAATGCGCGCCCTGCTTCATCATCGGCAGGACCTGCTTGAGCCCCGCCAGCGCGGTCGCGACCGGCAGCTCGGCCGGTTGCGACGCCAGGTTCCTGTCGCCGTAGCTGCTCGTGAACACCGAGCCGTCGATCGTCGAGGCCTTGAACATGATCTTCACCGTGCCGTCCGCGCGCGGCATCGGCCCGTTGCCTTCCTCGATCACGCGGTACATGGTTCCGTTGGGCAGCGTCTTCACGAACGCGCGCGCATGGTACTTGGCCATGTACCAGTCGCTCGCGGCCTTGTTCTCTGCGGCGGATTTCTCGTAGCTGGCCTTGACGCGCGCCAGCTGCTTTTGCTGCACGGATTGCATGACCTTTTCCATCTGGTCTTCGGCCATCGCCGGGCGGCGGCGCGACATCGCATCCTGGATCGCGCGATCGAGCGTGGGCAGGTCCACATCAATCTTGCTCTCGGCGAGGCGTCGGCCCAGGTCGTAGCCGAGCGCGTAACTCACCTTGCCCTTCTCGGACGTGACGTCCTGCGCCTGGGCGACGCCTGCATTCGCAATGGCCATCGCAATGGCCAGGAAACACCACTTCATCGGAACCTCTCCCATCGGCGCGGGCGCCTGTGCTGATTCGGAATTTGCTGGCCCGCCGTGTGCCGCATCGCGCGTCCGGCGACGGCAGGCTAGGATAGCCTTCGCCGAACCCGGCCGCCACCGAGACAGACCGTGGAGCGGCCGCGGAGTTCCGCGGCCCGTCCGCTCGCGACACGTTTCCACGCATCCACATCGAGGCGAACATGCAGCACCTGCTGACCGAAGACCGCGGCGCCGTGCGCGTCGTCACCATCAACCGGCCCGACAAGCTGAACGCGCTCAACCACGCGGTGCTGACCGAGTTGCGCGACGCGTTCCGGCAGATCGCCGTCGATGCGTCCGTGCGCGTGGTCGTGCTGCGCGGCGCCGGCGAAAAGGCGTTCGTCGCCGGCGCGGACATCGCCGAGCTCGCCGCGCTCGATCCGATCCAGGCGCGCGATTTCTCGCGCCATGGCCAGCAGATGATGCGCAGCATCGAACTGCTCGGCAAACCGGTGATCGCGATGCTTCGCGGATATGCGCTCGGCGGCGGCATGGAGCTG
This sequence comes from uncultured Gammaproteobacteria bacterium, assembly GCA_964449135.1. Lineage (GTDB taxonomy): Bacteria > Pseudomonadota > Gammaproteobacteria > Xanthomonadales > Xanthomonadaceae > SZAS-103. Next base: position 5,359 of record CAYUXZ010000053.1, read on the forward strand.
GCGATGTGCTGCCACCTGCGCATCGCGGCGGACAATGCGAAGCTGGGCCAGCCGGAAATCAACCTCGGCGTACTGCCGGGATTCGGCGGAACCCAGCGCCTGCTGCGGCTGGCGGGCCGCAGCGCCGTTCTCGAAATGTGCCTGGCCGGTTCGCCGATCGGCGCGCAGCGTGCCTACGAGCTGGGTATCGTCAGTCGCGTCGTTCCGCCCGAACAGCTCGATGAGGTGACGTTCGCGCTCGCCGACCAGCTCGCGAATGCCGCGCCGCAGGCGCTGCGCGGCATCCTCGACGCAGTGCTCGTCGGCGGCGAATGCGGCCTCGATGCGGGCCTGGATTACGAAACCCAGGCGTTCGCGGTCTGCGCTTCGACCAACGACATGAAGGAAGGCACGAAAGCGTTCCTCGAACGCCGCAAGCCGGTGTTCCGCGGCGATTGAGTCTCGTGAAGTGACCGCTGCCACGGACATCGAATTGCCCTGCATCCGCTGCGGCGATTGCGCGGCGGTCTGTCCGGAGCAGTTGAATCCGCAGCGCCTGCTGCTGCAACTGCGCGATGGCCGCTTGCGTGACGCCGAAGAGGGCGGCGCGCTCGACTGCACCGAGTGCGGACGCTGCGACACGGTGTGCCCGAGCCGAATACCTCTGGCGCAACGCTATCGCGAAGCCAAACAGGCGATCGTCGAAATGCATTCACGCCAGCGTGTCGCACTGGACGCCCGCGAGCGTTACCGCGCACGCCAGGATCGGCTCGGTCGCGACGAACAGGCGCGCGAAGAACGCCAGGTCGAGCGGAGCGCGAATGCGGCGAGCGCGGACGCGGTCGCCGCGGCGATCGCGCGCGCGCAGGCGCGGCGTGCAGCGCGAAAGGGTCCGGGCGCATGACCGCGTCGATCGAATCGGCCGCAATGCCGCGTCCCGCGATGCTGCTGCGCCGCCGCCAGGCCGCGATGGCGATCGCGTTGATTCCATGCGCCATGGCGGCGGCCTGGACTTCTAGTGATCGCGGATGGTCGATCGCAGCGGGCATCGCCTTGTTTCTCGCCCTCGTTGCGACAATACGCAGGAATCAGGCTTGGGAAGTCTTGTGCACTTTGCCGTTCCAGGCGGCTCTCGTAGTGCTCTGGCTGCTTCCAGCATCGACGCAGATTCTGGGTTTCGCATTGCTTGTCTTGTGGATCGACGCGCTCATCGAGCGCGACGACGCCACAGCCAATCCCTGCCATCCGGCGATGGTCGCCTGCGCGGGTGCTCTCGTACTGTTTCCAGAAGCCCATGCACACGCGGCTAACGAGGCACAACCGATCTGGCTGGCGATCGCTTGTGCGCTCGGAGGATCCGTGCTGATCGTTGCGCGTGTGGTTCGCTGGCAGGCGCCCGTCGGAATGCTCGTCGGAATGGTTCCGGTTGCGATTGTCGCTGCGCTGATCGGTCGCCTGCCGGTCGACGATGCGACGCTGGCGGCAATGCTGCCCCCGTTTATGCTGACTGCCTTCTTCATCGTGGACGATCCGCCTCGCGCCGGCATGAGCCGGCGTGCGCGTTTCGCCTGCGGATTCCTCGCCGGCGCGATCGCGGCGACCGCGATTCTTGCCCTGCACGCCACACGTCGCGACGAACGGATGCTGCTCGCGCTGGCCGGATCGGTGCTGTTGATGAACGCCGCCGCGCCGTGGCTGGATCGCATATTCGAACGCCCGCGCGCGATGCGATCCACGGGGATCTCCGGCCCATGAAACCTGCCGCGCGCCAGGAACTGTTCGAGCGGCTGCGCGAGCTCGACCCGCACCCCAGGACGGAGCTGACATACGCATCGTCGTTCGAGCTGCTCGTCGCGGTGATGCTCTCCGCGCAGGCGACCGATGTCGGCGTCAACAAGGCGACGAAGAAACTCTTTCCCGTCGCGAGAACGCCGCAGGCGATGCTCGAACTCGGCGAGGAAGGGCTCAAGCGCCATATCGCGACGATCGGGCTGTTCAACGCGAAAGCGAAACACATCCTCGCGACCTGCCGGATCCTGATCGAACGCCATGGCGGCGAAGTGCCGCATGATTTCGAAGCGCTCAAGGCGCTGCCCGGCGTCGGCCGCAAGACCGCGAACGTCGTGCTCAACGTCGCCTTCGGCGAGCCGACGATCGCCGTTGACACGCACATCTTCCGCGTCGCCAACCGCACCGGGCTCGCGCCGGGCAAGACTCCCGAGGCGGTCGAGCGCGGACTGCTGAAGAACGTGCCAGCGGAGTTCCGCCAGCACGCGCACCACTGGCTGATCCTGCACGGCCGCTACGTCTGCAAGGCGCGCAAGCCGGATTGCCCGCAATGCGCCATCCGCGACCTGTGCGCGTATCGCCACAAGACCCCGGCCTGATTTTCGATTCGCGAAAAAGGAAACGGCGGGCTTGCGCCCGCCGTTTCGTACCGCTCCGCTCTCTGACTCGTATGGATCAAAACGACACTTCGCCGAACACGCCGAACTCATCGGTCTTGGTGTCGTTGTGCAGGTCCTTGAGGTCCTCGTTCTTGTACACCGCGGACCACTTGATGCCCTTGTAGACCGGCCACTCGACGCCGACGTTGAAATAACGGTCGCGCAGGCTCGGATTGGTGTCCTTGTTCGGCTTGATGCGGTCGTAGCGCGCGAACGCGGTGGTGCCGGTGTCGGCCAAACCGATGCTGCCCCACAACGAGTAGCCGTCGGCCTTGTCGTGCGCGGTGGTCAACACATTGCCCCAGTTCTTGGCCTGGAAATACTCGGCGCCGACGCGCGTGGTGCCGTCCACGTAGGTCGCGAGCGCGGAGAAGCGGCTGGCGGTGTGCTTGGAAGGCACCGCCTGGGTTTCCTTGCCCAGCGTGCCGCTGTAGCCGCCGATGGCCAGCGTCAGGTTGTCGATCGGCTGCGCGCCCAGGCGGCCTTCGAAATCCATGCGCTTGGTGCGGGTCGGATTCTTGTAGCCGCCGCCGTTGAGCACCGACACCGAGTAGTCAACCATGTCGGACTTGCCGTTGAGGTTCAGGCCCCAATCCGCGGACGTGCCGAAGCCCATGCGGTCGAGCAGTTCCTTCTCGACGTAGCGGAAGCCGTACAGGTTCTCGACGTACGGGATCCATGGCGTGTCCGCCGCGCCCGCGCGGAACACCAGCGCGTCGCTGAACTTGCCCTGCAAATAGGCCTTCTTGATGAACAGCTGGGTTTCGCCGGTGACGCTGGTGTAGTTGAAGTCGGTGGTCAGGTTGCCCGACCAGGTGTCGTTGAACTTGTGGCTGACCGAAAGGTAGCCGCGCTTGACGTCCAGACCCCAGCCGGTCGCAGCGGTCTTGACGTGGTTCTTGCTCTGGTCCACGCGGCTGATGTCGATGAAGGCCTTGCCGCCGATCGAGGTGTCATTGACGAGTTTGGCGAGGCCGTCCACCTTCTTGGCGTCGTCCTGCACCTTCTCGATGCTCTGCGCGGTCGTCACGTTGACGTCGGACTGCGCATTGGTGCGCTCCTCGATATCGCCGACCTTCGCGGCCAGGCCCGACATCTCGTTCTTGAGCTCGGCGATCTCTTCGTCGCGCTGCTTGAGCGCAGCCATCAATTCGGCGTTGGTCGGGCCAGCAGTGGCCACGGCGGCATGGCTGGCTGCGTGGTGGCGTGCCTTGTGGTGCATCGCCTTCTTCGGCGCGGCGTCCTGTTGCGGAGCCGCATCCTGCGCATTCGCGGCGATGGTGAAGCTCAAGGTGGTGAGGCCGACCGCGATCGCGGCGGTCAAGAGCGAGGAACGCATGGGAGAACTCCTGAGGTGGTATGAAACGTTTCGGTGCGCGGCAGCGCGTGCCGAATGCCTGCGACGCCCGTTAAGGCCTCGTTAGGTCCGGCAGGATGCAAACGAAATCTGACAGCAGCATGTGCGTTGCATGACAGTCAGATGACAGAAGCGGCGCTACTGCCCTAATTCATATTTATTTTATATGATTTAATTGTCAAGCGCCTCTGCGCTGCGTCCATGCAGTTCCGCCCAGCGCTGGTTTGGTAACAGTGGTGGACGGCGCGACCCGCAACGATCCGGCGGCTGTCATACAACTGCAACCGTCCGCCCGTGTAATGGTCGCCGTGAGCGCGCCGGCGGCGTCCGCCATGCGTCCGCAATCGTCCCAACCACTTCCATGGAGCGCACATGTTCAAGTCCACCCAGGCCCGCGCGGCCGTTCTCGCGATCGCCGCGATGCTCGCCACGTCGGCGAATGCGACCGACATCACCGGCGCCGGCTCGAGCTTCGTCAATCCGGTGCTGACCAAGTGGTCGGCCGCGTTCCACGACAAGACCAACAACCAGGTCAACTACCAGGCGATCGGTTCCGGCGGCGGCGTCGCGCAGATCAAGGCGGCGACGGTTGATTTCGGCGCGTCCGATGCGCCGGTTCCCGCGGCCGACCTGCAACACTTCGGCCTGGGCCAGTTCCCGGTCGTCATCGGCGGCATCGTGCCGATCGTGCACGTACCCGGCGTGAAGCCCGGTGAACTCAAGCTGAGCGGCGCCGTGCTCGCGGACATTTTCATGGGCAAGACCACGACCTGGAACGACCCGCAGATCGCCGCGCTCAATCCGGGCCTGAACCTGCCGGCCAGCAAGATCCTCGTCGTGCACCGCGCCGACGGTTCCGGCACCACCTTCAACTTCACCAACTACCTGTCGAAGGTGAGCAAGGACTGGCAGGGCAAGCTGGGCTTCGCGACCACCGTCGCCTGGCCGGCGGGCATCGGCGCCAAGGGCAACGACGGCGTCGCCGCGTTCGTGCGCCAGTCCAACAGTTCGATCGGCTACGTCGAGTTCGCCTACGCGCTGCAGAACCGCTTGAGCTACGCGGTGGTGCAGAACGCCGCCGGCCGCTGGATCGAGCCGAACGCGAATTCCTTCGCCGCCGCCGCTGCGACTGCGGACTGGAAGAGCGCCAAGGACTTCAACGTGATCATGACCAACGCACCGGGCCCGAACGCGTGGCCAATCACCGCGACGACCTGGGTGATCATGTACAAGAAGCCGAAGAACGCCGCGAATTCCAAGGTCGCGTTCGACTTCTTCCGCTGGTCGCTGGAGCAGGGCCAACAGCAGGCGATGGCGCTGGACTACGTGCCGCTGCCCGAATCGCTGGTCGGCCAGATCGAGGCTTACTGGAAGTCCGATTTCAGGAACTGATCCATAATGCATCGCAACGGGCGCGCGCGTCGGAACCGGCGCGCGCGCTCTTGATTTGCACTGACCGGAATCCCGTTTCCCGATGACCAGCCTTGCCGCCACCGAAAACTCCAGCCTCGAGCGCAACATCGCCGCGGGGAGCCTTCGCGACGCGCGCAACGACGTGGTGTTCAACCGGGCGATGATGGCCTGCGCGCTGCTCGTGCTGCTCGCCCTGGCCGGCGCGGCGGGCGCGACGCTGTGGGGCGGACGCCAGGCTTTCGCAACGTTCGGCTGGCATTTCTTCACCTCCACCGTCTGGGACGTCAACGCCGGCCAGTTCGGCGCGCTGGTTCCGATCATCGGCACGATCGTCACCGCGCTGATCGCGATCGGCATCGCGGTACCGGTGAGCTTCGGCATCGCGATGTTCCTCACCGAGGTCGCGCCGCAGTGGATGCGCGCGCCGGTCGGCGCCGCGATCGAACTGCTCGCGGGCATTCCCTCGATCATCTACGGCATGTGGGGTTTCTTCGTGTTCGTGCCGATCATGAGCAACACGATCGAGCCCTGGCTCATCAACCACCTCGGCGACGGAACCGACGACGCCGGCAAGCCGACAGGCCTCGGGCTGGCGCTGTTCTCCGGCGCGCCGATCGGCGTGGGCGTGCTCACCGCAGGCATCGTGCTCGCGGTGATGATCGTTCCGTTCATTTCCTCGGTGATGCGCGAAGTCTTCCTTACTGTTCCGTCGCGGTTGAAGGAGTCGGCCTACGCGCTCGGCTCCACGCGCTGGGAAGTGCTCTGGGACATCGTCCTGCCCTACACGCGCACCGCGGTGATCGGCGGCATCTTCCTCGGCCTGGGACGCGCGCTCGGCGAAACGATGGCGGTCACCTTCGTGATCGGCAATTCGCACGACCTCGGCAAGTCCATCGTGATGCCCGGCACTTCGATCGCCGCGACCATCGCCAACGAATTCAACGAGGCCAGCGGCGACCTGCATCGCTCGGCGCTCATCGCGCTCGCGTTCGTGCTGTTCATGGTGACGTTCACCGTGCTCGCGGTCGCGAAATGGATGCTGCGTCGGCTCGCCAGGCGCGAGGGCGCGCAATGAACGCGCACGCGAGCATCGCGACTTCGCGGGTCGCCGAACGCCTGTACCGCCGGCGCAACCTCACCAATGCGCTCGCGCTCGCGTTCGCGGGCGTGACGACCCTGCTCGGCCTGTTCTTCCTTGCGTGGATCCTGTGGACCACTCTCGGCAAGGGCATGACTGCGCTCAACCTCGGCCTGTTCACGAAAATGACGCCGCCGCCCGGCGAACAAGGCGGCCTGCTCAACGCGATCGTCGGCACGGTGCTGCTGAGCTTCATGGGCATCGCGATCGCGACGCCGATCGGCATCGCCGCGGGCACCTACCTCGCCGAATACGCGAAGCTGCGCCCGTTCGGCGAAGCGATCCGCTTCGTCAACGACATCCTGCTGTCCGCGCCGTCCATCGTGCTCGGCATGTTCGTCTACACACTGGTCGTGCTGCCGACCGGCAAGTACTCGGCGATCGCCGGCGGCATCGCGCTTGCGCTGATCGCGCTGCCCGTGATCGTGCGCACGTCCGACGAGATGCTGCGCCTGGTGCCCGGCGCGATGCGCGAAGCCGCGCTGTCGCTCGGCGTGCCGCAGTGGAAGGTCACCGTGCAGGTGCTCTACCGCTCGGCTCTGCCGGGCATCGTCACCGGCGTGCTGCTCGCTCTCGCGCGCATCACCGGCGAGACCGCGCCGCTGCTGTTCACCGCATTCGGCAACCTGTTCTGGAGCATCAACCCGGCCAAGCCGATCGCCTCGCTGCCGGTCGTCGTCTATCAGTACGCGCAGGCGCCCGACGAAGGCTGGAACGCGCTGGCCTGGGCCGGCGCACTGCTGATCACGCTGTTCGTGCTGCTGCTGTCGATCCTCGCCCGCAGCATCCTATTGCGCAACAAGGCCAGCCATGAATGACGTCGCTCGCGCGGTCGTACCGACCGCACCCATGCAGGCCGTGGCCGCGCTCAACAAGCCGAAGATGTCGGCGCGCGACCTAACCTTCTTCTACGGCAGCAGCCAGGCGCTGCAGAACATCAACCTCGAGATCGCCGAAGGTCGCGTCACCGCGCTGATCGGCCCCTCGGGCTGCGGCAAATCCACGCTGCTGCGCATCTTCAACCGCATCTATTCGATCTATCCGGGCCAGGAAGCGCGCGGCCAGGTGCTGCTCGATGGCGAAAACATCCTCGATCCGCGCTATTCGCTCAACCGGCTGCGCGCGAAGGTCGGCATGGTGTTCCAGAAGCCGGTGCCGTTCCCGATGTCCATTTACGACAACATCGCCTACGGCATCCGCCACTACGAGAAGCTCTCGCGCGCCGACATGGACGTGCGCGTCGAGCAGGCGCTGCGCCAGGGCGCGCTGTGGGACGAGGTCAAGGACAAGCTCAAGCGCAACGCGCTGGGCCTGTCCGGCGGCCAGCAGCAGCGCCTGTGCATCGCGCGCGCGGTCGCGCTGCGGCCCGAGGTGATCCTGCTCGACGAGCCGACCTCGGCGCTCGACCCGATCGCAACCGGCAAGATCGAGCAGCTGATCGCCGAACTGAAATCCGAATTCACGATCGCGATCGTGACCCACAACATGCAGCAGGCCGCGCGCGTGTCGGACTACACCGCCTTCATGTACCTGGGCGAACTGATCGAGTTCGGCCAGACCCAGACCATGTTCACCAATCCGAGCAAGAAGCAGACCGAAGACTACATTACCGGTCGTTTCGGCTAAGAATCACGAATCCGCAGGATATCCATGAACGCCACCCCCAGCGAACACATCGTCAAGAGTTTCGACACCGAACTGGCCCGCCTCACCGGCGAGATCGTGCGGATGGGCGAGATTTCCGTGAGCCAGATCGAGGCGTCCATGGACGTGCTCGAGCGCCGCGACAGCCGCGCCGCCGAGCGCGTGATCCACAACGACGACGCGATCGACGAGCTCGAGCACACCGTCAGCCACGATGTGGTCAAGCTGCTGGTGATGCGCTCGCCGGTCGCGCGCGACCTGCGCGAGGTGCTCGCCGCGCTGCGCATCGCCGCGGACATCGAGCGCATCGGCGACTACGCGGCGAACATCGCCAAGCGCTCGCTCCCGCTGAACCTCGCGCCGCCGGTCGCACCCGCGCGCGGATTGCCGGCGCTTGCCGAACTGGCCGGCGAAATCATCCGCGAAGTGCTCGCCGCCTACCGCGACCGCGACGCCGAACGCGCGATGGCCGCGCGCGCGCGCGATGCCGAGCTCGACACGGCCTACACCGGCCTGTTCCGCGAACTGCTGACCTACATGATGGAGGATCCGCGCACGATCACCTCGTGCACGCACCTGCTGTTCATGGCCAAGAACATCGAGCGCATCGGCGACCACGCGACGAACATCGCCGAGAACATCTGGTTCCTGGTGCACGGCGACGAGCCGATGCCGGCGCGCGAGAAGCGCGACTACACGACCCAATCCTGAATCGCGACTCGCCGCGCGCACCGGCCAACAAGGTCGCGCGGTGGCTCTGCTATCCTGCGGCGATGAACGCCGCGACACCCACCGACGCTCCCAACCGCATGGCGCAACGCTTCCGCGGCTTCCTGCCGGTCGTGGTGGACGTGGAGACCGGCGGCTTCGACTGCAACACGCACGCGTTGCTCGAGATCGCCGTGCAGCCGATCGTGATCGACGCCGACGGCTGGGTGTGGCCCGACGCGATCACCAGCACGCACGTCGTGCCGTTCCCTGGCTCGACGATCGATCCGAAATCGCTGGAAGTCACCGGCATCGTCCCCGACCATCCGTTCCGCGCCGCGCGCGAGGAGCGCGCCGCGCTCGACTGGGTGTTCGCACCGGTGCGCGCTGCGATCAAGGAAAACGGTTGCCAGCGCGCGATCCTGGTCGGGCATAACGCATTTTTCGACCTGGGCTTCGTCAACGCCGCAGTCGCGCGCACGGGCCACAAGCGCAATCCGTTCCATCCGTTCAGTACCTTCGACACGGTCACGCTCGCGGGCATGGCCTTCGGGCAGACGGTGCTCGGCCGAGCGGTGCAAGCCGCAGGGCTGGAATGGAACAACGACGAAGCCCACTCGGCCGTCTATGACACGCAGCGCACCGCGGAATTGTTTTGCCTGGTCCTCAACCGCTGGCAGGCCGCGCAGACCGGGCGCGCGATTCCGGAGCGACCTGCGGCAACGGCCGACGCCAGTACGAACTGATATCGGCATATCGCGTTTCCGCATGTCCGCTCACGCCGCGTTGACGCGAACCGCCTTTCGCGTGGCGTATGATCGCTGGACCGCATTCCCCCGCCCGCACCGGAGCCCGCCATGATCCTCGACAGCATCCTCGACACCGTCGGCCGCACGCCCATCGTCCGCATCAACCGGCTCGCGCCGCCGAATGTGACGATGTACGTGAAGTGCGAGTTCTTCAATCCGATGTCGTCGGTGAAGGACCGCCTAGCGCTTGCGATCATCCTCGATGCCGAAGCGCGCGGCGCGCTCAAGCCCGGCCAGACCGTCGTCGAGGCGACCTCGGGCAACACCGGCATCGCGCTGGCAATGGTGTGCGCGGCGCGCGGCTATCCGTTCGTCGCGATCATGGCCGACTCGTTCTCGATCGAACGCCGCAAGCTGATGCGCGCGCTCGGCGCAAAAGTGATCCTGACCCCGGCCGCCGAACGCGCGACCGGCATGCTCAAGCGCGCCGAGGAGTACGCCGCCAAGCATGGCGCCTTCTACGCCCAGCAGTTCGACAACCCCGCCAACCCGGCCTTCCACCGCAGCACCACCGGCCCGGAAATCCTGCAGGACTTCGCCGGCAAGCGCCTGGACTGGTACGTCACCGGCTGGGGCACCGGCGGCAC
>CAYUXZ010000054.1:0-12200 GCA_964449135.1 uncultured Gammaproteobacteria bacterium
GCAAATCCGGCAAGCCCAATCTCTGCCAGGCCGTCGGGGCGAGGCAGGGCAAGGGCCTGATGCCCGACGGCACGAAAAGCTTCTCGAAGAACGGCCAGCCCATCCATCACTACATGGGCACAAGCACCTTCAGCGAATACACCGTGGTGCCGGAAATTTCATTGGCGGTGATCGACCCGGCCGCGCCTCTCGAAAAGGTCTGCCTGCTCGGCTGCGGCGTCACCACCGGGATCGGCGCAGTGCTCAACACCGCGAAGGTCGAGCCGGGCGCGAGCGTCGCGGTGTTCGGCGTCGGCGGGATTGGTCTGGCGGTGATCCAGGGCGCGGTGATGGCCAAGGCCGGCCGCATCATCGCGATCGACACCAACCCGGCGAAGTTCGAACTCGCGCGGCAGATGGGCGCGACCGATTGCGTGAATCCGAAGGATTCGTCGTCGCCGATTCAGCAGGTCATCGTGGACATGACCGACGGTGGCGTGGACTACAGCTTCGAGTGCATCGGCAATGTGGACGTGATGCGCGCCGCGCTGGAGTGCTGCCACAAGGGCTGGGGCCAGAGCATCATCATCGGTGTTGCCGGCGCGGGGCAGGAAATCCGTACGCGGCCATTCCAGCTCGTGACCGGCCGCGTCTGGAAAGGCACGGCCTTCGGCGGCGTGCGCGGCCGCACGCAACTGCCGGGCATGGTGCAGCAGGCGATGCGCGGCGAGATCGCGCTCGATCCCTACATCACCCACGAGCTGCCGCTCGAACGCATCAACGATGCCTTCGACCTGATGCACTAGGGCAAGAGCATCCGCACGGTGATCCGTTTCTGAGGAAGCGGGTGCGCTCGCTTCGTCACGCGGCAAACACGGGCCATTCGCGATCCTGGCATTGCCGCCACGAGGAATCGTTCGTGGCGTTGAACCCATCGATCCGACGAGACCTCCATCATGGCCATACTGGCGATCTTCAACGGCGTCGGCATCACCGCCGACATGTATCAGGCATTGCGCAAGGAAGTCGGCTGGGAAACCGAACACGCGGACGGCGGCGTCTTCCACGCGGCCGCCGTGGACGAGTCCGGCAGCATGCACGTCGCCGACGTCTGGGAATCGGCCGAAGCGCTGCAAGCGTTCGTCGGTCAGCGTTTGATGCCGGCGATGCAGAGGCTCGGCGTGCCCGCGCCCGAAGTTGCCGTATTCCCGACCGTCAATATCAACGCGCTGCCGTCCGTGGAGCCTTACATCCTGCGTTGAGGGCGTCGCACGATTCGCGCGGACGCGATCAGGTCACGTCGCGCAATTGCCAGTGGCTGCCCGCGAGCAGGCGCAGGCGCTGGCGCAGCACTTCGCCGGGCAGCACGGTGTTCACGATCAGGTCGATGTGCAGGTTGTGTTGCTGCGCGCTGACCGTCGCGTGCGCATCGGTCGCGGCCATCGCATCGTTGACGTCGTCCGGATCTTCCTGTTTCGCGCGCCAGCGCTCGAACAGGCCGCTGCCGGTCAGCGCGGTCTGCAGCTGTTCGGCGAAGCCATCGGCGCCGTGCGCGGTGAACGACAGCGACGCATCATTGCCGCGCGCCTTGGACGGATCAGGCAGGGTGATGTAGTAGCGGGGCATGGGAACTCCGGCGTAGCGATCCGAACTTGAAATCCTGACGATGACTGTAGCCGCGACCGCGCGTGACGGCAATGCGCACGATCAATAGCGCAGCAGCGCGTGCAGCGGCACGCCGTCGCCCCAGCGGGAGCGCCCGCCCAGCCCGTCGATCTCGATGAGCACCGTCGCGCCGACCAGGTCCGCGGCGAGCCGGTCGATCAATCCTCGCGCCGCGCCTAGCGTGCCGCCGGTCGCAAGCACGTCGTCAACGAGCAGCACGCGCTCTCCCGCGCGCAATGCCTGGTCGCGGGCTTCGAGGCGATCGCGACCGTATTCGAGCGCATAGTCCATCGCGATCACCGGTGGCGGCAGCTTGCCGGGCTTGCGCAGCGGCACGAAACCGGCGCCGAGCGCGGTGGCGATTGCCGCGCCGAAGATGAAACCGCGCGATTCGACCGCGCACACGCTTTGCACGCCCGCGTCGCGCCACGGCTCGGCCAGCAATTCGATGCTGCGCGCGAACGCATCGGCGTCGGCGAGCAGCGGCGTGATGTCGCGGAACACGATGCCGGGACTCGGGAAATCCGGCACCGCGCGGATCAGCGATTCGATCTCCTGCATCGTGGCCCCCGTGTCGAGTCGTCGCGCGATGCAGGCCGCGTTCCGCGGATCAGTACAGCGGCACCTTGGGATCGATCTCGCGCGCCCAGGCGTCGATGCCGCCGACGACGTTGTAGAGGTCGTGGAAGCCCAGGTTGCGGAAATGCTCGGCGACGCCGCGGCTGGAATTGCCGTGATGGCAGAGGAACGCGATCGGCACGTCGCGCGGCAACGCTTCCAGACGTTCGCGCGAGCTCTCGTCGAACACGTCGTGCGGCTGCGGGAACACGGCGATCGCGCGCGCTTGCGCGGGCCGCACGTCGATCACGTCGATCGTGCCGGTGATGATGCGGTCGTGCAGCTCGTGCACGCGGATGTCCTTGACCGGCGGGCCGGCCTCGGGCCGTGCAGGTACGTTGGGATTGCGGATCACCAGTCCCGCGCCGCGCACGTCCTCGACCCAGTCGATCGCGATGCCGTTCGCACGCGGTGCGCTGACCGGATCGAAATGGATCTTCAACCCGTCGATCTCGGCCACGATCTCGCGGCCGCCGATCGGGCGCAGCTGGAACTGTGCGTTGAAATGCGCGTCCACCAGCATGTGCAGGCCGACGCCGGCTGGCGTGTCCGCCATCGCGTTGCGGATCGCGTCCATCGCCGCGGGCGTGACGGTCAGCTTCGGCGGGGTGCGGTCGGGCGCGGCCAGGCCCAGCACCTCGTGCAGCTCGCCGCTGCCGAGCATCTCCTCGATGATGTCGCTGCCGCCGACGAGCTCGCCGTTCACGTACAGCTGCGGGATCGTCGGCCAGCTGCCGTAGAGCTTGATGCCTTCGCGGATCTCCGGATCCTCGAGCACGTCCACGCTCGCGTATTCCGGCACCAGCGAAGACAGGATGCCGCTGGCCTTGGCCGAAAAACCGCAGCGCGGCGCGTCCGGGCTGCCCTTCATGAACAGCACGACGCGGTTGTTCTGCAGCAGGTGTTCGATGCGCTGGCGCAGCGCGGGGTCAAGCGACATGGGGCGGCTCGGCGATTGCGACGATGGCGCCATTGTACTCCGCACCGCACCAGCGAAGTGTCGGCGCGTCAGCATTCGCAACGGCACTTAGTACGAGTTACACACTCGAAAGTCCGATTCCGACCCATTCCTGCCGTTCGCGATAGACTCGACTAGTCGCGACATTGCCCGCTTTGATCGATCGTTGGAGCCCATGACGTCTCAAGATGCCTTCTCTTTTAGGCTGGATCCCGGCTCTTCCCCCTTGAGCAGGCATCTTGTTTATGAAGAGCCTGGTTTCGCTCTCGTCGTGTATCTCGAAATGTCAGGAGTTAGCAAGTTTGACTGGGTGGGTTGCGACACTGAGTTCCGTGAGTGGACCACACCTGAAAAATTGGTCATTTCGGCAGAAAAACAGAATCAAATTCTTGGTAGACTTCAAGACTGGTCTAGCGCAAATAAGATTCGAATAGGCATTGGATCACCAATAGATAGGAACGCATTTCTTGCCGAACAAGAAGCGCGCGGTTACAAGATTGAGCGAATGCCAGACGGCTCCATTCTTATGACACCCCCAAAGCGCATGGGTCTCTACAGGCGTCTTGCGCGACTCTTCAAGTGAATTGCTAAGCCTTCCGTAGGCACTTCGAACGACGCTTCTGGCCGCTTCCCGGCGTTCGTCGATGCAGTAAATCGCCGTTTTTTATTCTTGGCGATAGCGACTAAGCCGCCGGCCGCAGCGGCTCGCATTCCTCGACAGCGTTGACGGCTTCGCGCGCGGGCGACACCGCGAGCGTCGTGCACTGCTCGGTCCACTGGATCAGCGACAGGCTGCCGTCGAAGGCTTCGGTCAGCGCGGTGCAGTGCTCGACCCAGTCGCCGTCGTTGCAGTAGGTCACGCCATCTATGTCGCGGATCGTGCCGCAGTGGATGTGTCCGCAGATGTGGCCGTCGAAGCCGCGTACGTGCGCATCCAGCGCGACGCGATGTTCGAACGCACGGATATAGCGCAACGCGCGGCCGATGCGCTGCTTCACCCAGATCGACACCGGCAGGTAGGGCTTGCGCAGCCGCCGGCGCATCGCGTTCAGGCCGCGGCCGCCGAGCACGACCAGGCGCTGCGCGTGCTCGCCGACCCAGTACAGCCAGCGCTTGCCGTAGTCGTGCGGGTCGTATTCGTCGCCGTGGCTGACCCGGAAGCGGCGGCCGTCGGCGGTTTCGTGCACGGCGTCATGCATCACGCGCACGCGGCCGATCGATTGACCGACGCGCGCGCGCATCGCCGCGTCGTGGTTGCCGGGGATGTAGATCACCTGCGTGCCGGCGTCGGCCTTGCGGAAGATTTCCTCGAGGATCGCGCCGTGGTCGGGATGCCAGTACGAGCGGCGTGCGAGCGCTTCGAGGTCGACGATGTCTCCGACGAGATACAGCTGCTCGCAGCGGACCTGTCGCAGGAAGTCGAGAAGGTATCCGGCACGGCATCCGGGCGTACCCAGATGCACGTCGGATAGGAAGACCGTGCGGAACTGCCGAGCGCCCATGGCGCCTCTCCCAGCGTTGCCCGCCGCGAGAGATTACGGATGATGCATCGCAGCGATATGGCAGCTGCGTGGCAGTTGCGTGTCAGCGCGGGGCCGGATTCAGTGCGCGGGCGCGGCGTCCTGGCGCAGCCGCCCTTCGGCGACCGGCAGCACGAGTTCCACCCATTTCGCGTACATCGCGGCGGACGGATGCAGGCCGTCGTGCGCAGTGAGTGCGGGGTCGCGCGCGGCTTCGCGGCTGGCCGGCGTCACGTCCACCCAGTGCGCATCGCGCGCGACGACGCGCCCGTGCGCGATCGCGTTGAACAGGTTGATCTGCACCGAGAGCTTGTGCAGGTCGCGGCCGCTGCCGTGGCCGAACGGCGTCGCGCCCCAGTCGGGGATGGACAGCACGATCACACGGGTCGGGTCGTCGCCGGCAAGATGGATCGCGCGCGCGAGCAAGGCCTCGAACTGCTCGCCGTATTCGTGCGCGTCGCGACCGCGGTACTGATTGTTCACGCCGATCATCAGCGTGACTAATTCGTATGGCGGCGCGAAGTTCGAATCGTCCATGGCATCGGACAATTCGTCGGTGGTCCAGCCGGTGGTCGCGATGATGCGCGGCGCGTCGATCGCGATGCCGCGCTCCTTCAGACGTGCAGCGAGCTGCACCGGCCAGCGCGCTTCCTCGCGCACCGATTCGCCGATCGTGTAGGAATCGCCGAGGGCAAGGAAACCATGCACGGTGGGTTTCTCCTTCGAAGCGGACGCGGCGGTATTCGGCTGCAGCGCGGCCGCGCACGCGCTCGTCAGCGCGCACAGCGCGGCGAGCGTCAGCCAGCTACGCCGCATGCCGCGCCAGCGCGGTCTCGATCCGCGCGAACACCTCGCGCATCGTGTCCGCCTCGGGCAGCAGGGTGATGCGGAAGTGGTTGCGGTAGGGCACGTTGAAGCTCGAGCCGGGCACGATCAGCACGTGCTCCTGTTCGAGCAGTTCGAGCGCGAAGCGGTGGTCGTCGAGCTGCGGCAGCAGGTCGCGGCGGAACGAGGGGAACGCGTACAGCGCGGCTTCCGGCGCGACGAGATCGAGATACTGACTGGCCTCGCAGCATTCGATCACCGCGCGCCGCGTCTCGTACAGGCGTCCACCCGGCGCGCACAGCGGCGCGATCGTCGCCGGTCCGTCGAGTGCCGCGGGGATCGCCCACTGGCCCGGCACGTTCGAGCACAGGCGCAGCGCGCCGAGCAGGTCGAGCGAATGCATGTAATCGCCCAGCCGCCACGGATCGCCGCCGAGCACGCCCCAGCCCACGCGCCAGCCGCAGGCGCGGTGCAGCTTGGACAGGCCGCCGAAGCTCAGGCAGGGCACGTCGCCGGCGAGCGAGCCCATCGGCGTGAACGTCGCGCCGTCGTAGAGGATGCCTTCGTAGATCTCGTCGGCGAGCAGCAGCAGCTGGTGCTTCGCGGCGATTTCGACGAAGCGTTCGAGCACCGCGCGCGGATAGCTCGCGCCGGTCGGGTTGTTCGGGTTGATGATCACCAGTGCGCGCGTGCGCGGGGTGATCTTCGCCTCGATCTGGTCCGGATCGGGCACGTAGCCGTCCTCGGCGCGGCAGTCGTAATAAACCGGCACGCCGTCGTTGAGGATGGTCGCGGCGCTCCACAGCGGATAGTCGGGGCTGGGCAGCAGCACCTCGTCGCCGTGGTTGAGCAGCGCGCGCAGGGCGATATCGATGAGTTCGCTCACGCCATTGCCGAGGAAGACCTGCTCAGGCAGCACCGCCTGGCCGTCGCGTTGCGAATAGTGCGCAGCCAGCGCCTCGCGCGCCGCGGGCAGGCCCTGCTGGTGGGTGTAGGCATCGCTGTGCGGGAGCTGGTCGGCGATTGCCTGCTGCATGTGCTCGGGCGCGCGGAAACCGAACGCGCCGGGATTGCCGATGTTGAGCTTGATCAACGTGTGGCCGCGGGCTTCGAGTTCGCGCGCGCGGCGCGCGAGTTCGCCACGGATTTCGTAGCGCACCTCGCGCAGGCGTTCGCGGGTGGCAAGGGGGGTGGCGGTCATTCTGGAGTACGTTGCAAGGCGGAAAACCGCTAGGGTAGCGGATTGCGAGTTCCCGCGTCCCTGCCACGCGGCTGGCGAAAGAATCCGGCCGCCGCCTAGAATGCCGCTACATGCATCTCGACGCCGACGCACGCACACGGCTCCTCGCCATCGGTTGGCCCGACGATGCGCCGGCGCGCGCCGCGCTGGCGGAGTTGCCCGCGGGCCGGCTCGCGCGGGTCAGCGCGCAGCATCGCTCCGGCTACGTCGTAGCCACCGCGCCGGATGTCGAATTTCCGGCGCAGGCCCTGCCGGCGTGGATTCGCCGCGATTGCCCGCCCGAACAGCGCGCGGTCGTTGGCGACTGGGTGCTGCTGGATCCGGCCCGCGACCAGATTCTCGCGCTGCTGCCACGGCGCACGCTGCTCAAGCGCGGCGCGGCGGGCGAGCACTACAAACAGCAACCGATCGCCGCGAACATCAATACCGTGTTCGTGGTCAGCGGGTTGGATCTCGACTTCAATCCGCGCCGCATCGAGCGCTATCTCGTGCTGGTGCGCGCCAGCGGCGCCGAACCGGTGCTGGTGCTCACCAAGCACGACCTGCACCCCGATGCGGAGATCGAATCCGAACTTGCCGGCATCGCCGCGCAGGGCGTCGCGATCCGCCGCATCAATGCGAAGGATCCCGCGAGCGTCGCGGCGATGCATCCCTGGCTCGCGCCCGGACGCACTGCCGTGCTGGTCGGCTCCTCGGGCGCGGGCAAATCCACCCTCACCAACACTCTGCTCGGCATCCAGAAAGTGAAGACCGCCGAGGTGCGCGCGCACGATTCGCGCGGCCGCCACACCACCACGCACCGCGCGCTGATCGCGCTGCCGCAGGGCGGCTGCCTGATCGATTCGCCGGGCATGCGCGAGCTCAAGCTCACCGGCGAGGAGAACCTCGAGGAAGGCGGTTTCGAGGACATCGAGGCGCTGGCCGCGCAATGCCGCTTCAGCGATTGCGGGCACGCGGGCGAACCCGGTTGCGCGGTGCGCGCGGCGCTGGATTCGGGTGCGTTGGAGCCCACGCGTTTTGCGAACTGGCGCAAGCTCGGTGCGGAAATGACCGTGGCGAGCATGGGCCTGGCCGCGCAGCAGGCGCGCCGCGCCGAAGCGCGGATCGCCGACAAGACGGCCGTATCCAGAAAGGCGGGGAAGCGTTACAAGGACAAGTACGGAAGGGATCGATGAGCCCGCCATGCCGACGATGACGCCCGATCTGGCCCACCACGCCGCGCTCGACGCGCGCCTGGTCGAGGCGGTGCGCGGCATCCGCCTGCTTGACGCGCTGAGCTGGCCGGTGCACGCGCAGGAACACTTCCTGGCCGACTGGCGGATCGGCCGCATCGTGCTGCCGAAGATCGAATACCGGCACGACGATTTCACCGAAGTGCGCACCGAGCTCGATGCGGTAGCGAAAGCGGCCGATCCCGATCATCCGATCGGGCGCTACCTGCGGCTCACTGCGGAGAGCTGGCGCATCGCCACGCGCCTGCTTGACGTCGCCGGCAGCCACCGCGTCACCGCATATTCGGCGCGCCTGTTCGGGAGGCCGTCGGAACTGCTGCCTGGCGACGGTCCGACCAACCTCGACGCGGCGACGCACTTCATCCAGCTCGCGGACGAACTCGACCAGGAGCTGCGCAGCGTCGAACCCGAAAGCGTGATTTCCGCCGAGCAGGTGCAGGCCGAGCTGCAGGTGGCGATCGACGCCTTCTTCACCGGCCACAAGGTCAAGGTCGAGCTCGACGCGAACCTGATCAGCAAAGCCGCGGCCAGCCCGACCCGAATCCGCTTGCGCACGAACACCGGTTTCTCCGATTACGACCGCAACCAGCTGCTGATGCACGAGGCGTTCGTGCACACCCTGACCGGGCTCAACGGTCGCGAGCAGCCATTGCTCAAGTCGATGGCGCGCAGCGCGCCGCGCACGACGGCCACGCAGGAAGGCCTGGCGACCCTCGCGGAGATGATGAGCGGCTCGATGGACATCGAGCGCATGAAGCGCATCAGCCTGCGCATCGTCGCGATCGACAAGGCGATCGCGGGCGCGGATTTCGTCGACATCTTCCGGTTCTTCCTCGCCGAGGGGCAGAACGAGACCGACAGCTTCACTTCCGCGCAGCGCGTGTTCCGCGGCGTGCCGCTGTCAGGTGGCGCGGCGTTCACCAAGGACACGGTCTATCTGCACGGCCTGCTCAGTTGCCACACCTTCTTCCGCTGGTGCCTGCGCCACCGCAGCCTGGCGCGCGCGCGCCAGCTGTTCGCCGGCAAGATGGCGCTGGAGGACGTGTTCGCGCTGGAAAGCTGCTTCGCCTCCGGCGCGATCGCCGCGCCGCTGTACCTGCCGCCCTGGGTGCAGCGCGCGAACGGCCTGGCCGGGATGCTCGCGTTCTCGCTGTTCGCCAACAAGATCCGCCTCGACCGCGTGGATGCGGACGACCTGGTGCTGGGGCTGTAAAGGCAGTTCCTGATGCGTTGCCGGATCGGGTTACGGAGATGCACCCTCACCCCACCATCGGCTTCGCCGATGGTCCATCCCCTCTCCCGCTACGCAGGAGAGGGACGAACGTGTCGCTACGCGACTGCCTCCAAAAGGGCATAATCCGGCGTCCTGCCTTGCCGCCGCGCCTGTGTCCTGGCGGCTTGGCGCACTCCGCTCACCCTATCCGTCGAAAGTCGAAAGGAAAAACGATGCAACGTCGCTATCACTTCATTTCCGGCCTGCCGCGCTCGGGCTCGACCCTGCTGTCCGCGCTGCTGCGCCAGAACCCGCGCTTCCACGCGGCGATGAGCGGGCCGGTCGCGGGCATGTTCAACACCCTGATCGCCGACATGAGCGGCCGCAACGAGTTCTCGGTGTTCATCAGCGACGACCAGCGCAAGCGCGTGCTGCGCGGCCTGTTCGACAACTTCTACGGCCCCGAATTCAAGCAGGAAGTCATCATCGACACCTCGCGCATGTGGTGCTCGCGGTTGCGCCACCTGCGCGCGCTGATGCCGGAAAGCCGCGTGATCGCCTGCGTCCGCCACCTGCCGTGGGTGATCGACAGCGTCGAACGGCTGGTGCGCAAGAACACCTTCCAGCCGTCGTCGATCTTCGGCTTCCAGGCGGCCGGCACCGTGTATTCGCGCGCCGACGCACTGGGTGCGGCGGACGGCATGGTCGGCTCGGCGTTCAATTCGCTGAAAGAGGGTTTCAACGACGAGCACGCCGGCGAGCAACTGATGCTGGTCCAGTACGAATCGCTCACGCGCAATCCCGCGGCGACGCTCGCGGCGATCTACGAGTTCATCGGCGAGAAGCCGTTCAAGCACGATTTCGAGAACGTCGAATATGAAGCCTCCGAATTCGACCTGCGCGCGAGCACGCCGGGCCTGCACAAGGTGAAGTCGCGGGTCGAGCCGTCCGATCGCAAGACCGTGCTGCCGCCGGAAGTGTTCCGTCGCTTCGAGAACGACGCGTTCTGGCGCGATCCGGCGCTCAACACGCGCGGCGTGCGGATCGTCTAGGAACGATCGCGATGTCCGGCGCGGATCGCCATGCGGCGCTGGACATCGCGGCCCGACATGCGCGGCAGTGGCTCGCGTCGCTGCCCGAGCGGCCGGTGCCCGCGCAGGCGGGCGTTGACGAACTCGCCGCCGTGTTCGGCGGAGAATTGCCGGATGCACCCACCGATCCATCCGAGGTGATCGAAACGCTCGGTCGCGAAGCCCCGCGCGGCCTCGTCGCGATGGGCTCGGGGCGTTTCTTCGGATTCGTGATCGGCGGTGCGCATCCGGCCGCGCTCGCGGCCGATTGGCTGGTGTCCGCCTGGGACCAGAACGCCGGAATGCGCCAGGTCACGCGCACGGTCAGCGCGCTCGAGGAAACCGCCGCGGACTGGCTGCTCGACCTGCTCGGCCTGCCCGCGGCCAGCGGCGTGGGTTTCGTCACCGGTTGCACGATGGCGCATTTCACGTGCCTCGCCGCGGCGCGCGGCGTTCTGCTGCGTGCGGCCGGATGGGACGTCGCGCGCGACGGCTTGTACGGCGCACCGCGCATCCGCGTGCTCGTCGGCGCCGAGCGCCACGACACGGTCGATCTGGTGCTGCGCTACCTCGGCATGGGCGCACCGGAAATCGTCGCTGCCGATGCGCAGGGGCGGATCGATCCGGCCGCGCTCGAAGCGGCGCTCGCGCAAGGTTCGCAGAAAGGTCCGATCCTGGTCTGCCTGCAGGCGGGCAACGTGCATTCGGGCGCGTTCGACGATTTCGAAAAAACGATCGGGATCGCGAAGCGCCACGGCGCCTGGGTGCACGTGGACGGCGCGTTCGGACTGTGGGCTGCCGCGGCGCCTGCGCTGCGGCATCTGACCGCGGGCGTGTCGCTGGCGGATTCCTGGGCGACGGACGCGCACAAGACGCTCAACGTGCCTTACGACTGCGGCGTCGCGATCGTGCGCGACGAGTCGGCGATGCGCGCGGCGATGGGCATGCACGGCGACTACCTGATGCCGGACGCGCAGCACGGCGATCCCTGCGACCGCGTGCCCGAGCTCTCGCGGCGCGCGCGAGGGATTCCGGTATGGGCGGTGCTGCGCGCGCTCGGTCGCGGCGGCGTGGCAAAGCTCGTCGAGCGCCTGCACGTTCGCGCGCGCGAGTTCGCCGAGGGACTCGCGAGGATTCCCGGCGCGACGGTTCTCAACGACGTCGTCTATACGCAGGTCTGCATGGCGTTCGAGGACGACGCACGCACGCGGGCGATCGGGCAGGGACTCATGGAGGACGGCACGGCATGGATCACCGGATCGACCTGGCGCGATCGCGCGGTGCTACGGGTGTCGGTCAGCAATTGGACGACCAGCGAAGCCGATGTCGCCGCCTCGCTGGATGCGGTGCGGCGCGTGGCGGCGCCCTGCTGAGCCTCGCGACGGCGAAACCGGCTGGCAACGCGCCTTGACGTAGAATCGGGTTTCGCGCCCTCGTCGCTCGTCGCCATGTCCGAAGAATCCTTCAAGCAAGCTGCGCTCGACTACCACCGCTGCCATCCGCCGGGCAAGATCAAGGTCGCGCCGACCAAGCCCATGGTCACGCAGAACGATCTCGCGCTCGCGTACTCGCCGGGCGTCGCGCACGCCTGCGAAGCGATCGTCGCCGATCCGCGGCAGGCCAGCGTACTCACCGCGCGCGGCAACCTCGTCGCGGTGATCACCAACGGCACCGCCGTGCTCGGCCTGGGCGACATCGGCCCGCTCGCGGGCAAGCCTGTCATGGAAGGCAAGGGCGTGCTGTTCAAGAAGTTCGCGGACATCGACGTCTTCGACATCGAGCTCAACGCCAAGAACCCGGATGACGTGATCCGCGCCTGCGAGATGCTCGAGCCGACCTTCGGCGGCATCAACCTCGAGGACATCAAGGCGCCGGAGTGC
>CAYUXZ010000055.1:0-11995 GCA_964449135.1 uncultured Gammaproteobacteria bacterium
GGTCTGCGGCATCACGCCGTCGTCGGCCGCGACCACGAGGATCACGATGTCGGTGAGCTTCGCGCCGCGCGCGCGCATGGACGAGAACGCCGAGTGGCCGGGCGTGTCGAGGAAGCTGATCGTGCCCTTGGGCGTTTCGACGTGGTAGGCGCCGATGTGCTGGGTGATGCCGCCGGCTTCGCCGCTGGCGACCTTGGTGCGGCGGATGTAGTCGAGCAGCGATGTCTTGCCATGGTCGACGTGGCCCATGATCGTGACCACCGGCGGACGCGGAAGCATGTCGCCCTGCGCGTCCTCGGCGTGCGCGACCAGCGCGGATTCCGCGTCGTTTTCGGCCGCGGTCACGGCGGTGTGGCCGAGTTCCTCGACGACGAGCACCGCAGTGTCGTGGTCGATGACCTGGTTGATGGTCACCATCGTTCCCATCTTGAACAGCGCCTTGACCACCTCGCCGCCCTTGAGCGCGAGTTTCTGCGCGAGATCGGCCACACTGATGCTCTCGCCGATCGCGACTTCGCGCACCACCGGCGCGGTCGGCCTGGCGAAGGCGTGCTGCGCGCCACCCTGGCGGCTGGCCTCCATGAGCTTGGGCTTGGCCCTGCGCTTGTTGCCCGCGCCGCGGCGTGCGCGCTCGGCGTCGGTCAGGTGCAGCTGGGTCGAGAAACGGCTGGCCGGATCATTGTCGTCGATGTCGGCGTGCATCGCGTGCGAGCCGCGCACCGTGAGCTTCTTGTGGGCCTTGCCGTCGCCGCGCGCCGGCTCGCGTCCCACCTCGCGGCGTCGCGGATCCGCGACGCCGTGCTTGTGCACGGGCTTTTCCGCCGGTGGCGCGACGACCTGCGCGCCATTGGTCTTGCGCGGAGTCTCGGGTTCGGCCGCGGCCGCTTCCGCAGCGGCGGCGGCTTCGGCGGCCTTGCGCTGTTCCTCGAGTTCGCGGCGCCTGGCTTCTTCCTCGAGACGGCGCTGGTCGGCCTCGCGAAGCGCGGCGACCTCGGCCTGGTTGCGGGACTTGGATTCCTCGAGCTTGCGCAGAGCGTCCTCGCGCTCGTCGCTGGCCGGCGCCTCGACCTGGTCACGCTTGACGTAGGTGCGCTTCTGCCGCACTTCGACGGTGACGGTGGTCTTGGCCTTGCCGGCACTGACGGTGAGTTCTTCCTGCTTGCGCCGGTTCAGCACGATCTGCTTGGGCGCTGCTTCGGCGGCAGGCTTGTCGGCCTTGCCGTGGGTGCGGCGCAGGAAGCCGAGCAGCTTCATCTTCTCGGTGCTGGTCACCACCTGGTCCGGGCCGCTGAAGGTCATGCCGGCCTCGGCGAGCTGCTCCAGGAGCTTCTCGACCGGCGTGCCGACCATCTTCGCGAGCGTGTTTACGGTGACTTCGGACATTCGATTCCTGACCTTGTGTGACCCGTTCCGGTGCAACCTGCAACGGAAGCAATCCGCCTAGTGTAGCGCGCCGGCGCAGCCGCGCCGCTCGTCGCCTCACTCGAACCAGTGCGCGCGCGCGGCCATGATCAGCTCCGCGGCGCGTTCCGGACCCATGCCCTCGATGTCCGCGATCTCGTCGGTCGCCATCTCCGCGAGTTCCTCGCGCGTGGTGACGCCGCGCTCGGCGAGCGCGAACGCGGTGGTTTCGTCCATGCCATCGAGCGTGAGCAAGTCCTCGGCGGGCTGGTGCTCGTCGAGATCCTCCTCGACCGCGAGCGCGTCGGTGAGCAACGCATCGCGGGCGCGGGCGCGCAGTTCCTCGACGATGTCCTCATCAAAGCCTTCGACCGCGAGCAGTTCGCCGGTCGGCACATAGGCGATTTCCTCGACGGTGTTGAAGCCCTCGCCAACCAGGATGCCGGCGATTTCCTCGTCCACTTCGAGCTTGTCCATGAACAGCTGTTTCGCGGCGGCCTGCTCGGCCTCGCTCTTCGCGGTGACCTGGTCCTGGGTCATCACATTGAGCTGCCAGCCGGTCAGGCGGCTGGCGAGGCGCACGTTCTGGCCGCCCTTGCCGATCGCCTGCGCGAGCTTGTCCTCGGCGACCGCGAGGTCCATCGAATGCTTTTCCTCGTCCACGATGATCGACTGCACCTCGGCCGGCGCCATCGCGTTGATCACGAACTGCGCGGGATTGTCGCTCCACAGGATGATGTCCACGCGCTCGCCGTTGAGCTCGTTGCTCACCGCCTGCACGCGCGAACCGCGCATGCCGATGCAGGCGCCGATCGGATCGGTGCGGCGGTCGTGCGCGATCACCGCGATCTTGGCGCGGTCGCCCGGATCGCGCGCGGCGCCCTTGATCTCGACCAGGCCCTGGCCGACTTCGGGCACCTCGAGCTTGAACAGCTCGATCATGAACTCCGGCGCCGCGCGGCTGACGAACAGTTGCGGGCCGCGCGCCTCGGCGCGCACTTCGAGCAGGTAGCCCTTGACGCGGTCGCCCGGACGCAGCGCATCGCGCGGGATCGCCTTGTCCTTCGGGATGTAACCTTCGGCGTTGCCGCCCAGGTCCATATAGACGCTGCCACGCTCGACGCGCTTGACGATGCCGGTGACGAGTTCGCCGACGCGGTCGCCCCAAGCCTCGACGACCTGCGCGCGCTCGGCTTCGCGCACCTTCTGCACGATCACCTGCTTGGCGGCCTGCGCCTCGATGCGGCCGAACTCGGCATTGCCGATCTGCTCCTCGACGACGTCGCCCACCGCCGCCTCGGCGTTGTCGTCGAGCGCGTCCATCAGGCGCAGCATCCGATCCGGCGATTCCATCACCACGTCATCGGCCACGACCTCCCACTGGCGGAAGGTCTCGTAGCTGCCGTCCTTTGGGTCTATGGCCACGCGGATCTGCACGTCCTGGTCGTGATAGGACTTCTTCGCGGCCGAGGCCAGCGCGGATTCCATCGCGCCGAGGATCACCTCGCGCGGGACGCCCTTCTCGTTGGCGACCGCGTCGATCACCATCAACATCTCTTTGCTCATTGCTTCTGCTCCATGACGGGCGGACGATCCGCGCCGTTGCCGTTGTGTGTGCGGGCCGGCTTGCGGCCCTTGTTGCGGGATGCGCCGCCCTTGTCGCCGGACGCGGGTGCGAATCCCAACGCGGCCCAATCGGGAACCAGCCGCGCCTTCTCGATGTTCGCGTGTTGCAACACCACCTCGCCGTCCTCGGCGCGCAGCGTGATGTCATCGCCTTCGACGCCGACGATCACGCCCTGCACGCGCCGGCGGCCCGCGACCGGGATCTGCAGGTTCAGCTTTGCGGTTTGGCCGACATGTTTCGCGAACTGCGCGGCGGTGAACAGCGGGCGGGCGATGCCCGGCGAGGACACTTCCAGCGTGTAGCGCGAGGCGATCGGATCCTCGATGTCGAGCACGGCCGAGACTTCGCGGCTCACCGCCTCGCAATCCTCGATCGTGACCGCGCGGCCTTGCGCGTCGATGTACAGCCGCAGCAGTGCGTGCGCGCCCGACGGCACGAGCTCGACGCCCAGCAGCTCGAGCTGCAGGGCTTCGACGCTGGGCGCCAGCAACGCGGCGATGTCGGTGCTGCGGTCGGACATGTTCGATCCACGAAAACCGAAAGCGAGAAAAGCAAAAGGGGCCTACAGGCCCCTTCCGGTAACAGCAAATTCCGGCGCAAACGACAGATGGCGACACGTCGTTGCGAGCCCAGCGCGGGATCCGCAAGGAATCCCATCGCAGAAACTGGTAGCGGGGGCAGGATTTGAACCTGCGACCTTCGGGTTATGAGCCCGACGAGCTGCCAGACTGCTCCACCCCGCAGCAGTGGAACGCGGATTATGGGTTCGGCCGCGTTCTTTTGCAAGGTCGGGCCTGGGCCGAGCGCGGTTCGCGCGCCAAAACCGTTCGCGGGGGATGGCTGCCGCAGCCACTTCTTTCGCTAGACTCCACCGGCCCTCCCACAAGGAACCACGCTTGGAACCCAACGCCTCCACCCGTCCCGGCAGCCTGACCTGCGTCGGCATCGGCATGACCCTCGGCTCGCACCTCACGCCGCTGGCGCGCAGCCATATCGAGCAGGCCGACGTGGTGTTCGTCGCCGCGTCCGACGGCATCGTCGAACGCTGGATCCTAGACATGCACCCGGACGCGCGCAGCCTGCAGCACCTCTATCATGAGGGCACATCGCGCATGCAGACCTACCGCGCGATGGTCGATGCGATGCTGGCCGAAGTGCGTGCCGGCAAGAAAGTCGTCGGCGCCTTCTACGGCCATCCAGGCGTATTCGTCTGGCCCTCGCACAAGGCGATCGAGATCGCGCGCAGCGAGGGCTTCGTCGCGCGCATGGAACCGGGCATATCCGCCGAGGATTGTCTCTATGCCGACCTGGGCATCAATCCGGGACGCTGCGGCTGCCAGCACTACGAAGCCAGCCAGTTGATGTTCTACGAGCGGCGCATCGACCCGACGGCTTACCTGGTGCTGTGGCAGGTCGGCGTCGCCGGCGACCAGTCGCTGGCGAAATTCCGCACCGGCGCGGCCTATCGGCAGGAACTGGTGGATTTGCTGGTGCGCGACTACCCGCTCGACCACGAGGTCATCGTCTATCGCTGCGCGACCCTGCCGATCGAGCAACCGCTGATCCGCCGCTTGCCGCTGCGCGAGCTGGCTACCGCCGATATCGATCTCGATGTCACCGTAGTGCTGCCGCCCGCCAGACGACTGAAGCCCAACCGCGAACTGCGCGCGCGCTTGAGCGTGATCGACGTGCTCGAGAAGATCGGTTCGTGACGCAACCGGTCGCTCGTGCACAAACGCCACGCCGCTGCAAGGCGATCCCGAATGCGATATCGTCGGAACGGGGTTCGAGAGCAGCCGGACTTCCGGAAAGTGCGGGGCCGCGCATGCCGGGAGCGTAAAGGGTGCGATGCGGCCAACCACTCATCAAGCAACCACAGGGGAAGATTCCATGACGAGCATCATCGGTTTTCTGGAATGCGTCGGCGCCAGCGCCGTGTTGCGGCATGCGACGAAAGCAGAACTGCACGAGGCGCTGGAGCTGGCATCGCTCGATCCGCAGGCGCAGTCCGCGATCTTGGCGAACGACCGGCCGGAACTTGCCACGATCACCGGCAGCCGCGTGATCGCGAACAAGATCATCACTCCGCCCGGCGAGGACGACAAGGACGACGGAGAGGAGGCTCCCGAGCGCGAGGATGAGAAAAAGGAGATTCGCGCCGTTCTTGCCGATGTAGCCGCATCCGGCTGATCTGATCGGCCGGGCGGGCGCATCGTGAACCTGTCGCGACGCATCCATCGGGTATTGGCCGCCGGATGCGTCGCGCTCGCGTCGTGGTTTTCCGTCGCCGCGCCCGCTGCGCAGAACGATCCCGCGGCCATGCTGACGCAGGCCGACCGCATCAAAACGTCCGACAACGCCCGCTTCGCCGAGATCTTGCGACGACTCGACGCCGATCCGACGTCGCTGTCGCGGACCCAGCAGGATCTGTTGCAGTACTTCCACGGCTGGGAATCCGCGTTCCAGAACGACAACGAAGCCGCCATCCGCACATGGCGTGCCGTCGCCGCCCATGCTAGCGATCCGGACTTGCGCCTGCGGGCCACCGGTTCGCTGATCAACGTGCTGGTCAACGTGACGCGCTACGAGGAAGCGTATGAACTGCAGGACGGGTTGATCGTCGCCCTGCCCGACGTCCGCGACCGGAAGACGCGACTACGCATCCTCGTGAACGCGGGCCTGCTGTACGCCAACGCCGGACAGGGCGACCTCGCGCTGCACTACGCCGACCAGATGCTCGCCGAAGCCGATGGCGACTTCAGCGCTTGCCAGGCGCAGTACCTGCGCATGCTGGTGTTTTCGAAAATGCACGGCAACGCGTTCGAGGCCAACTATCCCGTCGCACTCTCCAGTTGCGCCAAGGCGAACGAACCGTTGTACACCGACAGCATCCGCGTGTTCGCCGCCGAGCGCGATCTCGACCAGAACCATCCCGATGCGGCCCGCGCGGCACTGGAGCCGTATCTGGCCGAGGCCCGGACGACCGGCTACCAGGATCTGATGGACGAGATGGAAGCCACCCTGGCGCGGGCCGCATGGATGCAGGGCGATGGCAAGGACGCGCGCGCGCACGCCCTGCGGGTCACCCATGCTGGGTCAAAACTCGATACGCAGTCCGTCGCCTACAAGGTGCTCTCCGAGGTCGCGAAATCCGCCGGCGATACGGCGGCCGCGCTGGCCTGGTACGAGAAATACGCGACTGCGGACAAGGGCTACCTCAACGACGTCAGCGCGCGCGCCATCGCCTACCAGATGGTGCACCAGCAGGTTCAGGAGAAAAAGGCGCAGGTCGCGGCGCTGAGCCAGCAGAACCAGGTGCTCAAGTTGAAGCAGGCCGTGAGCCGCAAGGACATGATCGCGGCCGAACTCGGCGTCGCCCTGCTGCTGGTCGTGCTCGGTTCGATCGCGTTGTACGCGTACCGCACCAAGCGCTCGCAACTGAAGTTCCAGAAGCTGGCGCGCCGCGACGGCCTGACCGAGATCTACAACCGGCAGTATTTCGTCGAATTGGCCGAACAGGAGCTCGTGTACTGCCGCAATTCGGTGCGCGACGTGAGCGTGGTCGCGATCGACCTCGACCATTTCAAGGAGATCAACGACACACACGGCCATGCCGCCGGCGATTTCGCGCTCAAGCGCGCAGTGGCCGCCTGCCAGCAGCATCTGCGCTCGGTGGATATCTTCGGCCGGCTCGGCGGCGAGGAGTTCGGCATCCTGATGCCCGACTGCGTGCCCGAGCGCGCGCGGGACATCGCCGAAGCGATGCGGGCGGAAATCGCCGCACTGCATGCAACGGAAAGCGGGCCGAACTTCCCGGTCTCCGCCAGCTTCGGCGTCACCGCCGCGCGCTGGTCGGGCTATGACCTGCTGCAACTATTGGCGCAAGCCGACAGCGCGCTGTACCAGGCCAAGCGCGACGGCCGCAATCGCGTGGTCGCGGTCGCCGGCCCGCCGGCCGCCAACAGCGAACCGCCACCCGGGGTGGCCGATCGGCGCAAGGCCTGACTCGACGCGATGCGGCCGCATTGCGATGCCGAAACAGCCTCAATATCGGTATATTGCCGGGGGGCGCAACGGGACGGCCTGCGGGCAGGCTTGATGCAGTACCGGCATCCATGCCGACCAACAATGGGTAGCGTCATTGTCGTTCGCTGCAATCACGGGGCCGCTCGCCTTGGCTGTCGGGCGGCCCTGCACATCCACCACAGCCAGTCATCGGGGGAAGACCATGTCGAACGCGATCGCTTTTCTGGAAACGATGGGACAGGACGCCGGACTGCGCCATGCGGGCCGATCGGAGTTGTACAACGAGCTGACCGAACGGCAGGTCGATGCCGACGCGCAATGGGCGATCCTGCGCGGCGACAGCGAGCGGCTGGCGGCATTGCTCGGTGCGCCCACGATCGTCTGTTGCAGCATAAGCCCCGGAAAAGAGGACGATGAGGAAGAACCGGCGCGCGACGACGACGAGATCACGACGCATGCTTGCGTTCGCTGCATCGCTGCGGTGGCCTGATCAATGCGCCGATGCGGCAAACTCCGCCCGGCGCTGGTCGCCGGGTGGATTTGTCTCGTATTGTCCACCGCATCGGGCGCGGCTGCCGCAGCCGCGCCCGATGATCCCGCGCAACTGCTGAAACACGCCGACGCCGTCAAGTCGGCGAACAACGACGAGTTCGCCAGCACCCTCAAACAGCTCGACGCCGAATCCGCGCGGCTGACCCCGGCACAATCGCTCTACCTGCGTTATTTCAAGGGTTGGCAGGGCGCGTACACCGGCGACTACGCGACCGCCTTGCACGAACTGGATGCCGTCGCTACCGATGCGACCGACATCAACCTACGCTTTCGCGCCGGCGTCACCGCGATCAACATGCTGGAGATCGCCTCGCGCAATGCCGATGCCTATGCGCGCATGGGGAAGCTGCTCGAGATGCTGCCGCAGGTCAGCGACCCGATTGCGCGCCAACAAGGACAGGGGGTCTTTGCCCAGCTTTACAACGAAGCCGGTCAATACGACCTAGCCCTCGCCCAAGCGGAAAAACTGCTTGCCGAGAATTGGTCCGACACGACAAACTGCAAGGCGATCGACTACAAACTCAATGCGCTTTCCAGGCTCGGCAAGCTGCAGCCGGACAGCGATGCATTCCAGCAAGGCATCGCCCTATGCAGCAAGGCCGGTGAGCCGGTTTTTACAAGCGAGATTCGCGTCTTTGCCGCTAGACTGGGCATCGCGCAAGGCAAATACAGCAACGTAATCAAGTTGCTGACGAGCAACTACGATGAAACGCAACGCACGCACTATCCCGAGGGGATTGCGGATGTCGATTCGGTGCTGGCGCAGGCGTACTTGAAAACCGGCGATGCCCGGCAAGCGCAGTACTTCGCGCAACGCGCGATCGACAACGGAATCAAGAACGAATACACCCAACCGCTAGTGGACGCCTACGGCGTGCTGTACCAGGTCGCGCAGAAGCAGGGCGACTATCCGGCCGCGCTCGCCTGGCACGAGAAATTCGCTGCCGCCGACAAGGGCTACCTCAACCTGACCAGCGCGCGCATGCTCGCCTACCAGATGGTCAACCAGCAGGTGCAGGCGAAGAAGCAGCAGATCGACGCGCTGAACAAGAAAAACCAGGTGCTGCAGTTGCAACAGGTGGTCAGCGCGAAGGACGCGGTGGTCGGCAGGCTATGGATCGCACTGCTTCTGCTGGTGGCCGGCTCGATCGGCATGTACGCCTACCGCACCAAGCGCTCGCAACTGAAGTTCCAGGACCTCGCGCAGCGCGACGGCCTGACCGGCATCTACAACCGCCAGCATTTCCTCGAATCGTCGGAACAGTCGCTCGACTACGGTGCGAAATCGGTTCGCGACGCCTGCGTGGTCGTGATAGACCTCGACCACTTCAAGCAGATCAACGACGAGCACGGGCACCCGGCCGGCGACACGGTGATCCGGCGCGTCGTCGCCGCCTGCCAGATGCACCTGCGCTCGGTGGACGTGTTCGGCCGGCTCGGCGGCGAGGAGTTCGGCATCCTGATGCCCGACTGCGTGCCCGAGCGCGCGTCCGACATGGCCGAGGAAATGCGCAAGGCGATCTGCGAGATGTCCGGGTTCGAGGACGGCCCGGATTTCCCGGTCAGCGCGAGCTTCGGCGTCGCCGCCGCGCGCTGGTCGGGCTACAACCTGCGGCAACTGCTCGCGCACGCCGACAGCGCGCTGTACCAGGCCAAGCGCGCCGGCCGCAACCGCGTGGTGCTGCATCGCGAGCACGCGGTCGGGAACGGAAGCAACCTGCCGCCGGGCGCAGTGGATCGCAGACGCGGCTAGTTCTTATCACGGAATCCAAATGCAATGCTTTCGCGCGCTCCGCGCGCGGGCCACTTTCTCTTGCGTGCCCAAGAGAAAGTGGCCAAAGAGAAGGGCACCCCGGGCTTCGCGCCCTGCGCACTTCCCTGTGCTCCGGGTTCGCGATCGCCTGCGGGATTCGCCGACGCAACATCCATGTCGCGACGGCGAACGACGCGCATCCTGCGCGTCGCCCTACGGGTCTTTTCCTCCGGCGATCGCCGCTGCGCAGGGGCCCCAACGGCAGCGCGGTCCTGCGCGCCAGAAGCGGAGCACACGCCGCTCTTGATCTTCGCGCCGTAAAGCGAGCCGAGCACCGCAGGAAAGAGGGGGAGCAAGGCCCGGGTGTTTGAGGGCCAGGGATGGCCCGAGTTACGGGCCGGCCCCCTCTTTACGAGGAGCGCAGGGTACCGGAACGGCTTCATCGTTCCGGCGAGTGTCCGGCGCAATGGTCTTTGGCTACTTTCTGCCAAAACAGAAAGTAGCTCGCGCGCGAAGCGCGTGAAAGCACTGCTTTTGAGTTACGCCCGACCGCGTCAGCGGACGGAATCGCTCAATTTATCCGCATGATTCCAGCCGTTCATGGTTCGACAGGCTCACCACGAACGGCTTGGTATGCGCGCGCGCGAAAGCACCCCTCCCCAGCCCTCCCCTGCTAACGCAAGGGAGGGAGCAATGCTTACGCCCCGAACGCCGCCTGGCACCACGCCATGATCGGGTTCCAGGCGAAGCCCAGCGCGAGCAGCAGCAGCGCGTTGACCGAAAGCATCCAGCGCAACGATGCGTCCGTGTGCACATCCGCTACAGGCTTCTCGTCCGGCGCGTCGAAGTACATCACCTTGATCACGCGCAGGTAGTAGAACGCGCCGATCACCGCGAACACCGCACCGATCAGCGCCAGCCACAACATGCCGCCCTGCAGCGCGGCGCGCAGCACCGCGAGCTTGGCCCAGAAACCCAGCAACGGCGGCACGCCGGCGAGCGAGGCCATGATCACCAGCACCAGGAACGCCATCCACGGGTTGCGCGCGTTCAGGCCACGGAAGTCGGCGATCTCCTCGGCGTCGTGGCCGCGGTCGCTGAGCAGGATCAGCGTCGCGAACCCCGCGGTCGCCATCAGCGCGTAGCTGATCGCGTAGAACATCGCGGACGTATAGCCGGTCGGCGACGCGTTCGACAGGCCCAGGAACAGGAAGCCGACGTGCGAAATTGTCGAATACGCGAGCATCCGCTTGAGGCTGCTCTGCGCGAGCGCAAAGATATTTCCGATCGCGAGCGACAGCACCGACAGCCAGGCGATCATCAGGTGCCAGTGCTCCGCGAGCGGGCCGGCGCCGGATTCGAGCAGGCGCCAGGCCATGCCGAACGCGGCGAGCTTGGGCGCCGAGCCGATGAACAGCGTGACGATCGTCGGCGCGCCCTGATAGACGTCCGGCAGCCACATGTGGAATGGGGCCGCGCCGAACTTGAAGGCGATGCCGACGACGAGGAAGGCCACGCCGAATAGCAGCATCGTGTGGTCCTGCGTGCCGCCGGCCGCCGAGTAGATCGTCGCGAGGTCCAGCGAACCGGTCGCGCCGTAAACCATGGACATGCCGTACAGCAACATGCCCGAGGACAGCGAGCCGAGCACGAAGTACTTCATCGCCGCTTCCGAACCGACCGCCGAATCGCGGCTCATGCCGACCAGCGCATACGAGGACAACGCGAGCAGCTCCAGCCCGAGGTAGATCGTCACGAGACTGCCCGCCGAGACCAGCAGCATCATGCCGAGGATCGCGAACAGGCACAGGATGTAGAACGCGCCGCGTGAAAGCGAACGGTCGGAAAGATACGGCCGCGAATAGACGAACGCGATCGCGCTGACCGCGAGGATGGTCAGTTTCAGCACGTCGCCCGCGAGGTCGCGCACGAACATGCCGTTGAATGCGGTCCGGGTCGGCGCGCCGGAGAAACCGCCCCACGCGGCCACCGCTTCCGCCGCGGCCAGCAGGGTGACGAGTGCGGTCCAGAACAGCAGCGAACGCCCGCGCGCGCTGGCGAACATATCCAGAAGCAGCAGCACGCAGGCGCCACCCAGCACGATCAGTTCGGGGCGCAGCGGCAGCAGGTCGGCGATCGTCGGCATCGTCTGGCCCTCATTTATTCGACAAATTGATGTTTGCGCGTCCTGCGCAAACATCAATGCCATCGCGTCCGGCACAGGTCCGTACGCGATGGCCGTCAGCAACGCTGGCAGCGTTGCCGACGAGCAGTCCGTCCATGGACTGCACTAATGAACCGCCATCAAAGATTCGATGTCGGTTCATTAGTTCAACTTGGTCACGGCCAGCTGGTTGCCCAGCTGGGAAACGGCGGTCCCCCACAGGGCGGTCAGCGGGTTCGGAGGCGGCGGGACCCGCCCGGCCTGCAGCACGGCGTCGCGGAGGGCCAGCCCCCGGTCCTGCGGCTTGTTCGCGTAGTCGACGAGCAGGATGCCGTTCGATACAACGACGCCCACCATCGTGATCACGCCCATGAAGGACATGATGGACAGCGTGGTGTGTGTCAGGAGGAGCATCCAGATGACCCCCATGGCGCCCAGGGGCACGGTGAACATGATCACGAACGGGTCCAGC
>CAYUXZ010000056.1:0-11657 GCA_964449135.1 uncultured Gammaproteobacteria bacterium
GCCGCCGTGCTGCCCGTGCGGACGCGCGTGCTGCGGTGCGCCGCCGTGACCGCGCTGTCCACCCGGCGCGTGTCGCTGACCCGGCGCGTGCTGCGGACGACCCTGGCCGTGGCGCTGCTGCGGCCCGGAGCCGCGGCGCGGGCCGGTATCCACACCATCGGGCACGTACCAGCTGCGGAACTCGGTGCTGTTGCCGGCGTGCGCGCCGCCGTGACGCGACGGACGACCCTGCCCGTAGGGCTTGCCCGCATGTCTCGGCGCACCTGCGTGTGGTGCGCCGCCCTGGTTCGGACGGCCGCGATAATTTCCGCCGGGGCTGCGTGCGGGCCGGTCGTGGCTGTACGACGCGGGTGGTTGTTCCTCGTGGCGTCCGTGATGCGCGTGCTGTCCGCCGCGCGGACCGCCGTGCTGTTTTTTGCGCGGACCGTAGCCGGGGCGTCCACCGCGCGGGCGATCCTCGCGCACGTGGTCGAAGCGGCGCAGCTCGCGGCCTTCGTCGGCGGTGGAGAGCGCGCCGTTGACGTAGGCCTTGCCGGTGCGGTCTTCCTTGTGCAGCCGGATTTCCGCGCGCCCGGCCTTGCGCTGGCCGATCACCGGCTGCAGCGTCAGCACCTGCGTGCCGCCTTCGAGACCGAGTTCGCGTTGCAACGCCTCGACGTCTTCGGTCGGCAATTCCTGCGACTGGCCGCGCTTGAGCAGGCGCGGCAGCGTGATCGAACCGTAGCGGATGCGCTTGAGCCGGCTGACCTGGAAGCCCTGCGATTCCCACAACCGGCGCACTTCGCGGTTGCGTCCTTCCTTCACGACGACGCGGAACCACGCGTGCGCGTCGGAACTGTTGATGGCTTCGATCTCGTCGAACTTCGCCGGGCCGTCGTCGAGCGCGACGCCGCGCTTGAGGCGGTCGATGATGTTGTCCGGCACTTCGCCGTGGATGCGGCAGACGTATTCGCGCTCGACTTCGCGCGAGGGATGCATCAGCGTGTTCGCGAGTTCGCCGTCGGTGGTCAGGACGAGCAGGCCGGTGGTGTTGATGTCGAGCCGGCCGACCGAGATCCAGCGCGCGCCCTTGATCGACGGCAGCGCCTCGAAGATGGTCGGGCGGCCTTCGGGATCCTCGCGGGTGGTGACCTCGCCCTCGGGCTTGTTGTAGATCAGCACGCGCGCCGGTTCGTTGAGCGCGCTGGCGACGAAGACCTTGCCGTCGAGTTCGACGCGGTCGCCGCTGCGGATCGACTGGCCGATCGTGGCGACTTCGCCGTTGACCTTGACCACGCCGTGGTTGATGCGCTCCTCGAGCGCGCGGCGCGAACCGAGGCCCGCCTGCGCGAGCACCTTGTGCAGGCGTTCCTCGAGTTTCGGCGCGGCGTCGTCGCCGTTGCGGCTCAGCGACAGGCGTTCGCGCGATTTCTCGTGCGTCGGCTTGTCGTGATGCGGATGCGAATGATGGTCGCGGTCGTGGTGGTGCTTGTCAGTCATGGCTGGGCTCGTGCGCATCGTCGTGCGCGGGTTCGTCGGCAGCGGCTGCGCCGGTGTTATCGGCACCGGCATCGCCGGGTTCGTCGGTGAAGGCGGTTTCAGTTCCCATCTCGATGATCGCGACGGTCGGCGCGCCTTCGAAGGGAAGTTCCGGATTCGGGTCGGCGATCTCGCGCAGTTCCGCCAGCGGCGGCAACTGGTCGAGGCTCTTGAGGCCGAAATAGTCGAGGAAGTTGCGCGTGGTTCCGTACAGCGCCGGCTTGCCGGGCACGTCGCGGTGGCCGACGATGCGGATCCAGTCGCGCTCCTCGAGCGTCTTGATCAGGTTGCTGTTGATCGCCACGCCGCGCACCTGCTCGATTTCACCGCGCGTGATCGGCTGGCGGTAGGCGATCAGCGCAAGGGTTTCCAGCGTGGCGCGGGTGTACTTCACCTGGCGCTCGATCCAAAGCCGCGAAACCCAGGGCTGGGTCTCGGCGCGCACCTGGAAGCGGTAGCCGGACGCGACCTCGACGAGTTCGACGCCGCGCTCGGCGCATCGCGCCTGCAAGTCCTCGATCGCCTGAACGATCGCATCGTTCGTGACCGTCTTGTCGTCGGCGAACAGTTCCGCGAGTTGCGCGAGGCTGAGCGGGCGCTGCGCGGCGAGCAGCGCGGCCTCGATGATGCGGCCAAGCAGCGCGGGTTCCAGCGTCGGTGCTTGCGTCGAAGCGGATTCGATCGAATCGGCTTCCATGGGTTGTGTCGCCATTGCTTCGGATTCCATGTCTGGATTCATTCGTCGGTTTCGGTAGCGTCGGCGGTACCGCCGTCGTCGTCGTTCGCGGCCAGCGCGAGCGACTTGACGTAGATCGGTGCGCCGACCTGTTCCTGCACGATCTCGAGCAGTTGTTCCTTCGCCAGTTCGAGGATCGCGAGGAAGGTCACCACCACGCCGAGTTTTCCTTCCTCGGCCGAGAACAGCGAGACGAAATCGTGGAACTTGCCGTCGCCGAGCGTCTGCAACACGTTGCCCATGCGCTCGCGCACCGACAGCGTTTCGCGGCGGACCGCGTGGTGGCCGAACAGTTCGGCGCGATTGAGCACGTCGCGCAGCGCCAGCAGCATCTCGCGCAGCTCGACCGGCGGCGGCAACCGCACGATCTTGTGGTCGGGCACGTGCGCGGCGGCCAGCGCGGTGTCGCGATCGAGCCGGTTGAGCGCATCAATGTCCTCGGCGGCCTTCTTGAAGCGCTCGTAGTCCTGCAGCCTGCGCACGAGTTCGGCGCGCGGGTCCATTTCCTCGCCCGATTCGTCCACCGGCCGCGGCAACAACATCCGCGACTTGATCTCGGCGAGCATCGCGGCCATGACCAGGTAATCGGCGGCGAGCTCGAAGCGCAGCTCGCGCATGGTCTGGATGTAGTCCACGTACTGGCGGGTGATCTCCGCGACCGGGATGTCGAGGATGTCCAGGTTCTGCCGGCGAATCAGGTACAGCAGCAGGTCGAGCGGACCCTCGAAGGCCTCGAGGATGATCTCCAGCGCATCCGGCGGGATGTACAGGTCCTGCGGGATCTCCAGGACGGGTTCTCCGCGCACGACCGCCAGCGGCATCTCGCGCTGCAGCGCGGTCGCTGCGGCGGCGTGCGGGTTCGCGGAAGACTCGCCCGCCTCGACGGCTGGCTTTGCGGGTTCGTTGTTCATCGGTGGCGCGGGCCCCTCCGGGCCGGCAGTGGAATAACGGTTCGGTTGAAATACGCAGCCCCCGCTGCGCGGATATCGCGACTACGACAACGTGACAGGGCGATAACCCTGGCGCAGCAGGACGGGTACGTCGCCCGCGGCGTCGATCACGCTGGTCGGGCCGGGCTCGCAATCCCCGCCGTCGAGCAGCATGTCCACCCGCTCCAGCAGGCAGTCGGCCACATCGTCGGCAACGTGGCTTTGCAGATCCTCGGCGTCCGGCAAGGCCACGCTCGTACTCAGCAACGGTTGTTCGACGGCCAGCAACAAAGCCTGCGCAACCGGGTGTTCGATCCTGCGCACGCCGATCGAGCGGCGCTTGTCCAGCTTCAGGCGGCGGGGCAGGTCGGAGGAGGCGGTCAGGACGAACGTGCAGGGACCTGGAGTCAGCGATTTCATCAGCCGGAAGGCCGGATCGCCGAGACGGGCCATGCGCCCGACCTCGCTCAACGACGCACAGAGTACGGTGAACGGGTGCTTCGTGTCCAGCGCACGCATCCGGCGGACCCGTTCCTCGGCCGCGCGCGCGTCCAGCATCCAGACGAAGGCGTAGCCGGCGTCGGTCGGGCACAGCGCCAATCCGCCGTCCACGAGCACGCCCGCGGCGCGCGCGATCAGGCGCGGCTGCGGATCGACCGGATGTACCTCGAGGCGTTCGGGCATGAAGGAGATCGCGAGGGGCGGCGTATCATGCCTGCTTCCGATGCGGCCGTGAACGAACCGCGTCGCAGTCCTCGGGAGTTTTCCATGCTCTACGCCATCATCGGGCTCGACCGTCCCGATTCGCTGTCCGCACGGCTGTCGGTGCGGCCCGAGCACCTCGCGCGCCTGAACGCCCTGCGCGACGCGGGACGCATCGCGCTCGCTGGCCCGTTTCCGACGATCGATTCGCCCGATCCCGGCCCCGCGGGTTTTTCCGGCAGCCTGATCGTCGCCGAGTTCGCTTCGCTGGAGGAAGCGCGCGCCTGGGCCGACACTGACCCGTACATCCGCGCGGGCGTTTACGAGCGCGTGGACGTGCGGCCGTTCAAGCAGATTTATCCGTGAGCGTCGCGATCGGCGACAAGGCCACGCGCGTGGATCGCATCCGTGCCGCGCTCGCCGCGCTGGAGCCGGTCGAACTCGAACTGATCGACGAAAGCTACAAGCACATGGGCCATGCCGGCGCGCGCGACGGGCGCGGACATTTCGCGCTGCGGATTGTCAGCGCCGAATTCGCGGGCCTGAATTCCATCGCCCGCCATCGACGCATCTATGCCGCGCTGGGCGGGCTGATGCAGACCGACATCCACGCGCTGTCGATCACCGCGCTGGCGCCGGGGGAGTGATGGATCAATACACGCAGGACGACTGACAAAATATGGACACGATCATTTTTGAATTTAACGATCTCAAGATAATTAAACGCGGCAACCGTTTTTTTGCTCATTACGATGCCGGCGCTCATCAAGTTGTGATGCGTGAAGACGAAATATCCAAGGAAGACGCAGAGTATGCATGTCGCGGCAGTGAGATGGCACAGGCGATGCTTTTTAGGTTGCAAAAAAGGTTGATTGATGCCGGCATTGACCCGTACGTGTCGGGAAAATGAGAACGGAGGCACTTAGGTCTGCTGCAGATGTAATCTGCGCGGTGCGGGGAGGAACGCGGATGTGGAAACAGATCGCCGGCTACGGATTGCTGCTGGCGGCCGGAATGCTGGCCTTGCAGTGGATCGACTACCAGCGCCTGGCGAGGGTGCATTCCGGCGATATCTATCTGTTCCTGGTCGCGGCGGCCTTCCTGGCGCTGGGCATCTTCCTGGGCGTGCGGGTGCTGGCCGCGCGGCCGCCGACCCCGTTCGACGGCAATCCCAAGGCGCAGGCGGCGCTGGGCCTGAGCGAACGCGAACTGGAAGTGCTGCACCAGCTCGCCGCCGGCCGCTCCAACAAGGAGATCGCCCGGCAGTTGCAGGTTTCCCCGAACACGATCAAGACCCACGTGGCGCGCCTGTTCGAAAAGCTGGGCGCGAAACGGCGCACCGATGCGATCCGGCGGGCGCGTGAGCTCGGAATCGTGCCTTGAGGCGAGCGACATCGGGGTGAATCCGGCGAAATCACCCTTTCGGGCGATTGCCGGACGGCGCCGGAACGCGGTCAATGGCGCCTCCAACCCCACCTGAGGAGCAGCACCATGTTGAAGACCATCCTGAAGTTCGGCGTGATCTCGGGCCTGATCGTCGGCGCGTTCGAGGTCGCCACCTTCACCGCGTTCTCCGGCGAGCCGCCGCTGAAGTACGGCATGCTGATCGGCTACACCACCATGCTGATCGCGCTGAGCGCGGTGTTCGTGGGGATCAAGCGGAACCGGGACATGGAACGGGGCGGGGTGATCGGGTTCTGGCCGGCGTTCGGGATCGGGCTGGGGATCAGCTTCATCGCCGGGATCTTCTATGTGGCCGCGTGGGAAGCGGTGCAGGCGATGACGCACATGGATTTCGCCAGCTCCTACGCGCAGGCGATCATCGCGAGCGAAAAGGCGAAGGGCGCGAGCGCCGAGGCGCTGGCCAAGCTCAGCGCCGAGATGGCGGAGTTCAAGGTGCAGTACGCCAACCCGCTGTTCCGCCTGCCGATGACCTTCGTGGAGATCTTCCCGGTCGGCGTGCTGGTGTCCCTGGTGTCGGCGGGGTTGCTGAGAAACAGCCGCTTCCTGCCGGCAAGGCGCGGTTGACTCGGCCGGGCCAGGAAGCCTGCGCTGCTATACTCGAACCTTCCGCGGGGCCGGCCGGAATGGCCCCGCAATCCACCGATGCCGCCATGGTCCCGCGCGCCTGCGCGGCCGCCGTCGCGGCGCAGCGAATGCGGGTTCCATGCGCCTATCCACGATCAAGCTGGCCGGTTTCAAATCCTTCGTCGATCCCACGACCCTGCACCTGCCGGGCAACATGACCGGCGTCGTCGGCCCGAACGGCTGCGGCAAATCCAACATCATCGACGCGGTGCGCTGGGTGATGGGCGAGAGCTCGGCCAGCCGACTGCGCGGCGACAACCTCACCGACGTGATCTTCTCCGGCTCGTCCTCGCGCAAGCCGGTCAGCCAGGCCACGGTCGAGCTGATCTTCGACAACGCCGACGGCGCGGTCGGCGGCGAATTCGCGAACTTCGCCGAGATTTCGGTCAAGCGCACGGTCGGCCGCGATTCGATCAGTACCTATTTCCTGAACGGCACGCGCTGCCGCCGGCGCGACATTACCGACCTGTTCCTCGGCACCGGCCTGGGTCCGCGCAGCTACTCGATCATCGAGCAGGGCATGATCTCGCAGATCATCGAGGCGCGGCCCGAGGATCTGCGTACTTATCTCGAAGAAGCTGCCGGCATCTCCAAGTACAAGGAACGCCGCAAGGAAACCGAGACGCGCATCCGCCACACGCGCGAGAACCTCGACCGCCTCAAGGACCTGCGCGAAGAGGTCGGCAAGCAGATCGAGCACCTGCGCCGGCAGGCGCGTGCGGCCGAGCAATACCAGAAGCTCAAGCTCGACTACCGCGATCGCGAAGCGCAGCTGCGCGCGCTGGAATACCGCCGGATCGATGCGGAACTGGCCGCGCTGCGCGCCGACCTCGCGCGCGACGAGACGAAGTTGCAGGCGATCCTCGCCGACCAGCGCCAGGCCGAGGCGCAGATCGAGGCCGGGCGCGGTCGCCATGCCGAAGCCGGCGAAGTGCTGGGCAGCGCGCAGTCCGCGGTGTATCGCGTCGGCGGCGAGATCGCGCGCATCGAGCAGCAGATCCAGCACCAGCGCGAGCTGCGCCAACGCCTCGAACAGGCGCGCGTCGAAGCGCAGAACGGGCTCGCCGAACTCGCCGGCCTGATCGAAGGCGACGAGGCGCAGTTGAACGAGGTGCGCGGCGCGATCGCCGCGGCCGAGCCTTCGCTGGCCGAACTCGCGCAGCACGACGCGGCCCACCAGGACGCGCTGCGCGCGGCCGAAGCCGCGCTCTCCGACTGGCAGCAGCGCTGGGACGATTGCACCGCTGCGCATGCCGAAGTCGCGCGCGCGGCCGAAGTCGAACGTACGCGCATCGACTATCTCGATCGCCAGACGCTGGAAGCCGCCAAGCGCCGCGGCTCGCTCGAAAGCGAACGCACCGGCCTGGATCTGGCCGCGCTTGGCGACGCATTGAACGCCTTGCGCGAGAACCACGACGCGCAGCGCACGCAACTCGACGAACACGGCGCGAATCTCGAAGCGCGCAAGCAGGCGCTCACGGACCTGCAGGCGAGCGAACGCCAGCAGCAGTCCGAACTCGCCGCTCTGCGCCAGCAATTGCAATCCGCGCGCGGACGGCTCGCGTCGCTCGAAGCCCTGCAGCACGCCGCACTCGGGCAGGAATCCGGCGCCGGCCGCGAATGGCTGAAGGCGCAGGGACTTGATACGACCGCTCGCCTGGGCGAACGCCTGCAGGTCGCGAACGGCTGGGAAACCGCGGTGGAAACCGTGCTCGGACGCCTGCTCGAAGCGGTCACCGTCGAGGGCGTCGCCGCGCATCTGCCGGCATTGGCCGAACTCGCCGACGGCCGCATCGCGTTGATGGATGCGAAGTCCGGCACGCTGGATGCACCCGCGAATTCGCTCGCGGCGCAGGTCGAAGGCCCGCTCGCGGTGCGCCGGCTGCTTGCGCGCGTGCGCTGCGTGGAGGACCTCCGTGCGGCGCAGGCGCTGTTCCCGAATCTCGCCGACGGCGAAGCGGTCGTCACTCGCGCCGGCGAATGGCTGGGCGCGGGTTGGGCGCGCGTGCTGCGCAGCGGCGAAGCGCAGCACGGCACGCTGCTGCGCGAACGCGAGATCCAGCAGTTGCGCACCGACATCGCGACGCTCGCGCAGAACGAAGCGGCGCTGGTCGAAACGCAGACGAACCTGCGCGCGCGCCTGCTCGAAGCCGAGCAGCATCGCGAGGACGCGCAGCGCACGCTGTACCTGGGCCACCGCAACGTCGCCGAGCTAGCCGGCCAACTGCAGGGCCAGCAGGGCCGGCTGGATTCGGCCAGCGCGCGTTCGCGCCAGATCGACGAGGACCTCGCGCAGATCGCGCAGGCGATGCAGCAGGCGCACGAAGGCGCCAGCGAGGCGCGCGCGCGGCTGGAATCCGCGATCGCCGGCATGGGCGAACACGAAACCACGCGCCGACAGCTCGAGGGCGAGCGTGGCGAACGCGGTCGAGCGCTCGATGCCGCGCGCTTGGCCGCGCGCGAAGCCCGCGACGCCGCGCACCGCACCGCGCTGGGCCTGGAATCGCAGCGCGCGCGCATCGCCGCGCTGGAGCAGGCGCTGGTACGCATGAATGGCCAGCGCACGCAGGTGCAGGGACGCCTCGACGAATTGAACGCGCAGCTCGCCGGCGGCGATGCGCCGGTGCGTGAACTCGAGAACGCACGCCAGGCCGGGCTCGAGCAGCGCGTCGCGGTCGAAAGAGACCTCGCCGCCGCGCGTGCGAAAGTCGAGGAGATCGACGCCGAGCTGCGCGCGCACGAGGCGACCCGCCAGCAACGCGACCAGCAGGCGCTCGCGCAGCGCGAGGCGATGACCCATCGCCAACTCGACGAGCAGAAGCTCGCGCTGCACGCCGAACAGCTTTCTTCGGCGATCGTCGCGGCCGGACTCGAACTCGCGGTCGTGCTCGAAGCGCTGCCGGCCGACGCCGACGCCGAAACCGCGCAGAAGGCGCTCGCCGACCTCGACGCGCGCATCAAGCGCCTGGAACCGGTCAACCTCGCTGCGATTTCCGAGTACGAGGAGCAATCCGAGCGCAAGAAATACCTGGACGCGCAGAACGACGACCTCATCAGCGCGCTGGAGACGCTGGAATCGGCCATCCGCAAGATCGACCGCGAGACCCGCGGCCGCTTCAAGGACACCTTCGACCGCGTCAACGCCGGCATCCAGGAACTGTATCCGCGCCTGTTCGGGGGCGGCCATGCCTACCTGGAGCTGACCGGCGAGGACCTGCTGGACACCGGCGTGACCCTGATGGCGCGCCCGCCCGGCAAGCGCGTGGCGCACATCTCGCTGCTGTCCGGCGGCGAGAAGGCGATGACCGCGGTCGCGCTGGTGTTCGCGATTTTCCGACTCAATCCGGCGCCGTTCTGCCTGCTCGACGAGGTGGATGCGCCGCTCGACGAGGCAAACGTCGAGCGATTCTGTAACATGGTCACCGAGATGGCCGA
The DNA here is from genome assembly GCA_964449135.1 of uncultured Gammaproteobacteria bacterium. GTDB lineage: Bacteria > Pseudomonadota > Gammaproteobacteria > Xanthomonadales > Xanthomonadaceae > SZAS-103. Next base: position 9,409 of record CAYUXZ010000056.1, read on the forward strand.
ACAGGTGCAGTTCCTGTTCGTGACCCACAACAAGGGCACCATGCAGGCCGCGCAGCAGTTGTCGGGCGTGACCATGCGCGAGCCGGGCGTGTCGCGGCTGGTGTCGGTGGACCTGGCCGAGGCCGCGCGCCTGGCCGGGGCCGCGTGAGATGATGGAGCCGGAGCGAAGTTCGACAGGCGTTTGACGCGATCCGTTGGGAACTTCTGAACAAGTTCAGAAGTTCCCGCGGTGCAAGGATGCACCGCCGCGAACAACGACGAATGTCGTTGTTCGCGAGCGCCGAGTACGGACACGTGCCGGACTCGGCGCGTCTGAACAAGTCCAGGACGGACTTGTTCAGATCAACTTCGAGGGCTGCCGATGAGTGACGTCAATCTGCTGCGCGTGATCATCGGCATCGCCTGCGTGGCGTTGATCGCCGCGATCTGGTTCCTCGGCAAGCCGCGCAAGCCCGGGCAGGGCCGTCGCGTCGAGGGCCGCCGCGGCGACGCCGCGCGCGCCGAGCCGACCCTGCGCGACGACATCGAGCGCGATGCCCTCGGCCCATCGGATTTCGACATGGATCGGGCCGAGCAGGCCGAACTCGACCTGCTCGAACGCAACCTGTCCGCTCACGCCGACGACGCGCACCACGCGCCGCCGCAGTCCGTCCTCGGCCCAGCGCTGCGCGCGGGCACGCCGCGTGGCGCGCCGGTGAGCCAGCCGACGGTGGGCATCCGCAAGGAAGACCGCTTCGACCGCATCGTCACGCTCTACGTCGCCGCGCGCCCGGGCCAGCAACTCGCCGGGCCGGACCTGATCGTCGCCGCGGAAAAGGCAGGGCTCGTGCACGGCCACATGAACATCTTCCATCGCATGGTGGACGGCCATGTCGAGCAGGGGCCGGTGTTCAGCGTCGCCAACATGATCAAGCCCGGCAGCTTCGACCTTACCCGCCTGCAGGAATTGCACACGCCCGGCATCAGCTTCTTCATGACGCTGCCCGCGCCGATGTCGGCGCTGGATGCCTGGGACGCGATGCTGCCGACCGCGCAGCGCATGGCCGAGCTGCTCGACGCGCTGGTGCTCGACGAGGAGCGCAACGCGCTCGGACGCCAACGCATCGCGCACATCCGCGACGAGCTGCGCGCCTACGACCGCCAGCGCGAGCAGCAGCAGATCCGTTCGCCGATGCGGTAAGGGCCGATGGCCGCGCCTGCCGAAACGAAGTCGCGTGCGGAAACGCTGCGCCGCGAACTGTCCGAGCACAACTACCGCTACCACGTGCTCGACGAGCCGACGGTCACGGATGCCGAGTACGACCGGATGCTGCGCGAACTCGAGGCGATCGAAACCGCGCACCCTGAACTTGTCGCTCCCGATTCGCCGACGCGGCGCGTGGGCGCGAAGCCTTCCGGCGGGTTCGCGGAAGTGCGGCACGAGATCCCGATGCTTTCGCTCGCGAATGCGTTCACCGATGCCGAGGTCGCGGATTTCGCGCGGCGCATCCGCGAGCGGCTCGATACCGACGTGGACGCGCTGCGATTCTCGGTCGAGCCCAAGTTCGACGGCCTCGCGATCACGCTCCATTACGAAGGCGGTCTGTTCGTGCGCGGCGCGACGCGCGGCGACGGCGAGAGCGGCGAGGACGTCACCGCGAACCTGCGCACGATCCGCGCAATCCCTTTGCGTTTGCGCGGCGAGGGCGTACCGGACGTGATCGAGGTGCGCGGCGAGGTCTACATGCCGCGCAAGGATTTCGAGAAATACAACGAGCGCGCGCGGGCTTCGGATGGGCGGATCAAGCCGCTGGTGAATCCGCGCAACGGCGCCGCCGGCTCGCTTCGCCAGCTCGATCCGGCCGTGACCGCGCGGCGACCTCTGGCGTTCTACGCCTATGCCGTCGGCATCGTGGAATCCGGCGTTCGCGGCGGCGCGCTTCCCGCCACGCATTCGCGCACGCTTGCAAAGCTGCGCGACTGGGGTTTCCCGGTGAGCAATCTGGTCGACACCGCGAAGGGCGTGGAAGGTTGCCTCGACTACTACCGCAAGATCGGCGCGCAGCGCGACATTCTGCCGTTCGACATCGACGGCGTGGTCTACAAGCTCGACGACCTCGCGTTGCAGAAGGAGCTCGGCTTCGTCGGCCGCACGCCGCGATGGGCGATCGCGCACAAGTTCCCGGCGCAGGAACAGACGACGACCGTCGAGGACATCATCGTCAACATCGGCCGCACCGGCGCAGCGACGCCGGCGGCGAAGCTGAAGC
>CAYUXZ010000057.1:0-11498 GCA_964449135.1 uncultured Gammaproteobacteria bacterium
AAGACCCTGCGCAACGCGCTGTCCGCGCTGTGCACGGCGGACGCCATCGTGTCCGCCGGCCTGCGCCCGCAGGCGCGCGCCGAGGAGCTCGCGGTCGCCGAATTCGTGGCGCTGGCGAACCATCTGGCGACCCATCACCAGCCGGACTCGGCAATCCCGTAAACTGCGGGCATGGCCAAATCCCACAAGCCCGTTTACGCGTTCGACATCGAGATCACGACGCGTTTTCTCGACGACCAGTCGCGGCCCGACGACGACCGCTACGTGTTCGCCTACACGATCAGCATCCGCAACACCGGCGAGGTCGCCGCGCGCCTGCTCGACCGCCACTGGATCATCACCGATGCGAACGGCCGAGTAGAGGAAGTGCGCGGCGACGGCGTGGTCGGCGAGCAGCCGCACCTGCGTCCCGGCGAGCATTTCGAGTACACCTCCGGCGCGGTGCTGGAAACCAGCGTCGGCACGATGCAGGGCAGCTACGGGATGCTCGCCGACGACGGCACGCGCTTCGAGGCGCCGATCCCCGCGTTCACCCTCGCCGTGCCGCGCACGCTGCACTGATGACGACTTGGGCGATCGGCGACCTGCAGGGCTGCTACGACCCGACGCAGCGGTTGCTGGAGAAAATCCGCTTCGACCCCGCGGTCGATCGACTGTGGTTCGTCGGCGACCTGGTCAATCGCGGCGGGCAGTCGTTGCAGACGCTGCGGCTGGTGCATTCGTTGTCCATCCACAGCACCGTCGTGCTCGGCAACCACGACCTGTCGCTGCTGTCCATCGCGCAACGCCGCGAAGCCGACCAGCGCAAGGTCAATCCCGACCTGCAATCCATCCTGTTCGCGCCCGATCGCGACCAGCTGCTCGGCTGGCTGCGCGAGCAGGGCCTGATGCACGTGGATCGCGGCATCGGCTGGGCGATGCTGCACGCGGGGCTTATGCCGAAGTGGACGATCGAGATCGCGCAGGCGCGCGCACGCGAAGTCGAGGCCAAGCTGCGCGGCCCGGAGCGCGACAAGTTGCTGCGCAACATGTACGGCGACCGCCCAGCATGGTCGCCGAAATTGCGCGGCCTCGACCGCGACCGTGCGATCATCAACGTGTTCACGCGCATGCGCTACTGCACGCCGCGCGGACGCATCGCCTTCGACACCAAGGGCTCGCCGGGCTCGCAGCCGCCCGGGCTGTATCCGTGGTTCGCGGTGCCCGGCAGCGCGGATCGCGACCTGCGCATCGTCTGCGGCCACTGGTCCACGCTCGGCCTGTTCATCGGCTTGGGCGTGCACGCGATCGACACTGGCTGCGTCTGGGGCGGGCCGCTGACAGCGCTCGAACTCGTCCCGCCCGATGAGGCGCCGCGCGTGGTGCAGGTGCCGGGACGGCAGACCGCCACGACTTGAACTTTGTTCAAGACTGGTTCCGAAAACATTCGCTGGTTCGCGGGTGATGCGAGGAGGATCATTGCGTGCAATTGCAGTCGCACGACGAGGAACTTCCGATGCGTTCCGCCGAATCCATGACCCTCCCGTTGCCCGCAGCCGGCCAGCGTGCATGGCAAACGCCGCTCGAACTCGGCCTGCTCGGCGCGATCTGGGGCGCCTCGTTCCTGTTCATGCGCGTGGCCGCGAAGGATTTCGGCGCGACGCCGCTGGTCGAGGTGCGGCTCGCGCTGGGCGCGCTGATCCTGCTGCCGTTCCTCTGGCGCGACCGCGCGGCGTTCACGCCCAGGCTATGGGCAAAGATCGCGATCATCTCGGCGATCAATTCGGCGATACCGTTCGTGCTGTTCGCCTGGGCCGCGCAGCGCGCGCCGGCGGGCATCGGCGCGATCACCAATGCGATGGCGGTACTGTTCACCGCGCTGGTCGGCTTCCTGTTCTTCGGCGAGACGATCGGCACGCGGCGCGCACTCGCGTTGCTGGCCGGTTTCGTCGGCGTGATCGTGCTCGCCAGCGGCAAGGCCGCGGGCGCGAGCATCGGCTGGGCCGCGGCCGCGGGCGCGGGCGCCGCATTCCTCTACGGCATCGGCGTGAACCTTGTGCGTCGCCATCTCGTCGGGCTGCCGCCGGCGGCGACCTCCGCGATCACGCTGATCTGCGCCGCTGCGTGGATCGCGCCGTTCGCGATCGCGCAATGGCCGCAGCACGCAGTCGCCATGCGCGACTGGGCGGCGGCCACGGCGTTGGGCGTTATCTGCACCGGTTCCGCCTTCGTCATGTATTACCGTTTGATCACGCGCATCGGTCCGGCGCGCGCGGTGACGGTGACCTACCTCGTGCCGCTCTTCGGCGTCTTCTGGGCCTGGCTGCTGCTCGGCGAGCCGGTGACGATCACGATGGCCATCGCCGGCGCGATGATCCTCGGCAGCGTCGCGATCAGCCAGCGCGCGAAGGCATGAGTTCGTAATCCACGAATTCGAACGCGAATGCGTGCTTCGCATCGGCCGCACGCGCCTCGCGCGAAACGACGCGCCAGCGCGACGCGTCGAACTCCGGGAAGAACGCATCGGCATCCGCGACGACGGTGTCCACGTGCGTGAGGTACATGCGCGCGGCCTGCGGCATCGCGAGCGTGTAGATCTCGCCGCCGCCGATCACCATCAGTTCCAGACCGTCGGCGAGTTCGAGCGCGGCCTCGATCGACGAAACCGCCTCCATGCCCTCGTGCGGCGCGGCGCCCGATCGCGTGAGCACGAGGTTGCTCCGCCCTGGCAGCGCGCGCCCCAGCGAAGACGCGGTCTTGCGCCCCATCAGCACAGGCTTGCCCAGCGTGAGCGCCTTGAAGCGTTTCAGGTCCGCGGGCAGATGCCAGGGCAGCGCGCTGCCGCGGCCGATGGCGCGATTCCGATCCAGCGCAGCGACCAGCACGACGCCCATCTTCAGACCGCCACCGGCGCCTTGATCGCCGGATGCGGATCGTAGCCTTCGATCGCGATGTCCTCGTAGCGGAACGCGAACAGATCGCGCACGTCCGGATTCAGCCGCAGCGTCGGCAGCGCGCGTGGCGTTCGCGAAAGCTGCTCGCGCGCCTGCTCGACGTGGTTGTCGTACAGGTGCGCGTCGCCAAGTGTGTGCACGAAATCGCCGACGCGAAGGCCGCACGCCTGCGCGACCATGTGCGTGAGCAGCGCGTAGCTGGCGATGTTGAACGGCACGCCGAGGAAGATGTCGCCGCTGCGCTGGTAGAGCTGGCAGCTCAGCTTCCCGCCCGTGACGTAGAACTGGAACAGGGTATGGCATGGCATCAACGCCATCTTCGGCAGGTCGGCGACATTCCACGCCGACACGATCAGCCGGCGTGAATCCGGATTGCGCTGGATCTCCTCGACCACCCATCGGATCTGGTCAATCTCGATGCCATCCGCGCCCGCCCAGCGCCGCCACTGCTTGCCATAGACGGGGCCGAGCTCGCCGCGTTCGTCGGCCCATTCGTCCCAGATCGACACCTTGTTCTCGCGCAAGTATTCGACGTTGGTCTCGCCGCGCAGGAACCAGAGCAGCTCGTGCACGATCGAGCGCAGGTGCAGCTTCTTGGTCGTGACCAGCGGGAAACCTTCGGAAAGATCGAAGCGCATCTGCCAGCCGAATACCGAGCGCGTGCCGGTGCCGGTACGGTCGGCCTTGCGCGCGCCGTGTTCGAGCACGTGGCGCAGCAGATCGAGATACGGCTTCATCTCGGTCCCGAACGCATGTCGGACCGCTTGCCGTTCGTCGGCGTCTCGTCCGACGAAGCCAGCAGTGTCGGCGCGCTGCGCGAGCGCCACAGCAGGTACAGGCCGATCGCGACCAGCGGGATCGATTGCAGCTGCCCCATCGTCAGCCAGCCGAAGGCGAGGTACTGAAGCTGCTCGTCGGGCACGCGCACGAACTCGACGAGGAAACGGAACACGCCATACAGGATCGCGAACAGGCCCGACACCGCATAACGCGGACGTGGCTTGCGCGAATACACGAACAGCACGACGAACATCACCAGGCCTTCGAGCGTCGCCTCGTACAGTTGCGACGGATGCCGCGCCCATCGATCGAGCGCGCCTTGCTGCGCGAGTTCGCGCAGGCGCGGCAATCCGAGGTTCTGCAACGCGTCGGGCATTCCCTTCGGGAAGATCACCGCCCACGCCGCGTCGCTGGTCTTGCCCCAGAGTTCGCCGTTGATGAAATTGCCCAGTCGCCCGAAACCCAGACCCGGCGGCACCAGCGGCGCGATGAAATCCACGGTGTCGAAGAAATGCCGGCCGTGCCGGCGCGACCACCACGCGATCGCGACGAGTACGCCGAGCAGACCGCCGTGGAAGCTCATGCCGCCGTCCCAGACGCGCAGGATCGCCATCGGATCGCGCACGATCCACACCGGCGAGATGTAGGTCAGCATGTACCAGATGCGCCCGCCCAGCACGACGCCGAGCATCGCGTAGAACATCAGGTCGCCATAGGCCTGCGCATCCACGCCCGGCAACCGTCCTGCGCGCACGCGGCGGCTGCCCAGCCACCACGCGACCATGAAACCCAACAGGTACATCACGCCGTACCAGTGGATCTCCGGCCGGAAATGCGCGCCGAGCACGTCGAAGGCCGGCAGGCGCAACGCGATCGGATCTATGTCGTGGAAGTAATGGCTCATCGGTCTCACAACAGGATCGGTGCGTCCGGCAATTCGTCGCCTGCCGAATCCGAGGGCGGCAGCACGGCGCGCAGCATCGCGCCGATCGTGCCGATGCAGGCGCAGACCGCCGCGTCCGCGTCGTCGCCGCGGCGCAGCGCATCGCGCAATTCATCGCAGGGCTTGCGCCACATTGTCTCAGGAATCGATGCGGCGATGCCGCGGTCGACGACGATCTCGATCGCCTGGTCGGCCCAGAGCAGGTACAGCAGCACGCCGGTGTTGCCCGCCGTGTCCCACACCCGTAGTTGCGAAAACAGGTGCAGCGCGCGCGAACGCGCATCCACGCGATGCAGCAGTGCGCGCAGCGGCAGCGCGGCCTCGACCGCGAAGCGGATCTCGCCGGCGTGGCCGCGTTCGGCCGCGGCGATCGCCGCGGCGATGCGCTCCATCGCGGCCGCGTCGAAGCGGCGCCGCAGGCGCAGCGTGCTCGTGTTCAGATGACTGGACCAGCGCGAGATGCCCATCACCAGCCCCCCGAGGCGCCGCCGCCGCTGAAACCGCCGCCACCGCCGCTGAAACCGCCACCGCCGAAGCCGCCGCCTCCGAATCCTCCGCCGCCGAAACCGCCCCAGCCGCGGCCGCCGGCGAAACGTCCGCCACCGCCCGCCGGCAGCGCGAACAGGAAGCCGAGCACGCCTAGCCCGATCGCGAACACAAGCACCGCGCCGCCGAGCATCGCCGCGGCCGCGACGATCGCACCGGTCAGCGTGCCGCGCACGACCGGCGAGAGCATCCCGAACACCGCGCGCGCAATGAAGAACGCGAACAGCGCGATCACGAACGGCGACTGGCCGTTGCCCGAGGATTCGCCGTACTCGCGCTGCGGCTTCGGCGGCGGCAGCGGCTCGCCATTGACCAGGCCGATCATGCGTGCAACGCCCGCCTGAAGCCCTCCGGCGAAATCGCCGGCCTTGAACATCGGGACGATGTCATCGTCGATGATTCGGTTGGCGATCGCGTCGGGGATCACGCCTTCCAGCCCGCGGCCGACTTCGATGCGTACCTTGTGGTCGTCCTTGGCGACCGTCAGCAACACGCCGTCATCCACGCCCTTGCGGCCGAGCTTCCACTGGTCGGTGACGCGGATCGAGAACTGCTCGATCGTTTCTTCACCCGTCGTCGGCACGATCAGGATCGCGATCTGGCTGCCCTTGCTCTTCTCGAACGCGGCAAGCGTGGATTCCAGCGACTGCACCTGCGCCGCATCGAGCGTGCCGGTCTGGTCCACGACGCGACCGCTCAGCGCGGGCACCGGCACGGGAGCAGCGAACGCGCTGCCGGCAAGCAGCAGCGCGCCGAGGAACGCGGCCCAGAGGAAGCGCCGCATGGGCGGATCAGCCGCCGTTCGGCTTTGAGGCCGAAGCCGCGGGCGCCGGCGGCTGCGCGACGGGGGCAGCGGGCGCCGGCTGGCTGAAATCCACCGTCGGCGGCGCGGCGATCTGCGCTTCGTTTGCGACGGTGAAGTTCGGCTTGACCTGGTAACCGAACATCTTCGCGGTCAGGTTCTGCGGGAACGAACGCACGAAGGTGTTGTAGTCCTGCACCGACTGGATGTAACGGTTGCGCGCGACGGTGATGCGGTTCTCGGTGCCCTCGAGTTGCGCCTGCAAGTCGCGGAAGGACTGGTCTGACTTGAGGTTCGGATAGTTCTCGCTGACCACCATCAATCGCGATAGCGCCGAACCGAGTTCGCCCTGCGCGTCCTGGAACGCCTTGAGTTTCGCCGGATCGTTCGCGAGCTCGGGCGTGACCTGGATCGAGCCCACGCGCGAGCGCGCTTCGGTCACGCGGATCAGGATGTCCTTCTCCTGCTGCGCGTAGCCCTTCACCGTCTCGACCAGGTTCGGGACGAGGTCGGCGCGGCGCTGGTACTGGTTGATGACCTCCGACCATCCGGCCTTGGTCTGCTCGTCGAGCGACTGGATCCTGTTGTAGCCGCAGGCGCCAAGCAGCAGCGCGAGGGCGAGGATCGCGAGGCGGGTCGCGACGCGGGTTGCGAGTTTCATGGCGGGCCTCCGGTGCGGATGTGGAACGGGTGGGTGGTTGTCGGGGAATATCGGGGCGTTCGCGCCGGAATCCAGCGGCCGCTCACTGGTCGCGCTCGGCGCGGCTCGCGCGCAGTTGCGCGCGGCGCTCGGCGCGATCGCGCGCGAGCACGTTCAGCGCCTCCACGCCGACCGAGAAGCCCATCGCGAAGTACAGGTACTTGCGGTCCACGTGCACGTCCAGGCCGTCGAGGATCAGCGCGACGCCGACCATCACGATGAAGCCCAGCGCGAGCATCTTCACGGTCGGGTGGCGGTCGATGAAATCGCCGACCGGATCGGCCGCGAACATCATCACCAGCACGGCGACGACGATCGCAGCGGCCATCACCGGGATCTGGTTGACCATGCCGACCGCGGTGATCACCGAATCCAGCGAGAACACGATGTCTATGATCGCGATCTGCGCGATCACCATGCCGAACACCGCGGAGGGATGCGCGGAGATGTCCTCCTCCTCGCCGCGGCCGCCGACCTCGTCGCGGATTTCCATGCTGCCCTTGACCAGCAGGAACAGGCCGCCGGCGATCAACACGAGGTCGCGGATGGACAGCGCGTCACCGGCGATGGTGAACAGCACGGTTTCCATCCGCGACAGGTGCACCAGCGTCACCAGCAGGAGGATGCGGGTCAGGCAGGCGAGCGCGAGGCCGAAGCGGCGCGCGCGCGAGCGCGATTCGGGCGGCAACCGACTCACCGAGATCGAGATGAACACCAGGTTGTCCACGCCGAGCACGATCTCCAGCGTGGCCAGCGTGATCAGCGCGACCCAGATCTGCGTGTCGAGTATCCAGTCCAAGCCGGCCACCTCGGCTCAGCGCGCCAGCCAGCGCGGGATCAGGATCAGACCCCAGCAGATGAGCAGGTTCATCATCAGCACGAACACCGCCGCCGAGCCCATGTCCTTGGCGCGGCCGGCGAGCTCGTGGTGCTCGGCGCCGTAGCGCTCGATCAGGGTTTCGATCGCCGAGTTCAGGAACTCTGCCGACATCACCGGCAGCAGGCTGCCGAACAGCACGGCGCGCTCCAGGCCGGTCTGGCCCAGCCACAGCGCCAGCGGCGCGAACACGCAGAACAGATACACCTCGAGGCGGAACGACGACTCCGTGCGCCAGGTGATCGCGATGCCCTTGAGCGACCACAGCAGCGCGCGCCAGGCGCCGGCGGGACCGCGCGGCAACAGGCTGTACTTGCCGTCTGGCATCAGGCGGTCATCCTGTGCGTGGATTCGACGCTGCGTCCGGGGCGGAGCGATTCGAAGAACGGCATGGAAGGAGCGGGGTCGCGCAGCGTCGGGTTGCGTAGTTTGCCATAGCGTTGCCGCCGGTATGCCCTATTGTGACAGCGCATTGCGGCGCCCGTTTCCCGATGGCCTAATGGCGCTCCCGATCCCGTTGAGGCCACCGTCGCTCATGGCACTGCGCGAAGAGTTCGCCCGCGACGGACTCTGGCTGTTCCGCTGGCGCGGCGTGCTGCCCCTGTTGGCCCTCGCCCTGATCGTCGCCGTGATCGTGTTCGATCCGGGCGCCCAGCCGTCCTGGGCGCGTAGCGCGGCTTGGCAGACGGTTTGCGTGGCGGTGTCCGTGCTCGGACTAGCGGTGCGCGTCTGGACGGTCGGCCGCGTGCCCGAGGACACCTCGCGGCGTAGCACGCGCGCACGCCAGGCCGGCTCGCTCAACCGTACCGGGGCGTATTCGGTGGTGCGGCATCCGCTATACCTCGGCAATTTCCTGATGTGGCTGGGCGTCGCGCTCGCGCCGGGCGTGTGGTGGCTGGCGGCGATCGTCAGCCTCGCCTATGCGTTGTATTACGAGCGCATCATGTTCGCCGAGGAACAGTTCCTGCACGAGCGCTTCGGACAGGACTTCCTCGACTGGACCGCGAAGACGCCCGCGATCCTGCCCGACTTCCGCCGCTGGCAGGCGTCCGAACTGCCGTTCTCCTGGCGCACCGTGCTGCGCCGCGAATACGCGAGCGCGTTCGCGCTGGTGGTTGCGTTCACGCTGCTTGGCATCGCCGCCGATTTCGCAGCACGCCACGAACTCGTGTTTGATCGCTCGCGCGCGAGCGTGTTCGGCGTGGGGTTGGCGGTCTATCTGCTGTTGCGCCTGCTCAAGCGGCACACGCGGCTGCTGCACGTCGAGGGCCGTTGAACGCGACGGCAGGGGCGCACGGATTCGCGGCTTGTGCAGCGCCTACTTCGCATCGTCCTTGTAGATCGCCGTGCCGCGCGAGCCGTCGGGCTTGATCCAGCCGCGGTACATGCCTTCGGTGTTGAACGGCATCGCGATGTCGCCGCGCGCGTCCATCGCGATCACGCCGCCATCGCCGTGCTCGCCGTTCAGCGTAAGCGAGGGCACGCGCTTCATCACTACCTCGTTTGCCGCAGCCTGCAGGCTGTCGCCGCGGTAGGCCACGCGCGCGCAGATGTCGGAGGCGACGTTGAGGCGGATGAAGAACTCGCCCCAGCCGGTGCCCGACACCGCGCAATCGGCGATCGCGTAGGTGCCCGCGCCGACGATCGGCGAATCGCCGACGCGGCCCCATTTCTTGTTGGTCATGCCGCCGGTGGAAGTCGCGGCGGCGAGATGGCCGTGCGAGTCCAACGCGACCGCGCCGACGGTGCCGAAATGCGCGCTCGGAGGTTTCGCGGCTCCCTTCGCTTCTTCGGCCTTCGCGTCCTGCAACTGCTGCCAGCGTTCCTCGGTGAAGAAATATTTCGGGTTGACGAATTCGATGCCGGGCATCGTCTTGCCGAACGCCTCGGCGCCGTCGCCGACCATCATCACGTGCGGCGATTTCTCCATCACCGCGCGCGCAAGCTTGATCGGGTTCTTCACGCGATGCACGCCCGCGACCGCGCCGGCTTCCAGTGTGTTGCCGTCCATGATCGAGGCGTCGAGCTCGTTCACCCCTTCGTGGTTGAACACCGCGCCCTTGCCCGCGTTGAAATTCGGATCGTCTTCGAGCACCACGACCGCCGCGGTGACCGCATCGCGCGCGCTGCCGCCGGCCTTGAGGATCGCGTTGCCCGCGTCCAGCGCGCGGTTGAGCCCCGCGCGCACATCCGCCTCCTTCTCGGGCGTGAGCGCGCTGCGCAAGATCGTGCCGGCGCCGCCGTGGATCACCAGCGCGGTGATCGGGTGTCCGGCGGGCGCGTCGGAATCGGCCGCATTCGCGGCCATGGCGGAAGTGGGAAGCATCATGGCGAGCAGCAGGACCTTGAGGTTCATGTCTCATCCGAAGTCGGACGATTGCATGCGCATGATACCCGACCGCGCCTTGGCGAACCGTTCACTGCTGCCGCAGCGCCTCGATCGGATCGAGCAGCGAAGCCTTGCGCGCGGGATACACACCGAAGAACAGGCCGGTCGCGATCGAGCAGCCCGCGGCGAGCACGATCACCTTCCAGTTCAGCAGCACCGGCAGCTCGCCGAACCGCCCGACCAGCAGCGAGCCCGCGATGCCGATCGCGATGCCGATGGTGCCGCCGATCAGCGAGATCAGCATCGCTTCGGCGAGGAACTGCCGGCGGATGTCGGACGGCCCCGCGCCTACCGCCATGCGCAGGCCGATCTCGCGGATGCGCTCGGTCACCGACACCAGCATGATGTTCATGATGCCGATGCCGCCGACGATCAACGAGATCGTCGCGACTGCGCCGAGCAGCAACGACATCAGCCGCGTGGTCTGGGTGCGCGTGGCGACGATCTGCGCGATGTTGCGCACGTTGAAATCGTCCTCGTCGCCGGACTGGATCTTGTGGCGCTGGCGCAGCAGGTCCTCGACCTGCGCCTGCACCGCGTCGAGCTTCTCGCCGGCGGCGACACCGAGCGAGATCTGCTGCAGCGCACCCGGTGGAAGCGTCGCGCCGCGGCCGAGCCGGCGACGCGCCGTGTCCAGCGGCACCACGACGATGTCGTCCTGGTCCTGCCCGAATCCGCCTTGGCCTTTCGCGCCGAGCACGCCGGCGACGCGGAACGGCACGCGTCCGATCCGCACGGTCTGCCCGGTGGGATCGTCCGCGCCGAACAGTTGCTGGCGCACGGTTTCGCCGAGCAGCACCGCCTTGGTTGCGGCGGTGTAATCGTGCGCGTCAAAATCCGCGCCTTTCGCGACCGTCCACTGGTTGATCGCGAACCAGTCCGCGCTCACGCCCTGCCAGCTCGTCGACCAGTTGTTCTCGGCGAACACAACCTGGCTACCGCCTCGCACGCTGCCGGCGACGTACTGCACTGCGGGAATCTCCTTGCGGATCGCGTCGGCGTCGCCGTCGTAGAGCGAGGCGCGGCTGCCTGCGCCCAAGCGGATGCCGCCTTGGCGCGCCGAACCCGAAAGCACGTCGAGCCGGTTCGCGCCCAGTCCCGAGACCAGCTTGTCGATTTCCGACTGCGTGCCCTGCCCGACCGACACCATCACGATCACCGCGGCGATGCCGATGATCACGCCCAGCGAAGTCAGCGCGCTGCGCAGCCAGTTGCCGCGCAGGGCGAAGACCGCGGTGTGGATGGTGTCGTTGAGGGTCATGCCGGCGATCCCGCTGGATGCAGTTCGCCGTCGTGCATCACGCAGATGCGATCGGCGTGCGCGGCGATCTGCGCGTCGTGCGTGATCAGCACTACGGTCTGTCCTTCCGACTGCAGGCGCTTGAACAGGGCGAGGATTTCCTCGCCGGTCTTCGAATCCAGCGCGCCGGTGGGTTCGTCGGCGAGGATCAGCGAAGGCGAATTGATCAGTGCGCGTGCGACCGCCACGCGCTGCTGCTGACCGCCCGACAGCTCGCTCGGCCGGTGC
>CAYUXZ010000058.1:0-11458 GCA_964449135.1 uncultured Gammaproteobacteria bacterium
GCCGCAGCTATAAAATCAGCTCAAATCACCCACACGACTTCCTGAAGAGCCAAAATTCCTATCATTTGGATACATAGCAACTCAGGAGCATGTGATCACCGTCAGAGATGTCATCGATACCTGTGCGAACAAACTTGGAGGCGTGCACTTAGATGATGCGGATGACGAGGCGCAATGCGCATTTATTAAAGTCGATCGAGTGCTCACTGCAGGCGATGGAACAGTTGTTGTAGCTGCGTTACGTGATTTATGCCGAGTGACACTCCGAGCTTTGGAGCCGCTGGTCTTGGCGATTCAGAGACAGTAGATGCAGATCGGCACATAGAATAGGCCGCGATCGCGGAGAACGGCGTGGACGAATCCACCCATGTCCTGAGCAACGATCCGTCGACGGCGAAGGAGCTGCCTGCCGGCGCGCGCGTGGGCGCGTGGCGGGTGCTCAAGGTGATCGGACGCGGCGGCATGGGCGAGGTGTATCTCGCCGAGCACGTAGGCTGGGTTGAAAACCCAGCGCCTGTATTGATCGGTGATGCCGGGTTTGACAACCCAGCCTACGCATCAACTCTTGAGCGCTTCCGCCACGAACGGCGGCGTCGCGAGCGCTCCCTCATGCACGCCGGCAGTGTAGTACTTCGTAGCGAATGCCTTCGCCGCCGCGTCGGCCTTGCGGAACGCGGACAGGTCGCGCGGCTGCTTCGAGGCGATCAGGCAGCTCCACCAGCCGGTCGGGTAGCAGGGCTGCGGGAACGGCAGCACGCGGAAATCCACGAAACCCGCATCGCGCATCGCGTCGCGCATGTCGCGAATCAAGTGCATCAGCGCGAGCGGGCTCTCGCTCTGCTGCACGAGCAGGCCGTCCGGGCGCAGCGCCTCCCGGCAGTTCGCGTAGAACGCGCGGTTGAACAGGCCTTCGGCGGGACCGACCGGATCGGTGGAATCGACCACGATCACGTCGATGCTCTCGGGCCTGGCATTCGCCATGAACGCGATGCCGTCGTCGAACATCACCGTCGCGCGCGGATCGTTGTTGGATTCGCACAGCTCGGGGAAATACTTCTCCGCCATCCGCGTGACCTGCTCGTCGATGTCGCACTGCACCGCCGTGCGCACGCCCGGATGCTTGAGCACCTCGCGCAGCGTGCCGCAGTCGCCGCCGCCGATGATCGCCACGTCCTTCGGGTCCGGATGGGTGAACAGCGGGGCGTGCGCCATCATCTCGTGGTAGAAGAAGTTGTCGCGCGTGGTGACCATCATCGCGCCGTCGATGACCATGAGATTGCCCCAGTCGGTGGTCTCGTAGATCTCGATCACCTGGAACGGCGAGATCACCTCGTCGAGCTTGCGCACGACGCGAAAGCCGATCGACGAACCGGTGTGCACGAAGTCCTCGCGGTACCAAGGTGATGAACTGTTTCCCATGGTGTTCGACATCCTTGGATAGACAAGGTCGCCATTGTACGGCTTTGTCTTTCCGCTTCCGTGACATCCGGCTTCGACACGACCCGTTCGCGGCCAACTCCCGCCTTCTTCTGGCGCTACAATGCGCGCCCTGTTGGCGGATGCCCCAAGGAGTCCCGAGCCCATGAACGAGTGGACCATCGACCGCGCCCGCCGCGCGTATTCGATCGCGCACTGGGGCGAGGGCTATTTCGACGTGGACGCGCAAGGACGCATCCTCGCGCGTCCGCAAGGCGCGGATGGCCCGGGCATCGCGCTGCCCGAAGCGGTCGATCGCGCGCTCGCCGCGGGCATGCAGCTGCCGTTGCTGCTGCGTTTCTCCGACATCCTCGGCGACCGCCTGCGTCGCCTGCAGGCCGCGTTCGCGCGTGCGATGGCCGAGCACGACTATACCGGCGGCTACACGGCGATCTATCCGATCAAGGTCAACCAGCACTACGGCGTCGCCGGCGAACTCGCGCGCCAGGGCGGCGAGGGTTTCGGCCTGGAGGCGGGATCGAAGCCGGAATTGATGGCGGTGCTCGCGCTCGCCAAGCCCGGCAGCGTGGTCGTCTGCAACGGCTACAAGGATCGCGAATACATCCGCCTCGCGCTGATCGGCCGCAAGCTGGGATTGCAGACCTTTATCGTGATCGAGAAACCTTCCGAGCTCGCGCACGTGATCGCCGAGGCGAAGGCGCTGGACGTGACGCCAGGTCTGGGCGTGCGCATGCGCCTGGCTTCGCTGGGCGCGGGCAAGTGGCAGAACTCCGGCGGCGACAAGGCCAAGTTCGGACTCTCGCCGCGCCAGCTCGCCGACCTCATCGAGCAACTGCGCGTGGCCGGGCTGACGCAGAGCCTGCAGCTGCTGCATTTCCACATGGGCTCGCAGATCTCCAACGTGCGCGACATCGCCAACGGCATGCGCGAGGCGACGCGCTACTTCGTCGAGGTCAGCGAGCTCGGCTGCCCGATCCGCTACATGGACGTCGGCGGCGGCCTGGGCATTGACTACGAAGGCACGCGTTCGCGCAGCTTCTGCTCGATCAACTACGGTCTCGACCAGTACGCGGCGAACATCGTCGAGCCGCTCGCCGAGGCCTGCCGCGAACATGGCCTGCAACAGCCCGCCGTGCTCACCGAATCCGGGCGCGCGCTGACCGCGCACCACGCGGTGCTGGTCGCGAATGTCTCCGAGGTCGAACGCGCGCCGGAAGGCTCGGTGCCGCCCGCGGACGAAGACGAGCCGAACGTGATCCAGCACCTGCGCGAGTTGCATGCCGAACTCGGCGAACGTGCCGCGCTGGAGCTGTTCCACGAGGCGCAGCACCACCACGCCGAAAGCCAGGTGTTGTACGCACTCGGTCAGATCGGGCTGATCGATCGCGCGCGCAGCGACGACCTGTTCTACGCGATCGCGCATGGTGTGCGTGCGCGGCTGAGCTTCGAGGAAAAGAGCCATCGCGCCGTGCTCGACGAACTCGACGAGCGTCTCGTCGACAAGTACTTCGTGAACTTCTCCGTGTTCGAATCGGTGCCGGACGTCTGGGCGATCGACCAGGTGTTCCCGATCGCGCCGATCGCGCGGCTCGACGAGGAGCCGAAGCGTCGCGGTGTGATCGCCGATCTCACCTGCGATTCGGATGGCCGCATCGACACCTACGTGGACGATGGCGAGCTCGACAGCTCGCTGCCGCTGCACGCGCTGCGCGAAGGCGAGAGCTATCGGCTCGGTTTCTTTCTCGTCGGCGCCTACCAGGACACGCTCGGCGACATCCACAACCTGTTCGGCGATACCGATGCGGTCAACGTGCGGCTCACCGACGACGGTTACGCGTTCGAGCGCTCGCGCCGCGGCGATACTTCGGACGTGATGCTCGACTACGTCGGCTACGACCTGAAGAAATTGCGTGCGGCCTATCAGGCGAGAATCGACGCGGCGAGCCTACCCGCCGATACCGCGCGCGAACTCGGTGCGGCGCTGGAGAAGGGTCTGACCGGCTACACCTATCTCGACGCGACGACGTTGACATAAATCCTGAATCTCGTCGCCAGATAACGGGAAGGGCGGGCTTGGAACGCCTCTCCCGCATGCGGGAGAGGCCGCCGTGCGCAGCGCGGCGGGTGAGGGTGAGTTTTTTGGCTGCGAGCGCGCAGCTGAAAATTCACCCTCACCCCAACCCTCTCCCGCATGCGGGAGAGGGGGCATCAATGCATCACAACCAGTGCGCGGGCGCTCGAATGGATCAGGACTCGCGATAAATCTGGAATCCGGCGAACGACTGGCTCGTCGGCATCATCTCGAGCCGGTTGATGTTGAGATGCGACGGCAGCGTGGCGATCCACCAGATCGTCTCGGCGATGTCATTAGCGGTCATCGGATGCGCGCCCGCGTAGAGCTTGTCGGACGCGGCATGGTCGCCGCGCGTGCGCACGAGGGTGAACTCGGTCTCGGCCATGCCAGGTTCGAGCGTGGTCACGCGCACGCCGGTGCCGTGCAGGTCGGTGCGCAGGTTCAGCGAGAACTGGCTGACGAAGGCCTTGGTCCCGCCATAGACGTTTCCGCCCATGTACGGATACAGTGCCGCGGTCGAACTGATGTTGACGATCGCGCCGCGTCGCTCGATCAGCACCGGCAGCAGCGCGCGCGTGAGCACGACCAGCGCGGTGACGTTGGTGTCGATCATCGTGCGCCAGTCGTCCAGGTTCGCGCTCTGCGCCGGGCCGGTGCCCTGCGCCAGGCCGGCGTTGTTGAGCAGCAGGTCGATGTCGCGGAAACCTTCGGGCAACGCGGCGATCGCCGCGTTCATCGCGGTTTCGTCGCGGATATCGAACGCGCAGGTGTGCACGCGATCGGCGCCGAGTTCGGCGCGCAGGGCTTCGAGCCGGTCCGCGCGCCGGCCGCTGGCGACGACTTTCCAGCCGCCTTCGACGAAGCGTTTCGCGGCGGCGCGTCCGAAGCCGGACGTCGCGCCGGTGATCCATACGGTTTTCGTCGTGCCCATCGCGATCGCGATCCGTCTGCGTGGAAGACCCACAGTGTAATCGCAGCGGGCGATCCGGCACGACACGATGGCGACGCGGCACGATCTGGTGCATCGTGTTCGTGTCAGCCTGCGCGAGCACGCCATGCCCCGATCCAATAAAACACCGCCCAAGCCGGCTCCCGTGACACGCTCGCGCAAACGCGCGCCCGCGAAGCGCAAACCGGATACGCGCAAGTCGCCGGCGACCGAGCTGGTGATGCTCGGCACCGGCATGCCGCGGCCGGATCCGAAATGCTTCGGCCCGGCGACCGCGGTGGTGTACGACGGCCGCGTGTTCCTGTTCGACGCCGGCGCCGGCGTGATGCGGCGGATGGCCGCCGCGGGCCTGTCGATCCGCGGGCCCGAGGCGGTGTTCATCACCCACCTGCATTCCGACCACACGCTCGGCTATCCGGACCTGATCCTCACCACCTGGGTGATGGGTCGGCGCACGCCGCTGCAGGCCTACGGTCCGGTCGGTCTGAAGAAGATGACCAAGCACATCCTCGCCGCGTGGGCCGAGGACATCCAGGTGCGCATCGAGGGACTGGAGCAGCAAACGACTACCGGCTACAAGGTCGCGGTGCACGAATTCGAACCGGGCGTGGTCTACGAACGCGACGGCGTGCGCATCACCGCGATCCCGGTGCTGCACGGCTGCTGGAAACAGGCGTTCGGTTTCCGCATCGACACGCCCGACCGCTCGATCGTGATCTCCGGCGACACCGTACCGACCACGAGCATCCTCGAAGCCTCGCGTGGCGTGGACACGCTCGTGCACGAGGTCTATCCCGCGTCGCAGGTCATGCCGGAGCTGCGCATCGGTGGCGAGGTCTGGCCGAGCTACATGCGCGAGTTCCACACCTCGGACATCGAGCTGGGAATGCTCGCGGCGAATGCGAAGCCGAAGCGTCTCGTGCTGCACCACATCGTGCGCCACGAGGAAGACGACGAGGAACTGATCGCGACGATCCGCGCGGCGGGTTACGAGGGCGAGATTGTGGCGGCGAAGGATCTGGATCGTTACTGATTCGATCGTTTTGCGACTATTTCACTCGGATCGCGACCGCTTCGATGCCACCGCCGCCGAGCTTCTGCTTGGCCTGCTCGAGTTCGCTCGCGGTCGCGTAGGGGCCGAGGCGCACGCGGTGCATCTCGCCGGCGGGCGTGGCCACGACTTCCACGCGCCCGACCAGGCCGAGCAGCGCGATCCGCGCCTTCAGATCGTCGGCCTGCGCTCCGTTGCGAAACGCGCCCGCCTGCAGCAGGTATTGGCCGGCGCTCGCCGCGGCGTCGTTCGGTGCGGTCGCGTTCGCATCGGGCGATACCGGCGGATTCGCGGCGGCGTTCGGCGGCACGATCGGACTTGCATTCGTGACTGGAGTTGCGGGATTCGGTGCGGCGCTCGTGGAAGCACCCGGTGCGAGCACCGTCGCGGCTTGTTGCTGCGACGCGAGCTTCGCGGCTTCCTCGGCTTTCACGCGCGCGGAAAGTTCCTCGTCGGGGATGACGACTTCCTTCTCCGGCAGCAGCTTGTAGAAATCGTACTCGCGCTTTTTCGCGACGCTGGCCGCGGGAGCGATGCCGACGTCGGTCGCGCCCTTCGGCTTCGCGGAAGGATTCGGATGCGGCAGCAGGCTGTCGATCGCGTGCGGCATCCGCACATAGACGAACACCATGATCGCGCCGCCGAGCAGCAGGCCGACGCACAGGTACAGCCATCCCGGCGTGCGCCGTTGTCCGTGCCTGCGTGCCTGCTGCTTGCCGCGCCGTGCCGCCATCTCACATCGCCTCGGGGGCGGAGACGCCCAGCAGATCCAGGCCGTTCGCGAGCGTCTGACGCGTGGCGACCGACAGCGCGAGCCGCGCGTCGCGCAGCGTCGCATCGTCCGCGACCAGCACCGGTTGCGCGTGGTAGAAGGTGTGGAACGCGTTCGCGAGCTCGCGCAGGTACTGGCAGAGCAGGTGCGGTTCGAGCTGAGCGGCGCAGGTTTCGACGACTTCCGGATAGCGCGAGAGCTCGATCATCAGCGCCTGTTCGTGCGCGTCGGTCAGGCGCGCGAGATTCGCGATGCCGTTGGCCTGATCGTAGGTGAATCCTTTCTCGCCGGCCTGGCGCAACAGGCTGCACACGCGCGCGTGCGCGTACTGCACGTAGAACACCGGATTGTCGTTGCTTTGCGAACGCGCGAGGTCGATGTCGAACGTGATCTGCGAATTCGGATCGCGCGCGACCAGGAACCAGCGCGTCGCGTCGCGCCCGGCTTCCTCGATCAGGTCGCGCAGCGTGAGGTAGCTGCCCGCGCGCTTGGACAGCTTCACTTCCTCGCCGCCGCGCATCACCGTGACCATCTGGTGCAGCACGTATTCGGGCCATTGCTTCGGGATGCCTTTCTCCAGCGCCTGCAGTCCCGCCTTCACGCGAGCGAGCGAGCCGTGGTGGTCGGCGCCGAGTTCGGTGATCGCGCGCACGTAACCGCGTTGCCATTTGCTGAAGTGATAGGCGACGTCCGGCAGGAAGTAGGTGTACGACCCGTCGGACTTGCGCATCACGCGGTCCTTGTCGTCGCCGAAATCGGTCGTGCGCAGCCACAGAGCGCCGTCCTGCTCGTAGGTGTGACCGCCGGCCTTGAGGGTCGCGACGGTCTCCTCGACCTTGCCGTCGCCGTACAGCGAGGACTCGAGGAAGAACACGTCGAAGGACACGCCGAACGCGGCGAGGTCGTCGTTTTGCTCGGCGCGCAGCACGGCGACCGCGTAGCGGCGGATCGCGTCGAGGTCGTCGGGATCGTGCGTGGGCGAGACGATGCCGTTGTCGGGCTTGCCGAGCAGGTAGTTGCGCGCGATGTCGAGGATGTAGTCGCCGCGGTAACCATCCTCGGGCCAGCCCGGATCGCCGGGGAACACACCCTTGCAGCGCGCCTGCACGGATTTGGCGAGGTTGTCTATTTGCGCGCCGGCGTCGTTGTAGTAGTACTCGCGCGCGACATTCCAGCCGGTGGCTTCGAGCAGCCGCGCGAGGGTGTCTCCGACCGCCGCCGCGCGGCCATGGCCGACGTGCAGCGGGCCGGTCGGATTTGCGGAAACGTATTCCACGCCCGCGCGCACGCCGTGGCCGGTATCGCTGCGGCCGTAGTCGCGGCCTTTCGCGAGCACGTTCGCGACTTCGCGCTGCCAGGCCGCATCGCAGAGGAAGATGTTGATGAAGCCCGGGCCGGCGATCTCGACCTTTGCGACGTCTTCGTTTTTCGGCAGCGCGGCGACGATCTGCTGCGCGAGCGCGCGCGGATTGGACTTCGCGGGCTTCGCGAGCGCCATTGCGAGGTTGGTCGCGAAATCGCCGTGCTCGCGGGTCTTGGTGCGATCCACGACGATCATGGGGACAACGAGGTCGCTCGGCAGGGCGCCGGAGGCGCGCAGGGTTTCGATCGCGGTCGTCAGCAGCGCGCGCAGTGCGTCTTTCACTTGGGGATTCCAGCCGGTATCAACCGGCATAGTCTAACGGCTGGCGGCGAAGGCCGCTGCGCTCACGGGCAGCCGGACAGCTTGGCGTACGCGGCGATCACCGCATCGGCGTCGGCGGGCGGATGGTCGGCGAACTGCGCGCGCAGCGCCGCGCTGACCGCACGCACGCGCGGTGCGTTCGCGGCCTTGCCGGCGCCGAACACGTGCTCGCCCTCGCGCGAGGCGAAGTGGTGCAGCTCGAAGAAGTAGTGCTCCTGCCCGTCGCTGAGGAATTTCAGGGCCGGCTGCGCGGATTCGGGCGAATCCAGCGAGCGACGTTCGCGCATTTCGTGCTCTTGGCACAGGCGGATCGCGCTGTCGGCGAGCTCCTCGTACGGCTCGCCGGCGTTCGCGGTGTCGAGGTCTGCCGCGAGCCGCGCGAGCTGCAGTCCCGGCGGGATCGCGCGATCCAGTCTCCAGTCCGGAAGCGCCTGATCCAGCCAGCCGGGCAGGTGCCGCGCGAGCGCGCCACCGCCGATCGCCGCCTCGGCCGAATTCGTCAGTGGCCGCGCATGGAAACCGAAGGTGCTGCCAACAATCGCGAGCTCCATCGTCACGTACACGGCGCGATCGTGCTCGCGGTCGTAGCCGCAGGCGTCGAGGATGCGCAGGGTTTCGCCGGCGCTCGCGGCCTCGTTGCCGCCGACCGGACTGGGCGCTTCGCTGGTCTCGCGCTGGCGCAGGTCGTGGCAGGCCGCGAACAAGCCGAGCAGCAGCCAGTCCATCAGCGGCAGCGCGTTGATGCCGATCGCGCGCTCGAGCGTGTTGATCCTGCGATCGGCGACTTCGAGGATATGCCCTTCGTTGTGATAGGCGTGGAAGTCGTTGCCGAAGCGGCCGTGGCGCAGGCCCAGCCGCGCCAGGCCAAGCAGGAAGGCATCGCCGGCGCGCGCGATCGTGGCATCGGCGGCCGGGCCGTAGTGCTGCACGAGCAGCTCGTGCCGACGCGCGACCCAGTCGAGGATGTCCGGCCGCTCGCGCGCGATCAGCACGCGCGCGCTCGCCGGGTCGGGCAGCGCGCGCTCGACCGCGTCCGGCGGGAACTGCTGGTCGTATCCGAGGATCACGTCGTCGTATCCCGTCCGATCCGCGCTCGCGGCCCATGCCGCGGCCGCAGTATATGCGCGCAGCGGAGGGTTTCGGCAACGCGGGTTGCTACACCCAGCCGCGCGCGGCCAGCGAGCACGGCGCGCCATCACCGACCACGAAATGGTCGAGCAGGCGGATCTCCACCATTGCCAGCGCATCGCGCAATCGCGCGGTGACCGCACGGTCGGCGGCGGAGGGTTCGTTGCTGCCGGACGGATGGTTGTGGCCGACGATCAGCGCCGCCGCGTTGTGCGCGAGGCAGCGTTTGAGCACTTCGCGCGGATAGACCTCGGCGCCGTCGAGCGTGCCGCGGAACAGTTCCTCGAACGCGATCGCGCGATGCCGATTGTCGAGGAACAGGCCCGCGAAGACCTCGTGCGGCAGGCCGCGCAGGCGGCGCGCGAAGTACTCGCCGGCACGCGCCGGATCGGTCAGCGCCTCGCCGCGCTCCAGTCCCGCGGCGAGGTGGCGGCTGCCCAGTTCGAGCGCGGCCTTGAGTGCGCACACGCGCGCGGGACCCAGGCCGGGTTCCCCGATCAATTCGCAGGTCGGTTTCTCCAGCAATCCGCGCAGGCTGCCGAAGCGCGCGAGCAGCTGCCGCGCCGAAGCCACCGCGTCCATGCCGCGCAGGCCCGAGCCGAGGAACACCGCAAGCAGTTCGGCGTCGGACAGGCGTTGCGGTCCGTGCGCGAGCAGGCGCTCGCGGGGGCGTTCGTCGGCGGGCCATTCGCGGATTTTCATGGGATCGGACTCGGGTTGTTGGGCCGGCAGTCGGCGAGAACGGCGGTGAAATGCCAGCACAAGCCGGCCTATGCAGATTGCGGGACGTGACTTCCGTCGGCTGTCCGCCACCGGCTGAACACGGTTAAGCTAGGCGCTCTTTCCGCCGTAGGATTTTTCCGACGTGACCGCGCACCTGGACGGCGAACGCATCCTGCTGGGCGTCAGCGGCGGCATCGCCGCGTACAAGGTCGCCGAGCTCGTGCGCCGCCTGCGCGACGCGGGTGCCGATGTGCAGGTCGTGATGACCGAAGCGGCCGGGCACTTCGTCGGGGCGGCGACTTTCCAGGCGCTGTCGGGCCATCCGGTGCGCGGCTCGCTCTGGGATCCTGCCGCCGAAGCGGCGATGGGGCACATCGAACTCGCGCGCTGGGCCAGCCGCGTCGTGATCGCGCCGGCGAGCGCGGACGTGATCGCGAAGCTCGCCAACGGCCACGCGAACGATCTGCTCTCGACGATGTGCCTGGCGACCACCGCGCCGCTTGCGATCGTCCCGGCGATGAACAACCGCATGTGGCTGCATCCGGCGACGCAGGCGAACCTCGCGCTGCTCAAAGAGCGTGGCGCTCTCGTCGTAGGCCCGGCCGACGGCGCGCAGGCCTGCGGCGAGTTCGGGCCCGGCCGCATGAGCGAACCCGATGCGATCGTGGCTGCGTTGATCGCCGCCAGGATGCCGGCAGGCGAAGGACCGCTGAAAGGACAGCGCGTGCTGGTCAGCGCCGGGCCGACCTACGAGGATCTCGATCCGGTGCGGTATCTGGGCAATCGCAGCTCCGGCAAGATGGGCTTCGCGCTGGCCGCGGCCGCGGCCGAGCTCGGCGCGAACGTGACCCTGATCGCGGGCCCGGTGTCGCTGCCCACGCCCGCGGGCGTGAGGCGCATCGACGTACGCCGCGCGGTCGAGATGCGCGATGCAGCGATGGCCGCGCTGCCGCAGGACATCTACATCGGCGCGGCCGCGGTCGCCGACTACATGCCGGCGCGCACTGCGGCCGACAAGATCAAGAAACCGACCGATTCGAAGGACAGTGGCCTGTCGCTGGATCTCGTGCGCACGCCCGACATCCTCGCCGAGATTGCCGTACACGTGAACAGGCCACGGCTGGTCGTGGGTTTCGCCGCGGAGACCGCGAACCTGGAAGCTTCCGCGCGCGACAAGCTGCAGCGCAAGCGCGTGGATGCGATCGCGGCCAACCGCGTGGGCGTGGCAGGCAGTGGCTTCGATTGCGACAGCAATGCGCTGAACGTTTATTGGAACGGCGGCGAGGCCGCGCTGGGCCCGGCTTCCAAGGCGCAGGTCGCACGCGACCTGCTGCGCCTGCTGCTCGATCGCGTTTCCTCCGCGCAGGGGTCGCGCGCATGATCCGCGACGTGCAGATGCGCGTGCTCGATCCGCGCCTGGGCCGCGATTTCCCGCTGCCCGACTACGCGACCGCGGGTTCGGCCGGGATGGACCTGCGCGCGATGATCGATCGCCAACTCACCCTCGCGCCCGGCGAAACCTCGCTGATTCCGACCGGGGTCTCGATCCACATCGGCGATCCGCAGCTGTGCGCGGTGATCCTGCCGCGCTCGGGCCTGGGCCACAAGCACGGCATCGTGCTCGGCAACCTGGTCGGCCT
>CAYUXZ010000059.1:0-9121 GCA_964449135.1 uncultured Gammaproteobacteria bacterium
CTGTGGGACGGCTACGAGGCGGTTTCCTGGCGCGGCAGGCACGCGGCCTACTCCCGTCCCGCGGGCGTCTACCGCGACCTGCCAGACCGCATGCCGCAGTACCGCGAGTCGCCCTGGCACAAGGGCAAGCTGCTCAAGCGATTCAACGCCTGGCGCGAAGGTTCCATGCTCGACTACCTCGAGCATTTCACCGCCGATTTCCCGAACAAAGTCGACGAGTACGAGACCCTGCTCACCGACAACCGCATCTGGAAGCAGCGCACGGTCGGCATTGGCGTTGTGTCACCGGAGCAGGCCAAAGCCTGGGGCATGTCCGGCCCGATGCTGCGCGGCTCGGGCATCGAGTGGGACCTGCGCAAGAAGCAGCCCTACGCGAAATACGCCGAAGTCGATTTCGACATCCCGGTGGGCGTGCAGGGCGACTGCTACGACCGGTATCTCGTGCGCGTTGAGGAGATGCGCCAATCCAACCGCATCATCGCGCAGTGCGTGAAATGGCTGAAGGCCAACCCCGGCCCGGTGATGCTCAAGAATTTCAAGGTCGCGCCTCCGTCCCGCGAGGAGATGAAGGACGACATGGAAGCGCTGATCCACCACTTCAAGCTGTTCACCGAAGGCTACTGCGTGCCGGCCGGCGAGACCTACGCCGCGGTCGAGGCGCCGAAGGGAGAGTTCGGCTGCTATCTGGTCTCCGATGGCGCGAACAAGCCGTTCCGCGTGAAGCTGCGCGCGCCGGGCTTCCCGCATCTGTCGTCCATCGACGAGATCGTCAAGGGCCACATGCTCGCGGACGTGGTCGCGATGATCGGTACCTACGACATCGTGTTCGGGGAGATCGACCGATGAAGGCCACGGGCAACTTCGAGGCGGTACGCGACATCGACCCCATGGTCGCTCTCAACGAAGGCGTTCGCGCGCACATCGACCGCTGGGTCGCGAAGTTCCCGCCGGATCGCAAGCGTTCCGCGGTGATCCAGGGACTGTTTGCCGCGCAGCAGGAGAACGGCGGCCATCTCACCGACGCGCTGATCGCGGCGGTCGCAAAGTACCTTGGGATTCCGCCGGTGTGGGCCTACGAGGTCGCCACGTTCTACTCGATGTTCGAGCTCGCACCGGTCGGCCGCAACAACGTGGCGATCTGCACGAACATCAGCTGCTGGCTCAACGGCGCCGAGGATGTCGTGCGCTATTGCGAGAAGAAACTCGACTGCAAGCTCGGCGAAAGCACCAGGGACGGCCGCATCTACCTCAAGCGCGAGGAGGAATGCCTGGCCGCCTGCGCGGGCGCGCCGATGATGGTGGTCAACGGCCACTACCACGAGAAGCTCACGCCCGAACGCATCGACGCGATCCTGGATGCGCTCACGCTCGAAGGCCCGTCCCACGAACATGCGACCGACGGACACTGACGCCATGGCCTACGGACCCGCGCCCGCCGAACACAATGTCTGCTTCACCACGCTGCATTTCGAGCAGCCGTGGTCGTACGAGAACTACGTCAAGTCCGGCGGCTACTCCGCGTGGAGCAAGATCCTGCGCGAGAAGATCCCGCCGAACGACGTTATCGAGATGGTCAAGGCCTCGGGCCTGCGTGGCCGCGGCGGCGCGGGCTTCCCGACCGGCCTGAAGTGGAGCTTCATGCCCAAAGGTCCGGGCGTGCAGAAGTACATCCTCTGCAACTCCGACGAATCCGAGCCGGGCACCTGCAAGGACCGCGACATCCTGCGCTACAACCCGCACGCGGTGATCGAGGGCATGGCGATCGCGTGCTATGCGACCGGCTCGACGGTGGGCTACAACTACCTGCGCGGCGAATTCCACCACGAACCGTTCGAACACCTCGAGCACGCGCTGTTCGAGGCTTACGCGAACGGCTGGCTCGGCAAGGACATCCAGGGTTCGGGCGTCGACGTGGACCTGCATACCGCGCTCGGTGCGGGCGCCTACATCTGCGGCGAGGAAACCGCGCTGATGGAATCGCTGGAAGGCAAGAAGGGCCAGCCGCGCTACAAGCCGCCGTTTCCCGCGAATTTCGGTCTGTACGGCCGGCCGACCACGATCAACAACACCGAAACCTTCGCCTCCGTGCCGGCGATCATCCGCAACGGCGCGGCGTGGTTTCTCAACCTCGGCAAGCCCAACAACGGCGGGCCGAAGATCTTCTCGGTCTCCGGGCACGTCAACAATCCGGGCAACTTCGAGATCCGCCTGGGCACGCCGTTCAAGGATCTGCTCGCGATGGCCGGCGGCGTGCGCGACGGCCGCAAGCTCAAGGCGGTGATCCCGGGCGGTTCGTCGATGCCGGTGCTGCCGGGCGAGACGATGCTGCAGCTCACGATGGACTACGACAGCATCCAGAAGGCCGGATCGGGCCTGGGCTCGGGCGCGGTCGTGGTGATGGACGAGACCACCTGCATGGTGCGCGCCTGCCAGCGCATCGCGCGCTTTTACTACGCCGAATCCTGCGGCCAGTGCACGCCCTGCCGCGAAGGCACGGGCTGGATGTACCGCATGCTCACGCGCATCGTCGACGGCAAGGCGACTCTTGATGACCTGACGATGCTCAAAACCGCCGCCGGCCAGATCGAGGGTCACACGATCTGCGCGTTCGGCGAGGCCGCGGCCTGGCCGGTGCAGGGCTTCCTGCGGCACTACTGGGACGAGTTCGAATACTACATCCGCAACGGCCGTTCGATCGTGGATTCGAAGATCGGAGCCGCGGCATGAGCGCGCAGCCGAGCACGACGACCGCACCCGCGCCGGCGCCCGAGGGCATGGTCAACATCGAGATCGACGGCGTCGCGCTGCACGCGCCGAAGGGCTCGATGATCATCCAGGCCGCCGACAAGGCCGGCATCGCGATCCCGCGTTTCTGCTACCACGAGAAGCTGCCGATCGCGGCGAACTGCCGCATGTGCATGGTCGAGACCGAGATGGGTGGCAAGATGGTGCCCAAGCCGCAGCCGGCCTGCGCGACGCCGGTGATGGAAGGCATGAAGGTGTTCACGCAGTCGCAGCGCGCCCTCGGCGCGCAGCGCAACGTGATGGAATTTCTGCTGATCAACCATCCGCTCGACTGCCCGATCTGCGACCAGGGCGGCGAATGCGAGCTGCAGGACGTCTCGCTCGGCTACGGCCGTTCGGTGAGCCGCTTCCACGAACGCAAGCGCGTGGTCGCCGACGAGGATATGGGTCCGCTAGTCTCGACCGACATGACGCGCTGCATCCAGTGCACGCGCTGCGTGCGCTTCACCGCGGAGATCGCCGGCACTTACGAACTCGGCGGCATGAATCGCGGCGAGCATCTGGAGATCGGCACGTACGACGGCAAGCCGCTGACCACCGAACTGTCGGGCAACGTGATCGACGTCTGCCCGGTCGGTGCGTTGACCAACAAGGTGTTCCGCTTCAAGGCGCGCGCCTGGGAACTGATCGCGCGCGAATCGGTCGCCTGCCACGACGCGCTGGGCTCCAACCTGTTCCTGCACACCCGCCGCGGCGAAGTGCTGCGCACCGTGCCGCGCGACAACGAAGCGATCAACGAGTGCTGGCTGTCGGATCGCGACCGCTATTCGCACCAGGGCCTGTACGCGTCCGACCGCGCGACGAAGCCGATGATCCGCAAGGACGGCGAACTCGTCGAATGCGGATGGGACGAAGCGATCGCCTTCGTCGCCGATGGATTGAAGAAGCATTCGGATGACCTGGGTGCGCTGGTCGCGCCGCTGGCTTCGTGCGAGGAAGGCCATCTGCTCGCGAAGATCGTGCGCGGGCTCGGCAGCGACAGCATCGACCATCGCCTGCGCCGGCTGGATTTCGCCGACGGCAGCGCCGGTGCGACCTTCGAGATGCCGGTCGCGAAGATCGAGAACGCCGCCGGCATCGTGCTGGTCGGCTGCGACCCGCACCGCGACATCCCGCTGCTCGGCGCGCGCATCCGCAAGGCCGCGAAGAAGGGCGCGAAGGTCCACGCGATCAATCCGCTGGACTTCGACTGCCACTTCGATCTCGCCGGCAAGACCATCGCGACGTCCGCGGGCATGCTCGACGCGGTGCTGCGCCTCGCGAAAGCGGCGCAGGACGACGGCCACGCCGCCGATGGCGCGCTTGCGAACGCGCTGTCGAAGACGACCACCGACGATGCGGCGCGCGCGGGCTACGCGGCGATCAAGCAGGCCAACGCGGTGCTGATCTTCGGCGACAGCGCCGTGCAGCACCCGCAGGCTTCGCTGCTGCGCGCGGCCGCGCGCTTCGCCGCGAAGGCGGGCGGGGCGGCGTTCAACGAAATCGCCGACGGCGCGAATGCGGTCGGTTTGTCGCGCGTGGGCGCGATCCCGCTGACGAACGGGCGCGACGCACGCACGATGCTCGCGCAGCCGCCGAAGGCGCTGATCACCTGGCACGCCGGATCGCAGGACACGAGTTCGTCCGCGGCCTACGACCGTGCGCGCGGCACTGCCGATTTCCACGTCTACATCGGCGCCTACGCCTGCGAAGGCGTGCGCCGCACCGCGCACGCGGTGCTGCCGATCGGCCTGCCGCCGGAAACCGACGGCAGCTACGTCAACCTCGACGGCATCGCGCAAACCTGTGCGGCGGGCGCGAAGTTGCCGGGCGAGGCGCGTGCGGGTTGGCGCGTTCTGCGCGCGTTGGGCTCGCAACTGGGTCTCGAAGATTTCGATTTCGTGGACTTCGGCGGCGCCGAAGAAGAAATGGCGAACGAGTTCGGCATCAAGTCCGCGGCAGCTTCGGGAACGATCGCTGCGTCGTCGGCCGCGACGACGGGGCTGACTCGCATTGCGACGGTGCCAATCTACCGCAGCGATGCAGTGCTGCGCCGTTGTCCCGCGCTGCAGGCGCATCCGTTGACCGGCAAGGCGCAGGTCGGCCTGCATCCCGACGATGCGAAATCGCTGGGTCTTGCGGACGGCGATCGCGCGAAGGTCGAAGGCGATGGCGCCGGCGTGGAATTGCCTGTCGCGATTTCGCGCGCGGTGCCGCGCGGCGGTGCGTGGATCGAGGCTACCTGGCGCGAAACGCGCGCTCTGCCACCGATGGGCTCTGCGTTGACGGTGGCCAAGGCATGAGCCTCTTCGAACCCATCCGCGAGATGTTCCTGCACTTCGGCACGATCGGCCTGGTCGTGTGGACGTTGCTGAAGGTGCTCGCGATCACCTTGCCGGTGATCGTCTCGGTCGCGTTCTACGTGCTCTGGGAACGCAAGCTGATCGGGTGGATGCACGTGCGCCACGGACCGAGTTACGTCGGCCTCGGCGGCCTGCTGCAGTCGTTCGCCGACGTCTTCAAGATGCTGTTCAAGGAATCGCTGCTGCCGACCAACGCGCAGCCGGTGCTGTTCAAGCTCGCGCCGGTGCTCGCGCTCGCGCCCGCGCTCGCGGCGTGGGCGGTGGTGCCGTTCGATGATGGCGTGGCCTTGTCGAACGCGAATGCGGGATTGTTGTACCTGCTCGCGATGACCTCGATGGGCGTGTACGGCATCATCGTCGCGGGCTGGGCTTCGAACTCGAAGTACGCCTTCCTCGGCGCGATGCGTTCGGCCGCGCAGATGGTGAGCTACGAAATCGCGATGGGTTTCGCGCTCGTAGGAGTGCTGCTCGCGGCCGGCAGCCTGAACCTCACCGACATCGTGCACGCTCAGGCGGGCCGCTGGGGCGCGGGCAACTGGTTCTTCATCCCGCTGTTCCCGCTGTTCCTGATCTATTTCATCTCCGGCGTCGCCGAGACCAACCGCGCGCCGTTCGACGTGGCCGAGGGCGAGTCGGAGATCGTCGCGGGCTTCCACGTCGAATACTCCGGTTCCGCGTTCGCGATCTTCTTCCTCGCCGAATACGCGAACATGATCCTGGTCAGCTTCCTGGTGCCGGTACTGTTCCTGGGCGGCTGGCTGTCGCCGTTCCCGGCTTCGGTCCCCCTGCTCGGCGCGCCGGGCTGGTGGTGGCTGATCGCGAAGATGGGCTTCTTCGCCAGCGCCTTCATCTGGTTCCGCGCGAGCTTCCCGCGCTACCGCTACGACCAGATCATGCGGCTGGGCTGGAAGGTGTTCATCCCGATCAGCATCGTGTGGATCTTCGTGGTCGCGATCCTCGCCTACTACCACCTGATCGGCGGAGGAATCGGTGCATGAACAGCATCCTTTCCCGTTGTCAGGTGATCCGCGAGGGGCTGGGCGCATGAACCGCATCACCTCCTACCTGCGCAGCCTGATGCTCATCGAGCTGTGCGCCGGCCTCTGGCTGACGCTCAAGTACTTGTTCAAGCCCAAGTACACGATGATCTATCCGATGGAGAAGATCCCGCAGTCGCCACGCTTCCGCGGTCTGCACGCTCTCCGTCGCTACCCGAACGGCGAGGAGCGCTGCATCGCCTGCAAGCTCTGCGAGGCGGTGTGCCCGGCGCTGGCGATCACGATCGACTCCGAGCAGCGCGCCGACGGCAGCCGCCGCACCACGCGCTACGACATCGACCTGTTCAAGTGCATCTATTGCGGCTTCTGCGAGGAGAGCTGCCCGGTGGACTCGATCGTCGAGACCCACATCCACGAATACCACTTCGAGCAGCGCGGCGAGAACATCGTCAACAAGCAGCAGCTGCTCGCGATCGGCGATCGTTTCGAGCAGGAAATCGCCGAGCGCCGCGCGGCCGATGCGGCCTTCAGGTGAGCGCCATGGACTTTCCTTCCATCGCCTTCTACGTCTTCGCCGCCGTGACCACGCTCGCCGCGCTGTCGGTGATCAGCGTGAAGAACTCGGTGCACGCGGCGCTGTTCCTCGTGCTCGCCTTCTTCAGCACGGCCTGTCTGTGGCTGTTGCTGCAGGCCGAGTTCCTCGGCCTGGTGCTGATCCTCGTCTATGTCGGCGCGGTGATGGTGCTGTTCCTGTTCGTGGTGATGATGCTCGACATCAACAGCGAGCCGATGCGCGAGGGTTTTGCGCGCTATCTGCCGGTCGGGATCGCGGTCGCGGCCGTGATGGCCGCCGAGATGGTGATGCTGATCGGCCTGCGTCCCTATGCCCAGGCGCAGAACGCGACCGATCCGTCCGCCGCCGCGCACGTGAGCAACACGGTGTGGATCTCGCAGGCGCTGTTCTCGCAGTACACGCTGCCGTTCGAGATCGCGGCGCTCATCCTGACCGTCGCCGTGGTCGCCGCGATCCTGCTCACGCTGCGCAAGCGCGAGGGCGTGAAGTCGCAGAAACCGGGCGAGCAGGTGCGCGTGCGTGCCGCCGACCGCGTCCGCGTAGTGAAGATGGAAGCCGAGTCGCCGTCGCCTGCTGCCACGCAGGAGAAAGGCCCGTGACCATTACCCTCGGCCATTACCTGACCCTGGGCGCGATCCTGTTCTCGATCGGCGTCGCCGGCATCTTCATCAACCGCAAGAACTTGATCATCCTGCTGATGTCGATCGAGCTGATGTTGCTAGCAGTGAACCTCAACTTCGTCGCGTTCTCGCGCTTCCTCGGCGATGCGGCGGGGCAGGTGTTCGTGTTCTTCATCCTGACCGTCGCGGCCGCCGAATCGGCGATCGGCCTGGCGATCCTGGTGACGCTGTTTCGCAATCGCCGCGACATCAATGTCGCGCAGATCGACGAACTCAAAGGCTGACCCGTGATCTCGCAGACGACACTCCTGATCATCGCGCTCACGCCGCTGCTCGGCGCCATCGTTGCCGGCCTCTTCGGCCGAGTGATCGGCCGCGCCGGCGCGCACTGGGTGACGATCCTCGGCGTCGCGGTGAGTTGCGCGTATTCCGGGCAAGTGCTCTGGCAACTGCTGCATGGCGCGTCGCCCTACAACGCGAACGTCTATACCTTCTTCGAGATCGGCGGGTATTCCGCGCACGTCGGATTCCTGATCGACAACCTCACCGCGATGATGATGTTCGTGGTGAGCTTCGTCTCGCTGCTCGTGCACGTCTATACGATCGGCTACATGGCCGACGACGACGGCTACCAGCGCTTCTTCGCGTACATCTCGCTGTTCACGTTCTCTATGTTGATGCTCGTGATGAGCAACAACTTCCTGCAATTGTTCTTCGGCTGGGAAGCGGTGGGCCTGGTGTCCTACCTGCTGATCGGCTTCTGGTACACGCGCCCGAGCGCGATCTTCGCCAACCTCAAGGCTTTCCTCGTCAACCGCGTCGGAGACTTCGGCTTCCTGCTCGGCATCGCCGGCGTGCTGGCCTGGTGCGGCTCGCTGGATTACGCCGAGGTTTTCGCGAAAGCGCCTTCGCTCGCGAACCTGAGCGTGGAGATTTTCGCCGGCCATCCGTGGTCGGTGCCGACGGTGATATGCATCTGCCTGTTCGTCGGCGCGATGGGCAAGTCGGCGCAGGTGCCGCTGCACGTCTGGCTGCCGGACTCGATGGAAGGCCCGACCCCGATCTCGGCGTTGATCCACGCCGCGACGATGGTGACCGCGGGCATCTTCATGGTTGCGCGCATGTCGCCGCTGTTCGAGCAGTCGCAGACCGCGTTGGACTTCGTGCTTTTCATCGGTGCGACGACCGCGTTCTTCACCGGCCTGATCGGCGTGGTGCAGAACGACATCAAGCGAGTGGTCGCGTACTCGACGCTTTCGCAACTTGGTTACATGACAGTCGCGTTGGGCGCGTCCGCGTATTCTGTCGCGGTCTATCACCTGATGACGCACGCCTTCTTCAAGGCGCTGCTGTTCCTCGGCGCGGGTTCTGTGATCATCGCGCTCCACCACGAGCAGGACATGCGCAAGATGGGCGGCCTGCGCAAGTACATGCCGGTGACGTGGATCACGATGTGGGTCGGCACGCTTGCCCTGGTCGGCACGCCGTTCTTCTCCGGCTTCTACTCAAAGGACAGCATCATCGACGCCGCGAAGTCCGCGGCCGAGCACGGCGGCTGGGTGCAGCACTACGCCTATCTCGCTGTGCTGCTCGGCGTGTTCGTGACCAGCTTCTACAGCTTCCGCCTGTTGTACATGACCTTCCACGGCGAGGAGCGCTTTCGCCACGCCCATGACGATCATGCGCACGATCGCGACGCGCATGAGGTGACAGCGCACGACGACCACGCGCACGACGACCACGCGCACGACGACCACGCGCACGACGACCACGCGCACGACG
>CAYUXZ010000059.1:9221-11331 GCA_964449135.1 uncultured Gammaproteobacteria bacterium
ACCACGACCACCACGGCCCCGTCGAACCGAAAGAGTCTCCGCTCGTCGTCACCGTTCCGCTGATCCTGCTCGCGATCCCGTCCATGCTAGTCGGCTGGTTCACGGTCGGGACGATGCTGTTTGGCAAGTTCTTCGACGGCTCGATCGTGGTCGATGCGGCGAAGCATCCGGCGATGGCGGAGATGGCCGAGGAGTTCCACGGCGCGACCGCGATGGCACTGCACGCCTTCTCGTGGAACTCGCCGCTGTGGCTGGCGATCGCCGGCTTCGCACTCGCGACCTACATCTACCTGCTGCACCCGGCGCTGGCGGGCAAGCTCAAGAAGACCTTCGCGCTGCCCGCGCGCATCCTCGAGGAGAAGTACGGCTTCGACAAGCTGTGGATCGACGGTTTCGCCGGCATCGGCGTGATGCTCGGCAAGCTGTTCTGGCGCGCGGGCGACGCCGCGGTGATCGACGGCGTTGTCGTGGACGGCACCTCGAACTTCATCGGCCGCGCGGCCGCCGTGCTGCGCAACCTGCAGTCGGGTTACCTCTACCACTACGCGTTCGCGATGATCCTCGGATTGATCGCGCTGCTGGGCGTGCTGCTGCGCTGGCAGCCCTGAGCCAAGGACCGCACCGTTCATGGACAAGCTGATGTCGCTGATGCCACCCATCCTGAGCCTGCTGATCTGGCTGCCGATCTTCGGCGGCGCGATCACGCTGGCGCTCGGGCAGCGTCCTTCGACGGCACGCTGGTTCGCGCTGATCGTCGCGTTGTTCTGCTTCGCGTTCAGCGTGCAGTTGCTCGCGAACTTCGACCGCGGTAGCGGCCTGATGCAATTCGTCGAAGGCCATGTCTGGGTAAAGACGTACAACATCAACTACGCGCTTGGCGTGGACGGCATTTCGGTCGCGCTGATCGTGCTGACCTGCCTGACGACCGTGCTGGTGATCATCGGCGCGTGGACGGCGATCACCCAGCGCGTGCACCAGTACCTCGCTTCGTTCCTGATGCTGCAGGGCGTGATGGTCGGCGTGTTCTGCGCCCTCGACGCAATGCTGTTCTACGTGTTCTTCGAGGCGATGCTGATCCCGATGTTCATCATCATCGGCGTCTGGGGCGGGCCGCGGCGCGTCTATGCGAGCGTCAAGTTCTTCCTCTACACCTTCCTCGGCTCGATCTTCATGCTGGTCGGCCTGATCTACCTGTACCTGAAGGCGGGCAGCTTCGCGCTCACCGATCTGCAGGCGCTGCCGCTGTCCATGCAGGAACAGACTTGGCTGTTCTTCGCATTCCTGATCGCGTTCGCGGTGAAGGTACCGATGTTCCCGGTGCACACCTGGCTGCCCGACGCGCACGTGGAGGCGCCGACCGGCGGTTCGGTGATCCTGGCGGCGATCATGCTGAAGATCGGCGGATACGGATTCCTGCGCTTCTCGCTGCCGATCGTGCCGGATGCGGGCGCACACTACGCTTGGCTGATCGTCGCGCTCTCGCTGATCGCGGTGATGTACATCGGCCTGGTCGCGCTGGTGCAGGAGGACATGAAGAAGCTGATCGCGTACTCGTCGGTCGCGCACATGGGCTTCGTGACCCTGGGCGTGTTCATCGGCTTCGCGCTGGTGCGCGACTCGGCCGACGCCGCGCAGCTCGGCCTGCAGGGCGCGATGGTGCAGATGATCTCGCATGGCTTCATCTCCGGCGCGCTGTTCTCCTGCGTCGGCGTGCTCTACGACCGCGTGCACTCGCGCATGATCCGCGACTACGGCGGCGTGGTGAACACGATGCCGTGGTTCGCGACGCTGTTCGTGTTCTTCGCGATGGCGAATTCCGGCCTGCCGGGCACGTCCGGCTTCGTCGGCGAATTCATGGTGATCCTCGCCGCGTTCCAGCGCAGCCCGCTGATCGCGTTCGGCGCGGCGACCACGCTGGTGCTCGGCGCGGCGTACACGCTGTGGATGGTCAAGCGCGTGGTGTTCGGCAAGGTCGCCAACCACCACGTCGCCGAACTGCAGGACATGAACTATCGAGAGGCGATCGTGCTCGGCGTGTTCGCTATCGGCCTGCTGCTGATCGGCGTGTACCCGAAGCCGCTGACCGACCTGATGGCGACCGCCGTTTCCC
>CAYUXZ010000060.1:0-10593 GCA_964449135.1 uncultured Gammaproteobacteria bacterium
GCGGCGCCGGCAGCTCCCGCGCTGGCCGCTGCGCCAATGCCGCTGCCGACCGGAGCCTACGGCTTCTCGGAAAACGCCGAGATCGACGACGACATCCGCGAAGTCTTCATCGAGGAACTCACCGAGGAAATCACCAACGCGAACCAGTTGTTCAGCGAATGGTCGGCCGCGCCCAACAACACCGACACGCTGCGTTCGCTGCGCCGCGTGTTCCACACGCTCAAGGGCAGCGGTCGCCTCGTCGGCGCGCTCGGTCTGGGCGAGTTCGCGTGGAAGATCGAGAACATGCTCAACCGCGTGCTCGACGGCACGCGCCCGGCCAGTCCCGAAGTCATTGCGCTGGTGCACAACGCAGTCGGTGCGCTGCCGCAATTGCAGTCGGCATTGACCGGCACGGGCGCGGTGACCGCCGACATCGAGGGCATGAAGTCCGTCGCCGATCGCCTCGCGACGGGCGAGGAAGTCTTGTTCGTTTCGGCTGCCGCCGCACCGGTGGAAGCCGAGCCCGTCGTGGAAGCTGCGGCGATCGCGCCCGAACCAATCGCAGCCGGACCGGCAGAGGTCGAGCCGGTCGCCGCCGGGATGGCGCCGGTCGAAACCGTTGCTGCGGAGCCGGCTGTCGTGGAGCACGCAGTCGTCGAGTCTGCGGTCGCCGAACACGCCGCGTCGCCAGAACCGGTCGCGGCGGTCGAGGAAATTGCAGCGCCCGAAGCGGAGCCGGAAGCCATTCCGGAAGGCACGGAGTTCGCGAGCATCGATCCGGTGCTGCTGGAAATCCTTCGCACCGAAGTCGCCTCGCACCTGCAGACGATCCGGCAATGGAACGAGGCCACGGCGCAAGCGCCGCAGTCGGCGACCGACGCGCTGCGGCGCGCGGTGCACACCATCAACGGCGCGTTCGCGATGACCGAGGTGCCGCACATCACCGACGTGCTGTCGCCGACCGAAGGCTATATCCGTCGCCTGCTCGCGCACGGGGAAACGCCGTCGGCGAGCGGGACGGCTCTGCTGAGGGACGTCGCCGACGCCGTCGCCGGCGTGCTGACGGCGCTCGAACAGCCGCGCGCGCGAATCGTGTCGCAGACGGCGCTCACCGCGCGCGCGGTCGCATTGCGCGACGCCTTGCCCGAACCCGCCGCGCCTGCCGTGCCGGTCATGGAGGAAGCGGTGGAAGCCGCGGCGCCGACGGCGCTCGCCACCGACGCCGCCGAGCAGGAAGCCGCGGCGGAAGCCGAACGTATCGCCGCCGAACGCGCTGCCGCGGAGAAGGCGGAAGCCGAGCGCATCGAAGCCGAGCGCGCTGCCGCCGAGAAGGCGGAAGCCGAGCGCATTGCCGCGGAACACGCCGAAGCCCAGCGCGTCGCGGCCGAGCAGAGCGAAGCCGAACGCCTTGCGGCGGAGAAAGCCGAAGCCGAGCGGGTCGCGGCCGAGCGCGCCGAGGCCGAGCGCATCGCAACGGAGAAGGCCGAAGCCGATCGCCTCGAATCCGAGCGCGCTGCGGTCGAGAAGGCCGAGGTGGATCGTCTCGCCGCGGAAAAAGCCGAAGCCGAGCGCATCGCGGCGGAGAAAGCCGAGGCCGAGCGCGTCGAAGCGCAACGTTTCGTGGAAGAGCAGGAAAAAGCCGAACGTGCTGCCGCCGAGAAAGCCCAGGCCGAACGCGCGGTGCAGGAAGCGGCCGAACGCGCGGAGGCCGAGCGCGTCGCCGCGGAGCAGGCCGAAGCCGAACGCGTCGCCGCGCAAAAAGTCGAGGCAGATCGCATCGCCGCGGTGCGCGCGGAAGTCGCGCGCATCGAGGCCGAGCAGGCTGCGGCGCGCGAGAAGGCCGACGCAGATCGCGCCGCGCAGGTCGCGGCCGCCGAACTGGCCGCGGTCGCCGGATCCTCTGCGTCGCGTCCGGCCGGCAAACCGCAGTTTGCCGAAGCCGCGACCGATGTCGATCCGGAAGGTCCGCTCGACCTCACCGACGTCGATCCGGAATTGCTGGACATCTTCATCGAGGAAACCACCGACATCCTCGATCACTCCGATGGCCTGCTCACGCGCCTGCGCGATGCGCCGTCCGATCGCGAGACCGTGGTGAGCATCCAGCGCGACCTGCACACGCTCAAGGGCGGCGCGCGCATGGCCGGCATGATGCACATGGGCGAACTCGCGCATTCGATGGAGTCGGTGCTCGAAGGCGTCGCCGAGCAGCGACTGGAACTCGATTCCTCCGGCATGGGCGTGCTTGAGCGCGGCTTCGACCGACTGCACGGAATGCTCTCGCGCATCCAGCAGCGCCAGGCCGTCGGCGTGCCGGAACACCTGATCTCGCAATTCAACGCGCTCGCGCGCGGCGAGGAACTGCCGACCGCCGCGCTCGCGGTCGAGGCGCCCGCCGAAGCGCAGGCCGAAGCCGTGGCGGAGGCGAAGGCCGAAGTGCCCGCGCCGCGCGCCAAGCCCGCGTTCAAGCCGCTGTCGGTGCCGGTCGAGACCGCGTTCGACGACGACGACGACATCGGCGTGCGCGCGCCGCAGGAGCAGGTGCGCATCCGCGCCGACCTGCTCGATCGCCTGGTCAACTACGCCGGCGAGGTCGCGATCTACCGCGCGCGCCTCGAGCAGCAACTGGGCAGCTTCCGCACGCACTTGGACG
Source organism: uncultured Gammaproteobacteria bacterium (assembly GCA_964449135.1). Taxonomy (GTDB): domain Bacteria; phylum Pseudomonadota; class Gammaproteobacteria; order Xanthomonadales; family Xanthomonadaceae; genus SZAS-103. Next base: position 2,636 of record CAYUXZ010000060.1, read on the forward strand.
AAATGGAGCAGACCACCGCGCGCCTGCGCACGCAGTTGCGCAAGCTCGAGATCGAGACCGAGGCGGAGATCATGGCGCGCTACCAGCGCCAGGACACCGACGAAGAACAATTCGATCCGCTCGAACTCGACCGCTTCTCCACGCAACAGCAGCTCACCCGCGCGCTCGCCGAATCGGCGGCCGACCTGGTCAGCCTGCACACTTCGCTCGACGACGTCACCCGCCAGTACGAAACCCTGCTGCTGCAGCAGTCGCGCGTGAGTTCGGACCTGCAGGACGGCCTGATGCGCACGCGCATGGTGCCGTTCGATGCGCTGGTGCCGCGCCTGCGCCGCGTGTTGCGCCAGGCCGCGACCGAAACCGGCAAGCATGCGCAACTCAAGGTCGAGGGCGCGCAGGGCGAGATGGACCGCAACGTGCTCGACCGCATGACCGCTCCGCTGGAGCACATGTTGCGCAACTCGGTCGTGCACGGACTGGAGGCGCCGGCCGACCGCCGTAGCGCGCACAAGCCCGACGAAGGCACGGTCACCGTCAGCATGCGCCGCGAAGGGTCGGAAGTCGTGATGCTCGTGACCGACGACGGCCGCGGCCTGAACCGCGACGCGATCCGCAAGAAGGCGATCGAGCGTGGCCTGCTCAAGCCAGATGCCGAAGTCAGCGACGCGACCGTCTATGGCTACATTCTCGAAAGCGGTTTCTCCACCGCCGAGAACGTCAGCCGCCTCGCCGGCCGCGGCGTCGGCATGGACGTGGTGCACAACGAGATCCGCCAGCTCGGCGGTACGCTGCAGCTCGACTCCACCGAAGGCAAGGGCAGCCGCTTCACGATCCGCCTGCCGTTCACCCTCGCGGTCACGCAGGCCGCGGTCATCAAGATCGGCGAGACCAGCTTCGCGGTGCCGATCTCCTCGGTGCAGGGCGTGGGTCGCATCGCGCGCGCCGAACTGGAGAAGCAACTCGCATCGGAGCGCCCGGTTTATACGTACGCGGGCGAAGAGTACGAAATCCACGACCTCGGCAAGCTGCTCGGCAGCGCGCCCGCGAAGGCGCAGGGCAGCATGCAGATGCCGCTTCTGCTGTCGCGCTCGGGCGACGTGCGCGCGGCGATCTGCGTGGATGAAGTGCAGGGCAGCCGCGAGATCGTGGTCAAGCCGGTCGGCCCGCAGGTCAGTTCGGTGCCGGGCATCTTCGGCGCGACCATCATGGGCGACGGCCGCGTGATGGTGATCCTCGACGTGATCCCGCTGGTGCGCCGCCACGTCGCGCTCGCCGAAGCGCAGGCCGCGCAGCCGGTCGAGGTCGCGCCCGCGCCGGAAGTACGGCGCGTGCCGCTGGTCATGGTGGTGGACGACTCGATCACGATGCGCAAGGTCACTGGCCGCGTGCTCGAGCGCAACAACATGGAAGTGCTGGCCGCGAAGGACGGCATCGACGCGATCGAGAAGATGGTCGAGCGCGTGCCCGACCTGATGCTGCTCGACATCGAAATGCCGCGCATGGACGGATACGAGCTCGCGACCCACATGCGCAATGACTCGCGCCTGCGCGACGTGCCGATCGTGATGATCACCTCGCGTACCGGCGAGAAGCACCGCCAGCGCGCGTTCGAGATCGGCGTGAACCGCTACCTCGGCAAGCCGTACCAGGAAGCCGAATTGATGCGCAACGTGTTCGACCTGTTGCAGATGGCGCGCCCCAATGAGTGAAACCCAGCTGCGGGTGGTCGTGCTCGGTCCTGCGGGCGATGCCCAGCAGCAATTGCGCTACGCGCTCGACGAACTCGGTGCGCAGACGCTCGCTGTCGGAAACTTCGACGAGCTTGATCCGGCGAAGATGCGCGAGCTCAATCCGGACGTGTGGCTGGTGAGCGTGGACGAAAACACCGATCCGTCCCTGCTGGAGCCGTGGCAACCGCTGTTCGACGATCCCACCGACAAGGTGGTGTTCGACGACGCCGACGTGACGCGGCGCCTGAGCGGTTGGGACCTCGCGCGCTGGGCGCGGCATCTGGCCGCGAAAGTGCTGGGCCGCGACGAGCTGCTGCTGCCGCCGGTGAGCCCGGACGCCAAGCGCCTGTCGCAACCCGGCGACGCGGATGAACCGGCCGCGGACGCGAAGCCCGATCCGTCGCCCGAAGGCGGTGCATCCGGCCCTTTTGAGCTCGCGCTCGCGGATGACGCCGAACTCGCCGCGCCGGTCGGCGACGGCAACTCCGCGAGCGCGGAAAAACCCGCGTTGGATCTCGCATCGTTCGACACGGACGGCTTGTCGCTGATGGAAGAAGCCGCGCCCGCGCCCACCGCTGATGCGGGAGCCAAGCCCGCACCGGCAGAAAACCGCAGCGCGCCGAGCGATGCCTTCGACACCGGCGGGCTGTCGCTCACCGAGGATGCCGACCTCGCCGCATTGAACGCGAGCTTCGAGGCCGGACGCGTGGCGGCGAGCCAGCGCGAGGAAACACCGGCGATATCGCTGGACGACATGCTGCGCGCGCAACAGTCGCCGGCGGACGTTCCCGTCGCGGCATCGGAACCTGACGCCGCAGCCGCCACGCAAACCCCAGCCGCAGCTCCGAAAGCGGCCGAGGCGGATTTGTCCCGGCTTTCGCTGATGGACATGGACGCGGATCATTCCACGTCGACCGCAAAGCCCGCCGCTGCGAAACCCGCGTTCGACCTGGACATCGGCGACTTGTCGTTGAGCCCGATGGACGAGGGCGAAGCGTCGAAACCGGCGAGCAAGCCTGCGGACAAACCTGCCGCGAGCTTCGGCGATTCGCTCGGCGGACTCTCGCTCGCGCCGATGGACGAGGCCGCGTCCGACGCCTGGCCCGCCGCTTCGGTGAAGACGCAGGAGTTGCCGGTCATGCGCGCGGCCGAAGGCTTGATCGCGGTGATAGCCGGCCTCGGCGGCCCCGATGCCGTGCGCCAGTTCCTTGGCGCGCTGCCCGACGACCTGCCCGTGCCCGTATTGCTCTGGCAGCACCTCGACGCGGGCAAGCACGACCGCCTCGCGCAGCAACTGGAGAAAGCCACGCGTTTGCCGGTGTATCTGGCACGTCCTGGCGAGGCGGCGCATCCGGGCGAAGTCGGCGTGGTCAGTAACGGCTTGCTGGTCGAGAAGGACGGCGGCTTGCGGTTCGCGCCCGGCAGCGGCGGCCCGAGCCAGGCGCTGGCCAGCGCACTCAACGATCCGGCCACGGTCGTCGTCGTTCTCAGTGGTGCGGAAGCGGGGATCGTCGGGCCGGCGAAAGCGCACACGGCGCACGGCGGCAAGGTGCTGGTGCAGACGCCGATGACCTGTTTCGACGCCACCGCCGCAAGCGCGCTCGATGGCAGCGGCGCGATCGTGGCATTGCCCGCAGAGCTGGCGACGCACGCCAGCGCGCGCTGGGCCGCATGAATCCGGATACAGCCGCTACGTATCCGACAGATCGCAGGAGGATGAACCGATGAACGCCAATGCAGTCCACGACATTCGCGGCGTATTGATCGCGGTGACCGGAGGCAACCTGCTGCTGCCGAACGCCTCGCTCGCGGAAGTCATCACCTACTCCGACCCCGAGCCGGTGGTCGGCGCGCCCGCCTGGCTGCTCGGACGTTCGCGCTGGCGCGGCTGGTCGCTGCCGATCGTATCGTTCTCGCGAATGGTCGGCTGGTCGCAGGAAGCGCCGGTGCTCGGCGCGAAGGTCGCCGTGCTCAAGGCGGTCAGCAACGTGCAGAAAATGCCGTATTTCGCGGTGCTGACCCAGGGCTTCCCGCGCCTGGTGACGATCGCGAAGGACGGCTTGATCGAAGTCGCGGCGAACGAGAACGACCTGCCGCTGGGCGTGTATGCGCAGGCGATGTTCCACGACGACGAAGTCGCGGTGCCGGACCTGGCTGCCGTGGAAGTGCAGGTCGCGGACGCATTGCAACAGGCCGCCGCAGCGGCGGCGGCGAACGCCGCCTAGCGATAGTCACCCGCGATCGCGAGCACCGCCGCGATCGCGACCAGGCCCGCGGTTTCCGTGCGCAGGATGCGCGGACCCAGTCGCACGCCGATGAAACCCGCCGCACGCAACTGCGCGTGATCGCGCGGCGACAGGCCGCCTTCCGGTCCGACCACGAGATGGATTTCCGGCGCGTTCTTGTCGCCGATGTCGCGCAATACATCCGCGAGCGATGCGCCGTCGGGATCGAGCGCGAGGCGGATCGCATCGGTCGCGACGCTCGCCGCATACGTCGCCAGCGACGTCGGCTCGGAAATCTCCGGTACGCGCGCTCGGCCGCTTTGTTCGCTCGCCGCTACAGCGATGCCGCGCCAATGCGCGAGACGGCGGTTTGCGCGCTCGGCATCGAGCCGGACTTCGGTTCGTTCGGTGACGATCGGCGCGATCGCTGCGGCGCCCGCCTCGGTCGCTTTCTGGACCACCCAATCCATCTTCTCGCCGCGCGCGAGCGCTTGGGCGAGGACGATGCGCAGCGGCGCTTCGGCAGGATTGGTCTGGGCTTCGACGATGCGCGCGCGCGCATCGCGCCTGCCGGCGCTTTCGAGCATCGCGCGGTAATCCAGGCCGTCGCCGTTGCACAGCAGCAGCGGCGCGCCGTCGGAAAGCCGCAGCACGCGCAGCAAGTGCTCGCAGGCCGATTGCGGCAGTTCGACTGCGGCGCCGACGTGCAGGGTCAGGTCGAGATGGACGCGCGGGATTCTCACCGACAAACTCCGGTCATCGCGCGATTGTGCCACGCGCCTCAGCCGCAGGTGGCTTCGATCGCCTCGCCGGTGACCTGCGCGAGCAATTCGAGCTCGTCTTCGCCGACGCAATAAGGCGGCATCCAGTAGAGCACGTCGCCGAGCGGGCGCAGCAGCACGCCGCGCGCGAGCGCGTGCCGGTACGCGCGCAGGCCGCGGCGCTTGCGCGAATCGAATGCGGTGCGTGAGCGTGCATCGGCCGCAAGTTCGATCGCCAGGATCATGCCGGTTTGCCGAACTTGTGCGACGTTCGGATGCGACGCGAACGGCGCAGCGAGCCGAGCCATGCGCTCGGCGGTCGCGCGGTTGCGCTCGAGCACGGACTCGGCGGCGAACACGCGCAACACCGCGCGTGCGGCGCTGCATGCCAGCGGATTTCCGGTGTAGCTGTGCGAATGCAGGAAGGCCTTGTGCGCGGAATGCTCGGCGTAGAACGCGTCATAGACGCGCTGCGTGGTCAGCACGGCCGACAACGGCAACATGCCGCCGGTGAGTCCCTTCGACAGCAGCAGGAAATCCGGCGCGGTGCCGGCCTGCTCGCAGGCGAACAAGGTGCCGGTGCGGCCGAAGCCGACCGCGATTTCGTCGGCAATCAACAGCACGCCGTGCGCATCGCAGAGCCTGCGCGCCTCCGCGAGATAGCGCGGATGGTGCATGCGCATGCCGCCCGCGCATTGCACCAGCGGTTCCAGAATCAATGCGCAGATGCTCTCGCCTTGCGTTTCCAGCACAGTGCGCAGGCCTTCCGCCGCGCGCAGGGCGCAGGCTTCCGCGTTTTCCCCGGCTTGCGCGAGATAGAAATCCGGCGATGGCGCGAACACCGGTTCCAGCAGCAGCGGCGCATAGGTTTCGCGGTAGAGGGCAACGTCGGTGACCGCGAGCGCGCCAAGAGTTTCCCCGTGGTAGCCGCCGGCGAGCGCGACGAACTTCGTTCGCTGCATGTCGCCGTTGTTGCGATGGAAATGAAAGGCCATCTTCAGCGCGACTTCCACCGCGGCCGAGCCGTTGTCCGCGTAGAACACCTTCGCAAGACCGCGCGGCGCGACGTGCAGCAATTCCTCGGCGAGCTCGATCGCCGGCGCGTGGCCAAAACCGGCGAGCAGCACGTGGTCGAGCTCGTCGAGCTGCGCTTTCAGCGCGGCGACCAGCCGCGGATCGCGATGCCCGAACAGGCAGGTCCACCAGCTCGACACCGCGTCCAGATAGCGCTTGCCTTCCATGTCGGTCAGCCACGCCCCTTCGGCCGAACGGATCGGCAGCAGGGGAATCTCGCCGTCGCGGTGGTCGCGCATCTGCGTGCACGGATGCCACAGCGCGTCCAGGTCGCGCGCGATCCATGCGGCGTTGCCGCTCACTTGCGTGAAATCGTGCTCTGCTACCATCGCTTCGAACCATTCGGATTCCGATGCGCGCCATCATCCCGACCCGAGCCTCTTATGTCCATGCGGGTCGCTTGTTGCTGATCGGAGCCGCAGCGGCGACCGTGCTGCTATATCTGCTGATGCCCGCGAGTCTGGCGGTGTACGTGCTCAGTTCGCGGATCGACCCGCTGACCGTGAACGATGTCCACGGCGGCGCCTGGAACGGCGAATCGCGCGACACGCACTGGGGCACGCATTCGCTCGGGCGCATGGCCTGGAACGCCGATCCGCTCGCGCCGGCGACGGGCGCGATCCGCACCGACCTGCATTTCGACCTGCCGAAGGACCAGCGCATGGATGCGCACGTGGAGCGCCGTTTCGAGCTGCTCGAAGTGACCGCGCTGCGCGCGGATCTGGTCGGCGGCGCGTTGCGCAAGTTCTTCGCGAGCGCGCGGCTTTTGCCGATCGGCAGCATCCATCTGGAAGTTGCGAAAGCACGTTTCGACGACGGCGTGCCGGTCGCAGTGCAGGGTCGCGCCTGGTGGCGGCAGGCCACGCTGGTCGGCCCGCGCACGCGATTGCCTTATTATCTGGGCGACCTGCAGGTGGATTTCTTCGTGGACCGGCCGGGCATCGTGCTCGGCAGCCTCCGCGACAGCGGCGGGCCGATGCAGGTGACCGGTTCGGTGAAGGCCGACGTGGTCGGCTACCGGATCGAGATGCATCTGGCGCCGCGCGATCCGCAGCTTGCGCCGGGCCTAGCGCGCCTAGGCCAGGCGCAGCCCGACGGAAGCCGACTGCTAGTCCTTGCCGACATCTGGTGGTGGAAACGACGACATGGCTGATTTGCAACAACGACAACCGCCGAAGGTCCACGAATCGCGTTTGCGCGAGGAAGGCGACCGGCTCATCGAGGAACTGGACCTGGAGTTCGCGAACGGCGAGCGCCGGCATTACCGCCGCATCTGCTCGCGCGGGCCGGGTTCGGTGATGGTGGCCGCGTTGCCCGATCCGCAGACCATCCTGCTGGTGCGCGAATACGCCTGCGGAATGCACCGATACGAACTCGGATTGCCCAAGGGCCTGATGGACCCGGGCGAAACGCCCGAGCAGGCGGCGGACCGCGAACTCAAGGAAGAGGCCGGCTTCGGCGCGCGCAAGTTGACGCTGCTGCGCCCGCTCGCGCTGTCTCCCGCATACATGGAGTTCACGATGCACCTCGTGCTCGCCGAGAATTTGTACCCCGAACGCCTGCCCGGCGACGAACCCGAGGAGATCGAAGTCGTGCCCTGGAAACTCGCCGACCTGCACGAACTGATGCTGCGCGAGGATTGCTCGGAAGGCCGCTCACTGGCCGCGCTGTTCATCGTGCGCGAACTGATCGCGCGCCGCGGAGCGGGCGCATGAGCGCGTTGCGCGAAGCCTGCATCGAACTCGCGCGCGAGGCCGGCGCGGCGATCATGCAGGTATATGCGCAGGACTTCGCGGTCGAGTCCAAGTCCGACGATTCGCCACTGACCGCCGCAGACCTCGCCTCGCACAAGATCATCTGCGCGGGCCTGACTGCGCTGTCGCCCGATGTGCCGGTTTTGTCGGAGGAATCCTCCGATATTCCGTGGGATGAACGTCGCCGCTGGTCGCGCTACTGGCTGGTCGATCCGCTCGACGGCACGCGCGAGTTCGTCAAGAAGAACGGCGAGTTCACCGTCAACATTGCGTTGATCGACGGCGGCGCGCCCGTGCTCGGCGTGGTGTACGCGCCGGCCCTCGATTACCTCGCGCACGCCGAGCGCGGCGTCGGCGCGTTCGTGCGCGACGGCGCCAGCGATGTCGCGCTGATGACGCAGCAGCCCGCGCCGA
>CAYUXZ010000061.1:0-10042 GCA_964449135.1 uncultured Gammaproteobacteria bacterium
GACCGTGTCTCAGTTCCAGTGTGGCTGGTCGTCCTCTCAGACCAGCTACCGATCGTCGCCTTGGTGGGCTTTTACCCCGCCAACTAGCTAATCGGACATCGGCTCATCCAATCGCGTGAGGCCTTGCGGTCCCCCACTTTCACCCGAAGGTCGTATGCGGTATTAGCGTAAGTTTCCCTACGTTGTCCCCCACGACAGGGTAGATTCCGATGTATTCCTCACCCGTCCGCCGCTCGCCGCCCACAGTATTGCTACTGCTGCGCTGCCGCTCGACTTGCATGTGTTAGGCCTGCCGCCAGCGTTCACTCTGAGCCAGGATCAAACTCTTCAGTTGAAGTAAAACTTTCAGCTTTTCTTCTCAGAAGACATCCGAACCTGAGCTCCAATCGCATGGCAATTGCTGCTCAATTTCTTAGACGTCTCTGCAAGATGGATCTGCACCCATCCGCAGGCGTCCGCACAAGTTTCCTGCGCACACTGTCAAAGATCGGATCAAACCGGACTTTTTGGTCCGCGCTGTGCCTTTCGCATCAGCGAGCCGCGCATTATACAGCCTCTTCCGAGTCCGTCAACACCCCGCCGAAACTTTTCCGAGCTGACGCGCTCAGGATCGCTGGGAGCCAAGCCTGACGCGGGCGAACGTTCGCTTGCCGATCTGCAGGACGCCCTCGAATCCGGGCGCGAAGACGCGCTGCGCGTCCTCGAATACCTCGCCGTCGATGCGCACCGCGTGTTCCTTGAGCTTGCGCATCGCTTCGCCGTTGCTCGGCGCCAGTCCCGCAGCGACCAGCAGCGGCGCGATACGCAGTCCTTCGGCAGGCACCGTCAGTTCATGCAGCGGCAATGCGCTGGTATCGCCTTCGCCGCGCACCACCGCGTGCCATCCGACAATCGCCTGTTCCGCGGCCGCGGCATCGTGGAAGCGCGCCGCGAGTTCGCGCGCGAGCCGCAGCTTCGCGTCGCGCGGATTCAGGTGTCCCGCCGCTACGTCTGCGCGCATGCGCGCGAGTTCGGCCATCGACACCTCGAAGCTCAGCAACTCGAACCAACGCCACATCAGCTCGTCGCCGATCTTCATCGTCTTGGTGACGATGTCGATCGCCGGCTCGTTGATGCCGATGTAGTTGTCGAGTGACTTGCTCATCTTGTTGACGCCGTCGAGACCTTCGAGCAACGGCATCGTCAGCACGATCTGCGGAGGCTGCCCGGCCTGTTCCTGCAGCGCGCGCCCCATCAGCAGATTGAAGCGTTGGTCGGTGCCGCCGAGTTCGACATCGGCCTTGAGCGCGACCGAGTCGTAGCCCTGCACCAGCGGATACAGGAATTCGTGGATCGCGATGGGTTGTTCTGACTTGTAGCGCTTGGCGAAATCGTCGCGCTCAAGCATGCGCGCAACGGTGTGCGAAGCCGCGAGGCGGATCATGTCCGCCGCGTTCATCTTGTCGAACCACTCGGAATTGAAACGCAGCTCGGTTTTGTCCCGATCCAGCACCTTGAACACCTGCTCGGCGTAAGTGCGCGCATTCGCTTCGACATCGGCGCGCGTGAGCGGCTTGCGGGTGACGTTCTTGCCGGTCGGATCGCCGATCATTCCGGTGAAATCGCCGATCAGGAAGATCACGGTGTGACCGAGGTCTTGGAATTGCCGCATCTTGTTGAGCAAGACTGTGTGTCCGACGTGCAAATCAGGGGCCGTCGGATCGAAACCGGCTTTCACGCGCAGGGGGCGTGCCAGCCGCAGGCGGGCCTCGAGTTCGTCGCGCTTGAGGATATCTGCCGCGCCACGCGCGATCAGATCAAGACTGGATTGCAGGTCGCTCATCATCATCCTGTTTTTGCGCACAAAACCCCGCCGCTCCCAATCATTCGGTCACCGCAGCGGGATGTGAAGTTAAAGTGAAGTTAATTGTTGCAGAGCAAAATATTCAATTGCAACAAGGGTTTGACGCGCCTTCCGGCACGCGGTTAAGGTTCGCCGGTTGCGCCACGGGAGAGGGCTCGAAAAGCATGGATCCACGCAGCCATTCCGGCAACGGAGCGCATCGTCACGATAGCGCATCCTTGCACCGCGCCGCCAAGTCCTGGTTCAAGCGCCTCGACGATGCCGGCAGCGACGATTTCCATGGCCGCTGGTCGCGCGAGCACTGGATGCTCGCGAGCATGTTCGCCACGATGGGAGCGCTGGTCGTCGCGATCGTCCCGGGCTTCACCAATGCGATGCACACGCCCGCCGCGAAACGCGCCACGTTCGCGCTGTCGCTGCCCGCACAGCCGAGCGCGAAAGTATTGGCGCCTGCCGAAAACTGGCAGATCGTGCGCGTGAAGAAAGGCCAGACCCTGGGTTCGCTGTTCTCGGAAATGAATCTTCCCGCCGGCGACCTGCAGCGCGTGCTCGCGCAGTCCGGTGCGAAGCAGCCGTTGTCGCACCTGCGCGACGGCGCCGAACTTGCGTTCGACATCGCCGCGCCCGGCGCGCTGCGCGGCCTGCGCTTCGACAAGGACGATTCCACCCGCATCGAACTGCGGCTCGAAAGCGACGCGATCTCCAGCACGCAGATCGATCGCCCGCTGGAAAAGCGCCTGGAATCCACGAGCGGCGTGATCCAGGGCTCGCTGTTCAACGCCGGCGCGAACGCGGGCCTGAGCGATGCGGCGATCATGCAGATGGCGAAGATCTTCTCCTACGACATCGACATGGCGCAGGACCTGCAGCCCGGCGACAGCTTCCAGGTGCTCTACGAGGACTACTGGCGCGATGGCCAGCGCGTGCGCACCGGCGACATCGTCGCGGCGAGCTTCGACAACAACGGCAAGCGCTACTTCGCCTACCGCTACACGCATCCGGACGGCAAGACCGAATTCGTCGACGGCAACGGCACGCCGCTGAAGAAGAGCTTCATGCGCACGCCGGTCGAGTTCACCCGCATCTCGTCGGGCTTCACGCTCGCCGGCCGCATGCACCCGATCCTCGGCTACATGCGCAAGCACACCGGCGTGGATTACGCCGCGCCGACCGGCACGCCGATCGTCGCCGCCGGCGACGGCAAGGTGCAGTTCGAAGGCTGGAAGAACGGCTACGGCAACTGCGTCATCGTCGACCACGGCCGCGGCTACACCACGCTGTACGGCCACATGTCGAAATTCGGTAAATACAAGATTGGCACGCGCGTCGCGCAAGGCGCGACCATCGGCTACGTCGGCATGACCGGCATGGCGACCGGCCCGCACCTGCACTATGAATTCCGCATCAACGGCGAGTACCGCAATCCGCTGTCGGTGACGATGCCCAAGCCCGAACCGCTGACCGGCACTGCGCTGATCGCATTCCGCGCGCAGAACACGGATGCGCTCGCGCAACTCAACCGGATGCAACTCGTCACCCACCAGGTGATCGCGGCGAAGGTGCTGGCGCAACCGGCTTCGGTGAAGAAGGCCATGAAGCGCCAGTTGGCGGCTTCCGCGCGCAAGCTGCGCGCACGTGGCTGATCGCAAGCTCTACCTCGGCCTGATCTCGGGCACCAGCGCAGACGGTATTGACGCTGCGCTGGTCGATTTTGCGGATTCTTCGACTGCAGGTCAGTGCTTGCGAATTCTCGCAGCGCAGACATTCTGCTATCCGCAGGACGTGCGCGAACGCGTGCTCGCGCTCGCGCACAGCCGCGCGGCGATCGCACTCGACGACTACGGTCGGCTGGATGTGGAGATCGGCGAATGCTTCGCGAACGCGGTTAATGCACTCCTGCGCGACGCGAACATTGATGCATCCATCGTGTCCGCGATCGGCTCGCACGGCCAGACCGTCTGCCATCGTCCGAACGGCGAGCACCCATTCACATTGCAGATCGGCGATCCGAACGTGATCGCGCAGCGCACCGGCATCCGCACGGTCGCGGATTTCCGGCGTACCGATGTCGCCGCGGGTGGACAGGGGGCGCCGCTGCTGCCCGCGCTGCACGCGGCGACGCTCGCCGATCCGACCATTCCGCGCGCGATCCTCAATCTCGGCGGCATCGCGAATCTCACCTTGCTGATTCCCGGTCGCGACGTGATCGGTTTCGACACCGGCCCGGCGAACTGCCTGCTCGATGCCTGGGCCACGCGGCATCTGGGCCACGCGCGCGACGAGGGCGGCGCATGGGCGCGAAACGGACGCGTGAACGAGGTGTTGCTCGCGCGTTGCATGAGCGATCCGTATTTCGCACTGCCGCCGCCGAAAAGCACCGGCCGTGAAGTGTTCAACCTCGACTGGCTCGACGCCCGTATTTCAGCCGATGTGTCGCCAGTCGATGTGCAGGCGACACTGCTTGCGCTGTCCGCGCGTACGATCGCCGACGCGCTGCGTGCGAATGCGCCGACGACGCGCGAAGTGTTCGCCTGCGGCGGCGGCGTGCACAACGCCGCGTTGATGGATGCGCTGCGCATGGAATTGCCGGGCCTGCGTGTGGATACGACCGCCACGCTGGGCCTGGATCCGGATTTCGTCGAAGCTGCAGGTTTCGCCTGGCTCGCGCGAGAGACCCTCGCGGGTCGTCCTGGCAACCTGCCGTCGGTGACCGGCGCGCGCGAACCGCGCGTGCTCGGCGCGATCTACGCAGCGCCACCGCGAACTCGTCCGGCCGATCTGGCATCATCCCGCGCCGATCCGTCGCCGCGGTGAGCGTAGCGCGGTTGTCGCAAGTCGATTCGACCGGGGGTTCCATGCAGGGGATGCGCAGTTTTCTCGCGGCGGCAATGTTGCCGGTCATTGCGCTGGCGTTGTCGGCGTGCCAGCGGCAGCAATCCGTAACACCCGCACAGACGAAGTCGCTGACGCCGGCGCAGATGAAAGAGGCGGCGATCGCGTGCCAGTCCAAGCGCGACTTCGCCTGCGCCGAACAGAACTGGCAGGGCTACGTGGCCGCGCGTCCGACGGACACGCAGGCAATCGCCAACCTCGGCATGGTGATGAACGAGCGCGATGAACACGAGCAGGCGGTCGTCCAGTTCAAGAAAGCGATCGATCTCGGCGAAGGCAGCTACGACCTCTTCGCCTATTACGCGGACAGCCTGACCAAGCTCGGGCGTACCAGCGACGCGATCGACTGGTCCTACAAGACCTTGATTCTCGTACCGCAACTGGTGGACGTGCGCGGCAACCTTGCCAAGCTGCTCGTGCAACAGAAGCGGACCTACGAAGCGCTGAACCTGTTGGCAGAGTTCGACCGCGACCTCGAGGCGCGGGAGAAAGGCCAGTATTTCGAGGCCCAGCGCATCGCGATCGAAGCCGGATTGCACGACGCCGGAACGACGGCCACCCCGGAAACCGCGCACCTGCGGCTACCCAAAATCGGCGACTCGTTCTCGGCGCCGGTAACCCTCGGAAAGCGTCCGGTCAGCGCCTTCGTCGTTGACACCGGCGCAAGCGAAACCACGCTCGACGAGCAGTTCCTGGTCGCTTCGGAGGCGAAATTCGAGGTGACGCGACCGCACGTCGTGATGCGCATCGCGGATGGACGCATCGTCTCGGGTCGGCTGGTCAGTATCGATCACCTGAAGATCGGCGCGTTCGCGCTCGACCACGTCACCGCAGTCATCTGCACGGACTGTTCGATGCTGCTCGGCCAGGGGACGTTATCCCATTTCGACATGAGTTCCTCGAAAGTGCAGGGTGTGGAATTCTTGACGCTCAGCCCGCGGGCGAATTAGCGAGCAGCGCGACCCGACGCCAGGATTACGGCTTCGCCGTATCCGCGCTCGATTGCCTCCATGCCGACAACCACACGAATAACGCGACTGCGGGAATGATCGCCAGCGTGGTGATCACGAAGAAGCCGCCGTATCCGGCCGCGGTCGCGATGCCTCCGGCGAAGAAGCCAAGCACCTTGCCCGGCAGGTTCACCAGAGAACTGAGCAGCGCGTACTGCGTCGCGGTGTGTTCGCGATTCACCAGCGAGGACAGGAACGCGACAGTCGGCGGACCGAGTACGCCGAGCATGAAATTCTCGCCGGAGATCACCGCAGTCAGCACCAACGCATTGCCCGGATGAGCGATCAGCAGCAGATAGAGCAGGTTGCAGGCTCCGCACAGCACCAGCGAGGCGCCGAGCGTGCGCCAGGCGCCCCAGCGCGCGACCGCGGCGCCGCCGACGAACACGCCCGCGATGCCGATCCACACCCCGTAGAACTTCGTGATCGCGCCGATCTGGGTCAGCGTGAACCCCATGTCCTTGTAGAACGGGCTCATCACGCCGCCAACGGTCGCCTGCTCGGGAATCTTGAACAGCAGGATGAACGCCAGCGTCACGCAGGCAAGCCGCCATCCGTAGCGACGGAAGAAATCCACGAACGGTTCGATCACACTCTCGCGCATCGCCGCGGCCCAGCTCGCGGCTGCCTTGCGATGGACGTCCGGTTCGCGCGCCATGAAATTCGCCGTGATCGGCACCGCCATCAGCGCCGCCATCGCGAGATAGACGACGTTCCACGGCATGTGATCCGCCATGATCAGCGCGAGCGCGCCCGCCACGATCAGCGCGATGCGATAACCCAGCGAATACACCGCGACCAGCGCGCCCTGCGCATCCACTGGCGCGATCTCGATGCGATAGGCATCCACCGCGATGTCCTGCGTCGCGCCGAAGAACGCCACCGCGAGCGTGGCGGCGATGAACGGCGGAAGCTGCGCCGGCGTGAGCGCGGCCATCGCGAGCAGCCCCGTCGCGACGCCCAGTTGCGCGAGCAGCAGCCAGCCGCGACGACGGCCGAGCTTCGCGAATACCGGCACCTGCCAGTGATCGAGCAGCGGCGCCCACAGGAACTTGAACGCGTAGGTCATGCCCGCGCTCGCGATCATCGTGATGCTCTTGAGCTCGATCCCGTTTCCCTTGAGCCAGTACGCCAGCGTGCCGGCGACCAGCAGGAACGGCAGGCCAGAGGAGAATCCGAAGAAGAACATCGTGCCCGCCGACGGTTGGGCGAAGGCTTCCCAGATCGAAGGTTTCTTCGCCGCAGGCGTGGTCGTGTCGCTCACAGCGCGTAATCCACGGCGTACGGCGCGTGATCGGAAAACCGCGGCTCGGGATGGATCGCGCAGGCTTTCAGTTTCTTGCGCAGCGACGGCGTGACGAACTGGTAGTCGATGCGCCAGCCGACGTTGTTCGCGCGCGCTGCGCCGCGCTGGCTCCACCAGCTGTACTCGACCGCGTCGGGTTTGAGCTCGCGGAAGCTGTCGAGCCAGCCGTGCTTCGGCGCAGGCGTGCCGTCGCCGTACGCGTCCGCGATCAGGCCGTTGAGCCAGGCGCGCTCGGCGGGCAGGCAGCCGGAATTCTTCTGGTTCGAAGTCCAGTTCTTGATGTCGTTCTTCGCGCGCACGATGTTCCAGTCGCCGCAAAGCACGTAGTCGCGATCGCTCGCGAGCCAGCCATCGAGAATGGGTTTGAGCCAGTCCATCGCCTTGAACTTGAACTGCTGGCGTTCGTCGCCCGAGGTGCCCGATGGGATGTAGAACGAGACCACGCTGAGCTTGCCGAAGCGTGCCTCGATGTAACGGCCTTCCTCATCGAACGCGGACCAGCCCAGCGAAGTGCGCACTTCGTCGGGTTCGCGCGCGGAATAGATCGCCACGCCGCTGTAGCCCTTCTTCGTGGTCGCATCGCGGAAGTACGCGCGATAGCCCTCCGGCCGAAGATCGGGAGCGCCCAGTTGGTGCTCCTGCGCCTTGGTCTCCTGCACGCAGAGCACATCGGCTTTCTGCCTGGCGAACCAGCCGAAGAATCCCTTGTTCGCGGCCGAGCGCAGGCCGTTCGCGTTGAAGCTGATGATCCGCATGGGCAGCGTCCGCGGGAGGTCGCGCCATCATACGTGGCCGCCGCCGATTCGCCATTGTGTGCGCTTGAACTCTGGATATTGCACCGCAACGTGGTAGTTTTATGGCTTCGCAACAGCAGGAAACTCGATGCCCAGCAGGATTCCCGACGGCGGACAGCGCGGATGGATCGTTCCCATCGGCGGCGCGGAGGACAAGGAAAGCCGGCGCCGTATCCTCAGTCGTTTCGTCGATCTGTGCGGCGGACGCGACGCCGACATCGTGGTGATCCCGACCGCGAGCCGCCTGCCCGACACCGGCAGCAAATACGAGGAACTGTTCGGCCGCCTCGACGCCGGCCGCGCGACCGCGCTGGACATCAACACGCGCGACGACGGCCATCGCGACGAAGTCCTGCGTCGGATCGAGGACGCCAGTGGCGTGTTCTTCACCGGCGGCAATCAGCTGCGCATCTCGACCATCCTCGGCGGCACGCCCGCCGCGAAACTGATCCGCAGCCGCAACGCGCACGGCACGCACGTCGCCGGGACCAGCGCGGGCGCGAGCATCCTGTCCGAGCACATGATCGCGTTCGGCAAGGAAGGTTCCTCGCCGCGCGCCGGCAGCGTCCGGCTCGCGCCGGGACTGGGCCTGACCAACCGCTTCATCATCGACCAGCACTTCCGCCAGCGCGATCGCCTCGGTCGCCTCGTGGCCGCGCTCGCCTACAACCCGTTCGCGATCGGCATCGGTCTCGACGAAGACACCGCCGCGTTCATCAATCCCGACAACGTGCTCGAGGTCGAAGGCAGCGGTGCGGTGACCGTGGTCGATGCGGACGGCCTGGAGTTCTCCTCGATGGCCGACGTGAGCCTGAGCCAGCCGGTTTGCCTGCTCGGACTGAAGGTGCATATCCTCGTGCAGGGCGCGACCTTCGACCTGCACACGCGCAAGGCCTCGGCCGGAGCGCTCGCCGGCGAGCGCTGAAGGAGGATTCGATGAAGCGGTCCATCGCAGCCATTGCCCTCGCAATCGCCTGTGCAGCGGGGGCGCACGCGACGCCGCTGACCCTCGAGAACGCGCGCGAAATCATCGCAAGGGTGCAGCAGCTTCCGGTGAACCAACTGGATGCATCCTTGCCTTCGCAGCCGTTCCAGCGTTGGTTGGGTGCGACCCTGGGCGCCGGCGAGGAGATCGAATGGGGCGTAGGCGACTGCGACATCAAGGCGCCCACACAAGTCTCGGCGCCGCTCTGCGTGGTCGCACGCGGATCGGCCAAACCCGATATCGGGTTCCGCATCCACATCCTCGTCGGGACCTACGGACACAGCTCCGTGAGGAAGCCCGTTCTGCTGCCGCAGTCGTTCATCGGGCGCGGCCAGCAAAAAGAAGGCTGCATGCTCGGGCTGGTCAGCCTGTCGGAACTTCCGGACGATCTTGCGCAACTCAAAGCGACCGAGGGTTGCGCCAACCCGAAGCCGCGCACCGACTAGGCCAGGCCGGTTCCAAACCGATTCGTCCGATCCTTCGTCCCGACACCTCCCGCGACGATCGTTCCCATCTTGCGCAAACCGCCCCGGCGGAGTAAGCGTTGCACTCCCGGGACCTGTTTCCGGGGCAACGACGGACCATCAGGGGAGACACCATGCGCATTCTCGACCGCTCGGTCTATCAGGGCCCGTCGCTCTACGCCCACTTCCCGGTGATCCGCCTGGAGCTCGATCTCGGCGAGCTGGAGAACTGGCCCACCGGCAAGCTCGGGCCGGCGTTCGTTGACGCGTTGCTCGCGGCGCTGCCCGGCCTGCACGAACATGGCTGCTCCTACCGCGTGCCCGGCGGCTTCGAGCGGCGCATGCGCGAGGGCGAAGGCACCTGGCTGGGCCACGTGCTCGAGCACGTCGCGATCGAGCTGCAGAACGTCGCCGGCGAGAACGTCACCTTCGGCAAGACCCGCAGCATCGCCGACGACCGCCCGGGCGTGTATTCGGTGGTCTACGAATACGCGCAACGCGAGGAAGGCATCGCCGCCGGCGAGCTCGCGATCAAGCTGCTGTGCTCGCTGCTGCCCGAGAAAATCCGCCCCGAGGGCAGCGTCCCCGAGGATTTCGTCTGGAACGAGGCGCGCGATGCGTTCATCCGTTACGCGCAGCGGCGCGCGCTCGGTCCTTCGACCGCCTCGCTGGTGCACGCGGCCGAGCACCGCGGCATCCCGTGGCTGCGCATGAACGACCAGTCGCTGGTGCAGCTCGGCCACGGCAA
>CAYUXZ010000062.1:0-10013 GCA_964449135.1 uncultured Gammaproteobacteria bacterium
ATCCCCGACTACAACGTCGCGTTCGCGGACTGGAACATGGTCTCCTCGATCGGCGGCTTCGGCTTCGGACTGAGCCAGTTGCTGTTCGTCTATATCGTGTGGAGCACCGCGCGCGGCGGCGCGAAGGCACCGGCGCGGGTCTGGGAAAACGCGCATGGCCTGGAATGGACGCTGTCCTCGCCGCCGCCGCACCACAGCTTCAGCACGCCGCCGGTGATCAAGGACGGCGACCTTGCGCACGGCGACGTGACCCACTGAGTGCGATGACGACGCAGCCCGCCCGCGATGATCTGGTGGCCGCGCAACGCAGGCGCGCGCTGCGCACCGTGAAGCTGATGGCGATCGTCGCCTTCGGTTTCTACGTCGCGGTGATCCTCAACGGAGTATTGCACCGGTGAACGCCACCGATCCGCGTGGCGAACCGACGTCTTCGACGGACGCGCCGCGTCGCGCGGATGGCGCGCGCATCGCCAAGCGGCTGGCGTGGGTGATGGCGATCGCGTTCGTGTTCACGTTCTCGCTGATCCCGCTGTATCGCATCGCCTGCGAGAAGGTGCTCGGCATCAAGCTCGCCGAAGGCCCCGCGGGCCGGCAACAGGTCGCCGGCTTGCAGGCCGATGCGCGCCGTACCGTCACCGTGCAGTTCGACGGCAACGTGGATGCGAGCCTGCCCTGGGAATTCCACCCGGACCAGGCGAGCCTGCAGGTGCATCCGGGCGAGCTGGTCGAGGCGACCTATTCGGCGAGGAATGAGTCCGCGCGCGCGATCGTCGGAAATGCCGCGCCGTCGCTGTCGCCTTCGCTGGCCGGCAGCTACTTCCACAAGACCGAATGCTTCTGCTTCACCCAGCAGATGCTCAAAGCCGGCGAAGCGAAGTCCATGCCGGTGCGTTTCTTCGTGGATCCGCAACTGCCCGCCGATATCACCACGCTGACCCTGTCGTATCGGTTCTACACCAACGCTGAAGCCACCGCCAAGTTGGCGGCGCAGGGTCAAGCCCTCGCCGCGCGCTCGGCGCCTTGATTCACCACGCAAGCCGGAACATCGCCATGGACCACACCCAAACCCACGACGACCATTATTTCGTGCCGCACGGCAGCCGCTGGCCGTTCCTCGGCTCGATCGCGATGTTCACGACCATGTTCGGCGCCGCGAACTGGGCGAACGAAGTGCCCTGGGGCAAGACCGTGTTCCTGGTCGGCGTCGCGCTGATGCTCGCGACCCTGTTCCGCTGGTTCGCCGACGTGATCGGCGAGAGCCTGAAGAAGTACTACAGCCACCAGGTGGACATCTCGTTCCGCATGGGGATGCTGTGGTTCATCTTCTCCGAGGTGATGTTCTTCGCCGCGTTCTTCGGCGCGCTGTTCTACGCGCGCAACCTCTCGGTGCCGTGGCTGGGCGGCGAGGGCAAGGGCATCGCGACCAACAACGTGCTGTGGAACGGCTACGACGCGGCGTGGCCGACCAACGGCCCGGCGCTGATCGGCGGCGCGTTCCACACGATCCCGGCCTGGGGCGTGCCGCTGCTGAACACGCTGATCCTGCTGTCCTCAGGCGTGACCATCACCATCGCGCACCACATGCTGCGCGGCGGCCGTCGCAACCAACTGCTGCTGTGGCTCGGCGCGACGATCGCGCTGGGCGCGAGCTTCCTGTGGTTCCAGGCGCACGAATACATGGAGGCCTACACCCACCTGAACCTGACCCTGGGTTCGGGCGTCTATGGCTCGACTTTCTTCATGCTCACCGGCTTCCACGGCATGCACGTGACCCTGGGCGCCATCATGCTTTCGATCATCTGGCTGCGCTGCCTGCGCGGCCATTTCACCAAGGACCACCATTTCGCGTTCGAAGCGGTGGCCTGGTACTGGCACTTCGTGGACGTGGTGTGGCTGGGACTTTTTGTTTTCGTTTACGTGCTCTGAGTCACAACGAGCGGAAAACGAAAAGGGCCGGCCATGCCGGCCCTTCGCATTGTGCGGATGCCGATGCGGTTCAGCGGCCGATGTTGTGCGGCTGGATCCAGCCCGTATAGATGCCGATGCCGATGATCGCGATCAGCGCGATGGACAGGGCGATGCGCCAGGTCAGTGCGCGGACCATGCGGTCGGTTTCGCCCTTGTCGGTCATCATGTAGTACAGGCCGCTGAAGAGGTTGTAGAGGATCACCGCGAGGAAGCCGATGATGACCAGTTTCTGCAGCATGGCGGGGTGTCCGTGACCGGCGTATTGCGCCTAGTATCGCGCGGATCGCGCGCCGCCGCGATGCCGGCGCGGGATCGCGCATGAAACGCATCGGCCTGCTGCTGCTCGCGTTTGCGATCGCCGCCGGTTTCGCACGGCTGGGGTTCTGGCAGCTGCATCGCGCGGCGTACAAGGACGCGCTGATCGCGGGCAGCGAGCGCGTGCTCGCGCAGCGCCATGCACTGACGTTGGCGAGCATGCCTGATGCCGCGGTGAACGATAGCGAATACGCCTGGGTCGCCGGCAATGGACGCTTCCTTCGCGTTCCCGCAGTGCGACTCGACGACCAGATCCACAACGGCCGGCCCGGGGTGCGCGTGTATCGCGTGTTCCAGCCGGACGGCCCCGCGCGCGCGCTGCTGGTCGAGTTCGGCTGGCGTCCGTTGGATTGGCATCGCCAGATCCCCGCCGAACCGCCGCCGCCTGCGGGCGACATGCGCCTGATCGGCCTGTTGTCACCGCCGCCCGCGGGCGGGCTGTCGCTCGGCAATTCGGCCGTGCAGCGGCAATCCGACGGAAGTCTGCTGCTGCTGCGGCTGGACACGCAGCAGGTCGCCGATACGCTCGCGATCCGCGGCGGCCTCGCGCCGCGCGTGTTGCGGCTCGATCCCGCGCTCAAGCTCGGCTACGCGCGCGATCTGGACGTGCTCGCCGGATCGATGCCGCCCGCGCGTCATCGCGGCTACGCTTTCCAATGGTTCGCGCTCGCCGCGGGCCTGGCGATCACGAGCCTGGTCGTTTTCTTCCGGAAATCCAAATGACTTCGACGAACCGTTCGCGCTGGATCCTGCTGCTCGTCATCGGGTTGTTCCTCGCGCCGTTCGCGAGCGCGCTTTATCTCTACTACAGCGGCTGGCAGCCGACGCGCACGCGTAACTACGGCGAATTGCTGCAATCGGTGCACGACCTGCGCGACGTGCGTTTCACCCGCGCCGACGGCAGCCGTTTCGAGTTCCACCACGAGGACCACGTCTGGCGCGTGCTGGTCGCGCCGCCCGCGGACTGCGCGCAGGACTGCGAGCGCCTCGCCGACACGCTGCGCAGGGTCTGGGTCGGACTGGGCAAGGACGCCGACAGCGTGCAGGTGCTCTGGGTCGGCGCAGCGCCGAAGCAGGCGTTCCGCGGCCTGCTGCCGGTTCGCGCCGACGACACGCTCGCGCCGCGCCTTCCGGATGCGGCGACGGCCACGGCGATTCCGGTCTATGTCGTCGATCCCAGCGGCTACCTGTTCCTGCGCTATCGGCCCGGTTTCGACCCGACCGGATTGCGCCGCGACCTGAAGCGCCTGCTGCCGCAGCAGGGCTGAAAAGGTCATCCGCCGGTAGAATGCGCAGCGCATGAGTTCGCACCGTCATTTCCATCGCCTCGCCTGGCTCGCCGCCGCACTCGCGTTCTGCGTGATCGTGTTCGGCGCGTTCGTGCGCCTTTCCGACGCGGGACTGAGTTGCCCCGACTGGCCGACCTGCTATGGCCACGCGGCCTGGCCGACGCAGGCGCACGAGATCGCGAAAGCGAACGCGCAGTTCGCGCGGCCCGTGGAAGTCGGCAAGGCCTGGCGCGAACAGGTGCATCGCATGTTGGCTGGAACCCTCGGCGTGCTCGTGCTGCTGCTCGCGCTGATGGCGGTGCGCAAAGTGCGCAACGGCATCGTCGAGGTCGCCTCGGCGAGCATCGCAGTCGCGCTGTCTATTGTCGCGTACATGAACGGTGTGTACTTGGTTTCGGGGGCGGTGGCGATCACCGGCGAGATGCTGTTGTTGAAGATCGCGCTGCGCCGAGCGAACGAAGGTTCCGCGCGACTGGCCGCGCTGACACTCGCGATGGTGATCTTCCAGGCGTTGCTCGGCCAGTGGACGGTGACCTGGCTGGTGATGCCGGTCGTGGTGATGGGCCATCTGCTCGGCGGACTCGCAACGTTTTCGCTGCTCGTCGCGATGGCTTGGCGCGCGACGCCCGACGCGCGGCTCACCTTCGCGGGCGCGTCGGGGTTGCGGCGCCTGCTCGGGGTCGGGCTCGGATTGCTGATCGCGCAGATCGCGCTTGGCGGATGGACCAGCGCGAACTACGCGTTCGCGGCTTGCGGCGCCGATTTTCCGAAATGCCTGGGCCAGTGGTGGCCGGCCGCCGACTACCACCACGCGTTCGCGTTCTGGCGCGGCTTCGGCATTGATTACTCGCGCGATCGCCTGGATCCGGCTGCGTTGACCGCGATCCAGATGAGCCACCGCATTGTCGCCTTCCTCGTGTTCGGCCATCTCACCACGACCGCGGTGCGCCTGTTACGCACGCCAGGTCTGCGCTTCTGGGGCGGCGCGTTGCAGTTGCTGTTGCTCGCGCAGATCGCGCTGGGCATCGCCAACGTGATGTTCGGCCTGCCGTTGCCGATCGCGGTCGCGCACAACGCCGGCGCCGCGCTGCTGCTGTTCGTGCTGGTGTCGATGCTCGCGCGCCTGCGCGAACCCGCGAACGCATGAGCTCCGCGCTGCGCCAGTACTGGTCGCTGACCAAGCCGCGCGTGGTCGCATTGATCGTGTTCACCGCTTTCGTCGGCATGCTGCTCGCGCGCGTGGATCCGCCGCCGGGCGCGCCGATTCAGCCGCCGCAGTTGCCACCGCTGCGCACGGCGGTGCTGGGTTTCATCGGTATCTGGCTTGCTGCGGCCTCCGCGGCGACGATCAACCAGTTGCTCGACGCGCGCATCGACGCGAAGATGACGCGCACCGCGTGGCGGCCGATCGTGGTCGGCCAAATCACGCCGATCAAGGCGCTGTTCTTCGCACTCGTTCTCGCAGCCGCGTCGATGCTCATCCTCGCGTTGTGGGTGAACATGCTGACCGCGGTGCTCACGTTCGCGTCGATGATCGGCTACGCGGTGGTCTACACGGTATTCCTCAAGCGCGCGACGCCGCAGAACATCGTGATCGGCGGGCTCGCGGGCGCGGCGCCGCCGGCGCTAGGCTGGACCGCGATCACCGGGCAACTGCACCCGTACGCGCTGTTGCTGGTGCTGATCATCTTCGTATGGACGCCGCCGCATTTCTGGGCGCTGGCGATCTTCCGCCGCGACGACTACGCGCGCGCGATGGTGCCGATGTTGCCGGTCACGCACGGCGTCGAATACACGCGCTGGCAGATCCTGTTCTACACCGTCCTGCTGAGCGTGGTTACGGTGCTGCCCTGGGCGACCGGCATGAGCGGCGCGTTCTACCTCGGCGGCGCGCTGGTGCTGGACGCGGTGTTCCTCTACTACGCGTATCGCATGCTCAAGCCGCCGGGTGAGCTGTTCGCGATGCAGGTGTTCCAGTACTCGATCGTGTATCTGATGGCGTTGTTCGCCTTCCTGCTGATCGACCACTGGCTGCTGCCGCCGGCGGGCACGGCGTTCGTGTGGCAGAAAGTCGGCTAAACGTTTGTCTCCCTCCCTTGCGCGCAGCGCAGGGGAGGGGTGCTGTTTCCGTCGAGCGACATCAAGAGCTTCCACGCGCTGTGCGCGCGGGTCACTTTTGTTTCGGCAAAAGTAACCAAAACCATCCGCGCCGGACACTCGCCGGAACGATGAAGCCGTTCCGGTGCCCTGCGCTCCTCGGAAAACGCGGGCCGGTCCGCAACTCGGGCCATCCTTGGCCCTCAAACACTCGGACCTTGCTCCCGCGTTTTCCTGCGGTGCTCGGCTCGCTTTACGGCGCAAGTGCAGAAGCGAAAGCCTAGGAGCTCAACAACACCGTGTATCTAGGCGGGGGCACTAGCGCTTTGATTTGAGATCCAATAGCGCAAGGAGTTCTTGTTTTTCGCTGTCGGACAAACCGGATTCTGTTGATTTCTGCCTGAGCTCATTGGTGCGTTGCTCGAGAGTTTGAATATCCAGTTGCTGCAATGCTCCTCGCCATTCTTTTCTCCAGGACTCGGCACCTTGGCGCTGCACGATATCGGCCGGAAGCGTCTGGAGCGCCAGCTTTTTTAGTGCAGCACCCTCAGGCCGACTAGCCATCTCCTCAAGCAACGCGCCAGTAGTTATTTGAGGACGATCTCGAATTAGTGCGATCAACTCCACCAATAGATCGATGCCTGGCTGGTTCAATGTAGAGAATAGTGGCGGCCAGTGGGCGTCCAGGGCAAGAGAAGGATCCTGCAACAAGGCCGTGATGGCCTTGCGAACCAAGCTTTGTTTTTGCGGTTCGTTGGAGGGTCCGCGCACGTCATCTTTGGTCATCTTGCGCACAGCCACGTTCGCGCCGGTGATCTCGGTGAGGTGCACGTGCATGAGGTCGCGGAACGCGCCGTCGGGGATCTGCGCGAGCAGCGGCCGCGCACGCTCGGCGAGCCGCGCGCGGCCGTCGAGCGTGGACAGGTTCACATCCTTGCCGAGTTCGGCGAACAGGAACTCGGACAGCGGCGTCGCGTGGTGCAGTCGCGCTTCGAATCCGACGGCGCCGTCCTTGCGCACGATGGAGTCGGGATCCTCGCCCTCAGGCAGGAACAGGAAGAACGCCTGGCGTCCGTCGCGCATGCGCGGCAGCACCGATTCCAACGCACGCCACGCAGCGCTGCGTCCGGCCTTGTCTCCATCGAAACAGAACACCACGTCGGGCGCGTTGCGGAACAGCAGCTCGGCGTGGTCGGGCGTGGTCGCGGTGCCCAGCGTCGCGACGGCCTGGGTGACGCCGTACTGGAACAGCGCGACCACGTCCATGTAGCCCTCGACGACGATCAGCCGCTCGATCTTCGAATGCGCCTGCCGCACTTGCCAGAGGCCGTAGAGCTCGCGGCCCTTGTGGAACAACGCGGTCTCGGGCGAGTTCAGGTACTTCGGCGAATCGTCCTTGTCGGTGACGCGGCCGCCGAACGCGATCACGCGCCCGCGGCGGTCGTGGATCGGGAACATGATTCGCTTGCGGAACTTGTCGTAGACGCGGCCGGCCTCGTTCTTCGAGAACAGGCCCGCGGCTTCGAGCAGGCGCATGCGGCGCTCGTCGGTGCCGAGCGCGCTTTTCAATCCGTCCCAGCCGTCGGGCGCGTAGCCGATGCCGAAACGAGTTCGAGTCTCGAAATCCACTCCGCGTTGCTTCAGATACTCCTGCGCCGCCGGATGCGCGTCGAGCTGGCGACGGAACCATTGCGCGGCCGCGTCGAGCGCCGCGTAGAGATCGACGGCTTGTCCGCTCGCGTTGCGCTGCTGCGTCTCCTTCGGCACCTCCACGCCCGCGCGCTTGGCGAGTTCCTCGACCGCATCGAGGAACTCGAGCCGGTCGTAATTCATCAGGAACGAGATCGCAGTGCCGTGCGCCTGGCAACCGAAGCAGTGGTAGAACTGCTTGGTCGGCGAGACCGTGAACGAGGGCGAGCGCTCGTCGTGGAACGGACAGCGCGCCGAATACTCGCGCCCCTGCCGCTTGAGCGGCACGCGCGTGCCGATCAGCTCGACGATGTCCGTGCGAGCCAACAGGTCATCGATGAAGGCGTCGGGGATGCGGGCCATGAGGCCAGCTTAGTGCATCAGCATCAGCGCATCAGCCGGCGAGCTTCTGTTTCACCAACGCCGAAGCCTGGCCCATATCGGCGCGGCCGGCGATCTTCGGCTTGAGCACGCCCATCACCTTGCCCATGTCCGTAGGGCCCTTGGCGCCGGCCGCGGCGATCGCGGCGTCGATTTCCGCAGCGATCTCGTCGGCCGACATCTGCTGCGGCAGGTAGGTCTGGATCACGGTCACCTCGTCGCGCTCGACCTGGGCGAGGTCCTCGCGCTGGGCGGCTTCGTACTGCGTGATCGAGTCCTTGCGCTGCTTGAGCATCTTCTCGAGCACGGCGAGCACCTGCGCGTCGTCGAGTTGGATGCGTTCGTCGACCTCGCGCTGCTTGATCGCGGCGTTGATCAGCCGGATCACGCCCAGGCGCTGTTTCTCGCCGGACTTCATCGCGGCCTTCATGTCTTCGGTGAGGCGGGCTTTCAGGGACATTTTTTCTTCCTCCATAAACGCAAAAAGCCGGCGACGCGTGGCGTGGCCGGCTTTCGCGGGAACAGGTTCGCTCAGTACAGCCGCTGGCGCTTGGTGACGTCGCGCGAGGAACGACGGATCTGGCGCTTCACCGCGGCGGCGGCCTTGCGCTTGCGCTCCTGCGTCGGCTTCTCATAGAACTCGCGCTTGCGGGTCTCGGCGAGGATGCCGGCCTTCTCGCAGGTGCGCTTGAAGCGGCGCAGCGCAAACTCGAAGGGTTCGTTTTCGCGGACTTTGACGGACGGCATGAAGACTCCGGGTACTGGGGACCGCCCGGAAAGACGGGCGAGCCGCGTATGATACCGGGATGAATGCCGTACTCGCAACCAGCCCGGACCCGCGGCCAGCGACCCGCCCGGTCCTCGGGATCGAGACTTCCTGCGACGAAACCGGGGTCGCGGTCTACGACCTGGCCTCCGGCCTGCGTGCGCACGCCCTCTACAGCCAGATCGCCCTGCACGCCGAATACGGCGGGGTGGTGCCCGAGCTGGCCAGCCGCGACCACGTCCGCAAGCTGCTGCCGCTGATCCGCCAGACCCTGGCCGAGGCCGGCATGACGGTGGGCGAGCTCGGCGGTGTCGCCTACACGGCCGGCCCCGGTCTGATCGGCGCGCTGCTGGTCGGCGCCGGGGTCGCGCGCGCGCTGGCCTGGGCGCTGGGAGTGCCTGCGATTGGCGTGCACCACATGGAAGGGCACCTGCTCGCGCCGCTGATGGAAGACCCGGACCTGAAGCCGCCGTTCGTCGCGCTGCTGGTCTCGGGCGGACACAGCCAGCTCATCGCGGTGCGCGCGATCGGCGACTATGAATTGATGGGCGAGACCCTCGACGATGCCGCGGGCGAGGCCTTCGACAAGACCGCCAAGCTCATGGGCCTGCCGTACCCCGGCGGGCCGCACCTGGCCAAGCTCGCAGAGCTGGGAACCCCGGGAAGATTCAAGTTCTCGCGGCCGATGACAGACCGGCCCGGACTGGAATTCAGTTTTTCGGGATTGAAGACCCAGGTGCTGCTCGCGTGGCAGAAGTCCGATCGTTCCGACGAAACCCGCGCCGATATCGCGCGCGGATTCGAGGACGCGGTCGTGGATACGCTCGCGATCAAGTGCGAACGCGCGCTCGAGGAAGCCAGCATGGACACGCTGATCGTCGCCGGCGGCGTCGGCGCGAACCTGCGCCTGCGCGAGAGGCTGCAGCAGATGGCGCGGCGTCGCGGCGGCCGCGTGAGTTTCCCGCGACTGGCCTTCTGCACCGACAACGGCGCGATGATCGCCTACGCGGGCGCACTGCGGCTCGCGGCGGGGCAGCACGACGACGCATCCGTCGATGTGCGGCCGCGTTGGGACATGGCGACGCTGCCGGCGCTGGCGCAGGAATGAGCATGGACAAGGTGTTCATCGAAGGCCTCGAAATCGAGACCGTCATCGGCATCTACGACTGGGAACGCAAGATCCGCCAGCCGCTGGTGTTCGACCTCGAGATGGGTTTCGACAATCGCGTGCCCGCGGCCAGCGACGCGATCGCCGACACGCTCGACTACAAGGCGGTGAGCAAGCGGCTGATCGCGTTCGTGTCCGATTCTTCGTTCCAGCTCGTCGAGACGCTGGCCGAGCGCTGCGCGGATCTGATCCTCGCCGAATTTCCGGTAAAGCACCTGCGCATCAAGTTGAGCAAACCCGGCGCGGTGCGCGGTGCGAAAGCGGTCGGCGTGATCATCGAGCGCGAAAAGGGGACGGAGTGGACTGACCCTGATTCCACAGACAGGTAGTCAGGATACAG
>CAYUXZ010000063.1:0-9822 GCA_964449135.1 uncultured Gammaproteobacteria bacterium
ACGCGAACGGCAGGATCCAGAACGACCAGTTGTTCATGCGCGGCAGCGCCATGTCCGGCGCGCCAATCATCATCGGGATCATCCAGTTCGCCAGGCCCACGAACGCCGGCATCACCGCGCCGAAGATCATCACGAGCGCGTGCATCGTGGTGAGCTGGTTGAAGAACTCCGGCTGGAAGAACTGCAGGCCCGGCTTGAACAACTCGGCGCGGATGCCCATCGCCATCGCGCCGCCGACCAGGAACATCACCAGCGAGAAGATCAGGTAGAGCGTGCCGATGTCCTTGTGGTTCGTGGACATGAACCAGCGGTGGAAGAAGCCTTCCTTGTGCGCGTGGTCGTGCGCATCGTGACCGTGGTCGGCGTGGGTATCGGCGGGTTGGGCGGCCATGTGGGAGCCTCTCGAGAAAAATCAGTGCGCTGCCGCGGTGGACGCGGCGGCGGGCACGACGGATGCGGCGGCGGCAGGCGCAGCGGTCGAAGCCGCGGCAGGCGCATCGGCGGCCTTCTGCGCGGCGAGCCAGGCCTTGAACTCGTCCTTGCTTACCGCCTTCACCACGATCGGCATGAACCCGTGGTCGCGGCCGCACAGCTCGGTGCACTGGCCGCGATAGACGCCGGGCTTGTTGATGCGCGTCCAGTTCTCGTTGACGATGCCCGGGATCGCATCCTGCTTCCAGCCCAGCTGCGGCACCCACCAGGAATGGATCACGTCGTCGCCGGTGACCACGAAGCGGATCTTGGTGTCGGTCGGCAGCACCAGCGGATGGTCCACGTTGAGCAGGTAGGTGTTCTCGCCGTTCTCGACGACCTTCTCCGGATCCAGTCCCGAGCCCAGTGCGCGCGTGCGGTCGGAGTCGCGGTCCAGGCGGCTCAGGAACTGCACGCCTTCGCCGACGTATTCGTAGCGCCACATCCACTGGTAGCCCGTGACCTTGACGGTCATCTCCGGGTGGCTGGTGTCGTACATCGCGAACAGTGTCTTGGTCGCCGGCACGGCCATCACGATCAGCAGTAGGATCGGCACCACCGTCCAGACGATCTCGGCCTTGGTGTTGTGGCTGAACTGCGCGGCGACCGCGCCCTTGGACTTGCGATGGTGCAACATGGACCAGAACATCGCGCCGAACACGATGATGCCGATCACCACACAGATGCCCAGCGTGAGGTTGTGCAGGTCGTAGATGCGCCCGGAGACATCGGTCACGCCGGGCGTCAGGTTCAACTGCCAGCGCACGGGGTTGGCTTGGGCAACGCCGGCGGCGAGCGCCGCGAGGATCGCCGTGCCGGCGCGAAGTCTGGGGGCTGCTTTCATTCGGACGATTCCTGATGCGGATGCGGCCTGGAAGCCCCCGACGGTGGCGTCGCGGCCGCGACGGAAGCGATTTCCGTTGCCGCCGACCGCCGAACGATCCCCGCCGAGCGCCTCCGCCACTGGCGGAAACAGCGCGGAATTGTACCGTCGCGCGGCAAGGCCGGGCAAGCCGAAGCCGCCGCGTTTCCGGGCTCGCGCGGCCGCCGGGCCGCGCCCGCGCGGCGCGGAATCGCCGCGTTAGGCTCTATACTTTCGCCCCCGCCGCACGCGACCGTCCCCGCCCGCAGGAAAGACTGTGACCGAGATCCTGCGTCCCGAGCTGCCCGTCGCCGGCGATCCGCTGCGCGAGCGCATCACCGCCGCCTGGCTGCGCGACGAAACCGAGCACGTGGACGAGCTGCTCGCGCAGGCCCGTCTTTCGCCGCAGGACAGCTCGATCGTCGAGCGCACCGCCGCCGGCCTGGTCGAGCGCGTGCGCGCCCGCGCGCAGCAGCAGGGCATGATCGAGGCCTTCATGCGCGAGTACGACCTGTCCTCCGAGGAAGGCGTGCTGCTGATGTGCGTCGCCGAAGCGCTGCTGCGCATCCCCGACCAGGCCACCGCCGACAAGCTGATCCGCGACAAGCTCGGCGACGCCGACTGGGAAGCGCATCTGGGCAAAAGCGAGTCGCTGCTGGTCAATGCGAGCAGCTGGGGCCTGATGCTGACCGGCCGCATGGTCGGACTCGCCGGCGAAACGCGCGGAAATGCGATCGGCGCGCTGCGCCGGTTGATCGGCCGCGCCGGCGAGCCGGTGATCCGGCTCGCGGTGCGGCAGGCGATGCGGATCATGGGCCACCAGTTCGTGATGGGCCGCACCATCGCCGAAGCACTCGCACGCAGCCGCAAGGCCGAAAGCGCCGACTTCCGGCATTCCTTCGACATGCTCGGCGAGGGCGCCTTCACCGCCGCCGACGCCTCGCGCTACCTGCAGGCCTACCGTGATGCGATCACCGCGATCGGCGCGACCAGCTCGGGCGGAAGTGATCGAAAAAGCGACGTCTTCGCCGCGCCGTCGATCTCGGTGAAACTCTCCGCGCTGCATCCGCGCTACGAGCACGCCAAGCGCGCACGCGTGCATGCCGAGCTCACCCCGCGCGTGCTCGAACTCGCGCAGCTTGCGAAGGCGCAGGGCATTGGCTTCACGATCGACGCCGAGGAGTCCGATCGCCTGGAACTCTCGCTCGACGTGATCCTCGGCGCGTTCGCCGATTCCTCGCTCGCAGGCTGGGACGGCTACGGGCTTGCGGTGCAGGCCTACCAGAAGCGCGCACCGTTCGTGCTCGACTGCCTGATCGATGCGGCGCGTCGCGCCGGCCGGCGCATACCGGTGCGGCTGGTCAAGGGCGCGTACTGGGATTCGGAAATCAAACGAGCACAAAGCGAAGGCCTATCCGGTTATCCAGTGCTCACGCGCAAGCCGAACACCGATGTGAGCTACCTCGCCTGCGCGAAAAAGATGCTCACCGCAACCGATGCGCTGTATCCGATGTTCGCGACCCACAACGCGCACACCGTGGCCGCGATCCACCACCTCGCGCGCGGCCTGCACGGCGACTGGAGCGGCCACGGCCGCGCCGCGCCCTACGAGTATCAGAAGTTGCACGGCATGGGCGACGACCTGTACCGCGAAGTCGTCGGCAAGAATCAGCTCGACGTGCCCTGCCGTGTCTACGCACCGGTGGGCTCGCACGAGGATCTGCTGCCCTACCTCGTGCGTCGCCTGCTCGAGAACGGCGCGAACTCCAGCTTCGTCAACCGCATCACAGACGAATCGGTTTCCGCGCGCGCGCTGGTCGCCGATCCGGCCGTCGTCGCCGCCGGCTTCGCCGACAAGCGTCACCCGAATATCCCGCTGCCCCGCGACTTGTACGGCGCGGAAAGGACCAATTCCATGGGCGCCAACCTCGCCAACGATCAGGACCTGCGCGCGCTCGCCGAGCGCATCAACGCCGCGAGCGGCCCGTGGCACGCCACGCCGCTGGTGCCGGGCGCAAGCACGCACGGTACGCAGATCACCACGACCAGTCCCGCCGATCGCCGGCAGATGGTCGGCAGCTGGCTCACCAGCGACGCGGCGACCGTCGAGAAAGCACTCGTCAATGCGGTGGCCGCGCAACCGGAATGGGACGCGATGCCCGCCGCGGGCCGCGCGAAGATCCTCGAACACGCGGCCGATCTGCTCGAAGCGCGCATGCCCGAATTCATCGCGCTGTGCGTGCGCGAAGCCGGCAAAACAATTCCCGACGGCGTCGCCGAAGTGCGCGAAGCGGTGGACTTCCTGCGCTACTACGCGAGCCGAGCGCGCGCGACGCTCGCCGAACCGATCAAGCTGCCTGGCCCCACCGGCGAATCCAACCAGCTCGCGCTGCACGGACGCGGCGTGTTCGTCTGCATCAGTCCATGGAACTTCCCGCTCGCGATCTTCATCGGCCAGATCGCCGCCGCGCTCGTGACCGGCAACGCGGTGATCGCCAAGCCCGCGGAGCAGACCGGATTGATCGGCTTCGCGGCGGTGAAACTGCTGCATGAAGCCGGCGTGCCCGAGGCCGTGCTGCAGTTCCTGCCCGGCGACGGCGCGACCGTCGGCGCCGCGCTCACGCGCGATCCGCGCGTGGCCGGCGTCGCCTTCACCGGTTCCACCGAGACCGCACGCGCGATCAACCGCGCGCTCGCCGCGCGCGATGCCCCGATCGGCGTGCTGATCGCCGAGACCGGCGGCCAGAACGCGCTGATCGCCGATTCCTCGGCGCTGCCCGAGCAGCTCGTCAAGGACGCGATGACTTCCGCATTCAGTTCCGCGGGCCAGCGCTGCTCGGCCGCGCGCGTGCTGTTCGTGCAGGAGGACATCGCCGACAAGGTGATCGCGATGCTCGCCGGCGCGATGGACGAGCTAGTGGTCGGCGATCCTGCACTGCTTTCCACCGATGTGGGTCCCGTGATCGACGTCGATGCGCTGAAGATGCTTTCCGACCACGCCGACCGCATGGACCGCGAGGCGAAGCTCATCAAGCAGGCCAAGCTCGACGGCGCGGCGGCGAACGGCACGTTCTTCGCGCCGCGCGCCTACGAATTGAAGTCGCTCGATCAGCTCACGCGCGAAGTCTTCGGTCCGGTACTGCACGTGATCCGCTACGCCGCCGCCGACCTCGACCAGGTCATCGCCGCGATCAACGCGACCGGCTACGGGCTCACGCTGGGCATCCACTCGCGCATCGATGCGACGATCGAGCGCATCTCCTCGCGCGTGAAAGCCGGCAACTGCTACGTCAACCGCAACATGATCGGCGCGGTCGTCGGCGTGCAGCCGTTCGGCGGCGAGGGCCTGTCGGGAACCGGCCCGAAAGCCGGCGGTCCGCACTACCTCTCGCGTTTCGTCACGGAGCGCACGCTGACCGTCAACACCACCGCGGCCGGCGGCAACGCTTCGCTGCTCACCCTCGGCGAATAGCCGGCGGCGCCGAATTTTTTCAGGCAAGGAAAAACCCCGCCGAGGCGGGGTTTTTCATGTTGCATGAAACGATGATGCGATCGATCAGAAGGTGAACGTGCCCGAGACGCCGAACAGGTTCGCATCGCCGTTGAACTTGCCGACCAGGGTCGAGCCGGTCGCGCTGACATCGGCGACGCTCGGCGACTTGATGGTGATGCGGCTGTAGCCGAAGTTCCAGTTGGCGTTCTTGCTCGGGTTGAAGCCCACGCCGAACGAGTACAGGTTGCGGTTGTTGTCGGGCAGGCGCGGATCGCGGAACGCGTCGTTGGTCGGGGTTTCGTCGTGCGCATAGCCACCGCGCAGCGTCCACTCCGGAGCGAACTTCCAGTCGAAGCCGATCGCGTATTCGGTCGAGTTGCTCCAGTGGAACTGCTCGGCCGACGGCGGCTGCACCGGATTGGAGAAGTGCACGTTCAGGCTCTGCAGCGAATCCCAGTTGGTGCGCTCGATGTCGGCCGATACCGAGAACGTGTCGTTGACCTTCTGGGTGATGCTCAGCGTGGTCACGGCCGGCGTATCCACGTCGGCGGTGAACGGCGTGTTGGTGAACAGGCTCGCGGTCGCCGGATTCAGCCCGAACACGAAGCGCACATTGGACGGCACCTGGAAGGTCGCATTGCCGCCGACGGTGTGGCTGATCTTGGAGCGGTAGTTCAGGCCGATATTGGTGTCCGGGGTCGGACGGAACAGCAGGCCCACGTCCCAGCCCCACGCATCGTCATTGCCCTTCAGGCGCACCGAGCCGTCGGCCGACTGCGACTGGAACGCCGGGAACAAGCCCTTGTTCGCGAGGATCGCGCCAAAGTCCACAGCATTCGTCAGCTCGGCGTCGATGTGCTGGTAGATCAGGCTCGCGCCGGCCGAGAACATGTCGTTGAACTTGTAGGAGCCGGCGAAAGTGAGGTCCATCGTCTTCACGTCGGACTTGAGCGCCAGGTAACGGCCGACCCAGTTGTTGTCGTAATTGGTCTTCAGGCCGAACGGCGCGGTCAGCGAAGCGCCGAAGGTCCAGCCGTCGCCGACCGGCAGGATGAAGTGCAGCGCGGGCACGCCCGCAGTGTCGCCGGCGTTGCCGCCGTTGCCGCCGGTCAGCGGCGCATTGAATGGAGGAGGAAATCCATTGGATCCAGTAACGTTAGAGTGAAAGCTGAGGTCGATCACGCTCAGGTCGGACTGCAGGGTGGTGCTGTCGAACAGCGACATCATCGCCGGATTGTTGGCGACAACGGCGGCGTCGCCGGGTGCGGACGCCGAACCCGCATGGGAACGGCCCATCGCCTGCACGCTGTCTTCGCGGATCTGGAAGCCGCTGGCGAACGCCTGGCCGCAGGCCAGTGCGGACACGACGCCGAGGGCGAGCACGGAAACTTTTGCGGAACGGGAGTGATTGCGCATGTCAGTCTCTCTGGGATTGGTCGAGCCCGCGTGCGCGGGAGTGGAGGATTCGGGAAGTCCTGCGATCCGGCCGCTTGCGCGCTTTCCGTACCGCCCCGTACTCGACCCTAGTATGCATTAACCAATAACTAACAGGGAAGTAGCCGACCGGGGCCCTCGAGCGGCCGCGGCGGCCGGTTCCTGAGCCACCGGATTCAGGCTACAGTGCGGGCCCGCCCGCCTGTTTCGGACCATGTATCTCGAACACTACGGCCTGCGGGAATCGCCGTTCTCGATCACCCCCGACCCGCGTTTCGTCTATCTGTCCGAGCGCCACCGCGACGCGCTCGCGCACCTGCTCTACGGGATCGGCCAGGGCGGCGGCAGCGGCTTCGTGCAGCTCACCGGCGAGGTCGGCACCGGCAAGACCACGCTCTCGCGCCTGCTGCTCGAGCAATTGCCGGAAAGCACGCAGGTCGCGCTGATTCTCAACCCGCTGCTTTCGCCCGTGCAGTTGCTCGAGGCGATCGGCGAAGAGCTGCGCATCGGACTCGACGGCCGCCGCGGCGACATCAAGGCGCTGGTGGATGCCCTGAACATCCACCTGCTCGACGCCTACGCGGCCGGCCAGCGCGTGGTGCTGATCGTGGACGAAGCGCAGAATCTGTCGGCCGCGGCGCTCGAACAGGTGCGCCTGCTGACCAACCTGGAAACGCCGACGCAGAAACTGCTGCAGATCATCCTGCTCGGCCAGCCCGAGTTGCGCGAGCAACTCGCGCGCCCCGAACTGCGCCAGCTCGCGCAACGGATCACCGCGCGCTACCACCTGGATCCGCTCAACACGGCCGAGAGCGAGGCCTACATCCGCCATCGCTGGGCGGTCGCGGGCGGCGGACGCCTGCCCTTCGCCACCGCCGCGCTGCGCCGCCTGCACCAGCGCGCGGGCGGCGTGCCGCGGCTGCTCAATGTGATCGCCGAGCGCGCGCTGCTCGCCGGTTACGCGCGCGGCGAGCAGCCGATCGGCGAGCGCCTGCTCGATGTGGCCGCCGACGAAGTACTGGCGCCACGGAGGCGGATGCGCTCGTTCGCCGTCTGGGGCGGAGCGGCCTTGCTCGCGGCGACCCTTGCATTCGCATTCTTGCGATCGACGCCTCCGAAAGCTGCGCCGCCGTCGCACGCGCAGCGGGTCGTGAAGATGCCGATCGCGGCACAGGCGTCGCCTGCACCCGTAGCGGTTCGTGCGGAAGCTCCTCTGCTCGACGCGGCGGCGTTCACGCAACGCCTGGCCGCCAGCCATGGCAATGCCGACGCCGCGTGGTCGCAACTGCTCGGCATTTGGTCGCTGCGCACCGACGAGATCGATCTCGCCGCGGCGATGCATTGCGCCCCGAAGCTTGCGACAGGACTGTATTGCGCGAGCGGCACCGCGCGTCTGAACCGGCTGGCGCAGGCCGATCGCCCTGCGGTATTGAAGTTGCGAGCGAAGGCGCATGCGTCCTATGCGCTGTTGCTCGGCCTGGGCCCGGCGCAGGCGTTGCTGAGCGTGGACGGCGAATCCTTCCGCGTGCAGCGCGGCGCGCTCGAAGACGCGTTGATTGGGTACGCCGCGATCGTGCGCAACACGACCGACCCGGACTTGCCGCTGCAACGCGGCGCGCGCGGGGCCGGCGTGAAATGGCTCCGCGATCGCCTGTTGCCGGCAACGGCGGCCGGAAACGATGATCCGGTCTTCGACGACGCGCTGCTCGCCGCGGTGCGCGGCGCGCAGCACGATGCCGGCCTGCCCGCGGATGGCGTGGTCGGACCGGAAACCCTGCTCGCCTTGACGGCGACCGATCGCGACGGCCCGCATCTGCGGAAGTTGCAGGAGTAAGGAGTAACGTGACCGCATGTCGTTGATCCTCGAAGCCCTGCGCAAGTCCGAAGCCGAACGCCGGCTCGGCAGCGCGCCGGACGTGCTCAGCGCGATGCCGGTAATGCGCGTGTCCGCGCCGCGGTCGCGCTGGCCGCTCGTCTTCGCGATCGTCGCGGGCATCGTGATGGTCGCGGCCGCAGGGCTCTGGTGGTCGCAGCGATCCGCCGTAGCGGTTTCGACTTCGATCGCAACGACCGTGCCATCACAGCCCAAGCCCGCGTCGCTTCCCCAGGCAATTCAAGTTGCACCCGCGATTCCGGCGACTGCTCTGTCATCACATCCTGCGCCGCCCGAAGCCCCGCATCCAACGGCAGCTCCGGCGCCGCCAGCACCTCCATTCGTACCGAGCGTGATCACAACGCAGGTTGATCCGGCATCGGTTCCCGCAACGGCAGCGCCCGTCGCCACGCCGACGCCGGCGAGCGTAGCGAACGCCGAACCCGCGCTGCTCTCGCTCAGCGATCTGTCCGCCGACGAACGTGCCGGACTGCCTGCATTGAAAGTCACCATGCACGTCTATGGCGAAGATCCGGCGAAGCGTTTCATGATCGTGGATGGGCAGCGCGTCGGCGAAGGTGCGCGGTTCGCCGACGGCGTCGTGCTGGTGCGTATCCGCCGCGATGGCGCGGAGCTCGATTTGCGCGGACGCCGCGTGCTGCTGCCAAAACCCTAGAGCGCCGGCGCGCGATGTTCCTGCACGTGCCCTCGCGCCGCAAGCTGCCGCCGCCATGGGTGACGCCATTGCTGGTCGCCGCGAGCATGGCCGCGTTCTGCTGGTTCGCGCTGCTGCACCAGGGCCCGGCCTGGCGCGCGAGCGTGGAACGCTGGGGCGTGCTCGCCGGTTCGCTGCCGGCCGACCCGCACGACGCGCTGCGCGCGCTGCTCGACGGCCGCGCGCTCAAGCTGTTCACCGCGCTGTTCGTGCACACCGACTGGAGCCACCTGCTCGGCAATATGCTGTTCCTGGTGATCTTCGGATTGCCGGCCGAACGCGCGTTGGGGCCGTGGCGCTTCGCGCTGCTGTTCCTGCTCGGTGGCGCAGTCGCGAACCTCGTAGCGGCGATGATGATGGGCGCGCCGGCGCGCACGATCGTCGGCGGCAGCGGCGCGGTATCGGCGGCGATCGGCGCCTATCTCGCGTTGTTTCCGCGCGCACGTCTGGGCATCGTGGTGCCGCTGGGCCTGTTCCTGGAATTCGTGCGCGCCCCCGCGGCGTTGCTGATCGGGCTGTGGGCGCTGATGCAGCTGATCTTCACCTTTGTCGGCCCGGCGTTCGGCGCGGTGGCGTGGTGGGCGCACGTCACCGGCTTCGCGTTCGGCGTGTTGTTCGCGCTGCTCAATCGCAACGCGGTCGCGCGGCGGCTGCGCGGCGCCTAGTCAGCGCTGGGTTGGCGCTGGCACCGGTGCGTTCTGTGCCGCCGGTTTCTGCGGCAATTTCTTCAGCGCCTTGAGTCCCTCGGCGATCGCATAGTCGTCGGCGAACACGGCCACCTCGCCGCCTTCGTCGCCGTCGTCGGCTTCGCTCTGCGCGAGGTGCCCGGGCAGGTCGCGTTCGCGCAGGCCGTCGCTCTCCGGCGCGCCCTTTCGGCTGGCGGCGTCCGGATGCAGTTCCAGGTCGGGGCGGATGCCGCGCGCCTGGATCGAGCGGCCGCTGGGCGTGTAGTAGCGCGCGGTGGTGAGCTTGAT
>CAYUXZ010000064.1:0-9705 GCA_964449135.1 uncultured Gammaproteobacteria bacterium
CCGATTCGGCCGGATGCACGTCGATCGTCTCGCCGCGCACGCGGTAGGTCGCGCGGCGCAACTCGGTGTCGTTGCGCGAGTACTGCATGTCGGTCAGGCGGCGGATCAGCTCGCGCTGGTCAATGCGCTCGCCGCGCACCATGTGCAGGACCATGTTGAAGTATTCGTTCGGATCGCCCAGGCCGTAGATCGCCGAGACTGTCGCCACGATGATCGAATCGCGCCGCTCGAGCAGCGCCTTGGTCGCCGACAACCGCATCTGCTCGATGTGTTCGTTGATCGAGCTGTCCTTGTCGATGAAGGTATCGGTCGAGGGGATGTAGGCCTCGGGTTGGTAGTAGTCGTAGTAGCTGACGAAGTACTCGACCGCGTTGCGCGGAAA
This sequence comes from uncultured Gammaproteobacteria bacterium, assembly GCA_964449135.1. Classification (GTDB taxonomy): domain Bacteria; phylum Pseudomonadota; class Gammaproteobacteria; order Xanthomonadales; family Xanthomonadaceae; genus SZAS-103. The sequence goes on from CAYUXZ010000064.1 coordinate 383, forward strand.
GAACGCCTTGAATTCGCCGTACAACTGCGCCGCGAGGGTCTTGTTCGGCGCCATCACGAGCGTCGGTTTCTGCACGGCTTCGATGAGGTTCGCGATCGTGTAGGTCTTGCCGGATCCGGTGACGCCCAGCAGCACCTGCCGCGCCAGGCCGGACTCGAAGCCATCGATCAGGCGCGCGATCGCCTGCGGCTGGTCGCCGGCGGGCTGGAACGGGGCCACGAGTTCGAAACGGTCTGCCATCGCTGCCGGTGCGGGAACGCGCAATTTTCCAGTATAGCCCGCCCGCCGAATCGCTCCCCCATCAGCGCGGGGTCGGGATTTTCCTACCCCACGGCGATCGCTCTTCCGATTTTTCGCGGCCGCGCCGGTTTCCAGACTGTCCCGAAACCACGGAGACCGGCCATGCGCAACATTCAACAACGCGGCATCAGCGCGATCGAGTTGCTGATCGCCCTTTGCATCCTCGCGGTGCTGTTCGGCGTCGCGATCCCTTCCATCTCCGGCGCGTTCGAGGCGGCGCGATCCGGCAGCGCGCAAGCGGCGCTGGCCAGCAGCTTCATGGCTGCGGTGAGCGACGCGACGAATTCCGGCACGCGCGCGGTGCTTTGCCCGAGCAGCGACGGCAATACCTGCCGCACCGATCCGGACTGGAGCGGCGGCTGGATCGCGTTCCTCGACGGTGACGGCGATCGCGAGCACGGCGCAGGCGAACCCGTCGTTTCGCAGCACGGCGCGCTGGAAGGCAAGGTGCGCATGCGTTCCACCGCCGGCCGCACCCGCATCGTGATCCAGCCCAGCGGCAGCAATGCCGGTTCCAACGTCACCTACACGATCTGCGACGGTCGCGGCGCGTCGAAGGCGGAAACTCTGGTCCTGAGCAACCACGGGTTGATGCACGCGGGCGTCCCGAGCGCGGCCGCGATCACGGAAACCTGTGCGCCATGAAGCGTGCGGATTGGCTCGGCTACGGGTGTTCCAGACGCCTGTATGCACGCCCCACATCTGACCGCCATGGATGGCGGAAATGCCGGAAACGCAGGAGCAGTTTTCGGCCATGTGGGTCGGCTACAGGCGTTCCAGACGCCTGTGTGCACTTACCACATCCATGTGGGTCGGGTTGCGCTGCCGCGGCTCGCTCGGCACAATATGCGGCCCCGCCCGAATAGCTCAGCTGGTTAGAGCACTTGACTGTTAATCAGGGGGTCGTTGGTTCGAGTCCAACTTCGGGCGCATTTTCGCAGCTTGACCGTACGCAAGAAAAAGCCCGCCTTCCGGCGGGCTTTTTCGTTCAGTAGACACGCTCCGTCACGGGCAACTGGTCGGATTGGTGAAGGTCGGAATGTGCGTAACCGCGTCGCAGGTGTAGGTGGCTGCCGCTGTGCCGTTCGCGGAGAACGTCACGTTAAGGTAGGGCTTGGACAGCGCCGATGGGTTCTGGTTTTTCGACGCGATCACGATCGTGGTCGTCTCGCTCGTGGTCTTGCTGTTGCTGACCGTGAACGGCGAGCTGATGTTGTAGCAGTTCTTGGCGGTGTTGCCGATGCCGTAGCAGTCGATCCGGTTGGTCGCGGCCTGGTCGGTGGTCAGCGTCACCGTGGACACGGTATAGCAGACCAGGGTCGGCTGGTTGGACGAGCCGGTTCCGCCCGAGCACGGATTGGTGATCGGGTTGCTGATGATCTGGTTGTAGTTGCCGACCACGGTATTGAGCTGGGTGGTCGGCACGCCCGACAGCAGCACCGTGGTCACACAGTTGTACGGGTTCGGGTTGGTGTCGCTGCTGCTGCCCAGCGACGTGAAGCACGAATCCGGGCCGGCCGTGATATTGCTGACGCCGAAGCCCCATTGCACGGTCGGCTCGTTGGTGGTGCTCGCATCGTCCGTCAGCCAGGCCACCGTGCTCGAAGTGGTGCCCAGGGTCGGATCGGTCAGGGTCACGACCGGACCCGACAACTGCGCGTAGTACTGGTCGGACGTGCTGGTGCCGGTCACGGTGAACTTTTGCGTGTCGGTGAACCGGTTCGCCGGAGTCTCCTCGACCTCGTTCGTATAAAGCGAGGTCGCGACGGCGGAGTTCGAGGTCGTGAAGTCCGCGGTGATGATCACGCTGCTGGTATTCGCCTTGCCGGATACGCAGCCGCCGGTCTGTCCGTTGGTGGACGAGCAGGTGCCCGACGCATCGCTGCCGGCGCCGCTGCCGACCGTGGCATTGCTGGTGCTGCTGCTGCTCCACGACTTGCCGCCGTAGCCCAGATAGGTCAGGTTGACGGTGGCGAACGGCAGGTACTGCAGGATGCAGGTCGGGTAGTTCGGCGAGTTGCAGGCGCTGCTGCTCTTGAGGTTCGTCAGCTTGGTGACGGCCGACGTCTCCAGGTAGTCCAGATACAGCCCGCGCGCATGCAGGTAGCGGTAATTGCCGGTGGTGGTGATCGCATCGATGACGTCGGGCACGTTCAAGTTGTGGTTGCCGAAGATCGTGTTCGCGACCGGCGCGGTACCGCCGCTGACGATGTAGGTCACGTACTGGCCGAGGAAGTCGATCACGAAGTCCTCGTAGTTCGATTCGGCGCTCGTGTCCGGCGTGGCGGACGTCGCGAAACCTTCGGGCGAAGTCGCGAGCAGGCCCATCTGCAACGCGCGCAGGTCGGCGGCGACGCGCCAGATGCCGTCCACGCGGATCAGGCGGCACGAGTCCAGCCAGGGCTGCGTGGAATCGGAGAAATCCGTCACCTTGTTGCGTTTGCCGATGCCGGCGCTGCCGGACAGCGAAACCGGCGTGCTGGGCACGGTGGTGTTGACGCCCTTGACCTTGACCACCGAAGAAGTGACTTGGTAACGGTTGTGGTCGCCGGTGGTTTCGTCGAAAAGCGGCGCGCTGTACGTCGTGGAAATGTTCTTTTTCCCGGTGACGGTGGTCATGTCGAAATCGACGTGATCGCGGCAGCACTGGTTGCACAGATCGCTCTGGGTGATGCTGCTGGACGCGGCCGCGAACGGGGTCAGGCCGGACACCGCGCTCGGCGCGGCGTACTGGGTGCCGTTCCAATAGGTAGGGCGATACACGGCCGCGCCCAGGAAGGTGGTGTCGGTGAACGGGTTGCTGGTCGAACCGGCGCAGACGCAGGACGCGACCGTGGTGTCCACGCGCTTCTGGATCGTGGAGGACTTGGTGCCGTCGTAGGTGCCCTGGGTGTACTGCAGGGTCGAGAACGTCGTCGAGGAGGCGCCACTGGTCTGCACGGTCGGCTTCGGGTTGGTGGCCGCGGAGTTGGTGTTGGTGCCGACCGCGATCGGGATCACGCCCGCGGTGTTGCTGGGGTTGGATTCGTGCACGGTCGGCGTCAGGTTGGCGCTGGTGGTGATGTTCTGGGTGTTGATGGTCTTGGCGTTGTTGAGGAAGGTGTCGTTCAGGATCATCGACGTGCCGTAACTGCGCGCCGTGCCCGAGGCATCGGTCCAGTTCGCGGTGAGGGTGACCCATTTGTAATCGCCGTGGGCGGATTTTTGCTGCGAGGTCGTGAGCGCGGTGGTGCTGAACGAGCTCGAGCCGTTCGCCGCATAGTATTCAGTGCCGATCTCCGTCACCGAGACGACGCTGACGCCGGCGTCGTCCTGCGCGCACTTGATGAACATCGCGATCGAATTGGTCGAGGTGCTGCATGCCGAGGAGGACGCGTTGGTAGTGTTCGTGCCCGTGGGCACATTGCTGAAGCCTTGCGAGCGCTGGTAGTCGATCACCGTTTCCAGCAACGCGGCCATGCGCGAGCGCGCCTTGGCGTCGGCCGCGCTGCGGGTGAGGCTGATCTGCAAGGCAGCCAGCGCCAGCAGACCCGTGGCCAGCACGATCACCGCGATCATGACCTCGATCAGCGAGAAACCGGTCTGGCGGCGATGTTGCGAGTAAGTGCGCATGGGATGCTCCGCGATCAGTAGGCCGTGCTGTCGGTCCAGGAACCCGGCAGACCGTTGAATTGCGGGAACGGCGGTTCGCCGGAGAGGTTCAGCAGGACGTCCTTGTTATAGACCACGGACGCCGTGCCGTTGGCCTTGCTGACCACGCCCTGCACGACGACCGCGCCATAGACCACCGCGCCGGAATTCATCGAGTACGAGGCGTTGCCGCCGTTGGCGATCACGGCCGCGGACATGGTGTAGCCCGCCGCGGGCGTGATGGTGTTGCTGGAGGCGTCCAGGCTGCGGCAGAACACCATGCCGAACACCGTGCCCTGGATCTTGTCGCAAGTGTCGCTGACCAGCAGCACCGGCAGGTAGGCGGTTCCCAGCTGCTTGTTGGAGCCGACGCCGCAACTGGACTGGCACCACACCAGGCCGTAGTACGAAGAGCTCGGATAGTTGCCGAGGGTGTCGGACCTGCCGCTGGCCACCAGGGTCGCGGTGTCCGTGGATGTGGTTTCGGAGGTCGGGTTGACGATGAAGGTGGCGTTGGAGAAGAGGTAGGCTTCGTCCGCGCCCATCGTGATCACGTTGCCCGTGTTCGGGTTGGTGAACGTGCTCATGATCTTCTTTTCGCAGAAGTTGTCGCCGTCCGCGTCGGACCAGGCCTGGGTCTGGAAGATCTGCTGGAACAGGTCGCAGGGGAACTCGGACGTCTTGATGTCGTAGTTCGCGTAGCCGGAATCCAGGGTGTTGTTGTACGGATACGATTCGTTGGTCTTGCCGCTGATCTGCAGGATATCAATGCCGTTCTGCTGCTTGTTGCCGGAGCTGTCGTAGGACAGGCTGTCGGCGCCGTTGCAGCTGCAGTTGTCGCAGAGCGGGAAGTTCGGACTCTCGTTGGCGCCGCTCGGACCGCTGCTGTCGTTGTAGATGGTGCCGTTGGACGCTCCCGAGGAACTGCGCAGGAATTCGTTGTAGTAGCAGGTGTTGGGCGTGCCGGTCTTGCTGACGTCCTTGCGCGTCCACACCGACACCGGCACGCCGGTGCCGCCCGCGTTCGGATTGGTGACGACCTGGATGCCACCGGTGATATCAATGCTGCCGGACGCCACGATCGGCGGCGCACTGGCGAGGTTGCCGACGATGTTGTAGGTGCCGAACGATTCGGTCACGGTCGCGCGCGCGCCTTCCGCCGGGATGTAGGCGGTGCTCACGACCGTGACGACCTTTTCGTTGGTGGCGCTGGTGTCGGTGAAGGTGGTGCAGGTAGTCGGATCCGACGCCGAGGCCTTGCTCGCGACCACGCAGAGCACTGCGCCGACGCCGTTCTGCACGGTCCAGCCGTTGCCGAGCTTGGTGATCGCGCCCTGCCCGACCGTGCTGCTGGTCGGTAACGGCATCATGCGGGCTTCCCAGTCGGCAATGCCGCCGCCATTCATGTCATAACCGGTGTCGGACCAGTAGTACATCGTGCCGCGCCGCGTCGCGCCGGAACTGGTGGTCTGCGGCACGGCGCCGCAAGGGAAGCTGGTGGCGGACGAGGAGCACAGGGTCCACTTGCCGCTGTTGCTCAGGTAGCTGCTGTTCGCCTTCAGCCATTCGGTGCCTTGGGCGAGCCCGGCGTCCGCGACCTCGCGGACGATCTTGGCCTTGACGTCGTTGCCCGACGCCTGCTGCTCCAGCACGGTGGTGTTGAGCGTGAAGAAGGTCAGGATGCTGGCGATCAGCAATAGCAGGATGGCGACGATCAGGACCGTGCCCGACTGGTGTTTGCGCGACTGCATGGCTGGCTCCTGGGCGAGGTTCAGTTGACCGACGACGAACGCACGCGGACGACCTCAGTGTAGGTGCGCGTGGGGTTGCCGACGGTCACGGTGTTGGAGTTGGTCGGCGCATTCGCGAGCTGGCCGCTGACCGAGATGGTGTACGCATCGGTCGAGCCGACCTGGTTGAAGGACAACGCGGTGATGTTCACCGCCGGCGAGGTGATCTGGGTGCCGGCCGCCGAACCAGGGCAGGAAGGCGATGCGGTGGTCGAAGTGTCGAGCCGCACCTTGCTGCTGGCCAGCGCGTAGGTATGGAATACGCCACTGGTGGAGGTGCTGCAGTCGTAGCTGAGCTTGATGCAGTCCTTGGCAGCATTGATGGTGATGGTGTCGCAGGCAATCGCGGTCGTCACGTTGAGGTTGGCGATCGGGTCGGTGATCCCGCGCGCGCGCATCAGGTCGCGGGCGATGACCTCGGTGGTCGCGCGCAGTTCCTGGGTCAGGCGCGAGGAGCGCAGGGTTTCGTTGTTCGACTTGACGATCGAGGCCACCAGCACCACTGCGGCGCCGCTGATCACCAGGCCCGCGCTGAGCGCGATCATCAATTCGATGAGGCTGAAACCGCGATGGGTGCGATAGGAGTTCATGGCGGCCTCAGCAGGACGAATAACCGGAGATGTCGGGAGAACCCGACGGCACGCAGAGCATCGGCTGCCCCAGCGCGGCGACGGTGAGCTGGAGCTTGTAGGCGCCGGACGGCGAGGTCAGCACGACGCTAGGCGAGGACAGGTCCAGGACCGTTCCCAGCCTGCCGTCGAACGTGAAGCAATGGTTGCTGTTGCCGCAAGCCGAACAACCGGCACTGGTGCAAATACCATTGAAACCCGAATAGGTGCCCAAGGTCACGCTCGAATAATTGCTGCTGCTCAACACCGGATGCTGGTCGGTGCCGACCGTGCAGTTGCTGGTGGTGGTGCAATCGCAGTCGGTGCCGGCGGACAAGGCGTTGCCGCCCGTCGTCGGATCGGTCGTCTGGTTGGCGCCCGCGCACCATGCCGGCGCGGTTCCCGCGAAGCTGACCACGATGCTGCGATTCTTTTGCACGCCAGCCGTGCGCGCGCTGGAGATCAGGCTCACGATCGCGTCGGCCGCGCCGCGCAACCGCGAGCGGTCGATCATCTTCGTGAAGTTCGGGATCGCGATGACCATCAGCAGGAGCACGATCCCGACCACGATCATCAACTCGACCATGGTGAAGCCGCGCGGCCTGGCGCCGGCGTGGCCGGATCGGTACGACATCGGCAGGAATCGACTGGACAAGGCACACCCCCGGCGCTGCTGCGCAACTGTGGACCCACCCTGCCCGCACGGACAAGGACTTGCGGATGAGCGGCGCGATTGGGGTGATGGGCGTTCGCCCTGCCCCGGCCCGCGCCATCCACCGGTGGTAGCATGGTGCCAGAACTCGGGACGGAGGGGAGTCATGGCCGCGATCGATCTCGACAACCAACGTGGCGGCGATCGCGCCACGCAGCGCGGTTTCAACCTGCTCGAACTGCTGATCGTGATGGTGGTGATCACGATCCTCGCCCGCATCGCGATCAGCGCCTACACCGAACAGGTGCACAAGAGCCGGCGCGCGAACGCGTTCAACAACGCCGGGCAGGTGCAGCTCAGCCTCGAGCGCTGGCGCGCGGAAAACCCGTGCTATGCACCCTCCGGCAACGGGGGTTGCAGCGCCACGTACACGGCGTCCGGCTCGTTCCCCTTCCCCAGCTCCACCACCCCGGTCACCTCCGACAGCTATTACACCTACACCCTCACCTATTCCACCGCGCAGCCGTACTACCAGCTCACCGCGGCGCCGACATCGGGCAGCGCGCAGGCGGGCGACCGCTGCGGCACGCTGTGCGCGTATTCGCCCGGGGCGACCGACACCTCCGGCACGCTGATCTGTTCCGCCACCGCGCCGAAATGGTCGAACAGCGCCTGCAATTGACGCGCCGCTCGCCGGCGCGTCGCCTGATCGTGCCTAGGTAAGCACGCGGTAGCAGGGCTTGTAATCGCCCGAGATCTTCATGCGGTTCTGCGCGACGAACGCGCGCAGCAGCGCGTCCAGCGCCTGCATGATGTCGGCGTCGCCGTGGATCTCGAACGGGCCCTGCGCCTCGATCTGCTGCATCCCCGCTTCCTTGACGTTGCCGGCGACGATGCCGGAGAACGCGCGCCGCAGGTTCGCCGCGAGCAGGTGCACGGGCTGGTTGCGGTGCAGGTTGAGCGCGGCCATCGCCGCGTGGCTCGGCGCGAACGGCTGCTGGAACTCCATCGGCAGGCGCAGCATCCAGTTGAAGAAGAATGCGTCCTGCGAACCGATGCGGCGCTGCCGCACCTGCGCCATGCCGCGCTTCATCGCGATCGCGACCGCCTCCGGATCGTCCACGACGATGCGGTAACGCTGCGCGACCGCGTCGCCGAGCGTTAGCTTGAGGAAGCGGTCGATCTGTTCGAAATACGCGGCCGACGCGCGCGGACCGCTGAGCACCAGCGGAAATTGCTCGCTCGCGTTGTCCGGATGCAGCAGCAGGCCGAGCAGGTAGAGGATTTCCTCCGCGGTGCCCACGCCGCCGGGGAAGATCACGATGCCGTGGCCGAGCCGGACGAAGGCCTCGAGACGTTTCTCGATGTCCGGCATGATCACCAGATGGTTGACGATCGGGTTCGGCGATTCGGCGGCGATGATCCCCGGCTCGGTGATGCCGATGTAGCGGTTCTGCTGGCGGCGCTGCTTGGCGTGCGCGATCGTCGCGCCCTTCATCGGCCCTTTCATCGCGCCCGGGCCGCAACCCGTGCAGATGTCCAGGCCGCGCAGGCCCATCTCGTAGCCGACCGCCTTGGTGTATTCGTATTCGTCGCGCGGGATCGAGTGCCCGCCCCAGCACACCACCAGGTTCGGGTCGTTGCGCGCCTTGAGGATGTGCGCGTTGCGCAGGATCTCGAACACCGCGCTGGTGATGCCTTCGCTGCTGTCGGTGTCGAACTTCGCGTCGCCCTCGACTTCGGTGGTCGTATAGACGATGTCGCGCACCACCGCGAATAGCAGCTCGGCGACGCCGCGGATGATCTCGCCGTCCACGAAGGCCTGCGCGGGCGCATCGCGCAGCTCGAGCTTGATGCCGCGGTCGTGCGGGCGGATCTGGATGTCGAAATCCGGATACGCCTGCTGCGCGACGCGCGCGTCGTCGGCGGGGCTGCCGGTGGTCAGCACGGCGAGTGCGCAGCGGCGCAGCAGGTCGTGCAGGCGGCCGTCGGATGCGTCGCGCAACCGCGCGATCTCGCCGCGCGAGAGCACGTCCAGCCCGCCGCGCGGCGAGACCAGCGCGTTGACCGTGCCCTTGCGGCTGGGCTCGGTGGCCGTCGGGCGGATCGCTTCGTTGACTGCGTTCGTGCTCATCGTGTGTCGCATCGCGTGTGCGGGAATGTGCCGGAAATGTAGCACGCGCCGCATCGCACTCCCGAAAACGAAACGGCCGGCGTTGCCGCCGACCGTTCGTGCATCGCGATCCGACGATGCGCAGCGACGATCAGAACTTGTAGCTCGCGGTCATCATCACCGACCAGCGCTGGCTCGGCACCGGCACGCCCGGCGTCTGGCCTTCGTTG
>CAYUXZ010000065.1:0-9222 GCA_964449135.1 uncultured Gammaproteobacteria bacterium
TTCTTCAACTACAACCATTCCGCGGCGTTGGTCGCGCTCGGCGCGGTGGTGCTGGCGCTCACCGGAGCCGAAGCGCTGTACGCGGACATGGGGCATTTCGGCAAGCGCTCGATCCGCGTCGCCTGGTTCGGTTTCGTGCTTCCGGCGCTGGTGCTGAATTATTTCGGCCAGGGCGCGCTGTTGCTACGCCAGCCGTCCGCCGCCTCGAATCCGTTCTACCTGCTGCTGCCGCACTGGGCGCTGGTGCCGATGATCGCGCTGGCCACGGCGGCGACGGTAATCGCCTCGCAGGCGGTGATTTCGGGGACGTTCTCGATGACCCGCGAAGCGATCCAGCTCGGCCTGTTCGCGCGCAGCCCGGTCGTGCATACCTCGGATGAACGCGCGGGGCAGATCTACATGCCGCTGGTGAACTGGGGCCTGATGCTGGCGGTGCTGGCCGCGGTGCTGGGCTTCCAGAAATCCGAGCACCTGGCGACGGCCTACGGCATCGCGGTGACCGGCACGATGGCGATCACCAGCGTGCTCGCGCTGATCGTCGCGCGCCGCCTGTGGCACTGGTCGCGCGCGCTGGTCGCGCTCGTCGGCGCGTTGCTGCTGGTCGTGGACCTGGCCTTCTTCGGCGCGAACGCGCTCAAGATCATGCATGGCGGCTGGTTCCCGCTGGTGCTCGGCGGCATGGTGTTCGTGGTGATGACGACCTGGCGCCGCGGACGCGAGCTGCTGATCGCGCGCCTGGAAAGCGGCCTCAACCTGCGCATGTTCATCGACAGCCTCGCCGACCACCCACCGGCGCGCGTGCAGGGCACCGCGGTGTTCCTGACCGCCGCGCGCGAGGGCGTGCCCAACGCGATGCTGCACAACCTCAAGCACAACAAGGTGCTGCACGAGATCAACGTGATCCTCACCGTGCTCACCGAGGACACGCCCCAGGTGGATGCGGAGAAGCGGCTCAAGCTCGAACCACTCGGCCACGGTTTCTACCGGATGTGGCTGCGCTACGGCTTCGCCGAGCAGCCGCACATCCCGATCGCGCTCACCGACTGCCGCTGGCAGGGCCTTGGCATGGATCCGATGGACACCACCTATTTCCTCAGCCAGGAACGCGTGGTCGCGTCGAGCCAGCCCGGCATGGCGACTTGGCGCGACAAGCTGTTTGCCTTCATGTCGCGCAACGCGAGTCCGTTGACCGATTTCTTCCGCATCCCGCGCAATCGCATCGTGGAGCTCGGTGCCCAGATTGAAATTTGAGCGATCGATCGAGGCTCGGCGCGGATTGTTCTGATGAGGCAAAATGGCGCCTGAAAGACGTTTCAGGGAGCCTGCGTGAGCGAAACCCGCATCATCGATCCAGCCGAGACCCGCGAGGAGGCCGCGCTCGAAGCGAGCATCCGGCCGAAGCGGCTCGACGACTATCTCGGCCAGCAACCGGTGCGGGAGCAGATGCAGGTCGCGATCGAGGCCGCCAAGCGGCGTGGCGAGGCGATGGATCACCTGCTCGTGTTCGGGCCGCCGGGCCTGGGCAAAACCACGCTCAGCCACGTGATCGCCAACGAACTTGGCGTGAACCTGCGTACGACCTCCGGCCCGGTGATCGAGCGCGCGGGCGATCTCGCTGCGCTGCTGACCAACCTGCAGCCGCACGACGTGCTGTTCATCGACGAGATCCACCGCCTGTCTCCGGTCGTCGAGGAAGTGCTGTACCCGGCGATGGAGGATTTCCAGATTGACCTGATGATCGGCGAAGGCCCGGCCGCGCGCTCGATCAAGCTCGACCTGCCGCCGTTCACCCTGATTGGCGCGACCACGCGCGCGGGCCTGCTGACCGGGCCGCTGCGCGATCGCTTCGGCATCGTGCAGCGGCTGGAGTTCTACACGCCCGAGGAGCTTTCGCGGATCGTGCGGCGCTCGGCGCAGATCCTCGGCATCGCCTGCGACGCCGATGGCGCGGCCGAAATCGCGAAGCGCTCGCGCGGTACGCCGCGCATCGCCAACCGCCTGCTCCGGCGCGCGCGCGACTACGCGCAGGTGCGCGCGGGCGGCACGATCACGCGCGAGGTCGCCGATGCGGCGATGGCGATGCTCAAGATCGACGCCGAAGGTTTCGACCAGCTCGACCGTCGCCTGCTGCGCACGATCATGGACAGCTTCGACGGTGGTCCGGTCGGCGTGGAATCTCTTGCCGCGGCGCTCAGCGAGGAACGCGGCACGCTCGAGGACGTGATCGAGCCCTACCTGATCCAGCAGGGTTGGCTGCTGCGCACCGCGCGCGGGCGCATGGTCAGCGCCAAGACCTGGCGGCTGTTCGGGCTCAATCCGCCGAATGCGCCGAACGCAGGGCTGTTCGACAGCGGCGAGACATCCGCGCCATGACGGCGAACTCCGCCGCCCCGCACGTGTCAAAGAACCCCGTGAACGCCGCTGCGTCGTTCAGTTGGCCGATAAGGGTGTATTGGGAAGATACCGATGCGGGCGGGGTGGTGTATCACGCTAGCTACCTGCGTTTCCTAGAACGCGCGCGCAGCGAGTGGTTGCGGGCGATCGGTTTCGGGCAGGATGCGTTGCGCGAACGACATGGCGTGTTTTTCGTGGTGCGTGCGATGCGGTTGGAGTTCCTGCGTGCGGCGAAGCTGGACGACGACCTGGAAGTGAGCGTCGAACTCGTGGAACGCCGGCGCGCGAGCCTGGAGATGCGACAAGCCATCCGGCGCGGCGAGGAGGTCCTGCTGGAGGCCGAGGTGAAGGTGGCCTGCGTGGCCGCCGCCGATTTCCGTCCGTGTGCGGTGCCCGAGGCGCTGGTCGCGGTCATGAAGACAACGGAGTGAATGCATGAGCGTGATGCTGCAACTGTTCGCCGCGATCCAGGCCGCGCCCGTCGAATCGCTGCCGGACGCCTCGCCGGCGCACGCCGCGGCAGCGGCTGCCGCACCGGGCGGCGGGATCAACCTGCTTTCGCTGGTCACGCACGCAAGCCTGCCGGTTCAACTGGTGATGGCGATGCTGCTGCTGGCGTCCATCGCGTCGTGGGTGATCATCTTCCGCAAGCAGCGCGTGCTCGGCGGCGCGGAAAAATCGGCGGACGGTTTCGAGGAAAAATTCTGGTCTGGCGTGGACCTGACCCACCTCTACAAGGACGCGACTGGAAAGCACCGTGTCGTCGCCGGTCTCGAAGCGATCTTCGAGGCGGGCTTCCGCGAATTCTCGCGACTGCGCCAGCGCAAGGGCGTGGATCCGCGTGCGCAGCTCGAAGGCGCGCAGCGCGGAATGCGCGCGCAGGTCGCGCGCGAGGTGGACGGCCTCGAGCACAACCTGGAATTCCTCGCCAACGTCGGCTCGATCAGTCCCTACGTCGGTCTGTTCGGCACGGTGTGGGGCATCATGATTTCGTTCCAGGGTTTGGCGAGCATGAAGGAGGCGACGATCGCGACGGTCGCGCCGGGCATTTCCGAGGCGCTGATCGCGACCGCGATGGGCCTGTTCGCGGCGATCCCCGCGGTGTGGGCCTACAACCGATTCGCGACCCGCGTGGACCGGCTCAACGTGCGCTACGAGGCCTTCGCCGAGGATTTCTCCTCGATCCTTCAGCGCCAGGCGCACATCGAAGAGTGATGCGGACGAGGACGCGCACATGAGCCGCCAACGCAAGCGCCGCAAGCTCAAGGCCGACATCAACGTCGTGCCGTACATCGACGTGATGCTGGTGCTGCTGATCATCTTCATGGTCACCGCGCCGCTGCTCAACCTCGGCGTGGACGTGGACCTGCCGAAATCGAAGGCGAGCACGCTCGACCAGAAAAAGGAATCGGCGATCGCGGAGATCACCGCGCAAGGCCACTACTTCCTGAAGATCGGCGACCAGCCCGCGGTGCAGGTCGAAAAGGCCGAGCTCACCGCGAAAATCGGCGCGTTCCACGAACAGAACCCGGACGCGCCGGTCTATATCGGCGCCGACGGCAAGCTCGCCTACCAGCAGGTGATGGACCTGATGAGCGAGTTGCAGGCCATCGGCGTCTCGCATGTCGCGCTGATGAGCCAGCCCGCGCACGACTCGGCGGGCAAATCGGGCAAGCCCTGAGGCCATGGAAACCACCGGCGACAAATGGCGTGCGATCGCGTTCTCGCTGGCGCTGCATGTCGCGGTGGGCGTGGCGCTGTTCGTGCGGTTGCTCGCGCCGCCGGCCGCCGCGCAGGACGCCGCCGGGTCCGCTATCGAGGCCTCGCTGGTGAACTCGCCGCAGCAGGCGGCGAGCCTCGCGAAGGAAATCCGCGCGCTCGAACGCAAGGATGCGCAGGACGAGACGCCCGCGCCACGGCAGCCGCGGCCGCAGGATTCGCCCCGGCCGCAGCAGATGATTCCGCAGGCGCAGTTGCCCAAACCCGACACCGTGGATCAGGACGAAGTACGCAAGCTCGCCGAGCAGCAGGCCTTGGAAAAACGTCAGCACGAACAGGAAGAGCGTCGCAAGCAGGCGCAGATCGACCTGGATCGCAAGCAGGAACAGCAGCAGGAGGAAATCCGCCAGCGCCAGATCGCGATGATCGAGAAACAGCGCGCCGATGCGCAGCGACAGATGAAACTGCACGAGCAGGCGCTCAGGCAACTCCACGACCAGCAGACCCAACTTGCGCTGAACAACGCGCCCCCAGTCGTCGCGCCCGCTGTGCCGCCGCGGGCGCGAGCGGGCAATAATGGGAAACAGCAGGATGCAACGGCAGCCTATATCCAGGCGATCAAGGACACGGTGGAACAATACTGGCGTCCCGACCGCGTGCCGGAGCTGGTGCACTGCCAGGTGACGTTCATCCAGGAACGCCCCACCGGCGAGATCAAGGATGTGATCTTTGGAGACTGTCCTTACGATGCGGATGCGCGTGCGACCATCGAGGCGCTGAAGGGAACGCTCTTGCCGTACGAGCCGTACAAGAATCTGTTCCAGCGGGAAGTCCGAATAGACATGTGTTATCCGACGGAGAAATGCACGCGATGAGGAAACTCCTGACTGGATGGCTTTGCGCACTCGCGCTCGCCGCATCGCCCGCGTTCGCGCAGGGCCTCGACGTAGGCCTGGTCACAGGCAACGACGCGGCGCTGCCGATCGCGGTGGTGCCGATGGAATACCAGGGCAGCAGCGCGAAGCCCGACACCGACGTCGCTTCGGTCGTGCGCGCCGACCTCGACCGCTCCGGCCAGTTCAAGTCCATGCCGCAGGCGAAGATCGAGCAGGACTTCAAGCAACTGCCGCACGCCGGCACCGACATCCGCTATCCCGACTGGAAGCTCGAGCGGCAGGACTACGTGCTGGTCGGTCGCGTGCTCGATGGCAGCGACGGCGGCTACCGCGTCGAGTTCGAGTTGTTCGACATCGCCAAGCAGCAGCGCATCCTCGGCCTGGCGATGGCGGGGCGGCCGCAGGCGATGCGCGACGTCGCGCACCAGATCGCCGACCAGGTCTATGAAAAAATCCTCGGCGTGCGCGGCGCGTTCTGGACGCGGATCGCCTACGTCACCGCGAGCGGCACCGGCAGGAACATGCAGTACGCGTTGATGGTCGCCGACTCCGACGGCGTCAATCCGCAGGGCGTGGTGCACTCGACCGAGCCGCTGCTTTCGCCCGCGTGGAGTCCTGACGGCAGCAGCCTGGCGTACGTGAGCTTCGAGCGCGGCAATTCGACGATCTACATCCAGAACATCGCCACCGGCCATCGCGAAGTCATCGCGAGCTTCAAGGGCATCAACGGCGCGCCGGCGTTCTCGGCCGACGGCAAGCGGCTCGCGATGACGCTGTCCAAGTCCGGCAACCCGGAGATCTACATCATGGACTTGGCGAGCAGACAGCTCACCCAGGTCACGCACCACTACAGCATTGATACCGAGCCGGCGTGGATGCCCGACGGCAGCCTGGTCTTCACGTCCGACCGCGGCGGCAAGCCGCAGATCTACCAGGTCGGCGCGAACGGCGGCGAACCGGTGCGGCTGAGCTTCCAGGGCCAGTACAACGCGCGCGCGAGCGTGTCGTACGACGGCAAGAAGATCGCCATGGCGCAGGGAAATGGAAACGTCTATCGTATTGCCGTGCTGGATCGCAGCCTCGGAGGCGCGGGTCGCTGGCAGATGCTCTCCCCCGGCAACCTCGACGAATCCCCGAGCTTCGCGCCCAACGCCAGCATGGTGTTGTACGCCGCGAAGGAAGATCGCCGCGGCGTCCTCTACGCCGTGTCGGCCGACGGCCGGGTAAGGCAGCGGCTGGTGCTGGCCGACGGCGATGTGCGCGAACCCGCCTGGTCGCCCTACCGCCAACGCTGACGCGCAACCAGAACCCCATCTCGAACACGATAAGGAAGAGCGCAATGAAGACCCAACGCACCGTTCTGATCGTTGCCGCCGCATGCATCGCGCTGGCCGCCTGCTCGAAGAAGGAGAACGTCAAGCCGCCGGAGACGGGCAACATGAACCAGGCGCCCTCGGCGAATACCACGCCGATGACGACGGGCAACGGCCGGTACTCTCCCGAGGATCTCGAGACCGACACCTGCCTGCGCCAGCGCGTGGTGTATTTCGACTTCGACCGCGACAACCTCAAGCCGGAATTCCAGGCGATCATCGCCTGCCATGCGAAATACCTGATCGATCGCCCGATGGCGCGCGTCACGCTCGAGGGCAACGCGGACGAACGCGGTACCCGCGAATACAACCTCGGCCTCGGCGAGCGCCGCGGCAATTCGGTGCAGTCGGCGATCGTCGGCAGTGGCAGCTCGGCAGGCCAGTTGAACGTGGTCAGCTATGGCGAGGAACGCCCGGTCTGCACCGAGTCCAACGAGGACTGCTGGGCAAAGAACCGCCGCGTCGAGATCGTCTATACCTCGAAGTGATGACGATGCGTTTGCGCAAGCGTTCGATCCTCAGGACCGCGACGTACTGCGTCGTGGCTTGCGCGCTGGCCGGCGCCGCGTCGGCGCAGTCGCTGTCGAGCCTGTCCGAACGCGTCGCCGCGCTCGAGGCGCGCTCGCAGCAGAGCCAGGGCCAGAACCAGCAGTCGGTCGAGCTGCTCAACCGCATCGCGCAGCTCGAGTCGGACATCAAGGCGTTGCGCGGCCAGGTCGAGCAGATGCAGAACGACGCGCAACAGGGCCAGCAACGCGCAAAGGACCAGTACGCCGACCTCGACGGCCGATTGAGCCGCCTCGAAAACGCCACCACGACCGCGGCTCCTCCTGCGGCCAATCCGAAACCCGCGCCGGCACGGCCGCAGCCCGCGCGTGCGCCCATGCTTGCGAGCGCATCGCCGAACGTCGTGCCGTCGTCTTCCGGCGCGCAAGCGGCGGCCTCGCCGCCGGCGAATGCCGCGAGCGAGAAGGGCGATTACAAGGCCGCGCTGGATGCCTACAACAACGACCAGTACGACGAGTCCGCGCGGCGGTTCCAGGCGTTCGTCCAGCAATACCCCGACAGCGTTCTCGCGCCGAACGCGTATTTCTGGCTGGGTTCGTCCTTCTACGTCACGCAAAACTACGCGCTGGCGCTGGAAGCGTACAAGGTCGTGGTGACGCGCTTCCCCGATTCGCCCAAGACGCCCGGCGCACTGCTCAAGCTCGGCTATTGCCAGGACGGCCTCAAGCAGCGCGACTCCGCCGAGGCAACCCTGCGCGACGTAATCCGGCGCTATCCGAATTCCGAATTCGCCGATCAGGCGCAGGCCCGCCTGCGCGCGATGAGCATGGATAGCAGCCATTAGCACGAGCGCGTTCGCGAGCAAGGCCGTGATGGAAACCGCGACGCCCGATCGGTTGCGCATCACCGAGATCTTCCATTCGCTGCAAGGTGAAGCCGCGAGCGTGGGCTGGCCGACGGTGTTCGTGCGCCTGACCGGCTGCCCGCTGCGCTGCGGCTACTGCGATACCGCCTACGCGTTCCACGGCGGCGAGTGGCGGGAAATCGACGCGATCCTCGAAGAAGTTGCCAGGCATGGCGCGCGACGCGTCTGCGTGACCGGCGGCGAGCCGCTCGCGCAGAAGCGCTGCATCGACCTGCTCCGACGACTGTGCGATGCGGGTTACGACGTTTCGCTGGAAACCTCCGGCGCGTTGGATATCGCCGCGGTGGATCCGCGCGTCGCGCGCGTGGTGGACCTGAAGACGCCGGGTTCCGGCGAGCAGGCGCGCAACCGCATGGAGAACATCGCGCTGCTGACGGCGCGCGACCAGGTCAAGTTCGTGATCTGCGATCGCGCCGACTACGACTGGGCGCTGGCGACGCTGCGCGAGCACGATCTGTCCGCGCGCTGCGAAGTGCTGTTCTCGCCGAGTTACCACCAGCTACCCGCGCGAGAGCTCGCCGATTGGATGCTCGCGGACCGCGCGCCTGCGCGTTTCCAGATTCAGTTGCACAAGATCCTCTGGGGCGAGGAGGCGGGGCGGTGAAACGCGCGGTCGTCCTCGTCTCCGGCGGCATGGATTCCGCGGTCGCGCTAGCGCTCGCTCGCGAGCAGGGCTTCGAGACCTATGCGCTCAGCGTCGCCTACGGCCAGCGCCATACCTCCGAACTCGAAGCAGCCGCGCGCAATGCGCGTGCGCTCGGCGCCGTGGAACACAAGGTCGTCGCGGTGGACTTGCGCAGCATCGGCGGATCGGCGCTGACCGCCGACATCGCCGTGCCGGAGCACGCGAAGGACGAGCCGTTCGATCCGGGCATCCCTATCACCTACGTGCCCGCGCGCAACACGATCATGCTGTCCATCGCGCTGGGCTGGGCCGAGGTGCTGGGTGCGGCGGACATCTTCTGCGGCGTCAACGCGGTGGATTATTCGGGCTATCCGGACTGCCGCCCCGAGTTCATCGCCGCGTTCGAAACGCTCGCGAACCGCGCGACCAAGGCAGGCGTGGAAGGCGTGGGCATCCACGTGCACGCGCCGCTGCTGCGCATGGGCAAGGACGCGATCGTGCGCGAAGGCCTGCGGTTGGGCGTGGATTTCACGCAGACGGTTTCGTGCTACCAGGCCGACGCCGACGGCCGCGCTTGCGGTCGTTGCGACGCTTGTCGCCTGCGCGCGGAAGGATTCGCCCGCGCCGGCGTGCCTGATCCGACGCGCTATCGCGGTTGATCGGGGTCGGCTAAAATGCGCGTCCGCGCAATGCGGCACGCAGAACGTGGGTCGTTAGCTCAGTCGGTAGAGCATCGGACTTTTAATCCGCTGGTCCCCGGTTCGAATCCGGGACGACCCACCA
>CAYUXZ010000066.1:0-8963 GCA_964449135.1 uncultured Gammaproteobacteria bacterium
GCAGGGCGCGAGCGAGCGCAACCTCTCGGTCGCGATCGCGAGCGGCGACGCAACGCGCGGGCTGCGCGCCGCGGACGCGGCGTTCTGGCTGTCGCCGCAGACGGTCTCCGTGGGCATCGTCGGGCCGGGCCAAGTCGGACGCGCGCTGCTGTCGCAACTCGCGGCCGCGCTGCCGGGATTGCAGGCGCGTTCGCGGATCGACCTGCGCATTCGCGCGATCGCCGACAGCCGGCGCATGCGGCTGGATGAAACCGGCCTGGATCCCGCGAATGCACTCGACTCGCTGCGCTCCGACGATGCACGCACGGTCGATCTCGACGCGCTCGCCGCGCACGTGCGCGCCGAACACCTGCCGCATGCGCTGATCGTGGATTGCAGCGCGAGCGATGCGGTGGCCGCGCAGTATCCGCAGTGGCTCGCGGCGGGCATCCACGTGGTCACGCCGAACAAGCACGCGGGCAGCGGCGACTGGACTCGCTACGCGGCGATCTGCGCCGCGCGCCGCGGCGGCGCGCGCTTCCTCTACGAGGCCACGGTCGGCGCCGGATTGCCGGTGATCGGCACGCTGCGCAACCTGCTCGACACCGGCGACGAGCTGCACGAGATCGACGGCATCCTCTCGGGCACGCTCGGCTGGCTGTTCGACCGCTACGACGGCAGCCGGCCGTTCTCCGAACTCGTGCGCGAGGCGCGCGAGGCGGGTTATACCGAGCCCGATCCGCGCGATGACCTGTCGGGGCTCGACGTCGCGCGCAAGCTGGTGATACTGGCGCGCGAGGCCGGCCGCGAGCTGTCGGTCGAGGACGTGGACGTGGAGAACCTGGTGCCCGAACAACTCCGCAACGTGGGTCGCGACGAATTCCTCAAGCGACTGTCCGAAATGGATGTGCCGATGTGCGCCCGGCTCGATGCCGCCGTTGCGCAAGGAAAAGGCCTGCGCCATCTCGCGCACCTCGACCGCGAAGGTCGCGCGCGCGTGGGCGTCGTCGCGCTGCCGCCCGAGCATGCCTGCCGGCACGCACGCCTGACCGACAACCTCGTGCAATTCCGCACCGCGCGCTATCGCGACAATCCGCTGGTCGTGCAGGGTCCGGGCGCGGGCCCGCAGGTCACCGCGGCCGGCGTCTTCGCCGACGTGCTGGCGATCGCACAATCGCTTGCGGCGGCACGCGCATGAACGCTTCCGAAGCACGCGCCTTCGCGCCCGCGAGCGTCGGCAACATCGGCGTCGGTTTCGACCTGCTCGGCCATGCCATCGACGGCCTGCGCGACACCGCGATCGTGCGCCGCATCGACGAACCGCTGGTGCGTATCGCCGCGATCCGCGGCGATGCGGTCGGCGCGCGCGAACTGCCGCTGCAGGCCGAGCGCAACACCGCCGGCGGTGCGCTGATCGCGATGCGCCGCGCGCTGGCGCTCCCGTTCGGATTCGAGATCGAGCTGGAGAAAGGCATCGCGCTCGGTTCCGGGCTTGGCGGCTCGGCCGCATCCTGCGTCGCCGCGCTGGTCGCCGCGAATGCGCTGCTGGATACACCGCTACCGCGCGAGGCGCTCTACGAATTTGCGCTCGACGGCGAATCGATCGCCAGCGGCAGCCGCCACGGCGACAACGTCGCGCCGATGCTGCTCGGCGGGGTCGCGATGGCGACCGCGACGCGGATGATCGCGCTGACCGCGCCGGACTGGTTGCATTGCGTGGTCGCGCACCCGGACCAGATCCTCGAAACCCGCCGCGCGCGTGCGGTGCTCGCCGAACCCTACGCGCTGCCGTTGGTGGTCGAGCAGAGCGCGCACCTCGCACTGTTCCTCACCGGATTGCAGCGTGGCGATGCGCAGCTGATCCGCGAAGGCTTGCGCGACCTGCTGGTGGAGCCGCGGCGCGCGCCGCTGATTCCCGGCTTCGCACAGGTGAAAGCCGCGGCACTCGATCGCGGCGCACTGGGCGCGAGCATCTCCGGCGGCGGGCCCAGCGTGTTCGCGTGGTTCGATTCGCTCGAGCAGGCCGAGCGCGCCGCGCTGGCGATGCGCGAGGGTTTCCGTTGCGCAGGCTTCGATGCGCGAACCTACGTATCGCCGGTCAACGGCCCGCGCGCGGAAGTTCTCGCATGAAGTTCGTCAGCACCCGCGGCGACGCTCCGCCCGTATCGGTTGACGCCGCGCTGGTCGCGGGTCTCGCGCCGGATGGCGGGCTGTACGTGCCCGAATCGATTCCGGTGCTGGACGCGCTTCCTGCAAGCGTCAGTCTCGCTGCGACTGCTACAACGGTACTCGCGCCCCACTTCGCCAACTCTGCGCTGCGCGATCGCCTGCACGACATCTGTGCGCGCACGTTCTCGTTCGACGCGCCGCTACGACCGCTCGCGCACGACGGCGATTTTTTGCTCGAACTGTTCCATGGCCCGACCGCCGCGTTCAAGGACTACGCCGCGCGCTTCCTCGCCGATGCGCTGGAAAATCTGCGCGCGCCGGACGCGCCGGCAATGACCATCGTCGTCGCGACCTCGGGCGACACCGGCGCCGCGGTCGCCGCGGCCTTCCACGGACGTCCCGGCTTTCGCGTCGCGATCCTGTATCCGGACGGCAAGGTTTCGCCGCGGCAGGCGCACGGCCTGGGTTGCTGGGGCGGCAACGTGCGCGCATTCCGCGTCGACGGCAGCTTCGACGATTGCCAGCGGCTTGCGAAACAGGCGTTGGCCGACGCGGACCTGCGCCGCGAGCTTGCGCTCGGTTCGGCGAACAGCATCAGCCTCGGCCGCCTACTGCCGCAGGCCGCCTACTACGCGCATGCGGCGCTGCGCTTCCATGCGGCGCACGGCGTGCCGCTGAACTTCATCGTGCCAACCGGCAACCTCGGCAATGCCTGTGCGGCGTTCGTCGCGCGGAAGATGGGACTGGCGGTCGGCGAAATCCGGCTGGCCTGCAACGCGAACGATGTGCTGCCGCGTTTCTTCGCGGGAGAAGACTACGCCGCGCAGCCGAGTCGCACGACGCTCGCGAACGCGATGGACGTGGGCGCGCCGAGCAATTTCGAGCGTCTGCGTTTCTGGCATCGCGACGACGCGGAGTTGCGCGCCGCGTTCCGCGCCGAATCCGTCGACGATGACGCGATCCGCGACACGATCGCGCGCGCACCGCGCCTGCACGGCGTCGTGCCCTGCCCGCACACCGCAACCGGATTGCGCGTCCTCGAACACCTGCGCGTCGGCGGAGATCGTCGCCCCTGGGCCGTGGTCGCGACCGCGCATCCGGCGAAGTTCGACGGCATCGTCGAGCTGCTGGTCGGTCATGCGGTCGCCGCGCCGGCCGCGCTCGCCGAGTGCCTGGCGCGTACGGCCAGCGCCGAGCCGCTGCGCGCGGACTATGCGGAGCTTGTGCAGCGGCTGCGCATGATGGCCGCGGATTGATGGTCCGGCGCACGTTTCCTGCGCCGCCGGCGCGCTAGGATGTGCGGATTGTCCGATTCCGGGAGCAACCTCGCATGCGCAAGATTCTGATCGCCGTTTGCGTCGCCGGTTTCGCGGCATCGGCACAGGCCGCCGATCTCAACGACCGCGACAAGGCTTTCATCACCTATGCACAACCCGCCATCGCCTTCGTGCATGCAAACGTCATCGACGGCACCGGCAGCGCAGTGAAATCCGACCAGACGCTGGTGATCGACCACGGCCGCATCGCCGCACTCGGCCCTTTCAACAAGGTGAAGTTCCCCAAGGCCACGACCATCGTCGATGCGCGCGGCAAGACCCTGCTGCCGGGTTTCGTGATGGTGCACGAGCACATGTTCTATCCCGCTGGCGAGTTCGTATACAACGAACTGCTCTTCAGCTTCCCGCGCCTGTACCTCGCTGGCGGCACGACCACGATGCGCACCGCAGGCACGATGATGCCCTACGCCGACCTCAACGTGCGCGACGCGATCAATCGCGGCGAGATCATCGGCCCGGACATGGACGTGACCGGCCCCTATCTAAACGGCCCTGGCCTGCCGATCCCCGGCGTGCATGCGCTGACCGGCGTCGACGACGTCGAGCGCACGGTGAACTACTGGGCCGACGAGGGCGTGACCTCGTACAAGGCCTACATGCACGTCAGCCGCGCCGAATTGCAGAAGGCCATCGACACGGCGCACAAACGCGGCGCGAAGATCACCGCGCACCTGTGCTCGGTGACCTACCGCGAAGCCGCGGGCATGGGCATCGACGACCTCGAACACGGTTTCTTCGTCGCCTCCGATTTCGTCAAGGACAAGAAGCCCGACGAATGCCCGGGCGCGAAGGCCGTCACCCGTGCGCTCGCGCAGATCGATCCACAATCGCCCGAGGTGCAGGCGCTGATGCAGTTCCTGATCGACAAGCACGTCGCGATCACGTCCACGCTCACCGTGTTCGAGACTTTCGCGGCGGGCCATCCGAAAGCACCGCAGGGCGCGCTCGACCTGATGATCCCCGAGGTGCGCGCGCAGTACGAAGCCGGCTACGCGGGCGTGCAGAAGAAAACCGATCCCGACTGGGCCGCCGCGTACCCGAAGCTCGCGAAGCTCGAAAGGAAATTCGCCGAGATGGGCGGCCTGCTGCTCGACGGCACCGACCCGACCGGATACGGCGGCGTCGTGCCCGGCTACTCCGGCAAACGCGAGATCGAACTGCTGGTGCAGGACGCGGGCTTTTCGATCGAACAGGCGGTGAGGATTTCCACACTCAACGGCGCGAAATATCTTGGCCGCGACAAGGACGTCGGTTCTCTCGAAGTCGGCAAGCGCGCAGATCTCGTCGTGATCGACGGCGATCCGTCGAAGGACCCGATGGCGCTCGAGCGCATGCCGCTGGTGTTCAAGTCAGGCGTCGGCTACGACACCGCGAAGATCCTGACCGCAATGAAGGAAACCGTCGGACTGCACTGATCAACGCAATGAGGCGTTGATCTTCGCGAGGGTCGAAGCGCCAGGGTTGAGCTCCGGCGCGTTGAGCGCGTTCAACGGCGCATCCACCGTGCCGATGTGCGCGTGCAGGTCGCCGGCCTCGGCATTGACGTAGAGCAGGCCGGTCACGACCTCGCCCTGCGCGTGCCGCTGCGCGATCAGGTTCATCGCGACGATGCGGTCGCGCGGATCGTAGGCGTCGTCGAGCTTGCGCAGGTGCAGCACCGAGCCGTCGTGCTGCTCGACGTCGATCGTGCCGCCGGCTTCGTAATCCACCGCGATCTCCTCGCGCGGCAGGATCACGTCGAGGCGGTTCACCGCGTCGTTGTGCTCGCGCACGTATTCGTAGCTCTTGGTGCTGCCGGCGTGGTTGTTGAACGCCACGCAGGGGCTGATCACGTCGATGAAGGCCGCGCCGCGGTGCGCGAGCGCGCCCTTGATCAGCGGCACCAGCTGCGCCTTGTCGCCCGAGAATCCGCGCGCGACGTAGCTCGCGCCGAGCTGCAGCGCCATCGTCACCAGATCGAGCGGGCTGTCGGTGTTCTCCACGCCCTTCTTCGACATCGAACCCTGATCGGCGGTCGCGGAGAATTGGCCCTTGGTGAGGCCGTAGACGCCGTTGTTCTCGACGATGTAGACCATGTTCACGCCGCGCCGGATCGCGTGCACGAACTGGCCGATGCCGATGGATGCGCTGTCGCCGTCGCCGGAGACGCCGAGGTAGATCAGGTCGCGATTCGCGAGATTCGCGCCGGTCAGCACCGAGGGCATGCGCCCGTGCACGGTGTTGAAGCCGTGCGACTGGCCGAGGAAGTAGTCGGGCGTCTTGCTGCTGCAGCCGATGCCGGAAAGTTTCGCGACGCGGTGCGGCTGGATGTCGAGTTCCCAGCAGGCCTGGATGATCGAGGCCGAGATCGAATCGTGGCCGCAGCCCGCGCAGAGCGTGCTGATCTTGCCCTCGTAGTCGCGGCGCGTGAAGCCGATCGCGTTGCAGGCCAGCGTGGGATGGTGGAGTTTCGGTTTGACGATGTAGGTCATGGCTTATCTTTCATCTTCTGGGAGCGCGACACCACGCAAGAGGTTGGTCATGGCTGCTTCTTCTTTGCTGCTGTTGCAGATTTCGCGGAGGTGCCTGCGCGTTCCATCCGGTACACGCGGTTGTTGAGGCCGAACAGCAGGTGGCCGTCGTCGATCGCGTGGAATTCCATCTCGTTTTCGCAGCCAGTCTCGATTGTCGTGATCGGCCGCGTCTTGAAGCCGAGCTTGGTCGCGGCCGCATCCGGCGTGGTCTTCTTGTCGCCGTATTCCTCGAGCGCGCCCTGGAACAGCATCTCGGCGCCGTCCTTGCGGAACACGTAGTGCGGCTGCTTGCAGGCGACCTGCTTCGGCCCTTCGATGCGGTCGGCCTTGATCGTCACCGCCGCGCCGGTGAGCTGGCGGATCTCCGCGGGCACTTCCTGGTCGGCCGCGTGCGGCCACGGCGCGGATTCGCTCGAAGCGATCTTCCACGCGCCCGCGTAGCGATCCTGCGCCTGCGCCGCCGTGATGCACGGCATTGCGCAGATCGCCATTACACACAGAACGTGTTGCAAGTTGCGCATATTCGATGAGTCCGGATTTGCTGGATTCCACGACATCTTCGATTCACCCCGATTTGCGTTCGATCTGTTCGAGCGCGAAGCCGAGCAGGCCCGCGCCCACCGCCAATCCCGCTGCCTGCCAGAGAAGTGAAAAGGCCGCATTGCCGCTGACGACAGTTTGCAACAGCGAAAACAGTCCCCGAAACACGAGCGAAGCGACCTCGCCAGCGAGCGACAGCAGCAACCAGTTCGAGCGGTGTTTCGACCACAGCATGAACAGCGCTCCGATCACCATCGCGCTGCTGAACACGCCAATCACCGACTGCAACAGCATCATTCCCCGCATGTCCATGGCCTTCCTCCGCAGGATTCCGGATTAGCTGCCGACGCCGCGCACAGCCGTCGCGGCCGTTTCCGGCCGCAGGCGCTGCGCGATCGCATCGGCGATGAAGCGCGCGGTGATCGGCGTGCCGTCGTAGTGCAGCACCGCGATCAGTCGCGCCGGGTCGATGCCGAACTCGTTGACGAGCAGCGAGCGCAGCTGCGCATCGCGGTTCTGTTCGACGACGAACACCGATTCGTGCGCATCGATGAATTCGCGCACCGAATCCGGGAACGGAAAGGCACGCACGCGCATCGTGTCCAGCGCGATGCCGTCGGCCTGCATGCGCGCGAACGCCTCGTCCATCGCCGGGCTCGTCGAGCCGTAGTAGATCGCGGCGTGCTTCGCGGGCAGATCGGACTTGCGCGTCAGCGGCTGCGGCACCAGCGATTTGGCGGTGTCGAACTTCTTCAGCAGCCGCTCCATGTTGTAGAGGTAGTCCGGACCGCGCTCGGAATAGCGCGCATACGGATCGCGCGAGGTGCCGCGGGTGAAATACGCGCCCTTCTCCGGGTGCGTGCCCGGCCAGGTGCGCCACGGAATGCCGTCGCCGTCGACGTCCTTGTAGCGCGCGAATTCGCGGCCCGCTTCGAGTTCCTCGACGGTGAGCACCTTGCCGCGGTCGTAGGCGCGCGCGTCGTCCCAGGCGAACGGCGCGCACAGCCGCTGGTTCATGCCGATGTCGAGGTCGGTGAGCAGGAACACCGGCGTCTGCAGGCGATCGGCGAGGTCGAGCGCCGCGGCCGCGAAGTCGAAGCACTCGCGCGGATCCTCGGGGAACAGCAGCACGTGCTTGGTGTCGCCGTGCGAGGCGTAGGCGCAGGACAGCACATCGGATTGCTGGGTGCGCGTGGGCATGCCGGTCGAGGGGCCGCCGCGCTGCACATCGATCAGCGTGACCGGAATCTCGGCGAAGTATGCGAGGCCGATGAACTCAGTCATCAGCGAGATGCCCGGACCCGAAGTCGTGGTGAACGCGCGCGCGCCGTTCCAGCCCGCGCCGACGACCATGCCGATCGAGGCGATCTCGTCCTCGGCCTGGATGATCGCGTAGCGCTTGTGGCCGTCGGCGTCCTTTCGGTACTTCGCGCAGTACTTCTCGAAAGCCTCGGCGCAAGACGAGGACGGCGTGATCGGATACCAGGCGCAGACCGTCGCGCCGCCGTACACGCAGCCCAGTGCCGCGGCGACATTGCCGTCGACGAAGATCTTGTCGCCCACGCTGTCGGCGCGCCGGATGCGCAGGCCGACGGGCTGCGAAATGTTTTCCTGCGCGTGACTGCGACCGAGGTGCAGCGCTTCCTTGTTCGCGGCGAGCAGCTTTTCCTTGCCGCGGTACTGTTCACCGATCAGCGTCTCGATCACCTCGGCGTCGATGCCCAGCAGCTGCGAGAGCGCGCCGACGTACATGATGTTCTTGAACAGCTGGCGCTGGCGCGCGTCGGAGTAGGTCGCGTTGCAGATCGCGGTGAGCGGCATGCCGAGCACGGTGATGTCGTCGCGGAAACGCGACTTCGGCAGTGGCTTGGTGCTGTCGTAAAACAGATATCCGCCCGGCTCGATCTCGGCGACGTCGGCGGCCCAGGTCTGCGGGTTCATCGCGACCATCAGGTCCACGCCGCCACCGCGACGACCGAGCCAACCCGCCTCGGACACGCGCACCTCGTACCAGGTCGGCAGGCCCTGGATGTTCGACGGGAAGATGTTGCGCGGGCTGACCGGCACGCCCATGCGCAGGATCGAGCGGGCGAACAGCTCGTTGGCCGACGCCGATCCGGAGCCGTTGACGTTCGCGAACTTGACGACGAAATCGTTAACGGCAGCTATTGCTTGCGGCATGCATGCTCCGCGTGAGTCATTTCCATGTAGTACTTGCGCATGTCCCAGGCGCCGGTCGGGCAGCGCTCCGCGCACAGCCCGCAATGCAGGCACAGATCCTCGTCCTTGACCATGATGCGGCCGGTCTTGAGCGCATCCGAAACATAGAGGTCTGGGGTCTGCGGGTGCGCAGATTGCGCGGGCAAGCGCGTCCTCAACTATGCTTCGGCGCCAATAAGCGTGAAAGTGATGCAGTCCATGGGAA
>CAYUXZ010000067.1:0-8192 GCA_964449135.1 uncultured Gammaproteobacteria bacterium
GATCGCTTCGGCGGGGGACCGGGGACAGGCGCAACCCGGCTCGACGAGGCCGCCGCGATCGGCGCGACGGCCGTCGCGACCGGCTGGCTCTACTTCGCGCGCGGGATCGGCACGGGCCTCGGCCCGCTGCTCGCGAACCTGTTCTTCGGGAAGAGCGACGCGGCGCTCAAACGTCAGATCACCGCCGGATTCACCATCGCGGCGATCGGCTACGCGCTCTTCGGGTCCTCGAACGGTCTCGCCCTGGCGTGCCTCTTCGTCGGCATCGCGCACACGGGCGGCAGCACGCTGTGGATCGCTTCGACCGTCCTGTGGCAGAAGCACGTCGACAGCGCCTACCGCGGTCGCGTCTTCGTCCTCGAGTTCATGGCGCTCGACCTCGCCTTCTCCGCGGGCGGCCTCGTCGGCGGAGCGATCTACGACGCGACAGGCTCGCTCGCCGAGGCGACCTGGATCGTCTCGGGCCTGATTCTCCTGCTCGGAGCGACGTGGACCTGGACCGCGCGAGGCGTCCGAGGTCCGGAGCGCGCGGTCGACGTCGTGCCGGTCGCCCAGGAGCCCGATTGAGCCCGCCGCGATGGTAGAGTCACACTCCCGAACGCCGTGAGCACGAACCGCGTCGCCGTCGTCGAGTCGAACCTCGACGCCTACCTCGCTTCTGCCCCGGAGCCGCGGCGGCTCCTCGCGCGGGACGAGCCCTTGCGCCCGGGCAGCGCTCTCCGCGCGCGCGCCGCGGTCGAGCTCTTCGAGGACCAGTTCCTCTCGCGCGCGCTCGACGTCGCCGCGCGCGAGCTCAAGTGCACGAACCGCAGCTTCTACACGATCTCGAGCGCGGGCCACGAGAACGACGCTGTGCTCGGCGCGCTCTTGCGCCTCGACGATCCGTGCTTCCTGCACTACCGCTCGGGCGGGCTGATGATGGCGCGCAGCCGCAAGGCGCCCGGCGTCACGCCGGCCTTCGACACGCTGCTCTCCCTGTGCGCCTCGTCCGAGGACCCGATCTCGGGCGGGCGTCACAAAGTGTGGGGCAGCCGCCGGATGTGGGTGCCGCCGCAGACCTCGACGATCGCGTCGCACCTGCCCAAGGCGGTCGGGATGGCGTTCGCGATCGGACGCGCGCGCCGCCTCGGCCGCGACGTCGGTCTCGCGCCGGATGCGATCGTGTGCTGCTCCTTCGGCGATGCGTCGATCAACCACGCGACCGCGCTCGCGGGCATCAACGTGGCGCGCTACATGAAGAAGGGCGGCGTACCCTGCCCGATCCTGTTCACCTGCGAGGACAACGGCATCGGCATCTCGGTGAAGACGCCCAACGGCTGGATCGAGCGCAACTTCGCCGGCCGCCAGGACCTCGATTATTTCTACGCCGATGGACTCGACCTCGCCGAAGGCTACGAGGGCGTTGCGCGCGCCGTGCACCACTGCCGCACCACGCGCCGCCCGACCTTCCTGCACCTGCGCACGACCCGCATCATGGGCCACGCCGGCACCGACTTCGAGATCGAGTGGCGCAGCGTCGAGGAGCTGATGAAGGTGGAGGCGGGCGATCCGCTGCTGCGCTCGGCCGCGATCGCGCTCGAGTCCGGCCTGTACACGAAGGAGTCGCTGCTCGCGCAGTACGAGGACATCCGGAAGAAGTGCTTCGCCGCGGCCGAGGAAGCCGACCGCCGGCCCAAGCTCACCGAACTGGACGACGTGATCGCGCCGCTGGCGCCGTACACGCCCGCCGCGGTGAAGGCCGAAGCTGAGCGCGCCGACTTCGCCGACAAGCGCCTGGCCGTGTTCGGTAGCGAGGTGAAACTGCCCGAAAACCTGCCGCCGCGCCACCTTGCGCTGCTGATCAACGCCGCCCTGCACGACCTGTTCTGCAAGTATCCGGAGTCGCTGCTGTTCGGCGAGGACGTGGCGCAGAAGGGCGGCGTGTACACGGTGACCAAGGGCCTGCACAAGGCGTTCAAGAACGCGCGCGTGTTCAACACCCTGCTCGACGAGACCATGATCCTCGGCCTCGCCCAGGGCTTCGCCAACATGGGCATGATGCCGGTGCCGGAGATCCAGTACCTGGCCTATTTCCACAACGCCTGCGACCAGATCCGCGGCGAGGCCTGCTCGCTGCAGTTCTTCAGCAACGGCCAGTACCGCAACCCGATCCTGATGCGGATCGCCTCGCTGGGCTACCAGAAGGGCTTCGGCGGCCACTTCCACAACGACAACTCGATTACCGCGCTGCGCGACATCCCCGGCCTGGTGGTCGGCTGCCCGAGCCGCGGCGACGATGCGGCGACGATGCTGCGCACGCTGGCCGCGCTGGTGAAGGTGGACGGGCGCGTGTGCGCCTTCCTCGAGCCGATCGCGCTGTACATGACCAAGGACCTGCACGCACCCGGCGACGGCGGCTGGAGCTTCGCCTATCCGGCGCCCGGCGAGGCGATGGTACTCGGCGAGGAACGGGTGTACGAACCCGAAGCGAAGGACCTCGTGGTCTTCACTTACGGCAATGGCGTGCCGATGAGCCTGCGCGCGGCGAAGCAGATCGAGGCGAAGCACGGCTGGAAGGTGCGCGTGGTCGACCTGCGCTGGCTGCAGCCGCTCAACGAAGCGGCGATCGCGCGCCATGCCGGCGAATGCGCGCGCATCCTCGTCGTGGACGAGGGCCGCCGCAGCGCGGGTGTGGGCGAGGGCATCATCACCGCGGTCGTCGAGGCGAGCCACGGCGCCAAGCCGCTGCATCGCGTGGTCGGCGTGGACACCTATACCCCGTTGGCCGGCGCGGCCCTGCTGGTCCTGCCATCGGAGAGTGATATTGTTGCCGCGGCGGGTCAGCTGGTCTGACCTGCCAGGCTTTGCCGAACACATGGCCGCGGAACTGACCTGATTGCGTTTGCCTGTAGCGGATGACCCGCGTCCCGAGCTGTCCTAGAATCATCGCCCAATGGCCGATACCCAGCCCAGCACGATCCTGTTCGCCGATGTCAGCGGCAGCACGCGCCTGTTCGAGCAGAAGGGCGACGTCGAGGCGCGTCGCCTGATCGCGATGGTGCTCAACGCGCTGACCGTGATCTGCAACCAGCACGGCGGCCGGGTCATCAAGACCATCGGCGACGAGATCATGTGCACGTTCAAGACCGCGATGCAGGGGGTGCTCGCGGCCTGCGACATGCAGCGCAAGATGGCGCGCGACATCGACTTCGTGCGCGACAACCTCGGCATCCGCATCGGCCTGCACCACGGCGACGCGCTGTTCGAGGACAACGACGTGTTCGGCGACGCGGTCAACGTCGCCGCGCGCATGGCCTCGCTGGCCAAGCGCGAGCAGATCGTCACCACCGCGAGCACGATGAAGGACCTGCAGGGCCCGGGCATCACCGTGCGCAGCCTCGGCCGCGCGCGGGTGAGCGGCAAGCTGCTGCCGATCGAGATCGTGGACGTGGTCTGGCAGGAGGACACCTCCGGCATGACCACCGTGCAGCGCGCGGTGCGCACGACGTCCGAGCCCGAAGCGGCTCCCGCGCCTGGCAAGCTCACCGTACGCTACCGCGACATGGTGATCGAGCTCACCCCCGAGTCTGATCCGTTCATGCTCGGCCGCGAGCTCTCGCCGGAAGTCGTGAGCGGCGGCAAGGGGCTGATGGTCGTCGCCGACTGGATCAGCCGCACCCATGCCTGCATCGAATACAAGCGCGGTCATTTCGTGTTGTCCGACCGCTCCACCAACGGGACCTGGGTGCGCGTGGGCGACGACGACGAGCTGCGCCTGAGTCGCGACGAAGTGCACCTGCGCAAGTCCGGCACGATCAGCCTAGGCAAGGGGCTCGCGCAGAACGGCGACCAGGTCGTCTATTTCGATTGCATCGTCGGCATCGACAGCTGACGCGCGCACTCGGGCGCCATACCCACCCGACGGATCAGGCGTCCTCGTAGTCCGGGGCCGTCGTCGCATCCACGCGATTAGCGACGCCGCGAGCATTCGCGACCGCGGTCATCGCTACGGTGACGAGTAGATTCGCGGCCAGCGCGGTCAGGCCGATATAGACTGCACCCAGTCCCATGATCGGGTACACAGGTTTCGCGCCGGCGAGCCAGCACAATCCGCTGCCGAGGACCATGCCGGTCGCCCAGCCCGCGAGCAGGGCGTTCGCCCGGAACCAGCGTGTGAACAGGCCGAGGACCACGGCCGGAAAGACCTGCAGTATCCAGATGCCGCCGAGCAGTTGCAGGTTGATCGCGAATTCCTGCGGCAGGCTCAACACGAACAGAAGCGCACCGAACTTGACCAGCAGCGAGGTGATTTTCGCGACGCGCGCCTCGCCGCGCGCATCCATGCCGGCGTTGACGAAGGGCTTCCAGATGTTGCGGGTCACCAGGTTCGCCGCACCGATCGACATGATCGCCGCCGGCACCAGCGCGCCGAGCGCGATCGCGGCGTAGCAGAAGCCGGCGAACCATTCCGGGAAGCTCGACAGGATCAGCGCCGGCACGATCGCGTTGCCCTTCGCTTCTACATGCGCCGCGAGCGCCATGTAGCCCATCAGGGCGATCAGGCCGAGCGCAACACTGTAGGCTGGCAGCAGGATCGCGTTGCGGCGCAGCGTCTGCGCGCTGGACGCGGCGAGCGCGCCGGTGGTCGCGTGCGGATACAGGAACAGCGCGCCGGCGGAACCCAGCGCAAGTGTGGCGAATGGCAGGTACTGGCCCGAATTCAGCAACAGGCCGGATCCATCATGCTTGGCGGCGAGGGCCTGGCCGGCTGCGGCGAACACCGCGCCGTAGCCGCCGAGTTTCGCAGGAATCACGATGACCGCCGCGATCACGAAGACGTAGAGCATCGCATCCTTGACGAAGGCGATCAGCGCCGGCGCGCGCAGTCCGCTCGAATACGTGTACAGCGCGAGCACGAGGAAGGCCACCGCCAATGCGATCTCCGCACCGGTCTGCACGCCGCCGAAACCCATCGCCGTGAACACGACCTGCATGCCGACCAGCTGCAACGCGATGTAGGGCATCGTCGCCAGCACGCCGGTCAGCGCGATCGCGAGCGCGAGCCAGCGACTCGCGTAGCGTCCTTCGACGAAATCCGAAATGGTCACGTAGCCGTGCTTGTGGCAGACGTTCCACAGGCGCGGCATCACGATGTAGAAGATCACGTAGGCGGTGATCGTGTAGGGCATCGCGAAGAAGCCGTACGCGCCCTTGGCGTAGACCAGCGCGGGCACGGCGATCACGGTGTACGCGGTGTAGAGGTCGCCGCCCATCAGGAACCAGGTGATCGCGGTGCCGAAGCGGCGACCGGCGAGACCCCACTCGTGCAGATGATCGAGGTCGGCCTTCTTCCACCGCGAGGCGACAAAGCCCAGAACCGTGACCAGCGCGAAGAAGAAGACGAATACCGACCATGCGGTCCAGTGCACGCCGCTCATCGACGCCCGCTCCGGTAGGCGAGCCACAGGATCGGCGGCAACGCGAACAGGCAGGCGAACAGGTACCAGTAGAAGAACGGGAATCCCCACAGCGACGGCTCGCTGCGGTTGTACAGCGGCACCGCGAGGGTGGCGACGAACGGAATCAGCAGCAGGAGTCGGCGCATGGTGATCCCCGAATCGATGAACGGCCGACGCGCACTGTACGGAAAAACCTCCGTGCCGTCAGCGCGCCAGCCCTTCCAGCAGCGGCAATTCGCGAACGGGCACACCGGCGCATGTCCAGCCATGGTCCGGGCGATCCGTGCTCAATACAGCCAGCGCTTCGTCGCCGGCGACGCAGACGAGATTCCCGATCGCGCGGCCATTGGCGAGGATTTCGGCGCCAGCAGCGAGGTCGCTGCCGGCGATGCGCGCGAGCGTGCGCTTGGCCTGACCGAGATAGTGCGTGCGCGCGACGATCTCCTGCCCGGGATAGCAGCCTTTCTTGAGGCTGTAAGCATTGAGCCGTTCCAGCGAGAGCATCTGCGGCGTCCATTGCTCGCTCTGCCCGGTAGGCAAACGCGGCAGGCCGTGGGCGAGATCGGATGCGTTCCAGCGTTCGACGTCCGAGCCCAAGGGCGCGGCGAGATCGTGGCCGGGCGTTTCAAGCCGCAGCGTGCGCCCTGCGTCTGGTGCGCCGAAATCGAACTCCAGGATTTCCCGATCGCCGTCCGCGACACGATCGAATTCGGCTCCGGATGCGCGCGCCGGTTTCGCGAATTCGCCGAACGCGCGGAGATCCTTTCGAGCGCGCAGCGTCAGCTTGCTGCGGAACACGTAATGTTGCAGTCGTTGCGCGAGCTCGTCCGCGGGAAAATCGGGGACGAGCAACCAGTAACGCTGCGCATCCAGCATGACCAGCGCGAAAAGCGCGATCGCCCGGCCCTTAGGGTTGAGCCAGCCGTTCCACTGCCACTGCCCGTCGGACAAGGCTCCGACATCGTTCATCGTCTGCGCTTGCAGGAACACCGCGGCATCGCGGCCCTGTACTTCGACAATCTGCCAGCCGGGCAGGGGAAAACGGCCGGAATGCGCGTCTTGCTTGTCTGTCATGGGCGCGGGTCTTAAACTTCACGGTGATGCGCGACGTTCGAATGATAGGGCAATCCCCGCAACCTGCTGCTTCCGACGACGCGAAGTCGCCGGAAACGGCGCCGTCGGCGCAGATGCCCGCACCGCCGCACCCGCGCGAGATCGGCGGTCGTGAAGGCCCCGAACCCACGCGCTACGGCGACTGGGAAAAGAACGGTCGCTGCATCGATTTCTGAGCGCATCGCACACTGAACACGGACGCCGCCCATGCCCACTCCCCAACGCCCGATCTCGCCGCATCTGCAGATCTACAAGCCGCAGATCACCACGGTGCTGTCGATCCTGCATCGCATCGCCGGCGTGATCCTCGCGTTCGGGGCGTTCGGACTGGCTTTGGTTCTGCTGGAGGCATCGAGGGATCCCGCAGGTCACGACTACGACAGCGCTGGGTCTTCCGATGTCTTTTCCGTGGTGTACCACGGGCTTGGCTTCATCTTCGATTCTCCGGTCGGCGTGGCCCTGATCCTGGCTTTCATCTGGAGCCTGAACTACCACCTGCTCAACGGAATCCGCCATCTGTTCTGGGACGCCGGCAAGGGCTTCGAGATCAAGCAGTTCACCGCCAGCGGATGGGCCGTGGTCGTGTTGTCGTTCGCGCTGACCGCCGGCTTGTGTTTCCTCGTGATGAACCCGACTGGAGGTGCACCGTGAGCGCGCAAGACATGGATAAGTCGATGCGAACGCCGCTCGCGCGCGCGCGTGGACTGGGTTCGGCAAAAGACGGTGTTCATCATTGGTGGATGCAGCGCTTGACTGCGGTGGTGCTCGCCATTCTCACGCCATGGCTTTTGTGGCAAATGTTCGTGGATCGATTTGGTCAGCGGACTTCGGTCTGCAACGGCCCCTCCTGCTTTGTGGACTGGAACTTCTTTCCCCGCTGGCTCAGTGAGCCGGGTCACGCACTCCCCATGCTCGCATTCATGCTGGCCCTGTTCTGGCACGCCAAGCTCGGCCTGCAGGTCGTGATCGAGGACTACGTGCACACACGTTGGATGGAACTCACGCTGCAGGTTCTTAACAGCCTTGCCTGCGCCTTCGGCGCGCTGATATCCGTGTACGCGATCGTCCGCGTCATGATTCCCTACCTGCTTCCGCACTGACGGCGCGGCCACCGGATACGACTAGCGTCATGACGACTTCCTACAAGATCACCGAGCACCAGTTCGACATGGTCGTGGTCGGCGCCGGCGGCGCGGGCCTGCGCGCGACCTTCGGGCTCGCCGCGAAAGGGCTCAACACAGCCTGCATCACCAAGGTGTTCCCGACGCGCTCGCACACCGTTGCCGCGCAGGGCGGTATTTCCGCCGCGCTCGCGAACATGGGCGAGGACGACTGGCGCTACCACTTCTTCGACACGGTCAAGGGCGGCGACTGGCTCGGCGACCAGGATGCGATCGAATACCTGTGCCGCGAGCCGATCCCCGCGGGGTCGCGCGACAAGGCCCAGGCGTACCGCGACCAACTGTTCGACGCCCTGACCCGCCACGACGAGCGCGACCTCATCACCTCGGCGCTTCTGGACGGGCGGCCCGCCGACCCGACCAAGGTCAAGGAACTGATCCGCGAGCAGACGCTCAAGCGGCTGATCGAGCCGGTATTGTGCGGGTCCGGCCGGGAACACGCCGGCATCCAGCCGCTCTT
>CAYUXZ010000068.1:0-8140 GCA_964449135.1 uncultured Gammaproteobacteria bacterium
AGGATGGCAGAACACGTTCACTCCGGGCCGGCCACCGAGATCTTCTACGACCACGGCGCGAACAGCCCCGGCGGTCCCCCGGGTTCGCCCGACGAGGACGGCGACCGTTTCATCGAAATCTGGAACCTCGTGTTCATGCAATTCGACCGCGCCGCCGACGGCACGCTGACGCCGCTGCCCGCACCCTGCGTGGACACCGGCATGGGCCTGGAGCGCGTCACGGCCGTGCTGCAGCACGTGCATTCGAATTACGAGATCGACCTGTTCCAGCACCTGATCGGCGCGGCGGCGAAGCTCACCAACACCGCCGATCTCGAGAACAAGTCGCTGCGCGTGATCGCCGACCACATCCGCGCCTGCAGCTTCCTGATCGTGGACGGCGTGCTGCCGTCGAACGAAGGCCGCGGCTACGTGCTGCGCCGGATCATCCGTCGCGCGGCGCGGCATTTCTGGAAGCTCGGCGCGCTCAACGCGGACGGACTGTTCTGGCGCATGGTGCAGCCACTGATCGACGTGATGGCCGACGCCTATCCGGAGCTGAAGACCAAGCGGGAGCTGATCGAGATGGCGCTGAAGGCCGAGGAAGCCGCGTTCGCGACCACGCTGGATTCGGGCATGCAGCGCCTCGAAGCGGCACTCGCTGCGGGCAACGGCTCCATCGATGGCGAACAGTTGTTCCTGCTGCACGACACCTACGGTTGCCCACCGGACCTGGTCGTCGACATCCTGCGCGAGAAAGGCGCACGACTCGCCGACGGCGCGATGGCGCAGTACGAGAAGCTGATGGACGAGCAGCGCGAACGCGCGCGCGCCGCGGGCAAGTTCGCGGGCGCCGGCGCGTTGCCTGCCGAGCTCGTCGCGAGCCTGTCGCCGACCGCGTTCCTCGGCTACGAACAAATCTCCGCGGATGGCGTGCGTGTCGTCGCGATCTTGCGTGATAGCCGCGCCGTCGATTCGCTCAACAATGGCGAGGCGGCCACGATCATCCCCGACCGCACGCCGTTCTACGCCGAGTCCGGCGGCCAGATCGGCGATACCGGCCAGCTCGCTTCGGGCGCCGCGAAATTCGCGGTGAGCGACACGATCAAACTCGCGGGCGTCTTCCACGGTCACGTCGGCAAGGTTTCCGGCAGGGCGTTGCGCGTTGGCGATGCCGTTTCAGCGAGCTTGGACGGCGCGCGCCGCCAGGCTATCGTCCTCAACCACTCGGCGACGCACCTGCTGCACGCCGCGCTGCGCAAGGTGCTCGGCGAGCACGTCATGCAGAAAGGCTCGCTGGTCGCGCCCGACCGCCTGCGCTTCGACTTCTCGCACTTCCAGCCGGTCACGCACGAGCAGCTCGCGACGATCGAGACGATGGTCAACGCCGAGATCCGTCGCAACGAAGAGGCCGAAGTGCACCAGATGGGCATGCAGGAAGCGCTCGACTTCGGCGCGATGGCGTTGTTCGGCGAAAAGTACGGCGAGCGCGTGCGCGTGATGAAGATGGGCGATTTCTCGACCGAGCTGTGCGGCGGCACGCACGTGCACCGCACCGGCGACATCGGCACGTTCAAGATCGTCGCCGAGGGCGGCGTCGCCGCGGGCGTGCGCCGCATCGAGGCGCTGACCGGGCAGGGCGCGCTCGACCACATCGCGGAAGAGGAACAGCGGCTCGTGCAGATCGCGCGCCTGCTCGGCGGCAGTGTCGGCGATGCCGAGGACAAGCTCAAACAGCTGATCGACCGCCAGAAGAAGGCCGAACGCGAACTGGAGCAACTCAAGGCGAAGGCGAACGCGGGCGCCGCGAGCGATCTTGCCGCATCCGCGCAGAGTATCGGCGACTTCAAGCTCGTCACGGCGCGCGTCGAAGGCGTGGATGCGAAGTCTCTGCGCGACAGCGTGGACCAGCTCAAGCAGCAGCTCGGCGATGCGGTGATCGTGCTCGCTTCGGTCGCCGACGGTCGTGCGAGCCTTATCGCGGGCGTGCACGGCAAGGCGCTGGCGCGGGTGAAAGCGGGCGACATCCTCGGCCACATCGCCGCGCAGATCGGCGGCAAGGGCGGCGGCCGGCCAGACCTCGCGCAGGGCGGCGGCGCGGACGGCCCTGCGCTGGTCGCGGCACTGGATGGCGTGCGCGAGTGGATCGCTGAACGCGTCGCCTGAACGTCTTTCGGTCGTTTCGTGCTGCGTCGCAGCATTCATTGCGCCTGAACGTAGCGACCGATACCATCGCTTGAAAATACCTGGCCGCGACGGTTCCGCCGTCGCACACTGGCGATGTCAGGCGCACGCCCCGGGATGGATGCTCGGGGAAGGAGGGGGACGATGTTGATCTTGACCCGCAGGGTTGGCGAAACCCTGATGATCGGCGATTCGGTCACGGTGACCGTGCTCGGCGTGAAGGGCAACCAGGTGCGGATCGGCATCACCGCGCCCAAGGACGTGGCGGTGCATCGCGAGGAGATCTTCCAGCGCATCCATCGCGACGAGCCGGCGCCTGGCGAATCCCGCACGCAGGATTCTTCGGCTGACGACGGCGACCCGCCGTCCGGTTTACCTGCAGCGTCCTAGCCGGTATCCTGCGCAGCCGGTCGCGATCGCTTGATCGCGGATCGAGCGCGGATGCTCAGCGCATGCGATCTTCGACGAGCCATGGCGCGGAAAAATTCGGAGAGATGCCCGAGAGGCCGAAGGGGCTCCCCTGCTAAGGGAGTATGCGGTCAAAAGCTGCATCGAGGGTTCGAATCCCTCTCTCTCCGCCAGATACGCAAACGGCCCCAATCGGGGCCGTTTGCGTATCTGGCGGAGAGATCGAGGACTTGGTGAGAACCCTCGGTTCGACTGATCTGCCTGGAGCAGATCAGGACAGCCGGAGGCTGGCCCGCGCGCAAGCGCGGGTGAGCCCCATGGATGGGGCGAAACAATCCCTCGTCGTGAATGCGGGAGAGTTGGTTGGCCCTGCATCCGGCGACGAATCACGCCGCACGCTTTCCGCGCGTTGACGCCAATTGCACCAACCCGCATAATTAGAAGTTCAGTGCGCCCGTAGCTCAGCTGGATAGAGTACCAGGCTACGAACTTGGTGGTCGGGAGTTCGAATCTCTCCGGGCGCGCCACTATTCACGGGAAGGGTGCTCCGGCACCCTTTCTTGTCTGCAACGGCGGCAATGCCGGAGCGGACGAAAACGGTCGGCGCGCGAGCGTCGATCGGAGCACAGATCGCGGGGTATAGCGCAGTCTGGTAGCGCGCCTGCTTTGGGAGCAGGATGTCGGGGGTTCGAATCCCTCTACCCCGACCAATCCATCGACGAACGGCGTGCCGTTCGGCGAATCGAGGGTGCGTTGGCTGCATGGGCGTCGGTATGATTTCGACTGGCGCCCGTAGCTCAACGGATAGAGCACCGGCCTTCTAAGCCGGCGGTTGCTGGTTCGATTCCAGCCGGGCGCGCCATGTTCCTCGCAATACGCAAAAACTTGATCGACGGTGGATGTAGCTCAGTTGGTTAGAGCACCGGATTGTGATTCCGGGGGTCGCGGGTTCAAATCCCGTCTTCCACCCCAGTTCCCGGATGCGGCATAATGTCGTGTCCGCTGCCGCAGCGGCAGGAAAGATGACGGGCCGTTAGCTCAGTTGGTAGAGCAGTTGACTCTTAATCAATAGGTCGTAGGTTCGAATCCTACACGGCCCACCAATCCTTCCTGCCGACCTCGACAGCCGCGCGGCAACGCGAAAGTGGCGAAACTGGTAGACGCGCCAGATTTAGGTTCTGGTGGGGCAACCCGTGAGAGTTCGAGTCTCTCCTTTCGCACCATCGCCACGATCCGCGCGCGCTGCCTGTCCGTGCGGCACGCATGCGTCCGTCGTCGAACCGAATTCCAGGAGTCACCATGCAAGTGTCGGTTGAAAACGTCAGCAATCTCGAACGCCGCCTCACCGTGAGCATGCCCGCCGAGCGTTTCAACGCGCTCACCGGTTCGCGACTGAGTGAAATCGCGCGCACCGCGCGCATCAAGGGCTTCCGTCCCGGCAAGGTGCCGACCAAGGTCATCGAGCAGCGCTTCGGCGCGCAGGTGCGCAACGAGGTGTTCGGCGACCTGGTCCGCGAGAGCTTCGACGAGGCGATCCGCAAGGAGAACCTGCGTCCTGCCGGCCAGCCGCAGATCCAGCCGACGCCGGAGAACGCGGGCGAACTCGGCTACGTGGCCACGTTCGAGGTCGTGCCGGAATTCGGCGCGATCGACGTCAGCGGATTGCAGATCACGAGGATCGTGTCCGAGGTCGATGAAGGCGACGTGGACAACATGATCCAGACCCTGCGCACGCAGCGCCGCAACTGGAATCCGGTCGAGCGTGTCGCGCAAGCCGGCGACCTGGCGATGGTCGAGACGGTGACGCATGCAGACGGCGCACGCATTCCCGCCGAGGGCGTGGAGCGCGCCGCGACCGTGATCGGCTCGGGCATGCTTGATCGCGAGATCGAAATGCGCCTTGCCGGCCACAGCGCCGGCGACGAGCTCTCGGTCGATCTGACCTACCCGGCGGACTGGAGCGATCCGGCGCTGGCCGGCAAGAACGCGAAGGTCGATGTCCGCATCGTGCGCGTGTCCGAATCGCACCTGCCCGAACTCGACGCCGAGTTCATCCGCAGCTTCGGCGTCCGCAGCGGCGAGATGGAACAGTTCCGCAACGACGTGCGCAGCAACCTAGAACGCGAGCTCAAGGGCGCGCTGATGGCGCGACTGCGCGCCGAGGTGCTCGACAAGCTGATCGCGCAGCACGCGCATGTCGAGCTGCCCGCGCGCCTGATCGAGAGCGAAGCGCGCTCGCAGGCCTGGCAGGCAGAGCAACAGGCCATTGAAACCGGCCAGAACAATCCGCACATCCCGTTCGAAGGCTTCCTGCCGGCGGCGCGCGCGCGGGTCGCGACGGTGCTGCTGGTCGGCGAGATCGCCCGGCAGAACAAGCTCACGCTCGACCCGCAGCGGGTGAGCGAGATGCTCAAGCTGATCGCCTCGACGTACGAGGATCCCAAGCAGGTGGTCGAGCTGTACCGCAACGACCAGCGCCTGATGAACGATCTGCAGTCGCGGGTGCTGGAGGAGCAGGTGATCGACTGGGTCACGGAAAAGGCCCATGCGACCGAACAGAAGCTGAATTTCTCCGACGCGATGAACCAGCGTCGGGGCTGAGGATCGGGTCTATCATGGCCCGATCGTGACGCACGATGAAGGCCAACCGGAGACGCACGTGATCCCGACCAAGAACCTCAACCTCGTTCCGATGGTGGTCGAGCAGACCAGCCGCGGCGAGCGCGCGTACGACATCTATTCGCGCCTGCTCAAGGAGCGCGTGATCTTCTGCGTCGGCCCGATCGACGACTACATGGCAAACGTGATCGTCGCACAGATGCTGTTCCTCGAGGCCGACAACCCCGAGAAGGACATCAGCCTGTACATCAACTCGCCGGGCGGCATCGTCACCGCGGGCATGGCGATCTACGACACCATGCAGTTCATCAAGCCCGACATCAGCACGATCTGCGTCGGCCAGGCGGCCAGCATGGGTTCGCTGCTACTGGCGGCGGGCACCCACGGCAAGCGCTACGCGCTGCCGAACTCGCGGGTGATGATCCACCAGCCGCTGGGCGGCTTCCAGGGCCAAGCCACCGACATCGAGATCCACGCGCGCGAGATCCTCTCGCTGAAGGCGCGGCTCAACGAGATCATGGCCAGCCATACCGGCCAGTCGGTCGACGCGATCGCGCGCGACACCGAGCGCGACAACTTCAAGAGCGCCGAGGAAGCCCGAGCCTACGGCCTGATCGACCAGGTGATCGCGCGCCGCGCCGACGAGACGATCCAGGCGTCCTGAACGGCCTGCTGAGAACCCTGTCCCAATTCCGAACCACGACCCACACGGATGTGGGGAGTGCCGACAGGCGCATGGAGCGCCTGCGGCCGCCAGACCCCGGCGTGGCCTATGCTATTCTGAAAACGACCCTCCTCCCCGGAGCGCGAGACGCATGAGCGACGACCGTACCAGCCGATCCAGCGACAGCGGCAAGATCCTCTACTGCTCGTTCTGCGGAAAGAGCCAGCACGAAGTCCGTAAGCTGATCGCCGGCCCGTCGGTGTTCATCTGCGACGAGTGCGTTGAGCTCTGCAACGACATCATCCGCGAGGAGCTCGAGGAGAAGGCGCAAGCTTCCGGCAGCCACCTGCCCAAGCCGCGCGAGATCATGGACGTGCTCGACCAGTACGTGGTCGGCCAGCAGCGCGCGAAGAAGACGCTGTCGGTCGCGGTCTACAACCACTACAAGCGCATCGAGAGCCGCAGCAAGAACGACGATGTCGAGCTGTCGAAGTCGAACATCCTGCTGGTCGGCCCGACCGGCTCGGGCAAGACCCTGCTCGCCGAGACGCTCGCGCGCCTGCTCAACGTGCCGTTCACGATCGCCGACGCGACGACGCTGACCGAGGCCGGCTACGTCGGCGAGGACGTCGAAAACATCATCCAGAAGCTGCTGCAGAAGTGCGACTACGACGTCGAGAAGGCGCAGACCGGCATCGTCTATATCGACGAGATCGACAAGATCTCGCGCAAGTCCGAGAACCCGTCGATCACGCGCGACGTCTCCGGCGAGGGCGTGCAGCAAGCGCTGCTCAAGCTCATCGAAGGCAC
Organism: uncultured Gammaproteobacteria bacterium; assembly: GCA_964449135.1. Taxonomy (GTDB): domain Bacteria; phylum Pseudomonadota; class Gammaproteobacteria; order Xanthomonadales; family Xanthomonadaceae; genus SZAS-103. The sequence continues at coordinate 6,665 of CAYUXZ010000068.1, forward strand.
GGTCGCCAGCGTTCCGCCGCAGGGCGGCCGCAAGCACCCGCAGCAGGAATTCCTGCAGGTGGACACCAAGAACATCCTGTTCATCTGCGGCGGCGCATTCGCGGGGCTGGAGAAGATCGTCCAGCAGCGCAGCACCGACGCCGGCGGCATCGGCTTCGGCGCGAAGGTGAAGAGCCAGTCGCGCAAGACCGAGATCGGTCGCCTGCTCGCCGACGTCGAGCCGGAGGACCTGATCAAGTTCGGCCTGATCCCCGAGTTCGTCGGCCGCCTGCCGGTCGTGGCGACGCTCGAGGAACTCGACGAGGCCGCGCTGGTGAAGATCCTGACCCAGCCCAAGAACGCGATCAGCAAGCAGTTCCGCAAGCTGTTCGACATGGAAGGCGTGGACCTCGAGCTGCGCCCGGAGGCGCTGGCCGCGGTCGCGCGCAAGGCGCTCAAGCGCAAGACCGGCGCGCGCGGCCTGCGCACGATCCTCGAATCGGTGCTGCTCGACACGATGTACGACCTGCCGTCGCTGGAGAACGTGAGCAAGGTCGTGGTGGACGAGGCGGTGGTCGAGCACCAGACCGAGCCCTACCTGATCTACAGCAACGCCGAGCCCAAGCGCGCGGCGTCCTCGGAATGACGCCGGCCGGCTCCCGCCGGCGCCACGCAAGTCGCTGATTCCAGCCGTGTCTGAACCGCCGCGCGACGCAGCGCTTGCAAGCGCGCGCGCGCGGCCCCATAAATCGGCACTGGAAGCATTCGCGCATCAGGAGCCCGCCGACATGACGAGCCACACCCCCCAACGCGTCGATCTGCCCGTGCTGCCGCTGCGTGACGTCGTCGTGTATCCGCACATGGTGATCCCGCTGTTCGTGGGGCGCGACCGCTCGGTGCGCGCGCTCGAGATGGCGATGGAATCCGACAAACGCATTCTGCTCGTCGCACAGAAGAGCCCGGACACCGACGAACCCGGCGCGAAGGACCTGCACGAGATGGGCACGCTGGCGACGGTGCTGCAATTGCTCAAGCTGCCCGACGGCACGATCAAGGTGCTGGTCGAGGGCAGCGCGCGTGCGCGCCTGCGCGAATGCGGCGAACGCGACGGCGTGCTGACCGCGGTCGCGGACGTGCTCGATTCGGAACTCTCCGGCGACGAGCGCGAGGTCGAGGTCACCGCGCGCTCGCTGGTCTCGCAGTTCGAGCAGTACCTGAAGACCAACCGCAAGCTGCCGCCCGAGCTGCTCGCGACGATCAACGGCATCACCGACCCCAGCCGGCTCGCGGACACAGTCGCCGCGCACATCGGCGTGCGCCTGTCGGAGAAGCAGAAGCTGCTGGAGACGCTCGACGTCGCCGCGCGCCTGGAACTGCTGATCGGCTACGTCGAGGGCGAGATCGACGTGCAGCAGCTCGAAAAGCGCATCCGCGGCCGCGTGAAGTCGCAGATGGAGAAGAGCCAGCGCGAGTACTACCTCAACGAGCAGATGAAGG
>CAYUXZ010000069.1:0-551 GCA_964449135.1 uncultured Gammaproteobacteria bacterium
TGTTGATCCGGGGGGTGCCGATCTTGCCGTAGATGTCCGGGGGCGGGGCGGGGTCTTCGCCGTACAACGTGACGCTGTCGAACGCGGTCGACAGGCGCGCGGCGGGCAGGCCCTGGCTCAGATAATGGAAGCGGCGATTCGTGCGCTCGGGCGTGCCCTCGCCCGCGAACATGCGGATCGGATCCTCGCCGGTGCGGCGATACGGATACACGCCGCCGGTGTAGGGATAACTGCCCGGCAGGTTTTCCTTGCCGAGGAAGGTCAGCAGCTCGCCCCAGCTCTTGTAGGTCGGCGCGGCGATCTTCGGGATCTTCTGGTGCGACAGCGATTCGCGGTAGTTCACCACGCGGATGGTCTTGTCGCGGACCTTGTACTCGTTGACTTCGTCGGTGATCGACTTCAGTCGCGCCGGCCATTCGCGCAGCAGCTTCAGCGAGTCGGACGACAGCGAATGGATCGCGTCGTTGTAGCGCTGGCGCAAAGTCAGCAGCGAGCGATCGAGCGCAACAGCGCCACCCTCACCCGCGCCTTCGGCGCGGCCTCCCCCGCCC
>CAYUXZ010000069.1:561-8035 GCA_964449135.1 uncultured Gammaproteobacteria bacterium
GGTCCCTTGGGCGGGGCCCTCCCCACGAGGGGGGGAGGCTGGCTTGTCTCCCTCTCCCGCGGGCGGGAGAGGGCTGGGGTGAGGGTGCGACAACAGATCGGACGAATCGTACAAAGCCAATTGCTTGGGCAGCTTCGAATCGGCGAGTTCGTGCAGCGCCTGCCAGAACGCCTGCGCGCGGTCGGCGGCTTCGGCCTGCTTCTCGATGCCCGCGTTGATGGACCTGCCCTGCTCGGCGATCTCGGCGAGATAGCGCGCGCGCGCGCCGGGGATCAGCACCGTCGCGCGCGGCTCCTTCAGGCTGGTGTCGATCTGCGGCGTCCACTTCTCCGTCTGCAATTGCAGCTTTTCGCGCAGCAGCCGGCACAGGTTCGCGAACATCCAGCTGATGCCCGGATCGTTGAACTGGCTGGCGATCGTCGGATACACCGGCACGTCGCCGTCGGCGACCTTGAATGCGTTGTGGTTGCGCTTCCACTGCTTGCGCACGTCGCGCAGCGCGTCCTCGGCGCCGCGGCGGTCGTACTTGTTGAGCACGATCAACTGCGCGAAGTCGATCATGTCGATCTTCTCGAGCTGGCTGGCCGCGCCGTAGTCGCTGGTCATCACGTACATCGGGAAATCGACGAGGTCGACGATCTCCGAATCGCTCTGGCCGATGCCCGCGGTCTCGACGATCACGAGGTCGTAGCCCAGGCCCTTGAGGAAGGCGATGCAGTCCTTGAGCACCGCGTTCGTCGCGACGTTCTGCCGGCGCGTGGCCATCGAGCGCATGTACACGCGGTGGCTGCGCAGCGAGTTCATGCGGATGCGGTCGCCGAGCAGCGCGCCGCCGCTGCGGCGGCGGGTCGGATCCACCGAAATCACCGCGACGCGCATCTGCGGGAAGCTCGCGAGGAAGCGGTTGAGCAGTTCGTCGGTGACCGAGGACTTGCCGGCGCCGCCGGTGCCGGTGATGCCCACGACCGGCGTCTTGCCTCCGGCGAGCTGCCACTGCTTGCGCAGGTGCGCGAGTTCGGCCTCGGAATGCTCGCCGTTCTCGATCGCGCTGAGCGCGTGGCCGATGCCGATCTCGTCGTCGATGTGCGGAGAGCCGCCTTTCTTGTCGCGCTGCGGTGCGCTGCGATCACGCGCTTCGGCCGCGCGCTTGACGACGTCCTCGATCATCTCGACCAGGCCCATCTTCATGCCGTCGTTCGGGTGGTAGATGCGCTCGACGCCGTAGGCCTCGAGTTCGCGGATCTCCTCGGGCGTGATCGTGCCACCGCCGCCGCCGAACACGCGGATGTGCGCGGCGCCGCGCTCCTTGAGCATGTCAACCATGTACTTGAAGTACTCGACGTGGCCGCCCTGGTAGCTCGACAGCGCGATCGCGTCGGCGTCTTCCTGCAGCGCGGCGCGCACGACGTCCTCGACGCTGCGGTTGTGGCCGAGGTGGATCACTTCCGCGCCCTGCGCCTGGATCAGCCGGCGCATGATGTTGATCGCGGCGTCGTGGCCGTCGAACAGGCTGGCCGCGGTCACGAAGCGAAGCGGGCTGGCCTCGGGGTTGGCTTCGCTGGCAGGCGCGCTGCCGCGGGCGGAGGAAGGCTTGGGCGTGCTCATCGGAACTCCGATGCAAGGCAATGCGGGAACCGTCCGATTGTACCGTGCCCGCGACGGACTGCGGCCGCGCACGGACGCCGCTTGTTACACTGAAACCTTCGTATCGGCCCCGAACCAAGGCGAATGTCCGACACCCCTTCGACTTCACCGGATCGCGCTACCGGCGAACGCGACTACCTGCAGGCACGCGAACACCTCGCCGCGAACGACCTCGCCGGCGCGACACAGTGCCTGGAACGCGCCGCCGCGAACGAGCATCCGGCGGCGCTCACCGAACTGGCGCTCGTGCATCTGCACGGTTTCGGTCGCGATGCGAATCCCGCGCATGCGGTGGAGCTGCTGCAGCGTGCCGAGCGCGCCGGCGGCACCGCGGAAACCCCGTATCTGCTCGCACAGATCGCGCTTGGCGGCGTCGCGATGGCGCGCGACGAGCGGCGCATCGCCGCATGGATCGCGCGGAGCGCGCGAGGCGGATACCCCGCGGCGTTGCGCGTCGCCGCGATGCTGTTCGGACAGAGCGAAGACCCGATCCACCAGCAGGCCGCCGTCGTCTGCCTGCGCCGCGCGACCGATGCGCGCGATCCGGTCGGCGCGGCCCTGCTGGCCGACCGCCTGCACGCAGGTCGAGGCACGCCGCGCGACGCGGCTCTGGCGCTGGATTACGCGAACGAACTGCGCGCGATGGACATTCCGGTCGAATTGCCGGAACCCGATTCGGGAGCGACGGACGCCGTAACGGACGTGAACTCCGAACCGCCGTGGGAAACCCTGAGCCTCGACGACCCGCGGCCGCGTCGTGCGTTGCAACGCCACAGCGAGTCGCCCGAAATCGCGACCTGCGAGGAGTTGCTCAGCGACGAGGAATGCCGTTATCTGATCTATTCGGGGGCACGCTTCGTCGAACGCTCCCGAGTCATCCATCCCGCCACCGGCGCGCCGCTGCAATTCGACGTGCGCACCAGCCAGGACATGACCTTCGTGCCGACCCACGACGACGTCGGCATCCGCATCCTGCAATCGCGCATGGCTGAGATGGCGGGATTCGGACTCGCGAATTGCGAGCCGCTGACCCTGCTGCATTACGGCATCGGCGACCAGTACCATCCGCACCGCGATTATTTCTTTCCGTCCGCGCCGCAGCTTTCGCAACCGGGCGGGCAACGGCACAGCACGGTTTGCGTCTATCTCAACGACGTACCGGAAGGCGGCGAAACCGTGTTCCCCGATCGCGACGTGTCGGTGAGCCCGAAGCGCGGACGCGCGGTGATGTTCCACAACCTGCTTGAGGACGGCAGCCCCGATGCGCACAGCCTGCACGCGGGCCGGCCCGTACGCGCAGGCAAAAAATGGCTGGCGTCGTGCTGGATCCGCGTGGAGTCGTTGCGCGCGTTCTGAACCAAAACCCGGCGCATCCCTGCTCCGCGCTGAACCCGCTCGCGGCGCCGTCAACTGCGGGCATCCGGTCGCGTTGCATTCACCGAGGGCGGGTACGATGGAACCCGTTCGATACCCGACAGTGAATGGAGCGACCCCATGAACATCCGCACCTTGGCCTTGATCGGACTGCTTGGCGTCGGCGCAGCGACGAACTTTTACGCACCGACCGCGTCCGCGCACCCCTACATCGGCATCGGTTACGGCCCGCCCCCGCCGCCGCGCTACGAGCGCGTGATCGTCCGCGAAGGCTGGGTCTGGGCGCCCGGTCACTGGCGCTGGCATGGCCACCATTATTCGTGGGTGCCCGGTCGCTGGATCCGCGAGCGCCGCGGCTACGAATGGGTCGGCCCGCGCTGGGAACCCTACGGCCCGCATTGGCGCTTCCACGAAGGCTACTGGGCGCGCCACTGACGAGGCGCGACAGCACCGGATCATCGGGATTACATCCGTCGCTCGCGGCTTGCACGACGGCGTGAAATCGTGCCCACGACGGCCGATCTCCGGCTGGGATAAAATGCGCGGCTCCCCGTCCCATGGACGGGTCATCGGCGATGAACAACTCGCCTGCCCGCCGCACGCCACCAGCCGGAGTTCCACCATGATTTTCGAGAGCCTCGCCAAGAACGGTCACGAGGAAGTCGTCTTCTGCCACAACCCCGATGCCGGCCTGAAGGCCATCATCGCGATCCACAACACCGTGCTCGGCCCGGCGCTCGGCGGCACCCGCATGTGGTCGTACGCGAGCGAACAGGACGCCCTCAACGATGTGTTGCGCCTCTCGCGCGGCATGACCTACAAGGCGGCGGTTTCGGGCCTGAACCTCGGCGGCGGCAAGGCGGTGATCTGGGGCGATCCGAGCAAGGACAAGTCCGAGGCGCTGTTCCGCGCGTTCGGCCGTTTCGTCAATTCGCTGGGCGGCCGCTACATCACCGCCGAGGACGTCGGCATCGACGTCAACGACATGGAATACGTGTTCCGCGAGACCGATTTCGTGACCGGCGTGCACCAGGTCCACGGCGGCTCGGGCGATCCCTCGCCGTTCACCGCCTACGGCACCCTGCAGGGCCTGATGGCCGCGCTGCAGGTCAAGTTCGGACACGAGGAAGTCGGCAAGCACGTCTATGCCGTGCAGGGCGCGGGCCACGTCGGAATGCACTTCATCAAGCTGCTGCGCGAGCAGGGCGCCAAGGTGTATGTCACCGACATCAACCAGGACCTGGTGAAGAAAGCAGTCGCCGAATACGGCGCCGAAGCGGTCGGCCTCGACGACATCTACGACACCGACGCCGACGTCTATTCCCCGTGCGCGCTCGGCGGCACCGTCAACGAGAAAACGCTGGCGCGCCTGAAGTGCAAGATCATCTGCGGCGCCGCGAACAACCAGCTCGCGACCGACGCGATCGGCGACGACCTCGAGAAGCGCGGGATGCTCTATGCGCCCGACTACGCGGTCAACGCCGGCGGCCTGATGAACGTCTCGCTGGAAATCGACGGCTACAACCGCGAGCGCGCGATGCGCATGATGCGCACGATCTACTACAACCTCGGCAAGATCTTCCAGATCGCCAAGCGCGACGGCATCCCGACCTACAAGGCCGCCGACCGCATGGCGGAAGAGCGCATCGACCTGATCGGCCGCGTCAAGCTGCCCTACATGGGCCAGCCGCGCTTCCTCGGCCGGATGCGGCACGGCTGATGCGTACCTTTCCCCTCGGCGAAGAAATCGACGCTCTGCGCGATGCCGTGCGCCGATTCGCGGACGCGGAAATCGCGCCGCGCGCCGCGCAGATCGACCACGACAACCTGTTCCCCGCCGACCTGTGGGAAAAGCTCGGCGGGATGGGGCTGCTCGGGATCACGATCCCGGGCGACCTCGGCGGCTCGGGCATGGGCTACCTCGCGCACGTCGTGGCGATGGAGGAAATTTCGCGCGCGTCGGGTTCGGTCGGCCTGAGTTATGGCGCGCACTCGAACCTGTGCGTGCAGAACCTGTTCAACAACGGCAACCCCGCGCAGCGCGAGAAATACCTGCCGAAGCTCTGCTCCGGCGAGTGGAAGGGCGCGCTGGCGATGAGCGAGCCGGGCGCGGGCTCGGACGTGGTCGGCTCGATGACGTGCCGCGCGGAGCTGCGCGACGGCGCGTGGCTCGCGAACGGCAGCAAGATGTGGATCACCAACGGCCCCGAGGCCGACGTGCTGATCGTCTACATGCGCACCGCGGGCAAGGACGCCGGCAGCCGCTGCATGACCGCTTTCCTCGTCGAGCGTGGCATGAAGGGCTTTTCCACCGCGCAGAAGCTCGACAAGTTCGGGATGCGCGGATCGAACACCTGCGAGCTGGTGTTCGAGAACTGCGAGATCCCGGCCGAGAACGTGCTCGGCGAGGTGAACCAGGGCGTCAAGGTATTGATGTCGGGGCTCAACACCGAGCGCCTCGTGCTGACCGGCGGCCCGATCGGCCTGATGCAGGCCGCGGTCGACGCCGCCCTGCCCTACGTGCGCGAGCGCAAGCAGTTCGACGAACCGATCGGCACGTTCGGGATCATGCAGGCCAAGATCGCCGACATGTACACCGCGCTGCAGTCCTCGCGCGCCTACGCCTACCAGGTCGCGCGCGACTACGACGCCGGCCACAAGTCGCGCGTGGATGCCGCGTCCTGCCTGCTGCACGCCTCCGAAGCCGCCGTGCAGGTCGCGCTCGAGGGCATCCAGGCGCTCGGCGGCAACGGCTACATCAACGAGTACCCGACCGGTCGCATCCTGCGTGACGCCAAGCTGTATGCGATCGGCGCGGGCACGAACGAGATCCGGCGGATGCTGATCGGGCGCGAGTTGTTCGCCGACAAGGATTGACGTCCGGCGGATTTGCCGCAGCGCAGCATACGGTCGTATCATCGGATTCATATCCCCGGCCGACGGACGTCGGCCGCACCCCACGGAGTCGTTCCATGAGCCACGTCGTCATCGTCGGCGCCAAGCGCACCGCCATCGGTTCCTTCCTCGGCCAGTTCACCGGCGTGCCGACGCCGACCCTCGGCGCGACCGCGATCCGCGCAGCGCTGGAACAATCCGGCATCGCCGCCGCCGACGTCCAGGAAGTCCTCATGGGCTGTGTGCTGCCGGCCGCGCTCGGTCAGGCGCCGGCGCGCCAGGCCGCGCTGGGGGCCGGAATTCCGGCCGACGCAGCCTGCACGACGCTCAACAAGGTCTGCGGTTCAGGCATGAAAGCGATCATGTTCGGCGTGGATGCGATCAAGGCCGGTTCGGTGAACGTGGTCGTCGCCGGCGGCATGGAGTCCATGACCAACGCGCCGCACATGCTGAAGAACTCGCGGACCGGCATCCGCTACGGCAGCACCGAGATGCTCGACCACATGGCCTGGGACGGCCTGACCAATCCTTACGACGGCCAGTCGATGGGCGTGTTCGCCGAACTCACCGCCGACAAGTACGGTTTCACCCGCGAGCAGCAGGACGCGTTCGCGATCGAGTCGGTGAAGCGTGCGCAGGGCGCGATCGCCTCGGGCGCGTTCGCCGACGAGATCGTTCCGGTCAAGGTCGCCACGCGCAAGGGCGACGCGGAGTTCGCCACCGACGAACAGCCGGGCAAATCCGACATCGCGAAGATCCCGACACTGAAGGGCGCGTTCCGCAAGGACGGCACGGTGACCGCGGCGAGTTCGTCGAGCATTTCCGACGGCGCGGCCGCGACGGTTCTCGTCAGCGAGGACGAAGCCGCGCGGTGCGGGTTGAAGCCGCTGGCACGGATCGTCGCCCACGCGACCCACGCGCAGCAGCCCGAATGGTTCACCACCGCGCCGGTCAAGGCGATCTCCAACGTGCTCGACAAGGCCGGCTGGAAGGTGGGCGACGTGGACCTGTTCGAGGTCAACGAGGCGTTCGCTGTCGTCGCCATGGCCCCGATCCGCGACCTCGGCATCCCGCACGAGAAGCTCAACGCCAACGGCGGCGCCTGCGCGATGGGCCATCCCATCGGCGCGACCGGCGCGCGCATCGTGGTGACCCTGGTCCACGCCCTGCGCAAGCGTGGACTGCGTCGCGGCGTGGCCGCACTGTGCATCGGCGGCGGCGAAGCCACGGCGATCGCGGTCGAGATTCCTTGACGCAGACCCCGGCTTCCATCACAAAACCAGCCGAATTGCGCTTGACACGCGCGCTGGACATGAGATGATGGTCGGACGTGCGCGCCGCGCGCGTGCCCAGACTTTTTTTCATAACGCATATAGACGAGGAAGTGCACATGTCCATGAACAAGACCCTGCTCGCCCTGGCTCTCGGTCTGTCCCTGGCGGCCTGCAACAACGAGGCCAGCAAGGACGCCGCCACCGAGGCGAACGCTCCCGCCGCGGCCAGCACCGCCGCCGCTCCGGCCGCCGCTGCTCCGGCCGCCCCGGGCACCGCCGCTCCGGCC
>CAYUXZ010000070.1:0-7155 GCA_964449135.1 uncultured Gammaproteobacteria bacterium
CCTGGGGCTGTAGCCGGTCCCAAGGGTATGGCTGTTCGCCATTTAAAGTGGTACGCGAGCTGGGTTCAGAACGTCGTGAGACAGTTCGGTCCCTATCTGTCGTGGGCGTTGGAGATTTGAGAGGGGCTGCTCCTAGTACGAGAGGACCGGAGTGGACGTATCTCTGGTGTTCCGGTTGTCACGCCAGTGGCACTGCCGGGTAGCTATATACGGAAGCGATAACCGCTGAAAGCATCTAAGCGGGAAGCGCGCCTCAAGATGAGATCTCCCGGGCCACAAGGCCCCTGAAGGAACCAGGAAGACGACCTGGTTGATAGGCTGGGTGTGTAAGCGCAGCAATGCGTTGAGCTAACCAGTACTAATGATCCGTGCGGCTTGATCATATAACCTCAAATTGCTTCGAGGTTTGCCTGAAGTAACTCTTGCGACACGTGCAAGGCACGTCGCAACCGACTCATTACGTCCCGACCCCATGAGAGCGTGAGCGCGAAAGCTTCCGGAACATCGAAAGCGTCCCGCGACCCTCCACCCTCTCCCTGGCGACCATAGCCCTGTGGCCCCACCCGATCCCATCCCGAACTCGGCAGTGAAACGCAGGCGCGCCAATGGTAGTGTGGCTCAAGCCATGCAAGAGTAGGTCATCGCCAGGGTCTTTATAAAAGGCAAACCCCTCCGTCGAAAGACGGAGGGGTTTTGTCTTTTTAAAGCTTCGGGGCAGTGATCTGCCCGCGCAGGGCTTTCATGCAAGAGGCTCACCGGCGCAGCCGATGCCTTTCATGGCATCGGCTGCGCCGGTGAGCGCCCGGCCAGGGAGGGCCGGGCCGTCGAGGGGCGTCATGGATGGTTTCTTGCCGTTACTTTCAACGAAGCAAAGGCCGGTTCCTTGGGGGACCGGCCTTTGTTTTCCCGCGTTCAGAACAATTCGCTCGAAGCGCTTTCTGTCGCCCCCATCTTTGATTTCGGCCCCCAGCCGCCCGTCCCCGAAGGCTGATGCGGTTTGCGTTTGCCTTGCGCATCGCGATGGCTCTGTTCGGCCAGCACCTTGAACTGGCGTTCGCGCTGCAGCCAGAGCTCGTGGTCGCTCTCGTGCGCCCGATGCTTGCGGGCCACGTGCCTGGGCCGGGCGTCTTCCTCCAGCGCCGTATCCGGGATCGTTGAAAACGGGATCCGCATCGGCGCCGCGTCATGGGCGAGCGCTTCTGCCATTGCGCCGAAATACACCGCATTGTTGCCGTAGCGGACGTTGATGCGATCGAGCACGGCGCTCATGGTCTTCGCCCGCTCTCGTTCGGGCATCAGTTCGGCGGTGATGCCGCCAACCGGCTCCAGATCGACGAGGGTGACCGCGACCGACAACGGCGGATGCCGCCGCGGATTCCAACGCCCGCTTCCGATCGCCGTCTGCAACGGCAGCAACGCATCGCCGAGCAGATGCAGCAGCGTCGGCGTGTCGTCGATCGGCGCGAAGCGCAGGTCGCGCTCGAAGCGCCGCTCGCTGCCGACGAAGCGCACGCGGATCGCCAGGCCGCCGGCGCGAAAGCCTTCGTGCCGCAGCCGCATCGCCGCTTTCGCGAGCAGCTTGAACAGCACTGCGCGCATGCCCTCGAAGCTGCGCAATTCCGGGCCGAGCACGTGCGAATGCCCGACCGAGCCGCGCCGGGTCGGACGCTCGGGCACGTCGAAGCCGCGCAGTAGCAGCCAGTAGCGCTCACCCTCGATGCTGCCCCAGGCCGCGCGCAGGTGTTCGCGCGTGGCCGCGCAGAGTTGTTCGGTGGTGCGGATGCCGGCCGCATGCAGCCGCGCTTCCATGGACGGCCCGATCCCGCAGAAATCCCGCAATTCCAGCCCGTGCAATGCTTGCGGAAGATCGGCCTGCTCGATCACGGTCTGGCCGTCGGGCTTGTTCATGTCCGAAGCGGTCTTTGCGAGGAACCGGTTCGGCGCGATGCCGATCGAGCAGCGGATCGCCGGACTGAAGCCAAGATCGACCAGCCGCTGCTTGATGCTGCGTGCGATCGCCTCGGCGTTTTCGCGCCGGCGTTCGCGGCCGATCAGCCAGCACGGCACTTCGTCAACCGAAGCCGCCTGGCCGTGCGGGATGCAGTCCTGGATCGCGGCCATCAGTCGGTGGTGCAGTTCGATATAGCGGGCGGGCCGCGCGAGCACAAGCCGGATCTGCGGGCATTTCTCACGCGCTTCGCGCGCGCCGGTGCCGGTCTTCACGCCATGCGCCTTGGCCTCGTAGCTCGCGGCGAGGCAGCAGGTGGTATCGGCCATCACCGGCACCACGCCCACCGGCTGTCCGCGCAGGCGCGGCTCGTCGTACTGCTCGACCGAAGCGAAGTAGGAGTCGAAATCGACGAACAGGCAACGCAGGCTCATGGCACGCAAACGAAGATGATCGGATCGCGCCGCGCACCGGCGCACGACCAGCATCCTCTGCGCGTGTCTCAGCGGCTGAGAGCCGCGGCCACGCTTACTTGCCGGTATAGGGTTGCGCGGTCGCGCCGACGATCTTGCCGACCTTCGCGTCCGGTGCGACGAACAGATCCACGTCGCGATCGAACTGCAATGTGCCTTCGACCTGCGCGTCCGAAGCGATCACGATGCGCGGCTTGCGCGGCTCGCTGAAGGAGAGCGAAAAGCCGTGGTTCTTCTGCACGTGCAGGCCGCCGCGCACGATCGAGCCGCTGCCGATGGTGACATCGCCGTTCACGGTCTCGATGCCGCCGTCCACATTCGCGTGATCGAGCCGGATGTGGCCGTTGACGTTCTCCAGCCGACCGCCGACATGGCTGCCCGACGCGAGTTCCAGCGAGCCGTTGACCGTGCTCGCGCCGCGCGCGACATCGGCCGCGTTTTCGAGTTCGATGCCGCCGTTGACCGTCTCGAGCGAACCCGCGTGCGCGCGCTCGCCGAGCGTGATCGCGCCGTTGACCGTCTCTGCGTTGGTGATGATCGCGCCGCGGCCGATGTCGATGCTGCCGTTGACCGTGCTCGCGTTGCCGGCGTGCGCGCCGTCCTTGACTTCGACGCTGCCGTTGACCTTGTCGAGGCCGTTGCCGTCCGCGTCGCAGCCGGCGACGAGCAGCACGCTGAACGCGATGGCGGTGAACAGGGACGGGGTGCGCATAGCGGATCCTGGTCTGGCGTGGATGAAAATTCGATGTAGGAGGAGGAAGGAGCGTTCAAGCGCGCTCCGCTACACTAACGCGTCCACGACATTGCGCCGAAAGCGAGTTTCCCGTGAGTGCCGAAAGTCACCGACCCAAACCCGCGCTGTTGCTGATCCTCGATGGCTGGGGGCATCGCGAAGAGCCCGCCGACAACGCGATCGCGCAGGCAAACCTGCCGAACTGGCGGCGCCTGCTCGCCGACTGCCCGCACACGCTGGTGCACACCGAAGGCAGGTTCGTCGGCCTGCCCGAGGCGCAGATGGGCAATTCCGAAGTCGGCCACATGAACATCGGCGCCGGCCGCATCGTCTATCAGGACCTCACCCGCATCGACGCGGCGATCGAGGACGGTTCGTTTTTCGCCAATGCCGAACTGTGCGCGGCCAGCGATGCGGTGAAATCCGGCGCCGGTACCCTGCATGTATTCGGGCTGCTCTCCCCGGGCGGCGTGCACAGCCACGAAGCGCACATCTTCGCGATGCTGGAACTCGCGAAACGCCGCGGCGTGCCGCAGGTCGCGGTGCACGCCTTCCTCGACGGCCGCGACACGCCGCCGCGTTCGGCCGAAGCGAGCTTGCGCGCGCTCGATGCCCTTTGCGCGCGGCTCGGCAACGCGCGCATCGCGACCGTCAGCGGACGCTACTACGCGATGGATCGCGATCAGCGCTGGGACCGTGTCAAGAAGGCGTATCGCGCGATCACGCAGGCTCAAGCGGAGTTCGAATCGCCCGACGCGTTGTCCGCGCTGCAAGCGGCGTACGCGCGCGGCGAGAACGACGAGTTCGTGCAGCCGACCGTGATCGCCGGCGGCGCTGGAGTCCGCGACGGCGACGCAGTGGTGTTCATGAATTTCCGCGCCGACCGCGCGCGCGAGATCAGCGCGTGCTTCGTGCGCGAGCACTTCGACGGCTTTGCCCGCCCGCGGCGCATCGCGCTCGCGCGTTTCGTCTGCCTCACCGAATACGACGCCACGTTGCCCGCGCGCGTCGCATACCTGCCCGAAGACCTGCGCGACACCTTCGGCGACGTGCTCGCCGCGCACGGCATGACCCAGCTGCGCATCGCCGAGACCGAGAAATACGCGCACGTGACGTTCTTCTTCAACGGCGGCGTCGAGGCGCCGGTCGCGGGCGAGGAACGCATCCTGATCCCCTCGCCCAAAGTCGCGACCTACGACCTGCAGCCGCAGATGAGCTGCCCGGAGCTGACCGTGAAATTGTGCGAGGCGATCCGTTCGCAGCGCTTCGACGCGATCGTCTGCAACATCGCCAATCCCGACATGGTCGGCCATACCGGCGATCTGCCCGCGGCGATCAAGGCAGCCGAGGCAGTCGATGCTGCGCTGGGCGCGATCCGCGCCGCGCTCGAGGAAGTCGGCGGCGAGATGATCCTCACCGCCGATCACGGCAACCTCGAGCTCATGCGCGATCCGGTCACCGGCCAGCCGCACACCGCGCACACGGTCGGACCGGTGCCCTGCGTCTATCTCGGCCGGCGCGCCACGCTGCGCGACGGCGGCGCACTGCGTGACCTCGCGCCGACGCTGCTGCAACTGATGGGCCTGCCGCAGCCGGCGGCGATGACCGGGCGCTCGCTGGTGCAATTCGCGTGACGCGATCGCTTCAAATCCTTGCGGCCGCATCCACACTCTGGCTTGCGTCCGGCCATGCGATCGCTGCACCGATGGCCAAGCCGGAGGCCGCTTCGAACAAACCTGCCACATCGAACAAGACCGAAGCCGCGACGAACAAGGCGGCCGCAGAAACCAGATTGCACGACCTGCACCAGCAGCTCGATGCGCTGGCCGCGCAGCAGCGCGAACTCGAAGGCGAGCGCAGCGACGCGAGCAAGGCGTTGCGCGCGGCCGACGACAACGTCGGCCAAGCCACGCGTTCGCTGCACGACACCGAGACGGCGATCGTCGCTCAACAGAGCAAGCTCGCGCAGCTCGAATTGCAGCAGGCCGCGCTGCGCGACAAACTTTCCGGACAACGCGCCGCGCTCGCCGCGCTGCTGCGTTCGGCGTATGCGCTGGGCGACACCGAACAACTCAAGCTGCTGCTCGCGCAGGATCGCGTGGTCGATCTGGCGCGCGCTATGGCCTACCACCGTTATTTCGAGCAGGACCGGATGCGCCGGATCGGCGCGCTGGCCGGGCAGCTCAAGACGCTCGCCGACGTGTCCATGCAGGTGGATGCGCAGCGCGACATCCTCGCGGGCTCGCGCCGCGAGCAGATCACACGGCTCACGGAAGTGCAGGCGCAGCGCAAACAGCGCGGCAAGCTGGCTGCCGACCTCGATGCGAAATACCATGACAGTGCCGCGCACATGAAGGAACTCGGCCGCGACGCCGGCGCGCTGGAAGAATTGATCAAGAAGCTCACGGCGGTGATGGCGCGCACGCCGCCGCGTGCAGTCGTCGAGGGCGCGCATAACGGCGCGACAACGCCGCCGGTCGTCACGCCGTTCAACGGTCCGGGCGGACATTTCCCGTGGCCATTGGATGGCCCGCTGATCAGCGGCTATGGTGGCGGCAGCAGCGGCCTGCTGATCGCCGGCTCCGCTGGTGCGGAAGTCCATGCGGTCGCCGACGGTCGCGTCGCGTTCGCGAACTGGCTCAAGGGCTACGGCCTGATCGTGATCGTGGACCACGGCAACGGCCTGATGAGCCTGTACGCGAACAACGACGCGCTGCTCAAGAATGCCGGCGACGCCGTGCGCGCGGGCGAAGCGGTGGGCACGGTCGGCAGCTCCGGCGGGCAGGGCCGCACCGCGTTGTATTTCGAGATCCGTCAGGACGGCAAGGCGGTGGATCCACGCGGTTATCTGCGCAGACATTGAAAACATCTTCGGTGCGATGATGCCCTCATGAAAACCGATTTCCGAACCGCTTTCATGCTCCTGTCGCTGTTCTGCGTGTTCGCGGTTTCCACGGCGCTTGCGCAAACCGCGCCCGCGCCCGCGAAACCGCAAGCCGAGGCGAAGAAGGCCGATGTGCCCGAACGCGAGGGCGAAGTGCCGCTCGCGGAAATCCAGCGCTACGTCGCGGTCTATCGCGCGGTCAAGCAGGCCTACGTGGACAAGGTCGGCAACCGCAAGCTGATGCAGGCCTCGGTGAGGGGACTGCTCACCGACCTGGATCCGCACAGCGCCTACCTCGACAAGGCCGAATCCGAGCAGCTCGACCAGGATACCAACGGCGCCTACGAAGGCATCGGCGTGGAAGTCATGCAGCTTCCGGACCGCAGCCTGCGCGTGGTCGCGCCGATCGACGGCACGCCCGCCGCGCGCGCGGGAATCAAGGCCGGCGACGTGATCGTCGCGATTGACGGCAAGCCCATCGACGCGGACAACGCCGACAGCGCGAGCATCAGCCTGCGCGGGCCTCCGGGCAGCGTGGTCAAGCTCAGCGTGGTGCGCGACGGCTCCGACACGCCGATGATCGTCGTGGTCAAGCGCGACGTGATCAAGGTCCAGAGCGTGCGCACGCGCCTGCTCGAGCCGGGCTACGGCTACGTGCGCCTGTCCAATTTCCAGATCGACACCGCGACCGACATGGCCCGGCAGATCGCCGAGCTGTCAGCGCGCAACCGCGCGCCGCTGCGCGGGATCGTGCTCGACCTGCGCAGCAATCCGGGTGGCCTGCTCGACGCCGCGGTCGAGGCGGCCGACGATTTCCTCGACAGCGGCACGATCGTTTCGACCAAGGGGCGACTGCCCTCGGCGAACGCGACCTACACCGCGACGCCCGGCGACCTGCTGAACGGCGCGCCGATCGTGGTGCTCATCGATGGCGGCACCGCGAGCGCGTCGGAGGTGCTCGCCGGCGCACTGCACGATTCGCACCGCGCGTTGGTCGTCGGCAGCCGCAGCTTCGGCAAGGGTTCGGTGCAGACCATCCTGCCGCTGGACAACGGCGATTCGATCAAGCTCACCACCGCGCGCTACTACACGCCCAGCGGCCGCTCGATCCAGGCGC
>CAYUXZ010000071.1:0-6963 GCA_964449135.1 uncultured Gammaproteobacteria bacterium
CGCGCTCGGAGAGCAGGATCGAGTCTTCGAAGTTGTAGCCGTTCCACGGCATGAACGCGACCAGCATGTTCTGGCCGAGCGCGAGCTCGCCCAGGTCGGTCGAGGGGCCGTCGGCGAGCACGTCGCCCTTGGCAACCCGGTCGCCCACGCGCACCAGCGGCACCTGGTTCATGCAGGTGTTCTGGTTGGAGCGCGTATACTTGGTGAGCGTGTAGATGTCCACGCCCGCGTCGTTGTCGCCGACTTCCTTCTCGTTGGCCTTGACCACGATGCGCGCCGCATCCACCTGGTCGATCACGCCGCCGCGCAGGGCGATGGTGTTGACGCCCGAGTCGCGCGCGACCGCGCGCTCGATGCCGGTGCCGACCAGCGGCTTCTCCGAACGCAGCGTCGGCACGGCCTGGCGCTGCATGTTCGCGCCCATCAGCGCGCGGTTGGCGTCGTCGTGCTCGAGGAACGGCACCAGCGCCGCAGCGACCGACACGGTCTGCATCGGCGAGACGTCCATGTAGTGGACCTCGGACGGCGGCTTGAGCAGCGACTCGCCCTGGTAGCGGCAGGTCACGAAGTGCGCGGTCAGGTTGAGCTTGGCGTCGACGTCGGAGTTCGCCTGCGCGATGACGTAGTCGTTCTCCTCGATCGCCGACAGGTACTCGACCTCGTCGGTCACGCGGCCGCCCACGACCTTGCGGTACGGCGTCTCGAGGAAGCCGTAGCGGTTGGTGCGCGCGAACACCGCGAGCGAGTTGATCAGGCCGATGTTCGGGCCTTCCGGCGTTTCGATCGGGCACACGCGGCCGTAGTGGGTCGGGTGCACGTCGCGGACCTCGAATCCGGCGCGCTCGCGGGTCAGGCCGCCCGGTCCCAGCGCCGAGACGCGGCGCTTGTGGGTGACCTCGGACAGCGGGTTGTTCTGGTCCATGAACTGCGAGAGCTGCGAGGAACCGAAGAACTCCTTCACCGCGGCCGCGACCGGCTTGGCGTTGATGAGGTCCTGCGGCGTCAGCTCGTCGGCCTCGGCCATGGACAGGCGCTCCTTCACCGCACGCTCGACGCGCACGACGCCCACGCGGAACACGTTCTCGGCCATCTCGCCGACCGAACGCACGCGGCGGTTGCCGAGATGGTCGATGTCGTCCACCGTGCCGCGGCCGTTGCGGATCTCGCAAAGCACGCGCATCACGTCGAGGATGTCGGAGGAGTCGCCGTACTGCGCGACGAGCTTCTTCGAGTTCTCGTCGTTGCGCTCGCCGAAGTACTTGGCGTCGTAAAGGACATTGGAGCCGGTCACCGCCTTGCGGCCGACGCGGCGGTTGAACTTCATCCGGCCCACGCCCGACAGGTCGTAGCGCTCAAAGGTGAAGAACAGGTTGTAGAACAGGTTCTGCGCGGCGTCCTTGGTCGGCGGCTCGCCCGGGCGCATCATGCGGTAGATCTCGACCAGCGCGTCGAGCTGGGTCTTGCTCGGGTCAATGCGCAGGGTGTTGGAAACGTAGGCGCCGCGGTCGAGGTCGTTGACCCACAGCGTGCCGACGTTGGCGATGCCCGCCTCGCGGAACTTCTTGAGGTGGGTCTCGTTGATCTCGTCGTTCGCCGAGGCCAGCAGTTCGCCGGTCCTGGTGTCAACGACGTCGTGCGCGAGGATGCGGCCCATCAGGTAGTCGTCGGGCACTTCCAGCGCGGCGATCTTTGCCTGTTCCAGCTGCTTGACGTGGCGCGCGGTGATGCGCTTGCCGGCCTCGACGATGGTCTTGCCGGCGGCGACCAGGTCGAAGTTCAGGGTTTCGCCGCGCAGGCGCTCGGGGATCAGCTCGAGCTCGACGCCTTCCTTGCTGTTGATGTGGAAGGTGTTGATCTCGAAGAACGCCTTGAGCATTTCCTCGTTGTTGTAGCCCAGTGCACGCAGCAGGATCGTCGCCGGCAGCTTGCGGCGGCGGTCAATGCGGCAGAACAGGCCGTCCTTCGGGTCGAACTCGAAGTCCAGCCAGGAGCCGCGGTACGGGATCACGCGCGCGTTGAACAGCAGCTTGCCAGAGCTGTGCGTCTTGCCGCGGTCGTGGTCGAAGAACACGCCCGGCGAACGGTGCAGCTGCGAGACGATCACGCGCTCGGTGCCGTTGACGATGAAGGTGCCGTTGTCGGTCATGAGCGGCAGTTCGCCCATGTAGACTTCCTGCTCCTTGACGTACTTGATCGCCTTGGTCGGCGACTCGCGGTCGTAGATCACCAGGCGCACGGTCACGCGCAGCGGCGCGCCGTACGACAGGCCGCGGTTGCGGCACTCGCGTTCGTCGAACGGCGGCTCGCCGAGGCGGTAGCTCACGTATTCGAGGGCGGCATTGCCGGAATAGCTGGTGATCGGGAACACCGACTTGAGCGCCGCGTGCAGGCCCTTGTCCTCGCGCTGCGCGGCCGGAACGTCCAGCTGCAGGAATTCGCGGTAGGAGTCGACCTGGATCGCGAGCAGGAACGGCACCTCGAGGATGGTCCGGCGCTTGCCGAAGTCCTTGCGGATGCGCTTCTTTTCGGTGAAGGAATACGTCGTCGTCATGGTGTGCTCGCCCTGTTTCATCTGCGGGCCGCGTGGGCGGCCCTGGGGGAAGGGGAAAATCGCCAGTGGGAAGTCGCTGGTATTGCCGGCACCAGCACGCCTTCTCCCGCTACTTCACACTGTCGACTCTTGACACCGGGAACTGCGCTCGCGCACGGGCCGCCACAGGGAGCGGGCCGAGAAGCGCCCGCTGTGAAAACGTTCCGAACGCGAAACCGCGCTCCCTTCTTCGCCACAACGACCGAAGGCCGGGAGCTTGCGCTCCCAGCCTCGGGCGTTACCGTCGTTCCCGCATGGGCGGGATGCAGCGGATTTTCTTTGTCAAACCAAACACCGTCAGATCAAATCCGGACAACTGGATCCCGGCGCGCACCGGGATGACGCGACGACAAGTCGCTCACGCTTGCGCGTGAGCGCGTCGCTGCGTCACTTGACCTCGACCTGCGCGCCAGCGGCTTCCAGGTCCTTCTTGAACTTGGCCGCGTCGTCCTTCGACACGCCTTCCTTCACGGTGCCACCGGCCTCGGTGAGGTCCTTGGCTTCCTTCAGGCCCAAGCCGGTGATCGCGCGAACGACCTTGATCACTTCGACCTTCTTCTCGCCGGCGCTCTTCAGCACGACGGTGAACTCGGTCTGCTCCTCGGCCGGAGCGGCAGCGGCGCCACCCGCGGCCGGGCCGGCGGCGATGGCCACCGGGGCGGCGGCGGACACGCCGAACTTCTCTTCCATCGCACGCACCAGTTCCATCACCTCGACGAGGGACTTGCTGGCGATCGCTTCGATGATCTGCTCATTGGTCAACGACATTTTCGTACTCCTGGTAAACGGCTAATTGGATCGGGTGGGATTGCCGAACGGTTGGGCTCAGGCGGCCTTGCTTTCCGCGACGCGCCGGGTGACGCGCGCGACCTGCGAGGCCGGCTCGGACAGCACGCGCACCAGCATGGTGGCGGGCTGGACCATGACGCTGAGCAGCATGGACAGCGCCTGTTCGCGGGTCGGCAGGGAAGCCAGCACGTCCACGTGGGACGCCGGGTACTTCTTGCCGCCGATCGCGACGAGCCTTGGCTTGAGCTTTTCGTTGGCCTTGACGAACTCCTTGACCAGGCGGCCGGCGGCACCCGGGTCTTCCTTGGAGAAGGCGTACAGCAGGGGGCCGCTCAGCACGTCGGCGACGCACTGGTAATCGGTTCCCTCCACCGCACGCGCCACCAGGGTGTTCTTCGCGACTTTCACGAAGACCCCGTTGGCGCGCGCCTTCTTCCTCAGGTCGGTCAACTGGCCGACCGTCAGACCCGCGTACTCGGCGGCAACCAGGGAGAGTGCGCCTTTGGCCACTTCCGCCAGTTCGGCAACGACTTCTTCTTTCTGTGCAAGATTCAGAGCCATTGCGTTCCTCCGAAACGATTCCGCTGCCGGAACCTCTCCGGCGGCGGTCCAGCACCGCATCGATGTCCCGATGCGGGCGGGAACCTCGCGGTTCCCTAGGTGGCCGTTCCAAATTCCTTTGGAGGGTCGGCAACCATCTGCGCAGGCGGTCTCTTGCGAGACGATTGAGCGATCCCGCTTCCACCGACGGCGAATCCCTGCCATGCGAGCGTCCGTGCCCGTCGTCGATGCGCGCTGACCGCACCTGCGGTCTTTGATGGCAGCCCGCTCGCGCGGGATGCCCTCAAATTCGTTGTCTATGCGCAACATGGGGCTCCTGCCCCAGTTGCGCGAAAACGGTCGCGGCAAAGCCGCGCCACGTTTTCCACTCCGGTCGCTTTCGCGACCTTCGTGTTGTCACATCCCTGTGCCAAACGCGTCGGTGGGACGCGTTGGCAGCAATTACTTGAGCGTGAGGCTCGCCTGGTCGATCAGCACGCCCACGCCCATGGTCGAGGACAGCGAGATCTTCTGCAGGAACTGGCCTTTGGACGCGGCCGGCTTGGCCTTGAGCAGGTCGTGCAGCAGCGCATGCAGGTTGCCCTTGAGCGCATCCACCTCGAAGCTGGCCTTGCCGATCGTGCAGTGGACGATGCCGGCCTTGTCGGTGCGGTAACGCACCTGGCCCGCCTTCGCATTGCGCACCGCGCCGGCGGCATCCGGCGACACCGTGCCGACCTTGGGGTTCGGCATCAGGCCGCGCGGACCGAGCACCTGGCCGAGCTTGCCGACCACGCGCATCGCATCCGGCGTCGCGATCACGACGTCGAAGTTGAGGTCGCCGCCCTGCATGCGCTCGGCGAGGTCGTCCATGCCGACCACGTCGGCGCCCGCGGCCATCGCCTCGTCGGCCTTGGCGCCCGGAGGGCAGAACACCGCGACGCGCACGGTCTTGCCGGTGCCGGCCGGCAGCACGGTCGAGCCGCGCACCTGCTGGTCGGACTTCTTCGCATCCACGCCGAGGCGCACGGCGACGTCGACGGATTCGACGAACTTGCGCTTGGAGTTTTCCTTGACGATCTTCAGGGCCTCGTCGATCGCGTAGGCCTTGCCCGGCACGACGGTGGCGCTCATCGCCTTGTACTTCTTGCTGATTTTCATGTCAGATCTCCGTCACCAGGCCCATGCTGCGCGCGCTGCCGGCGATGGTGCGCACGGCCGCGTCCAGCGACGCCGCGGTCAGATCGGGCTCCTTCGCCTTGGCGATGTCCTCGAGCTGCTTGCGGCTGACCTTGCCGACCTTCTCGGTATTCGGGCGCTTGGAACCGGACGTGATGCCTGCGGCCTTCTTCAGCAGGATCGACGCCGGCGGCGTCTTGGTGACGAACGTGAAGGTGCGGTCCGAGTACGCGGTGATGATGCAGGGAATCGGAATACCCGGCTCCATCTTCTGCGTGGCCGCATTGAAGGCCTTGCAGAACTCCATGATGTTCAGGCCGCGCTGGCCCAGCGCAGGACCGACGGGCGGGCTGGGATTGGCCTGCCCGGCCTTGACCTGCAATTTGATGTAACCGACGACTTTCTTTGCCATGGCTCTACTCTCCGGGTACTAGCGCCTGCGGTGCAGGCTCCCCATCGTTCCGGGATTTCAACGTGTCCCGGTATCACGTGTATTTTTGCCGTCCTCCATGACGGCGAAGAACAGCCCGTCATCCTGACGGACATTCAAAAAAAAGCGGATCAGGCTTTCTCGACCTGGCCGAATTCCAGTTCCACCGGCGTCGAACGGCCGAAGATCGAAACCGCCACGCGCACGCGGCTCTTTTCGTAATTGACCTCTTCCACGGTGCCGTTGAAATCGTTGAACGGACCGTCGGTGACGCGCACCAGCTGGCCCGGCTCGAACAACACCTTCGGCCGCGGCTTGTCGATGCCGGTCTGCACGCGCTGCAGGATCACGTCGGCTTCGTCGTCGCGGATCGGCAACGGGCGCTCGGCGGTGCCGCCGATGAAGCCCATCACCTTCGAGGTTTCCTTGATCAGGTGCCAGCTCTCGTTGTCTATGCGCGGGATGCCGGCTTCGTCGTGGGTCGCGATCTGCACCAGCACGTAGCCCGGGAAGAACTTGCGCTCGGACTTGCGCTTCTGCCCGGCGCGCATCTCCACGACTTCCTCGGTCGGCACCATCACGTCGCCGAAGCGATCGCCCATGCCAGCGCGCGCAATGCGTTCGCGCAGGGCCTGTGCGACCTGCTTCTCGAAGCCCGAATAGGCGTGGACCACGTACCAGCGCTTGGACATGTCGCGTCTTGCTCCCTTAACCCAACAGCTTGCCGATCAGGAACTGCAAACCGAAATCGATGATCGCGAGCACGAGGCTCATCAGCACGATCACCAGGATGATCACGCCGGTCGTGCGGATCGATTGCTCGCGCGTCGGCCACACCACCTTGCGCAACTCGAAACGCGCCTCGCCGAAGAACTCCAGCGCGACGCGTCCGGCTGCGGTCGTCGCGAACACCGCGCCGGCGGCGACCAGTCCTGCCGCAACCAGCAGTGCGCGCAACGGCGCGGCCCACGGCGCGACCCAGTAGCCGACCAGCCCGGCGACCAGCACGATCACGGCCAGCGCGTACTTCGCGATGTCCGCGGCGGAAGCTGTCTCCGGTTTTGCGATTTTTGCGTTCATTCGCCTTCCGTTACACCACTGCCTTCGTCACATCGGCTGCCTGGCACGCCAGGAGGGACTCGAACCCCCAACCTGCGGTTTTGGAGACCGCTGCTCTGCCAATTGAGCTACTGGCGTGTAATTCCCGACCTTTCAAGTTCCTTGGACGACGAAGGCGAACCGTGGTTCCGGTCCGCCAACTCCAACCAACCCTTCAATTCTTTCCTTCCATGGAGCGCTGTACGCTCGGCTTCCTGCCTCACCGATTCCCGTCTCGCGGGACGCGCTTCAACGCATCCCGCCAGCGGAACCGGGAATCACTTGATGATCTTCGCCACCACGCCGGCGCCGACCGTGCGGCCGCCCTCGCGGATCG
>CAYUXZ010000072.1:0-6705 GCA_964449135.1 uncultured Gammaproteobacteria bacterium
CGCGCTCGGGCCTGGGCCACAAGCACGGCATCGTGCTCGGCAACCTGGTCGGCCTCATCGATGCCGATTACCAGGGGCCGTTGATGGTCAGCGGATGGAATCGCGGCGGCGCAGCCTTTACCATCGCCCCCGGGGATCGCATCGCGCAACTGGTGTTCCTGCCGGTCGCGCGGGTCGCCCTGCAGGTGGTCGCGGAGTTCGCGGACAGCGCGCGGGGCAGCGGCGGCTTCGGCCACACCGGCGTACGTTGACGCGGGCGCAGCACGGGAAACACGCATGCAGAAACCCGACATCCATCCGGTCCTCGCGGTGAAGAACGCGCTCTCGCGCTTCGGCCTGCCGATCGCCGGCGCGCTGCTGCTGCTCGCGCTGCTGCTGGCTTGGGATGCCTGGAACCAGGGGGTTTCCGATCGCGCGGCCGCGGTCGTCAAATCCGAATCGCATCGCGTGCAGGAAGCGGTCAGCCAGGATCTCGACGAGCTGACCAAGCATTTCGACCAGGCGCGCAACGATCCGCTGGTCGTGGCCGCGGCTGCGAGCGGTGACAACGCCGCTGCCACGAAATCATTCGTCGGCGACTGGTCGGATGCGAAAGAGGTCGCGTTCTTCGCGCCGGACCTGGGCGCCGCCTACGCGGATGCGCAACATTTCGGCTACGGTCGGCTGGCCGCGCTCGATGCCGCGCTCAATTCGGGCGACACCGTGGTCACGGTCGGCAAGGTCGCCGCCAAGCCGAGCCTGCTGCTGGCCGGGCCGATCAAGCAGGGCGGCGAAGTCAAGGCGCTGGCGCTGCTGCCGCTGCCGCTCGATTCGCTGGCCGAAACCATGAAGGACGCGCATCCGGGCAGCGCGTATCTGGCCCTGCGCTACTACGACTACGACCTGGCGGCCGCCGGCGATTCGCAGTTGTTGCAGAACGGCGACGCGGGGATGGTCAAGCTGCGCGAAAACGGATTCCAGATCTACACGGCGATCCCGCACGCTTCCGAAGGCTGGTTCGGCCTGCCGGCGCTGGCCGGTTACATCCTCGCCGGACTGTTCGCGCTGGCGTCCGCGTGGCTGTTCATGTCGCGCCTGCGATCCTCGCGGGCAGGTGCTGGCGCCAAGCCGGTCGCCGAGGAGCCGGGCGAGCCGACGATGGCGCAGCATCTGCAGTCCGCGCCGCAATCCGAGCAGAAGTTGGTGGTCAAGGAAGCGCCCAAGCCGGCCGCGGTGGCGATCGAGCGCAGCATCTTCCGCGCCTATGACATCCGCGGCGTGGTCGGCAAGACCCTCGATGCGACCGTCGCCAAGCTGATCGGCCAGGCGATCGGCAGCGCGATGCAGGAACAGGGCCTGCGCGAGATCGTGGTCGGCCGCGACGGCCGCCTGTCCGGCCCGGAGATGGCCAACGCGTTGATCGACGGCCTGCGCGCCGCGGGCCGCGAAGTCGTGGACATCGGCGTGGCGCCGACCCCGCTGACCTACTTCGCCGCGTTCCAGTTGCGCACCGGCTGCTGCGTGTCGGTGACCGGCAGCCACAATCCGCCCGACTACAACGGCTTCAAGATCGTGCTCGGCGGCGACACCCTCGCGGGCGACGCGATCCAGGCGCTGTATGCGCGCATCGCCGAGAACCGCCTGTACCGCACTTCGTCACCCGGCGGCCTGCAACTGCGCGAAGTCGCGTCCGACTACACGCGCCGCGTGTCCGAGGACATCCAGCTCGAGCGCAAGCTCAAGATCGTCGTGGACGCAGGCAATGGCGTCGCCGGAATGCTTGCGCCGGAAGTGCTCGAAGCGATCGGCTGCGAGGTGTCGCCGATCTTCTGCGAGGTGGATGGCACGTTCCCGAACCACCACCCGGACCCGGGCGACCCGAAGAACCTCACCGACCTGATCCAGATGGTGCAGCGCCTGGAGGCCGACCTCGGCGTGGCCTTCGATGGCGACGGCGACCGCCTCGGCGTGGTCACGCGCGCGGGCGAGATCATCTATCCCGACCGCGTGCTGATGCTGCTCGCCGCCGACGTGCTCGAGCGCAATCCCGGCGCGTGCATCGTCTATGACGTCAAGTGCACCGGCCACCTCGCCGGGCACATCCTGCGCCATGGCGGCAGCCCGCTGATGTGGAAGACCGGGCATTCGCTGATCAAGGCGAAGATGAAGGAGACCGGCGCCGAGCTCGCCGGCGAGATGAGCGGCCATTTCTTCTTCAAGGAGCGCTGGTACGGCTTCGACGATGGTATCTACGCGGCCGCACGCCTGCTGGAAATCCTCGCCACGCGCGACGAGAGTGCCGACGCGGTGTTCGCCGAACTGCCCAAGAGTTTTTCCACGCCCGAGCTCAAGGCGGAGATGGCCGAGGGCGAAACCTTCGCGTTCATTGACAAGTTCCGCGAGGCCGCGAAGTTCGAGGGCGCGCGCGTGGCGACCATCGATGGCGTGCGCGCCGACTGGCCGGACGGTTGGGGCCTGGTGCGCGCGTCCAACACCACGCCGACGCTGGTCATGCGTTTCGACGCCGACACGCCGGCCGCGCTCGAACGCATCCAGAACGTGTTCCGCCAGCAGCTGCTCGCGGTCAAGCCCGACCTCGCGTTGCCGTTCTAGTCGGTCTGCTGGAGACGCGACGCCCGCGGCTGTCGGTCGCTCAACGATTCGGCGGCAGCGCGCTCGACGCCCCCGGAATCGCCGCATCAGCTGCCGCGCGCAGGCTGCGATAACGGGCGATTTGCGTGGCGTTTTCCTGTTTCAGCCCCACGCTCTGCGCTTCCAGGCGAAGCAGCTGCGCTTGCTGGTCGAGCAGTTCCTTGCGCGATTTGAGGATCTGCTTGGCCAGATCGGGCGGCACGTGCCGCCCGGCGAGTTCGTGCCCGGAAGCGCGCGCGAGTTGCGCTGACAGGCTTTGCTGCACGCTCTCCAGGCCGACCCGCGTGGACTTCAGGCTTTCGTTGACCAATTCCGCGCGCTTGTCGTAGGCGTGCTGCAAATCGGCTTCGGTGGTGTAGGCGCCGAGCAAAGCCTGATCGTTCTCCTTGGCTTTCTGCGCGGCTTCCGCGGCCTGCGCGTCGGCGGCGGCTTGGGCGTTCGCGGCGGCGACTTCCTCCTGCGTCTTCGCGCGCTCGACCTGCTTGACGGTCATGCCGCTGACGCCGTTGAGCTCCTGGCGCGCCAGGCCGATCGCCTCGGGCGGCAGGGTGTCGCTGAAGTGTTCCTTGCCGTCGGCGCCGACCCAGTGATACAGCTTGGTCGCGCCGGCCAGCGCCTGCGGTGGCGTGAATTGCGTCACGACCGATGCGGCGATCGCGGATGCCAGAATGGTGTTTTTCGCGTTCATGGGCGGCTCCCGTGACGGCGGTTCAGACGCCACCGCTTCCATAACGCTGACGATACGCCAAAAGGGCTGCGCGATGCGCGGCCAGGTCGTCGCGGCCATCCGCGAGCTGCAGCAGTTCGGCCAGCCCCGCGATCGCGAGCACGGGGATCCCGAATTCGGCGCGCACCGCCTCGGTGGCCGATAGCGTGCTCTCGCCCGCGCGTTCCTGCCGGTCGAGCGCGATCAACACGCCGCAGGGCGTGCCGCCCGCAGCGCGGATGATGGCGATGGATTCGCGGATCGCGGTGCCGGCGGTGATCACGTCGTCCACGATCAGCACGCGACGGTCCTTGAGGGATGCGCCAATCAGCAGGCCGCCCTCGCCGTGGTCCTTGGCTTCCTTGCGGTTGAACGCGAGTGGCGTGTCGCGGCCTTGCGCGGCGAGCGCGACTGCGGCCGCGGTCGCGAGCGGGATGCCCTTGTAGGCCGGCCCGAACAGCACGTCGAATTCGAGTTTCGCCGCGAGCAAGGTCTGCGCATAGGCCTGTCCGAGCGCGGCGAGCGCCGCGCCGCTGTCGAAGCGGCCGGCATTGAAGAAATACGGACTGATGCGTCCGGACTTGAGCGTGAACTGCCCGAAGCGCAAGGCGTCGTGCGCGAGCGCGGCTTCGAGGAACTGGCGCTGGTGGTCGTGCATGGGATATCGACGTGGAGATCGGAAAGCCGGACGTGGCACGATTGTCGCGCAAGCCCGATGCAGGCGCGAGGTTTCTGCGATCAGTCGCCCGGCAGCGCCTGCCCCGGACGCCAACGCGTCGCCGCCAACGCGTCGAGCAGGGCAATGACGTTCGCGCGCGCGTGCTTGCCGTGCACCGGCAGCACCAGCACGTCGCCGGTCTGTGCGCCGGCGAGCAGCGTGTGTACGCCGCGCTCCTCGTCGTCGGCATACGACAGCGCGGCGGACGCGATGCCTTCGGCGATGAGCGCATCGCGCAGGATCGCCGCGACTTCGCCCGGCGCGCGGCCGCGCAGGTAGTCGGCGATGTCCTTGAGTACGACACGCGCCGGGGCGAATGCGGCAGCAGTTTTCGCGAGCAGCCTCAGATCCTCGTTGCTGCGGTCTCCGGCCTGCCCGAGCAGCAGGCCGAGCCGGCCGTTTCCATGCGCCACGTCGAGCAGGCCGCGCAGGCCGTCGGGGTTGTGGGCGTAGTCGAGCCACACCTCTACGCCCGCCAGCGACCAGCGTTGCAGGCGGCCCGGGTTGTCGGAATGCGCGGCGCCGAAGCGCGCGAGCACGGCCGCGATCGTAACCGGGGCGATTCCCAGAGCGGCCGCGGCCAGACACGCGCCGAGGAGGTTGGCGATGTTGTAGCGCGCGACGCCGCGGACCGTCAGCGGCATGTCGGCGACCGCGCCGAGGTCGTGCATCGCTCCGGCGATCGTCAGCATCGCGCGTCCATCGCGCACGCCGCAGGTCGCGCCGCCGTTCGCGCGATGCGATTGCAGCCGCGCGTTGCCATCGTCAAGCGCGAACCAGCCGATCGGACACGCGATGTCCCCGGCATGCGCGCGCAGGACCGGATCGTCGGCATTGAGCACGAGCAGTCCGTCGGCATCGATCACGTGCGCGACCGTGAGCTTCACGCGCGCGAGGTCGTCGAGGTCGTGCACCCCGTAGGCGCCGTAGTGATCGGCGCTGATGTTGGTCACGACGGCCGTTCGAGCGCGCTGCACCGCCAAGCCTCGGCGCAGGATGCCGCCACGCGCGGTTTCCAGGATCACCGCCTGCAGGGTCGATTGACGCAGCACCGCGCGTGCGCCGGCCGGGCCCGAGTAATCGCCGGCTGCGATCGTTTCGCCGTTGACGAACAGGCCGTCGGTGCACGAATGCCCGGTGCGCCAGCCGTTCGCGCGCGCCATCGCGGCGAGCAGGCGCACGGTCGTGGTCTTGCCATTCGTGCCGGTGACGAGCGCGACCGGAATGTCGTGCAGCGAAGCCCACTCGATGCCGCGCGTATCAGGAAGCGGGGACCGCTGGAAGATGCGCGAGCCTTCGCCTTCGCCCAACACGAAATCGTCGTCGTCGACCAGCAATTCCACGCGATGCGCGCGCGCGGCGTCCGCGAGCGCGAGCAGCCTTGGATTGGCCTCGCTCGCCGCGAGTGCGCGCAGCGTCGCTATCGCGAGCGCCTCGTCCCATACGGCCGCGAAGCCCGGCGCATGGAAACGCGCGTATCCACCATCTGCGCCGGCTTCGGCCGCGGTCGTGAGCCAGGCCCATTCGTTCACGTCGGTGGCCGCGAAGAGCCGGTCGAGCGGCGCGGCGAAAGCGAAGGTCGCGCCGCCGATATGTGCTTTCGCAAACACAGCGCCGTCGGGCCAGCCCAGCGCAGCGCGCGCGCGGTCGATGCGCGCGCGCCACCCGTCGAGCATGTTCTGGCTGACCGCGACTCCGACCGCTTCCAGTCCCGCGCCGACCGAGGCGAAATACGGATTCGCACCGAGCAGGCGGCGCGAATCGGAGAACAGTTTGGGGCTGGCTTCGACCTCCACGATTTGCCGGGCCGCTATGTCAATCTTCCGCTTCGCGCGCGATGCTGATCCCGCGCTCGTCGCGGACCATGCCCTCCATCGCGGCGTGCAGCGCTTCCTCGGCGGCCGGCTCGATCGCCGCGGCCTTGATCTCGGCCGCGATCGCCTCGCGCACGGGCGTCTCGCCCGCGCCTTCGGGGCGGAACTTGATGATCTGCTTCCACGAGCGGATCAGCGCGTCGGCGAACACCAGCAGCAGGTCGCCTTGCCGCGCCATCTTCAGTCCCGCGTCGATCGCCTCCTGTTCGTCCTCGATGCGGGTGATCTGGTCCTCGCGCACGCCGTGCGAGAGCAACTCGGCGGAAATGATGCGCACCACGTCGCCGGGCTCGCGTCCGCGCAGCGAATCGTCGCGCCGCACGATATAGCAATCGAACTTGCCCGCGACCGCGCGCGCGATCTCGCGCAGGTCCTCGTCGCGACGATCGCCGGGACCTGCGACGACGACGATGCGGCGCCCCGTGACGTCGAGCCGCTGCGCGAGGTCGGCCATCACGCCGACCGCGTGCGCGTTGTGGCCGTAGTCGAACAGCACCTTGAACGGGTGCTCGTTGAACACGTTCATGCGGCCCGGAGCCTGGAAGAACGTGGTGTCGAAGGTGCGCAGGCCCTGGCGGATCGCGTCGAGCTTGATGCCCAGCGAGAACGCGACCGACGCAGCCGTCATCGCGTTGTGGACGTTGTGCAGCGCGCGGCCTTCGAGCGTCGCGGGAATCAGATGCGTCCACAGCAGCGGGATGTGGCTGCCCTTGTCGTAGAACGTGATCATCTGGCCGTTGACGCCGGCCTCGAGCGCGCAGGCGCGGCCGCCGGCG
>CAYUXZ010000073.1:0-6681 GCA_964449135.1 uncultured Gammaproteobacteria bacterium
GCGTTGCGCGCGCGGCGTCATCGTGTAGCCCAGCGGCATCATCACGTTCTCCAGCGCGGTGAGCCGGCTGAGCAGGTTGAAGCCCTGGAACACGAAGCCGATCTTCTCGCCGCGCAGCAGCGCGCGTTCCTCGGCGTCGAGTGTGGCCACATCGACGCCGTCGCACAGGTACTGGCCCGAGCTGGGCGTGTCCAGGCAGCCGATCAGGTTCATCAGCGGGGTTTTGCCGGAACCGGACGGGCCCATGATTGCGACGAACTCGCCGCGCTGCACGCGCAGGTCCACGTCGTGCAGTGCAACGACCTCGGCCTGGCTGCCGGGCATGTAGACCTTGCCGAGTCCGATCGTCTCGATGACCGGAGTCGCAGAGGCTTCGCGCGTCGTCGCGTTCACGCGTTGCCTCAGCGCTGCTGCGCGTCGGCGGACGCCGTGCCGACAATCACTGCGTCGCCGGGCGCGAGCGAATCGTCGACGAGCTCGGTGAAGCTGCCGTCGCTCGCGGCGATCTTCACCGACACCGCCTGCGGCTTGCCCTTGACGAGCTTCCAGACCGTCGCGCGCTTTTGCGCAGCCAGCGACTGCAGCGCGCCATCCCAGGCCTGCTGCTGATCGGGGCGCAGCTTCGCGCGGAAGTCCGCGAACTGCTGGCTGATCCGCGCGATCATGCGTTGCGCGCTTCCGCGGCCGCCGATTGCGTTCGCCGTTTGCTGCTGGCCGGCGCCGGGTAAGCGCCCGAACAGGCCCGTGCCCTGATTCTGTCCGTTCGCACCGGCGGCAGCCTCGCGCGCGGCGCGCATCGCCTTCGCGCGTTCGCGCACCACTCCCATTGCCTGATCGAACGCGGACTGCTGGCTCGCATCCAGATGCAGGTTCGAAGCGATCTTCGGCAGTTCGTCGGTCAGCATGCCGGCGCCGCGCGCCTGCGCATTCGCATCCTGCGGCGGCGCATCGGCGGGTTTGAAACGCAGCGCTGCATTCGGCACGCGAATCACGTTTTCGTGACGGCTCACCTGGATCTCGGCGTTCACGGTCATGCCCGGCAACAGGCTCAGGTCGTCGTTGTCGACGGTCACGACGACCGGATAGGTGATCACGTTCTGCGTGTTGGTCGCTCCAAGCCGGATCTGCTTGACGGTGCCATTGAAATCCCGATCGGGGAACGCATCGACGTTGAAACGCACGCGCTCACCGACCTTGACCTGGCCGATATCCGCTTCGTCCACCGCGAGCACGATCTGCATCTGCCGCAGGTCTTCGGCGATCTGGAACAGCGTGGGCGTCTGCAGACTCGCGGCGACGGTCTGCCCGGGTTCGACCGAACGGTTGATCACGACGCCATCCACCGGCGAGCGGATCAGGCTGTGCTCGAGATCGAGCTTGGCGCTGGCCAGCGCGGCCTGCTGCGCGGCGATCTGCGCCTGCGCCGCCACGACCGCGCCTGCCGCCTGATCGCGCGCCGCGCGCGCGGCATCCACGTCGCTGTGCGCGATCAGCTGGCGTTGACCGAGGTCGGACTTGCGCGCGAAATCCGCTTCGGCGTTCTTCGCGGTCGCCTGCGCCTGCGCGAGCTGGCCTTGCGACGCGGCGACTGCGCCGGCGGCCTGCTGCACCTTCGCATCGAGGTTGCTCGGGTCGATGCGTGCGATCACCTGGTCCTTGTGCACGCGGTCGTTGTAGTCGACGAGCACCGCTTGCACCAGCCCGGATACCTGCGCGCCGATGTCGATCGTCGAGATCGCGCTCAGGCTTCCGGTGGAGGAGATCGTGACCGCGATCGTGCCGCGGTCGATCGTCGCGGTGCGGTACGTCAGCTCGGCCTGTGCACGCGAATGCCACCATGCGTACGCACCGATGATCAGGATTCCTGCGAGCACGAACCAGATGACGGACCGGCTTCGGCGTTTCGGCGGCATGCGGGGAGTCTGCGGCATCGGCGGCTCGTGCTGTCGGGCAAATGCGTCCAAAACGCGATCAACGCGCCAGGGCGTCCTCGGTTGACAGTGTGACGCATCGGCAGCGATGCGCGATCCTGGCATTCATTCGCCAGGCAAGATCGTCACGCCTCAGGCGTCGAGCATCCGCGCCTTCGGGAATACCACGGTCGCGCGCGTGCCCTTGCCGACTTCGCTTTCCAGCGTCACCGGCCAGCCGAACCGCTCGGACAATCGCTGCACGATGTTCAGGCCGATGCCGTGCCCGCCCTCGCGCTGCTGGCCGCCGCGATAGAACGCATCGAACACGCGGGTGAGTTCCTCCGCGCTCATGCCGATGCCGGTGTCCTCGATCACGAGCTTGCCCGGCAGCACGCGCACCGTCACGCTGCCGACATCGGTATAGCGGCAGGCATTGCGCAGCAGGTTGCCGAACAGCACCGCGAACACGCGCGGCGAAGCGCGCAGCGCGAACGACGCGGATTCCTCGACGCGCAATTCCACCGGCTTGTTGCCGAGCAGCGAGCGTGCGTTGTCGATCTCGTCGTGGACGATCTCGTTGATCGCGAACTCCGTGTCGGGCAGGCCGACGTCGCCCTCGCGCGCCATGATCAGGAACGCTTCGACCAGCGATTCCATCTCGCCGACCGAGGACTGGATGCGCTTGACCGAGCGCTGCGCATGCGGCGAGAGCGATTCGTCCTCGAGCAACAGGTCGCCGGCCATGCGGATCACCGTCATCGGCGTGCGCAGCTCGTGGCTGGCGTCGCGCGTGAAATTGCGCTCGCGCTGCACGAAGGTGTCGATGCGGTTGGCGAATTCGCGCAGCGAGGACGCGAGCACCAGGGTTTCGCCCTGCACGTCCACGGGCAGGTTGGGCGCATCCAGCGCGGTCGCGTCGGGGCGCTTGGGGTCCCACTGCTGCACCTGGTTGGCGAGCCAGATGATCGGCGAGATCGCACGGTGCGAGGAACGGTAGGTCATCCATGCGATCGCGTAGACCACGATCAGCACGAACGCGAGCGGCACCGCGCCGAACCAGAACGCGAGCTTGTTGACCTGGGTTTGCTTGAACACGAGAAAGAGCGTGCCTTTCGGCGTCGCGGACACATGCACCAGCGAGCCGCCCATCGCCTCGGGCATCGTGTAATAGCCGGGCGCGAGTCCGCGCAACGGCTCGGGCAGGCTCGCCTCGCTGCCGCCGGCCGGCACGAGGTAGCCCATCATGTTGAAGGTGTCGGGGATGTGGTGCTCGGGATCGTCGGAATGGCGTTGCCAGAACCAAGACGCCTCCTGCTGCAGTGCCTTCTGGATCAGCACGTCCTTGAGCACCCACGACGCGCCCCAGATGCCGAGCATCGTCGCGAGCCCGATCGCGACGACCTGCATCGCGAAGGCGATCCAGATCTTGCGGCGCAGGCCGCGTTCGGCGGGCATGCCGATCGCGCTCGTGCGGATCATGCGGCAGGCGGCGCGTCGAGGTCGGCGATGCGATAGCCGGCGCTCTGCACGGTGTGCAGCAACGGCTTGTCGAAGGCGCGGTCGATGCTCTTGCGCAGGTTGTACAGGTGGCTGCGCAGGGTGTCGGAATCGGGCAGACCGTCGCCCCAGATCTCGCGCTCGATGTCGCGGCGGCTGATCACCTTCGGCGACTCGCGCATCAGGATCGCGAGCAGGCGCAGGCCGATCGGCGACAGCTGCAGTTCCTGTCCGCCGCGGGTGACGCGCATGCTCGCGGTGTCGTAGACGAGGTCGCCGACCTTCAACGTCTCCGCGCTGACCTGGCGGCGGTCGCGGCGGATCAGCGCGCGCAGGCGCGCTTCGAGTTCCTGGATCGCGAAGGGCTTGACGAGGTAATCGTCCGCGCCGACGCCCAGGCCGCCGATCTTGTCGTCAAGGGTGTCGCGCGCGGTCAGCATCAGCACCGGCGTGGCCTTTTTGGTCTCCCCGCGCAGGCGCCGGCAGACCTCGATGCCGTCCAGCCGCGGCAGCATCAGGTCGAGGATGATCGCGTCGTAGCTGTTCTCGCTGGCGAGGCGGTAGCCGTCGAGCCCGTCGGCGGCGTAGTCGATGCCGAAGCCCTTGCTTTCGAGGTATTCGCCGACCATCTCGGAAATGTTGCGGTTGTCCTCGACCAGCAGGATCAGGCCCGAGGGTTCTTCACGGCTGCGCATGGAAAGCTCCTTCAGCTTTGTGAAGATTACACGCCCGACGGCGTGGAGATCGCGTGAAAACGCCTCGCAGGCCCGCGTCCCGCTAGGATTGCGCGACTTCTACGCGAACGGACCCGACCATGCCCGCCCTGCTCCGCCCCCTGCTGCTGCCGATCGTCCTGCTGATCGGATCGAACGTCTTCATGACCGTCGCCTGGTACGGCCACCTGAAGTTCACCAACCGGCCGCTGTGGCTGGTCGTGCTCGCGAGCTGGGGCATCGCCTTCTTCGAGTACTGCCTGCAGGTGCCGGCGAACCGCTGGGGCCATGCGGTCTATTCGGCGCCGCAGCTCAAGGGCATGCAGGAGATCATCACCCTGATCGTGTTCGCGGTATTTTCGATCTGGTATCTCGGCGAGCCGATCCGCTGGAATCACGTCGCGGGCTTCGCGCTGATCGTGGTGGCGGCGTTTCTGATTTTTCTCGAGTGATACCAGGAACAGAGTTGGTTTTTAAAAAAAAACCTGACCTCTTTTTCTGCTTAGCGGCCACCCGTCTGCGCACCCATTTTTTGGTTTTCCGCTTTCACGAGTCGCTGCGTGGACGAAAAAATTATTCGCTCACGTAACTTTGCGGCAGAGCCCGTTTGGACGAATACCTGGAGCGATCTTTGGTCAAACACGAACCTTAGACTGAAAAAGTGCTCGTTCCATTCTCGATCCGTGACGACCGACCGCAAAGGCACAACATATTTAACCGCGTCGGCTTGCAAATCTTGGGATGTGCGCCATTGGACTATTGCATTTTCGGGCAAAGGCATGTCTTGAATATAAGTAAATTCTCCTCCTCCTTCGAATTCTCTATCAATTCCTTTCCCGTAGGGCAGCACTTCTTTGCCGTACTCGATCTGGAAGCCATAAATTTCCGGCCCGCGATTCTTCATATCGACTGAATGCAATTTCCCTGATTGTTTGGATGGAGCACATGCCGCAAGCAGACAGGAAAGCAAGAACACTACGATTTTCATAGGATGCGTCTGAAGATCACTCGGAGGAGACGTAGGAGATTGATTATTCTCTTGATCAGAGCTTCACGCGGCCGATCAGGATGTCCTTGAACATCACCCAGTCGCCCATCAGCGACCATAGCGGGTAGGTGAAGGTCGCGGGGCGATTCTTCTCGAAGAAGAAATGCCCGACCCAGGCGAAGCCGTAGCCGCACAGCGGCATCGCGAGCAACCACCACGGATTCGCGGTCGCGATCGCCGCGCCGAGGAATCCGAGCACGCCCCAGCTACCGACGAAATGCAGCCGCCGCGAGATGCGGTTCGCGTGCTCGCTCAGGTAGAACGGATAGAACTCGCGGAAGCTCGCGTAGCGCTCGCTCATGCGGTCTTCTCCTGCGCGGAATCCGTGCTCGCAGCCGCCTTCTCGGCCGCCTTGGCGCGATCCCAGTAGCGATCCTGCGCTTCCAGCGGCAGCGTCTGCAGCGCGACGCCGTCGGCTTTCGCGAGCGCTTCCATCGCGCGGAAACGCCGCTCGAACTTCGCGTTCGCGCGGCGCAGCGCGGTACCCGGATCGACCTTGGCATGCCGCGCGAGGTTCGCGCAGACGAACAGCACGTCGCCGATCTCGTCCTCCAGCCGCGAGCGCACCGCCGCGTCTTC
Source organism: uncultured Gammaproteobacteria bacterium (assembly GCA_964449135.1). Lineage (GTDB taxonomy): Bacteria > Pseudomonadota > Gammaproteobacteria > Xanthomonadales > Xanthomonadaceae > SZAS-103. The sequence continues at coordinate 5,751 of CAYUXZ010000073.1, forward strand.
CGGCGCGTTCGCGACCGCGGCGAATTCGGCACGCACCTCCTCGATCTCTTCGTGCAGCTTGGCGATCACCGGCTCCGGCCCCGGCCAGTCGAAGCCGACCGTCGCCGCGCGCTTCTGCAGCTTGATCGCACGCTGCCACTCCGGCATGCCGCGCGCGATGCCCGCGAGCGCGCTGGTGTCCTCGGCCGCGCCCTTGCCTTCGCGTTCGCGACGCTTGTGTTCTTCCCAGTCGCGGGTCTGCGCCTCGACGTTTTCGACCACCGCATCGGAAAATACGTGCGGATGTCGCCGCACCATCTTGTCGTTGATCGCGGCAGCGACATCGGCGAATCCGAAGTGTCCGGCCTCTTCGGCCATGCGCGCGTGGAACACGACCTGCAGCAGCAGATCGCCAAGCTCGTCGCGCAGGTCGTGCATGTCGCCGCGGTCGATCGCGTCGGCGACCTCGTAGGCTTCCTCGATCGTGTAGGGCGCGATCGTTGCGACGTTCTGCTGCAGGTCCCAGGGGCAGCCGCCGTTCGGATCGCGCAGGCGCGCCATGATCTCCAGCAGTTCGGCCATGCCGCGAGCGTCGTGTTCAGTCATCGAGCCATGCCTTGAAATTGAGCCGCGTGTCGCCGAGCACGAGAAAATCCGGATTCAGCAGCGACTCCTTGGTGTTGTAGCGCAGCGTCGAGCCGTCCAGGCGCAGCACCGCGCCGCCGGCCGCCTCGACCACGCACTGGCCCGCCGCGGTGTCCCATTCGGAGGTCGGGCCGAAGCGCGGATACACGTCGATGCGGCCTTCGGCGATGCGACAGAATTTCAGCGACGAACCCATGCCGATGCGCTCGGTCGCGCCCATCTTCTCCAGCGCGGCCGCGGTGCGCGCGTCCAGGTGCGAACGGCTCGCCGCCACGCGCAGCGGCGTCGGCGCGGGCTGCTGCGTCAT
>CAYUXZ010000074.1:0-6064 GCA_964449135.1 uncultured Gammaproteobacteria bacterium
ACTCCCGACCTTCGCATTGCGAACGCGACGCTCTCCCAGCTGAGCTACCGCCCCATGAACCAACAATTCTAGCGGGCCGCCGCGTCGCGCGCTAGTCCTGTTTCACTGAAAGACCGCCGCGCGAGCGTTCGAGCAGCGGTCGCAGCACGGGTTCAAGGATGGGCTGGCGCCAGCCCTGCAGCGACGCCGGCCACTCTTTCCCGTCCAGCAAGGCTTCCAGCGTGCGGCGCGACGCGAGCACGCCGTCGGCGAGAGCCAGCCGCACGGTCTCGGCCGCGACCGCGTCCTGCATCGCGCGCAGCGCCTGTTTTTGCGCGGCGTTCGCGGCGGGCGCCGGCGCCAGCGGAACTTCGCGTTCTTGCGTCGCCAGCGGTCGCGCGAGTTCGTCCCGCAATTCGCCGCGCAGTTTACGCGGGGCTTTCGGCTGCGAATCGAGGAAGGCGTGGAACGCCCGCGTGTCCGTGGGTGGCCTGCGCGCGAGCGCGACCGCGAGTTCGTTGTCGAGGATCCAGCCCTTGGGACGGTCGTTCGCGCGCGCCTGCGCCTCGCGCCAACGCAGCAACCGGCACAGCAGTGCCTGCGCGTTCGCGTCGAGATACTGCGCGCCGCGCAGCGCGAGGTGCGGATACGGATCAGGCGTGTCGTCGGCGGCGTTCTCGATCAGGCGCGTGCAATCCTCGGCAAGCCATGACTCGCGGCCGCGCTCGCGCAGCTTTTCGCGCAGGATTGCGTGCAGCGCGTGCAGGTGCGCGACGTCGTCGGCGGCGTAAGCCCGTTGCGCGGACGTCAGCGGACGCTGCAGCCAGTCCGAGCGTGTCTCGCTTTTCGGAAGGGCGATGCCGAGCAGGGTCTCGATGAGTCGCTGGTAACCCAAGCCGGCGCCGATGCCGCACAGCGCGGCCGCAATCTGCGTGTCGAACAGCGGCGCCGGCAGCGCGTCGCAGCCGTGGCGTAGCGCCTGCACGTCTTCGCCGGCGCTGTGCATGATCTTCACGATCGCCGGATCGGCAATCAGCGGCCGCAGCACGTCGGACACGCCGGGAACGGTCGGGTCCACCAGCAGCGCGTCGTCGCCCGGCACCGCGACCTGCACCAGCGCGAGCCGAGGCCACCAGGTGCGCTCCCGGATGAATTCGGTATCGAGCGCGAGCGTTTCGATGCCGGTCCAACTCGCGATCCGGTCGGCGAGTTCATCAGGCTGGTCTATCCAGTGGTGCATCCGCTGCTGTCCTATGCGTCGCTGGCTTGCGGTAGGCGCGACGATAGCCTACTTTCCGTTTCGCGCAGCGCCGTGCGCGCATCGCGATGTTCTTTTCGTGGAGTACAGCGTCATCCGATCGCCGCTCTCACTTGCTTGCGTCGCGCTGTTGGCCGTTGCGATCGCCACGGCGAGCGGCTGTCGCCGCGAAGCGGCATCGCCGCAGGTCGCGAAACACGTGGCGTCCGCGGCCGCTGCGAAGCCGACGCCTCCGGAAGCCCTGATTCCGGAACCGATCGCGTTGCGCAAACCCGCGGCCGAGCCGCTGCCGCCGATCGTCGCGGTGCCGAAGAAGAAGATCGCCGCAGCGCTGAAGCAGGCGCAGTTCGCGCTGGCCGCGGGCCGGATCGACGAACGCATCGTGCCGGCGCCGACAGCGCCGCAACCGCCTCCCGAACTCAACGACACGACCGCGCCGCCGGCAGACGCGCTCGCGCTGTATCGCGGCGTACTCGCGACCGATCCGAACAACGCCGCCGCGGACAAGGGCAAGGACGCGGTCGTCGCTGCGCTTCTGGCGCGCGGACAGGCGGCGCTCGCGCATGAGGACGTGGTCAGTGCGCAACGCGACGCCGATCGCGTCAAATTGCTGCGCCCCGACGATCTGTCGTTGCCCACATTGACGGCGGCGCTGAACAAGGCCTGGCGCGTAGCTACGCTAGTCGAACGCGGCCAGCGTCTCGAACTCGCCGGTGCGCGCAATCCGGCGCGCTACGCCGCCGCGATCGCGTTGTATCGGCAGGCGCACGCGATCGTCCCGAACAGCGCCGCTGCCGAAGCAGGGCTGGCGCGAATCGAAGGCGTCTATATCGCCAAGGCGTTGGCGGAGGCCGAAGCCGGACGTTATCCGCAATCGGATCGCTGGACCGCGCAAGCCGCCGCGGTGCGCTCCGGCTCGCAGGTCCTGCAGGATGCGAGCGCGCGCATCGTCGCGATCCGCCAGCACGCGGCAGCGGTATTGCAGGCGCAGGCGGACGCGGCGCTCGCGTCCGGCGATCCGGATCGCGCCGAAAAACTGCTCGCGCAGATCGAGCGCGCCGCGCCGCTCTCGGCGGAGGCGCGCGACCTGCGCGAACGCATCGCGCTGCAGCGCCATTACGGCCTGTTCAAGCCGGCGCAGTCGTTCACCGAGGCGGCAGGTTCGTCCGGGCGCACGCCGGAGATGATCGTCTTGCCCATCGGCAGCTTCCGCATGGGCGCGCGCGAGGACGAGCCCGGCCGCGAAGCGGACGAAACCCCGCAGCGTGAGATCGTGTTCCAGCGCGGTTTCGCGATGTCGCGCACCGAGGTCACGGTCGAGCAATTCGGGCGCTTCGTGCAGGCGACGCATTACCGCACGGATGCCGAGCGCAGCGGGCGTTCGCTGGTCTATGACGAGGACAAGGGCAAGTTCGACGCGCGCGACGGCGTGGACTGGCGCGACGATTACGCGGGCCGTCCCGCCGTGCCGCAGCAGCCGGTGCTGCACGTGTCGTGGAACGACGCGCAGGCGTACGTCGTGTGGCTGTCGAAACAGACCGCGCATCCGTACCGGTTGCCCAGCGAGGCCGAATTCGAATACGCGTTGCGCGCGGGCAGCAGCGGCGCGTATCCATGGCCTGGAAGCAAGCCGCCCGCGGGCGCGGGGAATCTGGCCGGCAGCGATGCATCGGGCAGCGGTCGCCACTGGGGCGATGCTTTCGCCGGCTACAGCGACGGATTCTGGGGGCCGGCGCCGGTCGCGCATTACCCGGCTAACGCGTTCGGGCTATTCGATCTGGTCGGCAATGTTTCCGAATGGGTTCAGGACTGTTGGCACGACGGTTATCGACGCGCGCCCGACGACGGTAGTGCATGGGTGAATCCGGGCTGCGAGAAGCGCGTCGTGCGCGGCGCGTCCTGGGCCAGCGCGCCACCGCAGTCGCGCTCGGCGTTCAGGACGGGCGTGGACGCGGATGTGTCGAGCGCGAAGACCGGTTTCCGGATCGTGCGCGAGCTGTAAGCTTCGTCATCGGATCATCGGAGCGATGCCATGAACATGGATCCAGCCGGGCAGGACCAGGGCGGGGCGCCCGCGGGACGCGGACGCTTCCACTGGTGGGTGATCGTCCTGTTCCTGATCTACGCGGGCTGGTATTACGTCTCCAACCGCCAGGAATCCTCGCTGACCGGACGCACGCAACTGATCGCGTCCGACGCGCAGCAGGACGCCGCGCTCGGCCTGCAGGCGTACCAGCAGGTGCTGTCGCAGTCGCAGGTGGTCGGCGAGGGTGCGGACGTCGCGCGGATCAAGCAGGTCGCGCAGCGGCTGATCGCGGTCGCGCCGAAAGTCGCGGCCGAACTCGCGGCAGAGAAAGGACTCAAGCCGAACATCGACTGGAGCACGTTCAACTGGGAAGTCAACGTCCTGCAGTCCGACGAAGTCAACGCGTTCTGCCTGCCGGGCGGCAAGATCGCGGTCTATACGGGGCTGGTGCCGGTCGCGCAGAACGACGATGCGATGGCGATCGTGCTCGGCCACGAGATATCGCACGCGTTGCTGCGGCACGGCGCCGAGCGCATGGCGCAGCAGCACATGGCGCAGATCGGGCAGATCGCGGTGGGCATGGCGGCGGGCAACATGGATCCGCAGCAGCAGCGCGAAGTAATGGGCGCCTACGGCGTCGTCGGCCAGTACGGCGTGCTGATGCCGTTCTCGCGCAAGGACGAATCGGAAGCCGACGAAATCGGCCTGATGCTCGCGTCGGCGGCGTGCTACGACCCGCAGGCGGCGATCCCGTTCTGGGAGCGGATGCAGCAGAGCGGCGGGCAGAAACCGCCCGAGTTCATGTCCGACCACCCCAGCGACGCGCACCGCATCGAGCGACTGCAGGCGCTGCTACCGAAGGCGCAGGAGATCCGCGCGAAGTTCTGTGCGACCGATGGTGCGGCTCCGGCGCAATAACGCGGAGCCGTCGGAACGTCAGAAGCTCATGAACAATCCGCCGTTCACCGGGATGTTCGCGCCGGTGATGAAACCGGCGTCCTCGGCGACGAGGAATCCCACGGTGCGCGCGATTTCCGAAGGCTTGCCAAGCCGGCCGACCGGAACCGACTCGACGATCTTGCTGCGCACGTCTTCGGGGACCGCCATCACCATCGCGGTCTCGCAGTAACCCGGGCTGATGCTGTTCACGGTGACGCCCTTGCGCGCGACCTCGCGCGCCAGCGCCATCGTGAAACCGTGCATGCCGGCCTTCGCGGCGGCATAGTTGGTCTGGCCGAACTGGCCGGTCTGGCCGTTCACCGAACTGATGTTGACGATGCGACCGTAGCCGCGCTCGAGCATGCCTTCGACCGCGTTGCGGCACATGTTGAACACGCCGTCGAGGTTGATGCTTATCACGTCGTCCCACTGCGAGCGCTGCATCTTGCGCAGGGTGCCGTCGCGGGTGATGCCGGCCGCGTTGACCAGCACGTCCACCGCGCCGTGCTCGGCCTCGACCTTCTTCACCAGTGCAGCGCATTCGTCGAACTTGCTGACATCGGCCGGTTCGAAGTGGATGTCGAGGTCCGTCACGTCCTTCCTGAACTCCTCGACACGTTCGGTGCGCGCGCCGAGGTCGGCGGCGACGACTATGTGTCCGTTTTTGGCGAGGTGCTTGCAGATCTCGGTGCCGAGTCCGCCGATGCCGCCGGTGACGACGGCGATGCGCTTCTTCATCGCTTTTCTTCCTTCGGATTATGGCTGTGCGCGGTGTGTTGCGACGCACAAAACCGGCCGCAGCTTAGTGCGCGGCCTGGCGTCCGTCAATGCGTTCGGAGGGAAATGGCTCAACGGCTGCGCGGTTTGTGACCGTTGCCCGGTTTGCGCTCTTCGGCGCTGTTGCCCATGGTGCCGAGCAGGCCCTGCTGGAAGGACTTCCACAGGTCCATGTTCCGCTCGGTGAGCTGGTTGAGCATGCTCCACGGCGTCTGCCCGATCAGGCTGTTGAGCTGGCTGCGGAACTGCTGCTGCTGCTCGAGGAACATCTGCATCGAGCGCTCCAGGTAGCTGCCCATGAAGCCCTGCAACGAATCGCCGTAGAAACGGATGATCTGGCTGAGCAGTTCGGTGGACAGCATCGGCTGCCCGTCCTCCTCGTGCTCCGAGATGATCTGCAGCAGCACCGAACGCGTGAGGTCCTCGCCGGTCTTGGCGTCGCGCACCTCGAAGTTCTCGTTCTCGACGATCAGCTGGCGCACGTCCTCGAGCGTGATGTAGCTGGAGATCTCGGTGTCGTACAGGCGCCGGTTCGGATACTTCTTGATGATGCGGACTTGTGCCATGCGACGGGGTTCCGGGTGCTATTGCGGCGCAGCAGTTGGCGCAGCATGGCGCAGCATTCGTCCGGTTGCAAGCGTGTGACAACGCGTGCGATATGTTCCCGCGACACTGTGATGGAATTCACTGCAATCGATGAATATCGTGCGTTGCGCGGCATTCACAACGCGCAGCGATTCATTGATTACGCAAGTTCGATGATCGGCCGAGGCAAGTAGCCATCCTTGGCATGCTGCCCGTTCGCCATCCATGGCTCACCTGGTGAAAACCGCGCGACATGCGCTTCAACGCATGTCGCAAGCGCGGTTTTCACCAACCCATGTAATGCCCGCCGTTGGCGGAGAGGTTGGCGCCGGTGATCCACGCGGCTTCGTCGGGGAGGAAGAAAGCGACGGCGTAGGCGATCTCGTCCGGGCGGCCGAGGCGGCCGGTCGGGATCTGGGCGGTGATCTTCGCGCGCACCTCCTCCGGCACGGCCATCACCATGTCGGTGCCGATGTAGCCGGGCGAGACGGTGTTGACGG
>CAYUXZ010000075.1:0-5640 GCA_964449135.1 uncultured Gammaproteobacteria bacterium
GCGTCGGCGACATGTCGGGCGACGTGTTCGGCAACGGCATGCTGCTCTCGCGCCATATCAAGCTGCTCGCCGCGTTCGACCACCGCCACATCTTCCTCGATCCGAACCCGGACGCCGGCAAGTCCTTCGTCGAGCGCGAGCGCATGTTCAAGTTGCCACGCTCGTCCTGGGCCGACTACGACACGAAGCTGATCAGTGCAGGCGGCGGCATCCATCCGCGCAGCGCCAAGACCCTCCGCATCACCCCGCAGGTCGCGGCCGCGCTGGACATCGGCCCGGCGATCGAGCAGATGACGCCCGCCGAGCTGATGTCGGCGATCCTCAAGGCGCCGGTGGACCTGCTCTGGAACGGCGGCATCGGCACCTACGTCAAGGCCGCGAGCGAGACCCACGCCGATGTCGGCGACCGCGCGAACAACGCGCTGCGCGTCAACGGCGGCGAACTGCGCTGCAAGTGCGTGGGCGAGGGCGGCAACCTCGGTTGCACGCAGCGCGGCCGCATCGAGGCCGCGCGCGCGGGCGTGCTGCTCAATACCGACTTCATCGACAACTCGGCGGGCGTGGACACCTCCGACCACGAGGTCAACATCAAGATCCTGCTCGGCGATGCCGTGCAGCGCGGCGAGTTGACGGACACGAAGCGCAACGCCCTGCTCGCGAAGATGACCGACGAGGTCGGCGAGCTCGTGCTCAAGGACAACTACCGTCAGAACCAGACCATCAGCCTGATGGAACGGATGAGCATCAACCGCCTGGGCTCCAAGCAGCATTTCATCCGCACGCTGGAGAAACAGGGGCTTCTGGACCGCGCGATCGAGTTCCTGCCGTCCGACGCCGAGATCGCCGACCGCCTGAAGCTCGGCCAGGGGCTCACGCGTCCCGAGTTGTCGATCCTGCTGTCGTACGCGAAGATCGTGATTTTCCAGCAACTGCTCAATTCCGACGTGCCTGAAGACGCGTTCCTCTCGCGCGAACTCGTGCGCTATTTCCCCGAGCCGCTGCAGGAGAAGTACGACGCGCACATGCAGCGCCACCGCCTGCGCCGCGAGATCATCGCGACGGTGGTGACGAACTCGATCGTCAACCGCATGGGCGCGAGCTTCATGCTGCGGATGCAGGAAGACACCGGACGCACGCCGGGCGAAGTCGCCAAGGCCTTCACGATCACGCGCGAGACGCTGGAATCGCGCCAGCTGTGGACGCAGATCGACGCGCTCGACGGAAAGGTGCCCGAGTCGGTGCAGATCGACGCGCTTCGGGTGATCTGGTCTGCGCAGCGCTCGTTCACGCGCTGGCTGCTCTCGCGTCCTGGCGCGATCCCCGACATCGCCACCGCGGTCGAGCGCTACCACGACGGCTTCCGCGACATCCGCGCGGGTTCGGGCATCCTCCCCGATTCGCAGCGGCCCGCCTACCTCGCCAGCCTGCGCGACTGGAAGGAAAAAGGCGTGCCGGACGACCTCGGCGGACAGCTTGCGGCCCTGCCGTACCTCGAGCCATGCACGGACATCATCGAGCTCGCGCGCGAGCGCAGGCTCAAGCCGGTCGAGGTCGCGAAAGTCTGGTTCCGCTTTGGCGACGCGCTCAGCCTGCCGTGGCTGACTTCGCAGATCGACGGCCTGAAGGTGGACGGCCGCTGGCACGCGGTCGCGCGCGGCGTGTTGCGCGACGAGCTGGCGGCGCAGCAGCACGCGCTGGTGCGACAGGTTCTTTCGATGTCCGGGACAAATCCGGACGCGAAGGTCCAGCAATGGCTCGAACGCGACGATGCGTCCCTGCGGTTCACGATGTCGATGCTGCAGGAGCTCGCCGCGCAGAAGACCCTGGACTATCCAACCGCGTCGGTTGCGGTGCAGCGGCTGTCGCAACTCGCGGGACGTGGGTGAGGAGCAGCGCTCGCGGACCGCAGGTCCGTGCCGCGACGAACGCCCCGAGCGCTGCGAGGGGCCGGAAGAGGAGCGGCGTTTGCGGACCACAGGTCCGTGCCGCGACGAACGCTGCGAGCGCCGGGGTCGATCCGGCTGCCCGATGTTGAGCGGAAACGCAGCATTGCTATGCTGAAGCGGGAACCCCGGAGCCGCCGATGACCACGACGCCCCGCATCGCCTTCCTCGCCAGTCGCGCGCCCGACGCGCAGGCCGCGCTCGCGCAGTTGCAGGCCGCGCACGGAAAACGCGAGCCCGAGGACGCCGACGTGCTGTGCGCGCTCGGCGGCGACGGCTTCATGCTGCACACCCTGCATCGCCACGGACCGCGCGGCCTGCCGGTGTACGGCATGAAGCTGGGCACGGTCGGCTTCCTGATGAACCACTACGAGCCCGACGGACTGGTCGAGCGCATCGCAGCCGCGCATCCGGCGCACCTGCGCCCGCTGGAAATGCATGCGGTCACCGAATCGGGTGCGACCGTGACTTCGCTCGCCTACAACGAAGTCTCGCTGCTGCGGCAGACGCGCCAAGCCGCGCACCTGCGCATCCACCTCAACGACCGTTCGCGTCTGGACGAGCTGGTCTGCGACGGTGTTCTGGTCGCCACGCCCGCGGGAAGCACTGCCTACAACTTCTCCGCGCACGGGCCGATCCTGCCGCTGGGCTCGAACGTGATCGCGTTGACCCCGATCGCTGCATTCCGCCCGCGGCGCTGGCGCGGCGCGCTGCTGCGTTCGGACACCGTGGTGCGCTTCGAGGTGCTCGACCCCGACAAGCGGCCGATGAGCGCGACCGCCGATTCGCACGAGGTGCGCGATGTCGTCGAAGTCACCGTGCGCGAATCGCAGCAGCAGATGGTCACGCTGCTGTTCGACCCCGAGCACAACCTCGAGGAGCGCATCCTCGCCGAGCAGTTCGTGGAATAGGGCGACGGCGCGCCGGCCGGCAAGCGGGCGGGTTCAGGAGTCGGCTTCGGCAAGCATCTCGTCGCTCTCGCGCCGCGGCGCCGAAGCGAGATCCACCGCGTCTTCGGCCGCGATCAGATCCAGGCGGGACAGGATCGGTTCCAGCGGCCCTGAATAGTTGCGCCAACGCGCGAGGCTGCGCGCGTGCATCGGTTCGCGGACCTGCAGGCGGCTCGCGCTGCCGACGTAGCCCCCGCGCTGCGAGAATGCGATCACGTCGGGATGCCAGTCCATCCGCAACGCCGCGAGCACGCGACGCAGCTCCTTCTCGGGATCGGCGACGAGGTCCTCGTAGCGAACCTCGATCAGGCGATCGCCGAGCGTGGCGCGCCAGTGCCGCATGAGCCGGCGGTGCTGCTCGATGCGATGCGCGATGTGCCGCAGCTCGTTGATCCATTGCACGTTGCCGAACTGCGCGAACCAGCAGGAGATCGCGACATCGCGCGGATCGCGCACGACGTGGACGAGCGCGGTGTTCGGGAAGGCCAGGTGCAGCCAGCCCGCCATCAGGTAGTTGTCGGGGAGCTTGTCCACGATGCGTTCGGCCTGCTCCGACAGGCCGAGACGACGTGTACGCTGCTCCAGCATCCGCAGGTGCCATGCGGCGGCGTCGCCGACCGCATTCGCGGCGAGCGTGTCGTGCGATCCCCCGGACGCAGCCAGCGCGCGTTTCCAGCTCGCTTCGGCCAGGTGCTGTTCGCCCGCGCCGGCGATGCCCGGATGCGCAGCGAGCATCCGTTCGAGCAGGGTCGTGCCCGATCGCGGCAGGCCGATCACGAAGACCGGGCGCGGATCCGGATCGCCGGCGCCGCGCAGGCGCTCGAACAACGGCACCGCATGGTGGCGCGTCAGGATGTCGATGCGACCCTCATGCAGCTTCGCGTCGTAGCGCTGCGCGGCAGGCGTCGCCTCGATGGACAGCGCATTCGCGCGCGCGGCGTGTCGCCATGCCGAGGCGTGCTCGCCGGCGCGGTCGCAATGCTTGCCCAGGGTCTCGTGCAGGCGCGTGAGGACGCGAATGGGCGGCTTGGCGGCGACGGCACGCTTGACCGCGTCAAGCAGCGCTGCATCGAGCCGCCAATCGCACATCTCGGCGAGGCTCCAGAGCGCATCGGCATTGCCCGGATCGCTCGCGAGCACCGCGCGGAAATGCGCGCGTGCGGCTTCCATGTCGCCGACACTTGTCGCCAGTCCGCCCAGGCTGACGCGCGCCCAGATATCCTGCGGCCGCAACGCGTGGTAGCGCTCGAACGCGGCCTGCGCTTCCACGAGGCGTTCGTTCGCCAACAGCGTCCTCGCATGGACGCCGCGCAAGCCGACGTGCAGCGGATGCCGATCCGCGATCACGCCCAGCAGGTCGCAGGCGGTGTCCAGGTCGGTGGCTTCCAGCAGCAGGCCCTCCAGCCATCCCCCGGGGGTCCCGCAATCGGGTTCGACCGTCAACGCCTGCATTACGAGGGCCTGTGCCTGGTCGCGCAAGCCGGTCATCAGCGACAGGCGGATCCATCCGCGCAGCAGCCCCAGGTCCTTCGGCATCAGCGATGCGGCGACCCGATAGCGTGCGTCCGCATCGGCGCCTCGGCCGACCAGTACCAGCAGGCTCGCGAGCGCGTGCAGGACCGGAAGATCGAGCGGCGCGGTGCGATTGGCGCGCTCGAGGCAGGGCAGGGCTTCGGCGAAGCGGCCCGTGCGGGCCAGCTGCATCCCGATCGTCGCGTCAGAGCCATTCATTGCAAAGGCGGCCTCTCGCATCCATTCGTGGGTCGCCGCGCGCGCGCGGGCATTCGCTGCGATTGAACCCGACCGCTCGTTAGGGAATCCTTTGCGCGATCACACGTTGGCTTTGGTGGCGTGAAGTCGCCGGTGACCGGCGATCTCGCCGCGCGAGACCCCAAGGCGGATACTGCGCGCATGGATCCCGGAACGCCCGATCGCCTCGTTGTCGCGATCACCGCACGCGCGCTGTTCGACCTCGAGGACAGCCACGCGCTGTTCGAGAGCGACGGCGTGGGTGCCTATGCCGCGTTCCAGCGCGAACGCGAAAACGACATCCTCAAGCCGGGCATCGCGTTTCCGCTGGTGCGCAAGCTCGCCGCGCTCAACCGCGGCGCACCTCCCGAGGCGCCTCGCACGGAAGTAGTCCTCCTGTCGCGCAACTCCTCCGACACGGGCCTGCGCATCTTCAACTCGATCGAGCATTACCAGCTCGGCATCGTGCGCGCGGTGTTCACCGCGGGCGAGCCTACCGATCCGTACATCAAGCCGTTCGGCGCGCAATTATTCCTTTCGGCGAATCCCGCTTCAGTGCGGCGCGCGCTGGAACATGGCGTGGCTGCGGCGACGATCCTCACCTCGCACGATGAGCCAAGTGCGGCGAGTCCGTCCGTGGTTCGAGACGCTCCTGCGCATCCTGCGCACGCGTCACTTGTCCATCCCTGGACGGCGCAGGCCCGCCACGAACGGAATGCCGGATCCGACGATCCGCATCACGACCAGATCCGCATCGCCTTCGACGGCGACGCGGTGATCTTCGGCGACGAGGCCCAGCGCATCTCCAGCGAGCAGGGCCTGGCGGCGTTCGCGCGCAACGAGGCTGAGCTCGCGCACGAGCCGCTGTCGGGCGGGCCGTTCAAGGGATTCCTCGCCGCGTTGCACCGCCTGCAGCAGGCCTTTCCCGCGGAGGACTCGCCGATCCGCACCGCGCTGGTCACCGCGCGCTCGGCGCCCGCGCACAAGCGCGTGATCCT
>CAYUXZ010000076.1:0-5517 GCA_964449135.1 uncultured Gammaproteobacteria bacterium
GTGCCGTCGCCGGCGGCGTCGGAGGTCTTGGAAGCGACTTCCTTGACCATCTGCGCGCCCATGTTCTCGAACTTGTCGGCCAGCTCGATCTCCTTGGCGACGGACACGCCGTCCTTGGTGATCGTCGGAGCGCCGTAGCTCTTCTCGAGTACGACGTTGCGGCCCTTCGGGCCGAGGGTGACCTTGACCGCGTTGGCCAGGACGTTCACGCCCTTGACCATGCGCGAACGCGCGTCTTCACCGAAACGAACTTCTTTGGCTGCCATGGGAATATTCCTTGAATGAAAGGTGGAGCGGCCTGCGCGCACAGCGCGCAGCGACCTTCAGGTGATCTGTGGGTTGATCAATACGAGCTGGATCAGGCGAGGACGGCGAAAATGTCGTCTTCCTTCACGACCAGGTACTCGGTGCCGTCGAGCTTGACCTCGGTGCCGGAGTACTTGCCGAACAGGACCTTGTCGCCGGCCTTCACGCTCGGCGCGCGGTGGCTGCCGTTGTCCAGGGCCTTGCCCGGACCGACGGCGACGACTTCGCCCTTGATGGGCTTCTCGGTCGCCGAGTCGGGGATCACGATGCCGCCGGCGGACAGCTTTTCCTCTTCCATACGCTTGATGACGACACGGTCGAACAGCGGTTGCAGCTTCATGGGAGAACCTCGCGATGGTTGAACGTAAGTTATTGAAGTTAAAGCGATGAGATGGTGTTGTTAGCACTCGACACCATTGAGTGCCAATTCTACGCGCGAACGAATCCGCAGAACAGTCGCGACGGACGGTTATCTGGGGCTGACGAGGGCTCTTTCAAGTCGGGCGGCGTCGGGTGACAGTCGGAAGCTTGGCGGCTAGGCTGTGCGACCCCCGCCACAGGCGCATCGATGTCGGTCCTGCTGATCCTTTGCACCCATCCTGATCCGGCCGCGGCCGAGGCACTGGCCGCGACGCTGGTCGAGCGGCGGCTGGCCGCCTGCGTGAACGTCCTGTCCGGCCTGCGGTCGGTCTATCGCTGGCGGGGCCGGATCGAGAACGCGCAGGAAGTGCTGCTGCTGATCAAGACCACCGCCGAACGATTCACCGAACTCAAGGACGCCCTCGTGTCGCTGCATCCGTATTCGCTGCCCGAAGTGCTCGCGTTCGAGTCACGCGACGGACTCGACCGCTATCTGGACTGGGTGCGCACGGAAACCGCCGAGACCGGAGCTGCAGGATGATCGGGGGTCGCGATCGCCGCATCGGTGCGTGGTTGGGCGCGTTCGCCGCGATGGCGATTTCGCTGCTTGCCTTTTCCCCTGCGCGCGCGGTGGATGAATCGCAATTGCTGCCGGTGGACCAGGCTTTCGCGCTCAGCGCCAAGGCGGTGTCGCGCGATCGCGTCGAGTTCGAGTGGAAAATCGCAGCGGGCTATTACCTGTATCGCGAGCGGATGGGCGCGGTCGCGGCCGATGCGGCTTTCAAGTTCAACCCCTTGCAGTTGCCCGAAGGCATCCACAAGCACGATCCCTTCTTCGGCGACGTGCAGATCTACCACGACCGCGTGACCGCGGCTCTGACCGGCGGGACGGCGAGCGATGCGAGCGCGGCGGATTTCATCGTGAAGTACCAGGGTTGCGCGGACGCCGGCGTGTGCTATCCGCCGCAGAAGCGCACCGTGCACGTCGTCTTCCCGAGCACCGCATCGGTGGCGACGACAGGCGATGCGACGAGTTCGCCGATCGCTCCATCCTCGCCTTCGTCGAATCCGCTCGCGGCCTTCGGTCCCAAATCCAATGCGAACAACGCGGGTGCCGACACACTGCCGTTGCCGCCAGAGCATGCATTCGCGTTCGATGCGCTGGTCGACACGCCGAACCGCCTGCTCGTGCGTTTCATCCCCGCGAAGGGCTATTACCTCTACCGCGACAAGATTTCGTTCGCGATCGACGGTGCGAATCCGGTCGCGCAACCGAGCGCGCCGCAGTGGCCGGCCGCGAAGCAGATCCACGACGAACACTTCGGCGACGTCGCGGTGTACTTCGAGGAAGCCGACGTAGCGCTGCCGCTGCTTCGGCAGAGCGCGGCCGCGCAGCACATCCGCCTGAACGTGACGATGCAGGGTTGCCAGGTCGACGGCATCTGCTATGCGCCGATGCAGCGCAGCGTCGAACTGGACCTGCCGGCCGGCGGCGAAGTCGCATCGAGCGCGCAGATCGCCGCGGCTGCGAATGCGGCAAGCATCGCCCGAAGCAAGCCTGCGACCGCGGCACGTGGTAGCGATGCCGCATCGAATGTCGGCCTGCTCGCGGCGCTGCTGCTCGCGCTCGGCGGCGGCCTGATCCTCAACCTCATGCCCTGCGTGCTGCCGGTGCTGTCGCTGAAGGCGTTGTCGCTGGTGCAGTCCGGCGAAAGCCACGCGCGTGCGCGTCGGCACGCACTTTGGTACACCGCCGGCGTGATGTTGAGTTTCGCGGCGCTGGGCGGCGTCGCGATCGGATTGCGCCAGGCCGGAACCGCGCTGGGCTGGGGTTTCCAGTTGCAGCAGCCACTGGTGGTCGCTGCGCTCGCCTACCTGATGCTCGCAGTCGGACTCGCGCTGTCGGGTGTGTACCAGTTCGGCGCCGGCATCGCCGGTGTCGGTCAGAGTCTCACCGAAAAATCCGGACCGGCCGGCGATTTCTTCACCGGCGTGCTCGCCGTCGTGGTCGCCAGCCCCTGCACCGCGCCGTTCATGGGCACCGCGCTCGCCTATGCGTTCACTGCGTCCACGGCGATGGCCGTAGCGGTGTTTCTCGCGCTCGGGCTCGGACTCGCGCTGCCGTTCCTGTTGATCGGTTTCGTGCCGGCGCTCGCGTCGCGGCTGCCCAAGCCCGGTGCATGGATGGAAACGCTCAAGCAATTGCTCGCGTTCCCGATGTACCTGACGGCTGCGTGGCTGGTCTCGGTGCTCGCCGCGCAGCGTGGTTCCGATGCGGTGCTCTACGCACTGGCCGGCGCGGTCGCGCTGGCCTTGGGTCTGTGGCTGTGGGAACGCGGACGCTACAGCGCGCGGCAGCGGACGGTACGTGCGATCGCAGCGCTCTCGCTGTTGCTCGCGATCTGGCCGCTCACCGTCGTCGGGCGCCTGCCGCCGATGGCCGCGCGCGCGGTCGAAACGGGCACCGTCGCGTATTCGGCGGCGAAGCTCGCGCAGTTGCGCGCGCAGGGAAAGGTCGTGTTCGTTGACATCACCGCCGACTGGTGCATCACCTGCAAGGCGAACGAACGCGCGGTGCTTTCGCGCCCGGCCTTCGCGGAAGCGCTGCGCAAGGCCGACGCGGTCTATATGGTCGGCGACTACACCGACGTGGATCAGCCGATCACCGATTTCCTCGCCGCGCACCACGCGGTCGGGATTCCGCTGTACGTCGTGTATCCGCGAAGCGGTGGCGAAGGCGAGGTGCTGCCGAACATCCTCACCCAGTCCATCGTGGACGACGCGTTGCAGCGCGCGGCGAAATGAACCGACGAACGCTGGCGGTCCTCGCAGCGGCACTGCTCGCTGGCGTGCTCGGCCTGATCGCCTCGATCCGGATCAACGGTCCGGGTCCCCTGCTGGGCACCGAAGCGGGCCGATGGTTCGTCGAACAGGTCGGTGGCGATCGACGCCCTGCCGGCCTCCAGCCGGCGCACGCGGGAGAAATGGTCGGCCCACTCGCCCTGACCGATCTGGATGGCCATCCGCAGCAACTTCCGCGAACGCGCGGGCATCGTGTACTGATCAATGTCTGGGCAAGCTGGTGCGTTCCCTGCCGCGAGGAAATGCCGTTATTGGCGAAATTCGCGGCCGATCAGGGTCTGAACGGCGTGCAAGTGGTCGGCATCGCCCAGGATGATCCGGCTGCAGTCCGGGCCTATCTTCGGCTGATTCCGGTGAATTACCCGATCTTGCTCGACGATCCAGCCGGCCATGCAGGCACCAGGTTGGGTGACCGACTGGGTTTGCTGCCTTACAGCGTCTTGCTGAACGCCGATGGTCGCCTGCTGCGTCGGAACTATGGGCCGTTTGCGAACGCTGCCGCGCTCTCGGTCTGGGTTTCCAAGCCTGAGTAAGGACTCTAGCCGGTTGGGAACATTCGTTCAATTTCCGTAAACGTCGCCGATTCGGAGCATATCGGCTGGACTTCCCGGGAAACCCGCGCCACACTGCCGGCCCGCACCAGCGCCGGCAGGCTCCGCCCATCGTGTCGAAAATTCTCGTCCTCCACGGCCCGAACCTCAACCTGCTCGGCGAACGCGAGCCGGAGCACTACGGCTCGACAACCCTCGCGGAAATCGACGGCGGGCTGCGCGAGCGCGCGACAGGCGCCGGACACCAGATCGAGGCGTTTCAGTCCAACGCCGAGCACGCGCTGGTTGAGAGGATCCAGGCGGCCCGCCACGACGGCACGGCCTTCATCCTGATCAATCCTGCCGCCTTCACCCACACCTCTGTCGCCGTGCGCGACGCGCTCGCCGCCGTGCGCATCCCGTTCATCGAGGTGCACCTGTCGAATCCGCATACGCGCGAACCGTTCCGCCGGCAGTCGTATTTCAGCGACCTCGCCGTGGGCGTGGTCGCCGGATTCGGCGCGCACAGCTATCGCTACGCACTCGACGCCGCGATCGCGCGGCTCTGACCTCATTCGCAACACGTATCAGGACACAGGGGAACGCTTGCCATGGACCTTCGCAAGATCAAGAAACTCATCGACCTGCTCGACGAATCCAATCTCGCCGAGATCGAAATCAAGGAAGGCGAGGAAAGCGTGCGCCTCTCGCGCATGCCCAAAGGCGCGGTCGTGCAGCAGATCGCCGCCGCGCCGGCTCCTGCCGTGCACGCGCATACGGAAGCGCCGCGCGCGACGCCTGCGCCCGCCGCATCCGCGCCGCACGTGGACACCGCGCACATCGGCAAGGGCGGCCGCGAATTGCCCGACGGCCACGTGCTGCGTTCGCCGATGGTCGGCACTTTCTACGCTTCGCCCAATCCCGATTCGCCGCCGTTCGTGAAGGTCGGGCAGACGGTCAAGGCCGGCGACACGCTCGCGATCATCGAAGCGATGAAGATGTTCAACCCGATCGAGGCCGACGTCTCCGGCACCGTCACCGCGGTGCTCGCCAGCAGCGGACAACCGATCGAGTTCGACGAACCGCTGTTCGTGATCTCCTGACGCCATGCCCCTTCTCGACAAGGTCGTCATCGCCAATCGCGGCGAAATCGCGCTGCGCATCCTGCGCGCTTGCCACGCGCTCGGCATCCAGACGGTCGCGGTGCATTCGACCGTCGATCGCAACCTCAAGCACGTCGCGATGGCCGACGAATCGGTCTGCATCGGCCCGGCGCCTTCATCCGAAAGCTATCTCAACATCCCCGCGCTGATCGCCGCAGCCGAAGTCACCGACGCGCAGGCGATCCATCCGGGCTACGGATTCCTGTCCGAAAACGCCGACTTCGCCGAGCGCGTCGAGCAATCGGGCTTCATCTTCATCGGCCCGCGCGCCGACACGATCCGCCTGATGGGCGACA
>CAYUXZ010000077.1:0-5359 GCA_964449135.1 uncultured Gammaproteobacteria bacterium
TCGTCCCCACATTCACGTGCGGCTTCTTGCGTTCGAATTTGCCCTTGGCCATGTCCGTCTACCTTTGGAAACTGATGTTGTGTTGATTGGTTAAGCGGGACGCCGAAGCGTCACGCGATCTTCTTGATCACCGAGTCGGCGATGTTGTTCGGCGCCTCGGCGTAGTGGTCGAATTCCATCGTGAACGTGGCGCGGCCCTGCGACAGCGAGCGGATGCTCGTCGCGTAGCCGAACATCTCGCCCAGCGGGACCATTGCGTTGATGGTCTTGCCCGACGGCGTGTCGTCCTGGCCCTGCAGCAGGCCGCGACGGCGGCTCAGGTCGCCCATGATGTCGCCGACGTACTCCTCGGGAGTGACGACTTCGATCTTCATGATCGGCTCGAGCAGGACCGGATCGGCCTTCTTGAAGCCTTCCTTGAACGCCATCGAGGCGGCGAGCTTGAACGCCATTTCCGACGAGTCGACGTCGTGGTACGAGCCGTACACGAGCTTGACCTTGACGCCCACGACCGGGAAGCCGGCGAGCGGACCGCTGGTGATGGTCTCGCGCAGACCCTTCTCGACCGCCGGGATGAACTCCTTCGGGATCACGCCGCCGGTGATGTCGTTGATGAACAGGAAATCGTTCTCGACGTCCTCGCTGGCGCGGTCCGCGTCGTTCATCGGCGACAGCTCGATGACGACGTGGCCGTACTGGCCCTTGCCGCCCGACTGCTTGGCGTGCTTGTAGTCGGACTTCACGTCGGCACGGCGGATGGTCTCGCGGTAGGCGACCTGCGGCTTGCCGACGTTCGCCTCGACGTTGAACTCGCGCTTCATGCGGTCAACGAGGATTTCGAGGTGCAGCTCGCCCATGCCCGAGATGATCGTCTGGCCGGATTCTTCATCCGTGCGTACGCGGAACGACGGGTCTTCCTGCGCCAGGCGGCCCAGGGCGATGCCCATCTTTTCCTGGTCCGACTTGGTTTTCGGCTCCACCGCCATCGAGATGACGGGCTCCGGGAAAATCATGCGCTCGAGCGTGATGACCTTGTCCTGCGCGCACAGGGTGTCGCCGGTGGTGACGTCCTTCAGGCCCACCGCCGCGGCGATGTCGCCCGCGCGCACTTCCTTGATCTCGTCGCGCTGGTTGGCGTGCATCTGCAAGATGCGGCCGATGCGCTCCTTCTTCGACTTGACCGGGTTGTACACCTGGTCGCCGGAGTTGAGCGTGCCCGAGTAGACGCGGAAGAACGTGAGCGAGCCCACGAACGGGTCGGTCATGATCTTGAACGCGAGCGCCGAGAACGGATCGGTGTCGAGCGCGCGGCGGGTGTCTTCCTTCTCGTCCTCGTCGATGCCCTTGACCGGCGGACGGTCGGCGGGCGACGGCAGGAAGCGGATCACCGCGTCCAGCATCGCCTGCACGCCCTTGTTCTTGAACGCGGTGCCGCAGAACATCGGGATGATGTCGCACGACAGCGTGCGGGTGCGGATGCCCGCCATGATGTCCTCGTTGGAAAGATCGCCTTCCTCGAGGTACTTGTTCATGAGTTCTTCGCTGGACTCGGCGGCGGCCTCGACCATGAACTCGCGCGCGGCCTTGCACTCTTCGACGAGGTCGGCGGGGATGTCGCGCAGTTCGAACTTGGTGCCCTGGGCGGCATTGTCCCAGTGGATCGCCTTCATTAGCACGAGATCCACCACGCCCTCGAACTTGTCCTCGGCGCCGATCGGCACCTGCATCGGCACCGGATACGCGCCCAGGCGCGCCTTCAGCTGGCCGACGACCTTGTCGAAGTTGGCGCCGGTGCGGTCCATCTTGTTGACGAACGCAAGGCGCGGCACCGAGTACTTGGTGGCCTGGCGCCACACGGTCTCGGACTGCGGCTGCACGCCGCCGACCGCGCACAGCACGAACACCGCGCCATCGAGTACGCGCAGCGAACGCTCGACTTCGATGGTGAAGTCGACGTGCCCGGGGGTATCGATGATGTTGAAGCGGTGTTCCTGGAAGGAGTTGTCCATGCCCTTCCAGAAGCACGTGGTCGCCGCGGACGTGATGGTGATGCCGCGCTCCTGCTCCTGCTCCATCCAGTCCATGGTGGCGGCGCCATCATGCACCTCGCCAATCTTGTGATTGACGCCGGTGTAGAAAAGGATGCGCTCGGTCGTCGTCGTCTTGCCCGCGTCGATGTGGGCCATGATGCCGAAGTTGCGATAGCGCTCAATTGGAGTCGTACGAGCCACGGAAAGTCTCTCTATTGTTCGGTTGTGTGCGCGCTTACCAGCGGAAGTGCGAGAAGGCCTTGTTGGCCTCCGCCATCCGGTGGGTTTCCTCGCGCTTCTTGACGGCGCCACCGCGATTTTCGGCAGCGTCCATCAGTTCGGCAGCGAGCTTGCGCGGCATGGTGTTCTCGCCGCGCTTGCGCGCGGACTCGATCAACCAGCGCATCGCCAGCGCGGTGCGACGGGACGAACGGACTTCGACCGGCACCTGGTAGGTCGCGCCGCCGACGCGGCGGGACTTCACCTCGACCGCCGGGGCGACGTTGCCGAGCGCCTTCTCGACCAGTTCGAGCGTCGCCGGGTTCTTGGTGCTGATGACGTCCATCGCGCCATAGACGATCTTCTCTGCGACCGACTTCTTGCCGCTCTTCATCACCATGTTGATGAAGCGCGCGACCATCTCGCTGCCGTGCTTGGGATCGGGCAGGACGGAACGGACTGGAGCGGAACCTTTGCGGGACATGTGGCGAGCCTGGTTTGAAAAAGAACGTTTGGGATCGGTGGAGCGTTACGTGTTGCGCGAAAACCGGTGGATCACTTGCCGCGTATCACTTGCCCTTGGGCTTCTTCGCGCCGTACTTCGAGCGCGACTGGCGGCGCTTGGCCACGCCGGCGGCGTCGAGCGAGCCGCGCACGGTGTGGTAGCGCACGCCCGGCAGGTCCTTGACGCGGCCGCCGCGGATGAGCACGACCGAGTGTTCCTGCAGGTTGTGGCCTTCGCCGCCGATGTAGCTGATGACCTCGAAACCGTTGGTCAGGCGCACCTTGGCGACCTTGCGCAGCGCCGAGTTCGGCTTCTTCGGGGTCGTCGTATAGACGCGCGTGCAGACGCCGCGACGCTGCGGGCAGTTGGCCAGCGCCGGCGAGGCGCTCTTGTAGCTGTTCGGCTGGCGCGGCTTGCGGACGAGTTGGTTGATCGTTGTCATGAATCCGGCGGACCTGTCGTTGCGAATCTGTTGTGAAAACATCCGTTGTGAAAACAACATGGCAGGCCGATTTGGGTTCGGCCTGCCAAGCTATTAATTATGACGTGCGCAGTTCCTGCCTGTCAACGACAGGTCCCGCGCCGACCTTCCCTTGTCTCGAACACGAGGGGCGTCCTGCCCCTCATTTCGTATGTGGGCCGTCCAGAGGGACGGCGCTGTGTCGCTATACGTCTTATTCCTGGGTACCCGCTTCGACGGCCGACGCATCGGCGTCGGAGGTGGTCGCGCTGAGGATCTCCATTTCCGAATCCGTCAGCCCGCCCGCGTCGCGTCGGCGGCGCTCGTTGTGGTACGCGAGGCCCGTGCCGGCAGGAATCAAGCGTCCAACTATAACGTTTTCCTTCAGGCCCCGCAAGCTGTCGCGGGTGCCGCGGACAGCTGCCTCGGTGAGCACGCGCGTGGTTTCCTGGAAGGATGCCGCCGAGATGAACGACTCGGTCGCGAGCGAGGCCTTGGTGATGCCCAGCAGGACCGGCTCGTACTTGGCCGCCTGCTCGTTGCGGGCCTCGACGCGCTCGTTCTCGTCCAGCACGCGGATGCGCTCGGACTGCTCGCCCGCCAGGTAGTTCGCGTCGCCTGCGTCGGTGATTTCCACCTTGCGCAGCATCTGGCGGATGATCGTCTCGATGTGCTTGTCGTTGATCTTCACGCCCTGCAGGCGATAGACGTCCTGGATTTCCTTGACCAGGTAGGCCGCCAGCGGCTCGACGCCGAGCAGGCGCAGGATGTCCTGCGGGTTGGGCTCGCCATCCACGACGGTCTCGCCCTTCTCCACGTGCTCACCCTCGAACACGATGATCTCGCGGTACTTCGGGATCAGCTCCTCGTGCTCGTTGCCCTCGGTGTCCTTGATGATCAGGCGCTGTTTGCCCTTGGTCTCCTTGCCGAAGCTGATGATGCCCGAGCGCTCGGCGAGGATCGCCGGATCCTTGGGCTTGCGCGCCTCGAACAGGTCGGCCACGCGCGGCAGGCCGCCGGTGATGTCGCGGGTCTTGGACGCTTCCTTCGGGATGCGCGCGACGACGTCGCCCACGCCCACCGGCGCGCCGTTCTGCAGGTTCACCAGCGAACGCGACGGCAGCAGGTACTGTGCTGGCAGGTCGGTGCCCGGGATGTTGAGGTCCTTGCCCTTCGCATCAATGATGCGGACGATCGGGCGCAGTTCCTTGCCGGTCGCGCCGCGGCGCTTGGGATCGGTGATCTCCACGCTCGCCAGGCCGGTGAGCTCGTCGGTCTTCTCAATCGTGGTCACGCCTTCGACGAAGTCCACGAAGCGCACGAAACCGGCGACTTCCGACACGATCGGGTGGTTGTGCGGATCCCAGGTCGCGACGACCTGCCCGGCCTTGATCGCCGAGCCGTCCTTGACGTTGATCACCGCGCCGTACGGCAGCTTGTAGCGCTCGCGTTCGCGGCCGGCCGGGTCGAGCACGGACACTTCGCCCGAACGCGACACCGCGACCAGGTGGCCCTGTGCGTGTTGCACCGTCTTGAGGTTGTTGAACTTCAGCGTGCCGGTGGTCTTGACCGTCACGTTGTCCACGGCGGCCGCACGCGAGGCCGCGCCGCCGATGTGGAAGGTACGCATGGTCAGCTGGGTGCCCGGCTCGCCGATCGACTGCGCCGCGATCACGCCGACCGACTCGCCGATGTTGACGATGTGGCCGCGCGCGAGGTCGCGCCCGTAGCAGTGCGCGCAGACGCCGAAGTGCGCGGCGCAGGTGATCGTGGAGCGAACCTTGATCGCCTGCACGCCGGCCGCTTCGAGCTTCTCCACCCACTTCTCGTCGAGCAGGGTGTTGCGGGTGACGAACGCGTCCTCGTCGTTGCCCGGCAGGAACACGTCCTCGGCCACGATGCGGCCGAGCACGCGGTCACGCAGCGGTTCGACCACGTCGCCGCCTTCCACGATCGGGGTCATGGTCAGGCCGTGCAGCGTGCCGCAATCGACCTCGGTGATGACCACGTCCTGCGCGACGTCCACGAGACGGCGCGTGAGGTAACCCGAGTTCGCGGTCTTCAGCGCGGTGTCCGCGAGGCCCTTGCGGGCGCCGTGCGTCGAGATGAAGTACTGCAGCACGTTCAGGCCTTCGCGGAAGTTCG
>CAYUXZ010000078.1:0-4923 GCA_964449135.1 uncultured Gammaproteobacteria bacterium
TTCATAGATATGGAAAGGCGAGTGCATCGGGCTTATGTTGGCGCAATAGTCAAGTCCCTGAATGCGATAAATGAAGTTTGCCATCTTGTTTATGAGCCATTTCGATGACGGGACTTCGATGTGAATCAGCCCGTTTGGCTTGAGATATCGCAAGGCGATAGCAATCGCCTGGTTCGGGTCGTACAGATGCTCAAGCACAGCACCAAAGGTTATGAAATCAAAAAAATCGGCGGGAAACGACGATTTCTCAAGTGTTGCGTTCTGCAAACGTGAAGATATTCCCCCTCGCGACGCCGCGAATTTGTAGAAATTATCTTCCGGCTCGATACCCCAGGCTTCGAACCCGGCATTGCCAAGCGCCAGCATGCACTTACCGGTGCCGGCGCCTATGTCCAACGCCGTTGGCTTCCCGATTCCGTCGCCGTTCGCAATACGCTTGTAAGTTGAGATCTGGTCGGAAAAGTACGAAACGTCCAATTCCAGACTCTGTGCGCTCCAGTATCGATCCGGTTGCACGCCGTAATGATCGCTGAGCTTCTCCGGTACCGGCATCGGGCTAGGAAATATCAGACGACAGGTTTTGCAGCGGTGAACTGTCGTTGTGATTCCGTGACGCGAGGTTGGCCTGATCCCTTGTGAACGGCTCATCCTTCTCCCGATGATCCATTCGTCGGAACGGACAGCGCCGCACATCGGGCAGTGGTCGACGTCAGTGAACCGATAGGTGATGTCCAAGTGCTGGAGCTCCGGTAATGACGAAGTGGGGCAGCTATACGACGATCCGGAATGCTGGTTTGTGACGAACTACGATCACGACGCTTCGTGAGAGCGGCCGCATTTGCGCGGCCGCGCGTTCCGACTAGTGAAGCTGTCACGCGGACTTGAATTTCGCCAGGCGCAGCCAGGTGTCAACGACGGTGTCGGGATTGAGCGAGACCGACTCGATGCCCTGCTGCATCAGCCACTCGGCGAGGTCGGGGTGGTCGGACGGGCCTTGGCCGCAGATGCCGACGTACTTGCCTTTCGCGCGCGCGGTGCTGATTGCCATCGACAGCAGCTTCTTGACCGCCGCATCGCGCTCGTCGAACAGGTGCGCGACGATGCCCGAGTCGCGGTCCAGGCCGAGCGTGAGCTGCGTCAAGTCGTTCGAGCCGATCGAGAATCCGTCGAACAGTTCCAGGAATTCCTCGGCGAGCAGGGCGTTGCTCGGCAGCTCGCACATCATGATGACCTTGAGGCCGTTCTCGCCGCGGCGCAGGCCGTTCTGTGCCAGCACGTCGATGACCTTGCGGCCTTCCTCCAGCGTGCGCACGAAGGGGATCATGACCCAGCAGTTGGTCAGGCCCATCGTTTCGCGCACCTTCTTCACCGCGCGGCATTCGAGCGCGAAGCACTCCGCGAAGCTCGGATCCACATAGCGCGATGCGCCGCGGAAACCGATCATCGGGTTTTCCTCGTGCGGCTCGTAAGCCTTGCCGCCGACGAGGTTCGCGTACTCGTTCGACTTGAAGTCCGACAGGCGCACGATGACCGCGTGCGGCGCGAATGCGGCGGTCAGCGTGGCGATGCCTTCGGCGAGGCGATCGACGTAGAAACTCACCGGATCGGCGTAACCGGCGATCATCGGCGCAATTTGCTCCTTGAGCTCGCGCGGCAGGCGGTTGTATTCGAGCAAGGCGCGCGGATGCACGCCGATCTGGCGCGCGATGATGAATTCCAGTCGCGCCAGGCCGATGCCCTGGTGCGGCAGTTGCGCGAAATCGAAGGCGCGTTCGGGGTTGCCGACGTTCATCATGATCTTGAGCGGCGCCGGCGGCATGTGCTCGAGGTCGGCGACGGTGCGCTCGAACGGGAGGATGCCCTGGTAGATCGAGCCGGTATCGCCCTCGGCGCAGGACACGGTGACGTCGCTGCCGTCCGGGATATAGTCGAGCGCGTTGCCGCAACCGACTACCGCAGGCACGCCGAGTTCGCGCGCGATGATCGCCGCGTGGCAGGTACGGCCGCCGCGGTTGGTCACGATCGCCGCGGCGCGCTTCATGATCGGTTCCCAGTCCGGGTCGGTCATGTCGGCGACGAGCACGTCGCCGGGCTGCACTTTTTCCATTTCGGTCAGCGAACGCACGATGCGCGCGGTGCCGCTGCCGATTTTCTGGCCGATCGCGCGGCCCTGGCAGAGCACGACGCCGCTTGCGTTGAGGCTGTAGCGCTCGATCTGGTTCGCGCGCGTTCGCGATTTCACGGTTTCCGGACGCGCCTGCACGATGTAGAGCTTGCCGGACTGCCCGTCCTTGGCCCATTCGACGTCCATCGGGCGACCGTAGTGCTGCTCGATCTTCAGCGCCTGCCGCGCGAGTTCCTCGACGTCGGCGTCGGTGATCGAGAACCGGCTGCGCAGTCCGGCCGGCGTGTCCTCGTTGCGCACGCGTTCGCCAGGGACGTCCGAATACACCATGCGGATCGCCTTGCTGCCGAGTGTGCGGCGCAGGATCGCCGGCTTGCCTTCGCGCAGGGTGGGTTTATAGACATAGAACTCGTCGGGATTGACCGCACCCTGCACCACGTTCTCGCCGAGGCCGTAGCTCGACGTGATGAACACCACGTCGCGGAAACCCGACTCGGTGTCCAGCGTGAACAGCACGCCGGACGAACCGATGTCCGAGCGCACCATCAGCTGCACGCCGGCGGAAAGGAATACGTCCTCGTGCTTGAAGCCGTGGTGCACGCGGTAGGCGATCGCGCGGTCGTTGTAGAGGCTGGCGAAGACTTCCTTGACCTTGCGTACGACGTCGTCGGCGCCGGTGACGTTGAGGAAAGTCTCCTGCTGGCCGGCGAAGCTCGCGTCGGGCAGATCTTCGGCGGTTGCGGAGCTACGCACAGCAACCGCAGGTTCCGCGATGCCGGCCTTCGCGGCGAGTTCAGCATAGGCGTCGCGGATGTCCTTTTCGAGATCGGGCTGCAGCGGCGCATCGATCACCCAGCCGCGGATCTGCGCACCGGCTGCGGTCAGCGCGCCGACGTCCTCGACGTCCAGCGTTGCCAGCCGATTGTAGATGCGAGCGTGGAGGTCGTTGTGCGCGATGAAGGCCTTGAATGCATCCGAGGTGGTCGCGTAGCCGCCGGGCACCGATACACCGAGGTTGCCGAGGCTGCCGATCATTTCGCCCAGCGAGGAATTCTTGCCGCCCACGCGGGCGAGGTCGGACAGGCGCAGGTCGTGCAGCCAGAGGATGTTTGGGCTCAAGGCAGGCTCCGTGGCGGGATGGCAGGTCGGGCGGGCGACCGAAGCTGCTATTTTAACCGCCCCGGCGGCGTGGATGTCGCGATCCGGGGACTTCCTCCGAACGATCCGACCGCATGTCGAACCATCGCCTGGTGTTCTACATTTCCGACGGCACCGGCATCACCGCCGAGACCATCGGCCACAGCCTGCTGACACAGTTCGAGGGCGTGAGCTTCGATACGCGGCGCCTGTCGTTCGTGGACACGCTGGAGAAGGCGCGTCTGGCCGCGCAGCAGGTGCGGATGGCGGGCGATGCGCGCGGGCAGCGCCCTATCGTGATCAGCTCGGTCGTCGAGGAATCGCATGCGGCCGCGCTCGAGGAGAGCGGGGCGCTGGTGCTGGACCTGTTCGGCCCGTTCATCGGGCGGCTCGAATCCGAGCTCGGCAAGCCGCGCGAGCACCACGTCGGCCACGCGCACGGCATGGTGGATTTCGCCGCGTACGAAGCGCGCATCAACGCGACCAACTATGCGCTCAGCCACGACGACGGCGGCAATCCGAACTACGAGGAGGCGGACCTGATCCTGGTCGGCGTGTCGCGCTCGGGCAAGACGCCGACCTGCCTGTACCTGGCCTTGCACTACGGCGTGCGCGCGGCGAACTACCCGCTGACGGAAGACGATCTGGAAGGAAAGGATCTGCCCAAACGCTTGCGTCCGTATCGCAGGAAGCTGTTCGGCCTGACCATCGATCCGGCGCGACTGCGGCAGATCCGCCAGGAACGCCGGCCCGACAGCCGCTACGCGACGATCGAGCAATGCCGTTACGAAGTCGCCGCCGCCGAATCGCTGCTGCGCGCCGAGCGGATTCCGATGCTCAGCACCACGCACACCTCGATCGAGGAAATCGCGAGCAAGGTACTGGCCGCGCTGGGCATCCAGCGCAACATGTTCTGAGGGGCGGGACGGGGATTCCGGAGGGTGGGCGCGGAAACGCGGCGCCCGAGACGCAGAGTGTGCGACGCAATTGCGTGCGATACAAGCTTGTGGAACGACGAAGTTCGCGTCTAGCATCCGGCCATGTCCGCCATCGTGCTATCGCCTTCGGTTCACGCGCCGCGCATCCCGCGGCTGAGCCGTTTCGCATGGATGATGGCGCTGTACGCGGAGAACCATCAGCGCCTGCAGCGCCTGTTCGCGCCCGAGGCCTTGGCGGCTGGCCGGTACCGCTCGCGAGGCAGGGACGGGTTGGACCTGCGTCTGGAGGTCGTGGAACAGCATCCCTACACGGTCGAGCTGCGGCTGGCCTACGAGCAGTTGCGCGACGATACGACCGGGGAACCGGATCCGTCCGCGTGGGTGCGCTACTACCGCGACGCGCGCCAGGCCGAAGTCACCCATTGCCACGTCGGCCGGCGCTGGCAGGACGCGCTCGGGCTGCATCCGCCGATCGCCGAACTGATCGACCACCGCACGCGCATGAACGTGTTCTTCAGCAAATGGCTGGAGTACCTCGCCGACCAGGGCCACGCGCGAGGCGGGCTGAGGTTCGTCGAGGTGGCCGCGACCAGCGCCTGAGCGAGCCGCGCGGCTAGCCCCTTGCTTGACGCAAACTCTCGCGACTCATTAAAATGTGCGTTCCAGCGCGTGGGGCTATAGCTCAGCTGGGAGAGCGCTACAATGGCATTGTAGAGGTCATCG
>CAYUXZ010000079.1:0-4487 GCA_964449135.1 uncultured Gammaproteobacteria bacterium
GGAGGCGGGCGATGGCCGGCGGGTGGTGGCCGGCGGGCTGGAACCGGGCCACGAGTTCCAACCGGTCTGCCATCGCTGCCGATGCGGGAACGAGCAATTTTCCAGTATAGCCCGCCCGTCGATCCGGCCCGGCGCAGGGGTCGGGTTTTTCCTACCCCGCGACGCGGGCTCTTCCGATTTCCCGCGGTCGCGCCGGTTCCCAGACTGTTCCGAAACCACGGAGACCGGCCATGCGCAACATCAAACAACGCGGCTTGAGCGCGATCGAACTGCTCATCGCACTGTGTATCCTCGCGGTGCTGTTCGGCGTCGCGATTCCTTCCATCTCTGGCGCGTTCGAGGCATCACGCTCGACCAGCGCGCAGACGGCGCTGGTGGGCAGCTTCATGGCCGCGGTCAGCGGCGCGACGAACGCCGGCACGCGCGCGGTGCTTTGCCCCAGCAGCGACGGCGTGAACTGCCTCGCTGATCCGGACTGGAGCGGCGGCTGGATCGCATTCCTCGACGCCGACGGCGATCGCGAGCACGGCGCGGGCGAACCGCTGATCACGCAGCACGGCGCGCTGGAAGGCAAGGTGCGCATTCGCTCCACCGCCGGCCGCACGCGCATCGTGATCCAGCCCGGCGGCAGCAATGCCGGTTCGAACGTCACTTACACGATCTGCGACGGGCGCGGCGCGGCGAAGGCGGAGACGCTGGTCCTGAACAACCGCGGACTGATGCACGCGGGCGTGCCGAGCGCGGTCGCGATCGCCGATACCTGCGTGCGGTGACGCGGCTCGCGTCGGGTTGCACCGCCGCGGCGCGCTCGGCACAATATGCGGCCCCGCCCGAATAGCTCAGCTGGTTAGAGCACTTGACTGTTAATCAGGGGGTCGTTGGTTCGAGTCCAACTTCGGGCGCCACTTTCCCGCGTTTTTCTCGCACGCAAGAAAAAGCCCGCCGATCGGCGGGCTTTTTCGTTCAGGCCACGCGCTCTGTCATGGGCAACTGGTCGGATTGGTGAAGGTCGGTACGCCCGCGTTATCGCAGGTGTAGCTGCCGGCCGCCGTTCCGTTCGCGACGAAGGTCACGTTCAGATAGGGCTTCGAGAGCGCGGACGGGTTCTGGTTCTGCGAAGCGATCGTGATCGTGGTCGTCTCGCTGGTGGTCTTGCTGTTGCTCACCGACGGCGTGCTGATGTTGTAGCAGTTGTTCTTGGTGCCACCGGTGCCGTAGCAGTCGATGCGGTTGGTCGCCGCACTATCGGTGGTCAGGGTCACCGCGGACACGGTGTAGCAGACCAGGGTCGGCTGGCTGACCGAACCACTGCCGCCCGAGCACGGATTGGTGATCGGGTTGCTGATCACCTGGTTGTAATTGCCGACGATGGTGTTGAGCTGGGTGGTCGGCACGCCGGACAGCAGCACCGTGGTCACGCAGTTGTAGGGGTTCGGATTGGTGTCAGCGCTGCTGCTCAGCGAGGTGAAGCAGGCATCCGGACCAGCAGTCGCGTTGCTCACGCCGAAGCCCCACTGCAGGGTCGGCTCGTTGGTCGTGCTCAGGTCGCTGGTCAACCAGGTGACTGTCTGCGAGGTAGTGTTGGTGCTGGGGTCGGTGAGAGTGACCGATGGACCCGACAGTTGCACGTAGTACTGGTCGGACGTGCTGGTGCCAGTCACCGTGAAGTTCTGCGTGTCGGTCAACTGGTTCGCAGCAAGCGCATCGTAAGTGCTGATGGGTAGTGAGGACGCCACAGCGGAGTTCGAGGGGCCGTAGCTGGCCGTGATGCTCGCACTGCTGGTATTGGACTTGCCGGACACGCAGCCGCCGGTCTGGCCGTTGCTGGATGAACAGGTGCCGGTGGCGTCGCTACCGGCGCCGCTGCCGACCGTGATCTTCGTGGGGTCGCTGGGAGTCCACACAGTGTTCTTGTATCCGAGATAGGTCAGGTTGACCGTCGCGAACGGCAGATACTGCAGGATGCAGGTCGGGTAGTTCGGAGAGTTGCAAGCACTGCTGGCCTTGAGGTTGGTCAGCTTGGTGACCGCCGCGGATTCCAGATAGTCCAGGTACAGGCCGCGCGCGTGCAGGTACCGGTAATTGCCGGTGGTGGTGATCGCGTCAATGATGTCCGGCACGTTCAGGTTATGGTTGCCGAAAATCGTGTTCGCGACCGGCGCAGTGCCGCCGCTGATGATATAGGTCACGTACTGACCGAGGTAGTCGACGACGAAATCCTGGTAATTCGACTCCGCGCTGGTGTCCGGCGTGGACGTGGTCGCGAAGCCCTCGGGCGAAGTCGCGAGCAGACCCATCTGCAGAGCGCGCAAATCCGCGGCGACGCGCCACAGGCCGTCCACGCGGATCAACCGGCAGGAATCCAGGTAGTAGCTCGAGGTGAGCGTCGCGGCGACGTAGACGGTTTTGCCGTTCACCACCTGCGTCGCCAGACTGATCGGGGTGGCGGGGTAGCTTCCGCTGAGCGTGACCTTGTAGCGATTCGTGTCGTTGGTTACCTCGTCATACAGCGGCGCGCTCGCCTTGTTTCCGCTCGTGTCCACGTCGTGGTGATCGCGGCAGCACTGGTTGCACAAGTCGCTCTGCGCGATACCGTTCTTCTTGTCCGCGTTGGTGTCGAAAGCGCTGCTGTACGGCGTGATCTTGGCATCGACCGGCGAGGCGTACTGGGTGCCGTTCCAGTAGGTCGGCCGATAGGTCGTGGCGCCGAGGAAGGTCGTGTCGGTGAACGGGTTGCTGCTCGAACCCTTGCAGACGCATTCGGCCACCGTGGTCTCCACGCGCTTCTGGATCGTGGACGACGCGGTGCCGTCATTAGTTCCCTGCGTGTACTGCAAGGTCGAATACGTGGTGGACGAGGCGCCGGAGGACTGCACGGTCGGCTTCGGGTTGGTCGCCGCGGAGTTGGTATTGGTGCCGACCGCGATCGGGATCACACCGGCAGTGTTGCTGGGGTTGGTTTCGTGCACCGTCGGCGTCATCGAGGTGCTGGTGGTGATGCTCTGGCTCAGGATAGTCTTGGCGTTGTTGAGGTAGGCGTCGTCAACGACGGCCGTGGTGCCGAAGCTGCGCGAAGCACCCGCCGCGTCGGTCCAGGTAGCGGTCAACTGGACCCATTTGTAGTCGGCGTAACTGTTGCCGTAGGTCTTGAGTTGGGCGGACGTCGGCGCCGTCGTGCCGAATGCGGTGTTGCTAGTGCCCATCCCGTAATATTCGGTGACGGTCTGGGTCACCTGGATGCCGGTGACGCCCGCACCGGTCTGCGCCGCGCAGATGTAGGACTGGATCGTGGTCGGCGACGACGTGACGCAGGTGCCGGCGGTTCCACTGATCGCGGTGAAATTGGTGAAGCCCTGCGATCGTTGATAATCGGTAATGGTTTCCAGCAGGGCCGCCATGCGCGAACGCGCCTTGGCATCGGCCGCGCTGCGGGTGAGATTGATCTGCAACGCGGCCAGCGCGAGCAGGCCGGTGGCCAGCACGATGACCGCGACCATGACCTCGATCAGCGAGAAACCCGTCGGACGGCGGTTTTGCAAGTGGATGCGCATGGGATTCTCCGCGATCAGTAGGCCTGGCGGTCGGACCAGGAACCGGGCAGTCCGTTGTATTTCTGCAGCGAGGGGAGCTTGGAGAGGTTGGTCAGGACGTCCTTGTTGTAGACCACCGCCGAGTTACCGTTGGCCTTGGTGACCTTGCCTTGCACCACGACGGAGCCGTACACGACCGCGCCCGAGTTCGTCGAGAACGAGGCGTTGCCACCATTGGCGATCACGGTCGAGGACATGGTGTAGCCGGAGGATGGCGTGATGGTGTCGCCGGCGGCGTCGCGGCTACGACAGAACACCATGCCGAACACCGTGCCCTGGATCGTGTCGCAGGTGTCGCTGACCAGTATTACCGGACTGGTCGCGCTGCCGAGGATCTTGTTCGAGCCCACGCCGCAGTTGTTCTGGCACCAGACCAGGCCGTAGTAGGAGGAACTCGGGAAGCCGCCCGGATCGGTCTGGCCGCTCGCCACCAAGGTCGCGGTGTCGGTGGTCTTGGTCTGCGTGGTCGGATTGACGATGGTCGTCGCGTTGGTGAACAGGTAGGCCTCGTCCACGCCCATGGTGATGGAATTGCCCGTATTCGGATTGGTGTACGTGGTCAAAATCTTCTTTTCGCAGAAGTTGTCGCTGTCGGCGTCCTGCCACGCCTGGACGCCGAAGATCTGCTGGAACAAGTCGCAGGGAAATTCGCTCGACTTGACGTCGTAGTTCGAATAGCCGCTAGTGAGCGCGTTGTTGTAGTTCGAGTTCAAACCGCTGTTCTGCAGGATGTCGATGCCGTTCTGCTGCTTGTTGCCCGAACTGTCATAGGACAGGCTGTCCGCGCCGTTGCAGGTGCAGTTGTCGCAAAGCGGAAAATCGGGGCTGCCGCTGTCGGAGTAGATCGTGCCGTTCGACGATCCGGAGGAACTGCGCAGGAATTCGTTGTAGTAGCAG
>CAYUXZ010000080.1:0-4304 GCA_964449135.1 uncultured Gammaproteobacteria bacterium
TATTGATCTTTCCCTATTGAAGGACACTACCATAGGGTCGCCTGTTTCCAGCACGCGACCATCACCGAGGGGCGCTTCTGTGCGCTCTTGAGTCGAGCTCGGGCAGTGCTCTGAAGTTCGCCGAGGTTATCGGGGCAGTAGTTCGCCATGGCGTGCCGCTTGAGCCAGGCCCAGAGGTACTCAACCGGATTGAGGTCGGGCGCATAGGGCGGCAGAAATGAGACCTGGATGGCGCCATCCGAGCCGTCGACGTAGTCACGAACAAGGTGGCTTCGATGCGCCTTCAGGCCATCCCAGATCACGAGCAGCGGACGTTTGATGTGGTCCTTCAACGCCCTGAGGAAGGCGACCACGTCCTCCTTCTTGATGCTGCCTTCATGCAGCCGGAACAGCAGGTTCGTCCGCGACAAGCCCGCGATCGCCGAAACGTGAGTCCAATTGAAGTGAAACTGGATGATCGGCGTTTGCCCCTTCGGAGCCCATGTCCGCACACGTGTAGGCCGCTCGCTGAGGCCCGACTCGTCCACGAACACGATCACGCGCCCTTCGTGCTGGGCTTTTTTTTGAGCGCAGGCCATGTGCGCGTCTTCCAGAATTTCACCGCGCCCTCATCGCGCTCAATGGCCCGCTTCTCCGGTTTCTGTACGCTGAATCCGAGGGTGCCGAGGATTCGCCAAATCTGCGTGGTTCCATAAACAGCGCCGAATCGGCGCTCGATCACCACACCGACACGGCGCAACGTCCACAACTCCGTGCCGAACCCATGGAGCGTCGGACTGTCCATCAGAATCCGTCGCAGCACTGCAAGGTCCGACGTTCCCAGCCGAGCTTTCGGACCAGGGCCGCCGAGCGTCCGCAACGCCTCGAAGCCTTGTTCCTCCAAAACAGCCTTCCAGCGATAGATCGTCTGTCGCACGACGCCGACCAACTCAGCCACCTCCGCCGGCCGCTTTCCACGCTGAAGCAACCGGGCCGCGCGAATTCGCTTCCGGGTGGCTTCATCCAATCGGGCTCGGATCACTGGTTCCCCTCATGCTTGCCGCCTTGATAGGGCTATTGTCGCACAATAGGGAAACTTCAATAGACAATATCTTCTGGCAATCGCTATCGGGCGCTCACGCACGCTTCGCGGACGGCGCAGGCGCCGCGCGGCGCTACGCGCGTGGATTCTCGCCGATCATCGCGTTCGAGGACTCGGAACACCCGGCGTTCGCCGAACTAGCCCGGATATTTCATTACGCAAGAACAGCGACGGCGTGAAAACCCTTAGGATTTAGGTGTCTAGGCCAAATCCAGAGGGCACACGCCGTCATGACAGAGTGTACCGAGCAAAGGGATCTGTTTGGGAAGGTTGGGCGGTCGCAGATCGAAGCGACGTTCGAGGGCTACGAGATCAGTTCGGATGGTGGCGGCGCGCTGCTGTTGCGGCAGGCCGAACGTCGGAACGGGTTGTTGGCGGCAGCGGCGCGGTGTCTGCCCGATGGGCGCGGCCCGAAGCTGGTCAAACACACGCGCTTGGCGCAGCTGACGCAGCGGGTGTTCGGGATCGCGCTCGGCTACGAGGATCTGAACGATCACACACGACTGCGCAGCGACACGGCGCTGCAGACGGCGCTGGGTCAGCGGCACGCGGCGAGTTCGGCGCCGACGCTGTGTCGATTCGAGAATGCGATGGACCGTGCGACCGCAGTAGCGATCCACGGCGTGTTGCTCGATCAGTTCATCGCGCGCCGGCAGGGCCAGGTGCCGCCGTACGAGCTGATCCTGGACCTGGATGCCACCGACGATCCGGTGCATGGGCGGCAGGAAGGCCGGTTTTTCCACGGCTACTACGATCGCTACTGTTTCCTGCCGCTGTACGTGTTCTGCGGTGAAGAGTTGCTGGTGTCGTATTTGCGGCGGGCGAACATCGACGGGGCGCATCACGCGGCGGCAGTGGTGAAGTTGCTGGTGCGACGGCTGCGGCAGGCGTGGCCGGAAGTGCGGATCGTGATCCGTGCCGACTCGGGGTTCTGTCGGCGCAGGCTGCTCGGCTGGTGCGAGCGCAACGGCGTGGACTACGTAATCGGCTTGGCGCGCAACGCCCGCTTGGCCGTGCTGGCGGCGCCGGCGATCATGCGCACCGAGCGCCGCTACGCACGCACGGGCGTCAAGCAGCGCGACTTTGCCCAGGTGCGTTATGCCGCGGGCACGTGGAAGAAGACTCGGCGCGTGATCGTGCGCACCGAGCACGGCGCGCAGGGCGCCAACCCGCGCTACGTGGTGACCAACCGCTGGGATGCGGCGGCGCGCATCTACGACGAGATCTACTGTCAGCGCGGCGAGATGGAAAACCGGATCAAGGAGCAGCAACTGGGACTGTTCGCTGACCGCACCAGTTGCTCGGACTGGTGGGCCAATCAATTCCGGTTGCTCGAAGCCTCGCTCGCGTACACCTTGATGCAAGTGATCCGCTCGGTGGGTTTGGCCGGCACCGAGCTGGCCGCGGCTCAGTGCAGCACGATCCGGGTGAAGCTGTTCAAGGTCGGTGCCGCGATCGTACGCAGCGTGCGTCGCATCCGCTTCCAGCTCTCCAGCGCCTTTCCTTATCGAAAGCTGTTCATGACCGCCGCTCTGCGGCTCAGTCCCAGCGGATGAGGCCGCACGAGTGCTGTCCCCGGCACGCTGAGAAACAACGGGGGTAAGGGGGGACTACGCCCATAGCGGCGAAAACCACAACATCTTGTGGTCTGCGCGCTTGAGAAAAGCGCCGACGCGCAGTAACCCACCGCTCGTCGTGCGCTCGCTCGCCCAACCGGCTACGCGATGAAATATCCGGGCTAGCTCAACGCTGCGCGATCCGATCTTCCGCGCGCTGGGTGAGGCGCACCGTCACGGTCGTCGACAGTCCCGGTCGCAGCGCCGCGAGTTGCGCCTGGTTCGGCGCGAATCGGATCCGCACCGGCACGCGCTGCACGATCTTCGTGAAGTTGCCGGTGCCCGGCTCGAACGGCAGCAGCGAGAACTGCGAGCCGGAGCCCGGCGCGAAGCTCTCGACCATGCCGGTCAGCTCGACGCCCGGCAGCGCGTCGACTTCGATCGACGCGCTCTGACCGGTCGTCATGCGCGCGGTCTGCGTCTCCTTGAAGTTCGCGACGACGTAGAGCGCGTCGACCGGAACGATCGTGAGCAGCCGCGTACCCGGTTGCACGTAGTCGCCGCGCTCGACCTGGCGGTCGCCGACGACGCCGTCGATCGGCGCGCGAATCAGCGCGTGCTCCTGATCCTGGTGAGCGAGGTCGAGCGCCGCCTGCGCGGCGGCGACGAGCGCCTGGGTCTGTGCGAGGTTCGCCTCGAGCGTCGCGCGCTTCGCGCGAATCACCGCGGCCTGGTTGCGGCTCACGTCGAACTGCGCGCGACTGCGCTCGGTCTCGGCCTGCGCGCTGATCGCGGCGGCGCGGAACTGATCCGCATCGTGGCGCGCGACGGCGCCGGTCTGCACGAGGTCCTCATAGCGCTTGCGATCGGCCTGCGCCTTGTCGTTCTGCGCATCGGCCGAGCGGATCGAGGTCTGCGCGGCGCGGATCGACGACGCGGCGAGCTGCTCCTCCGCGTCGAGGCTCACGAGCGCGGCGCGCGCAGCGGCTTCCTTCGCGTGCGCGTCGAGCAGCTGCGCGTTCGCGGATGCCGCGCGCGCGTCGAACTCCTCGGCGTCGATCCGCACGAGCGGATCGCCCCGCTTCACGCGCTGGTTGTGCTCGACGAGCACATCCGCGACGAGGCCGCGCACTTTCGGCGCGACGACCGAGCTGTCGGCCTGGACGTACGCGTTGTCGGTCGAGACGTTGGACTTCGGCGCCGCGATGTACACGCTGCCGCCGATCGCGAATGCGATCGCCGCGGCGACGGAAACGAGAGCTTTGCGCGAGCGCTTGGGCTTCTGGGTCGGCGCTTCGGCGCCGGGGAACACGGCAACCGTCGACGTGGCGTTCGGTGTGGCGTTCATGAGGTCATCTCCAGGTGGAACCGGTGTTTGAGCGCGCGACGCGAGTCCGCGAGGATCGCGTCCGAGCGCGCGGGGTCGGGCTCGATGCGCGCGAGCGACAGCGCGCCGAGCATTTCGGAAAAGAGCGAGCTTGCGCACTGCTCGGGGTCGACGCAGTCGAGCGCGGTGATCAGTCCGGCGAGCGAGTCGATCAGGCGGCGCGAGCCCGCGGAGAACTCGGTGCGCGCCTGCTTCACGAGCCTCGGTGAGTCGGACGCGAGCGCGGCGAACGGACAACCGGTCTTCTGCGCGTCGCGGTGCTTCGGCGACAGGTAGAAGT
>CAYUXZ010000081.1:0-4208 GCA_964449135.1 uncultured Gammaproteobacteria bacterium
CGATCCGCGAGGGCGGCCGCACGGTCGGCGCCGGCGTGGTGGCGAAGATCATCAAATAAGCAGTAATCACAATGGGGAGCGGGACATCCGTTTCCGCTCCCGTCGCTCTTTCTGATCCAAGGATTCGGCCATGGCTGACCAGAAAATTCGCATCCGGTTGAAGGCATACGACTATCGCCTGATCGACCGCTCCGCCAGCGAGATCGTCGAGACCGCCAAGCGCACGGGTGCGCAGGTGCGCGGTCCGATCCCGCTGCCGACCAAGATCGAGCGTTACACCATCCTGGTCTCTCCGCACGCCGACAAGGACGCGCGCGACCAGTATGAAACCCGCACGCACAAGCGCGTGCTCGACATCGTCGATCCCAACGACAAGACCGTGGACGCGCTGATGAAGCTCGAGCTCGCGGCCGGCGTTGACGTGCAGATCAAGCTGTACTGAGGAACCAGGACATGAGCATCGGAATCGTTGGCCGCAAGTGCGGCATGAGCCGGGTCTTCACCGAGGATGGCCGTTCCATCCCGGTGACCCTGATCGAAGCCAGCCCGAACCGCATCACCCAGGTGAAGACGGTCGAGAGCGACGGCTACACCGCCATCCAGGTCACCGCCGGCAACAAGCGTGCCGCGTTGGTGGACAAGCCGACCGCCGGCCACTACGCGAAGGCGAAGGTGGAAGCCGGTCGCGGCCTGTGGGAGTTCCGCGTCGAAGCCGGCAAGATCGGCGACTACCAAGTCGGCGGCGAGATCAAGGCCGATATCTTCAGCGTCGGCCAGATCGTTGACGTGCAGGGCACGACCAAGGGCAAGGGCTTCCAGGGCACGATCAAGCGCTGGAACTTCACGATGGGCGACGCCACGCACGGCAACTCGCTGTCGCACCGCGCCCCCGGTTCGATCGGCCAGCGCCAGACGCCGGGCCGCGTGTTCCCGGGCAAGAAGATGTCCGGCCACATGGGCGCCGAGACGCAGAGCGCGATGAACCTGGAAGTGGTCAAGGTGGATCTCGAACGTGGCCTGATCGCCATCAAGGGTTCCGTTCCGGGCATGCCGGGCGGTGATGTCATCGTCCGTCCCGCGGCCAAGGGTTGAGGAGTCGAATCATGGAACTCGCCGTCATCGGCAGCGACAAGCACAAGCATCTCGTCGTCTCCGACGAGATCTTCGGTCGCGCCTTCAGTGAGGACCTGGTGCACCAGGTCGTCGTGGCTTATCGCAACGCCGGTCGCGCCGGCACCAAGGCGCAGAAGACCCGCGCTGAGGTCAACGGCACGACCAAGAAGTCGAAGAAGCAGAAGGGCGGCGGTGCGCGTCACGGCGCGCTGACCGCGCCGATCTTCGTCGGCGGTGGCGTCACCTTCGCCGCGAAGCCGCGCAGTTTCGCGCAAAAGGTCAACCGCAAGATGTACCGCGCCGCAATGAGCGCGATCCTGTCCGAGTTGCACCGCCAGGGCCGCCTCAAGGTCGTCGAGAGCTTCGAGGTCACGCAGCCCAAGACCAAGGACCTCGTCGCCAAGCTCGCGGCGATGGGCGCCGAACGTCCGCTGATCGTCACCGAAGACGGCAACGACGCGCTATACCTGGCCGCGCGCAACATTCCCTACGTGGAAGTGCGTGACGTGCAGGGCATGGATCCGGTCACGCTGGTCGGCGCGCATTGCGTGGTCATGACCTCCGAGTCGGTGAAGAAGATCGAGGAGTGGCTGGCATGAGCGACCTGAAATACCTCTCGGTGATCCGCGCGCCGCGCGTCTCCGAAAAAACCGCGCGACTGCAGGAAGTCTCGAACCAGTACGTGTTCGAAGTCGCGAAGAACGCCACCAAGGCCGACGTGAAGTCGGCGGTGGAGCAGCTGTTCAACGTCAAGGTCGAGGCGGTCAACGTCGCGAACGTGAAGGGCAAGACCAAGGCCTTCCGCTCGCGCCTGGGAACCCGCGGCGACTGGCGCAAGGCATACGTGAAGCTGGCCGAGGGCCAGTCGATCGACGTGATGGCCAAGGCCTAAGGCAGGAACACCCATGGCACTGATGACATTCAAGCCCACTTCGCCCGGCCGCCGCGCCATGGTGAAGGTCGTGACGGAGGGCCTGCACAAGGGCGCTCCGCACCAGCCGCTGCTCGAGAAGCAGAACCGCACCGGTGGCCGCAACCACCACGGGCGGATCACCACGCGCCACATCGGCGGCGGTCACAAGCAGCATTACCGGATCATCGACTTCAAGCGCGACAAGGAAGGCATCCCCGCGCGCATCGAGACGGTGGAATACGATCCCAACCGCACCGCGAATATCGCGTTGCTGTGCTACGCCGACGGTGAGCGCCGCTACATCATCGCGCCGCGCGGCGTGGCGGTGGGCGACCAGGTGATCGCCGGCCACGACGCGCCGATCAAGGTCGGCAACACGCTGCCGCTGCGCAACATCCCGGTCGGTTCGACCGTGCATTGCGTCGAGATGAAGCCCGGCAAGGGCGCGCAGCTCGCGCGCAGCGCCGGCGCTTCGGTGCAGCTGGTCGCGCGCGAGCAAGGCTATGCGACGCTGCGCCTGCGTTCGGGCGAAATGCGCCGCGTTCCCGGCGAGTGCCGCGCGACGATCGGCGAGGTCGGCAACGGCGAGCACAGCCTGCACAAGGTAGGCAAGGCCGGCGCGAAGCGCTGGATGGGCATCCGCCCGACCGTGCGCGGCGCGGCCATGAACCCGGTCGACCATCCGCACGGCGGCGGCGAGGCGCGTGCGGGCCAGGGCAATCCGCACCCGGTGTCCCCGTGGGGCCAGCCGGCAAAGGGTTACAAGACGCGCAACAACAAGCGCACCCAGAAGTTCATCGTGCGCGACCGCAGGGGCTAAGACATGGCACGTTCACTGAAGAAGGGTCCGTTCGTCGACCATCACCTGATGAAGAAGGTGGAAGCGGCGGGCGGCAGCAAGAAGCCGATCAAGACCTGGTCGCGTCGCTCGATGATCCTGCCGGAAATGGTGGGCATGACCATCGCCATCCACAACGGCAAGGCCCACATCCCGGTGCTGGTCAACGAGAACATGGTCGGGCACAAGCTCGGCGAGTTCGCGATGACCCGCCTGTTCAAGGCGCACGGCGGCGACAAGAAGGCCGCCGCTCCGTCGGCGCCGGCGAAGTAAGGAGCAGACCATGGAAGCCAAAGCCATCCTGCGCAGCGCGCGCATCTCGCCGCAGAAGGCCCGCCTCGTCGCGGACCAGGTGCGCGGCATGCCCGTCGCGCGCGCCAGCGACCTGCTGCAGTTCAGCGACAAGAAAGCCGCGCAGATCATCCGCAAGGTGCTGATGTCGGCGATCTCCAACGCCGAGAACAACCAGGGCGCGGACGTGGACGATCTGTCCGTCGCCAGCATCTGCGTGAACGAAGGCCCGATGCTCAAGCGCTTCATGGCGCGCGCGAAGGGCCGCGGCACGCGCATCCTCAAGCGCACCAGCCACATCACTGTCGTCGTCGGAGCGGGGAAATAATCCATGGGTCATAAAGTCCATCCGACCGGCATCCGCCTGGGCATTTCCAAGGACTGGAATTCCAAGTGGTTCGCCAACAAGCGTCTGTACGCCGACTACCTGACGGCCGACCTGAAGGTGCGCGAGATGCTGCGCAAGAAGCTCGCGCAGGCCGGCATCAGCAAGATCCTGATCGAGCGTCCGGCCAAGACCGCGCGCGTGACGATCCACAGCGCCCGTCCGGGCGTGGTGATCGGCAAGCGCGGCGAGGACATCGAGAAGCTGCGCAAGGAGATCTCCGACGTGATGGGCGTTCCGGCGCACATCAACGTCGCCGAGGTCCGCAAGCCTGAGCTCGACGCGCAGTTGGTCGCCGAGTCGATCGCGCAGCAGCTCGAGCGCCGCATCATGTTCCGCCGCGCGATGAAGCGCGCCGTCGGCAACGCGATGCGCCTGGGCGCGCTGGGCATCAAGGTCAACGTCGGCGGCCGCCTCAACGGCGCCGAGATCGCGCGTTCGGAGTGGTACCGCGAAGGCCGCGTGCCGCTGCACACGCTGCGCGCCGACATCGACTACGGCTTCGCCGAGGCACGCACGACCTACGGCGTGATCGGAGTGAAGGTGTGGGTCTATCGCGGCGAGGTCTTCGACTTCGCGAGCATCGGCCAGGACAAGGGCGAGCGCGAGGAGCCGGCTGCGCCGCGCGCCGCGCGCCGCGACGACGACCGTCCGCGCGGCCCGCGCCG
>CAYUXZ010000082.1:0-3769 GCA_964449135.1 uncultured Gammaproteobacteria bacterium
GTCATGAACATCCTCTATTTCCGGTTCGCAAACTCGTTCCTCGAGCCGATCTGGAACCGCAACTACGTGGACAGCGTGCAGATCACGATGGCGGAGAACTTCGGCGTGCAGGGCCGCGGCGCGTTCTACGAGGAAGTCGGCGCGATCCGCGACGTCGTGCAGAACCATCTGCTGCAGGTGACCGCGCTGCTCGCGATGGACGCGCCGGTCGGACGCGATCCGGAATCCATGCGCGCCGAGAAGCTGCGGCTGTTCCGCGGCATGCGGCCGCTGGATCCGAAACAGGTCGTGCGCGGCCAGTTCCGCGGCTATCGCGACGAGCCGGGCGTCGCCAGGGATTCGCGGGTCGAGACCTTCGCCGCGATGCGCCTGAGCATCGACACTTGGCGCTGGGCCGGCGTGCCGTTTTACATCCGCGCCGGCAAGAACCTGCCGATCACGACGACCGAAGTCGTGGTCGACCTCAAGCGCCCGCCGCTTGCGATCTTCGACGAGGTCACCGCGCGCGAGTCGAACTATTTCCGCTTTCGCCTCAGTCCGGAAGTAGTGATCTCCACGGGCGCGCGCGTGAAGAAGCCCGGCGAGGAGATGGAAGGCGAGCGCGTGGAACTGGTCGCTCGCAGCCGTCCACAGAGCGAGAAGTCGCCGTACGAACGCCTGCTCGGCGACGCGATCCGCGGCGACGCGACCTTGTTCACCCGCGACGATTGCGTCGAAGCCGCCTGGCGCGTGATCGACCCGATGATCAGCGGCGTGCGCGGCGTGCACATCGATCCGCCGACGATCTACGAGCCGGGAACCTGGGGCCCGCCGGCTGCGGCGAAGATCGTCGCGAGCCGGGAAGGCTGGCACGATCCCAAGCCGGAGGAGCACGAGCCGTGCTGAGCGCGAACCGGACGGTTTTCCTGCTCGACGTCGATAACACGCTGCTCGACAACGATCGCTTCGGCGCCGATCTCCGCGCACGATTGACCGCGGATTTCGGTGCGGCTCAGAACGATCGCTACTGGGCGATTTACGGGGAACTGCGCACGCAATCCGGCTACGCGGATTACCTCGGCGCGCTGCAGCGCTTCCGAGGCGGCCTCGACGACGACCCGCGCCTGCCGGAACTCGCGGAGTTCCTGCTCGAGTATCCGTTCGCGCAGCGGTTCTATCCGCGCGCGCCCGAAGCGATCGCGTACCTGCGCACGATCGGCCTGCCGGTCGTGCTGTCCGACGGCGACATCGTGTTCCAGCCGCGCAAGATCGCGCGTTCGGGCATCCGCGACCTGGTCGAGGGGCGCGTGATGATCTGCGTGCACAAGCAGGAGCACCTCGCCGTCGTGCAGAGCCGTTACCCCGCTTCGCATTACGTGATGGTGG
The DNA here is from genome assembly GCA_964449135.1 of uncultured Gammaproteobacteria bacterium. Lineage (GTDB taxonomy): Bacteria > Pseudomonadota > Gammaproteobacteria > Xanthomonadales > Xanthomonadaceae > SZAS-103. Next base: position 1,366 of record CAYUXZ010000082.1, read on the forward strand.
ACGACAAGCCGCTGCTGCTCGCCGCGATGAAGCAGGCGATGGGCGATAGGCTGACGACGGTGTTCGTGCGGCAGGGCCATTACGCCGCCGAATCGGCGAATGCGCGGATTGTCCCGCCCCCGGACCGCACGATCGAGGCCATCGCCGACCTGTGCGGACTCGGCATCGAAGACTTTCGCCCCGCCGCGACCGCAATGACCTGAGACGAGGAACCCGATGAAGCCCACGCAACATTTGCACGACCTCGGCCAGAGCCTGTGGCTGGACAACATCACCCGCGAGATCCTCGACAACGGCACGTTGCGCGGCTACATCGAGAACTTCGCGGTCACCGGCCTGACCTCGAATCCGACCATTTTCGACGAAGCCATCGGCGGCAGCAGTTCCTACGATGCGGCGATCCGAGAGAAGGCGAAGGCCGGCAAGGTGGGTGAGGCCTTGTTTCTCGAACTGGCGCTGGAAGACCTGCGCCGCGCGGCCGACCTGTTCCAATCTATACACGACAAGACCGGTGGTGTGGACGGCTGGGTGTCGATGGAAGTCTCGCCGCTGCTCGCCACCGATACCGCGGGAACGATCGCCGCGGCGAAGGCGATCCACGACCAGGCCGCACGCCCCAACTTGTTCGTGAAAATCCCCGGTACGCCCGAAGGCGTGCCCGCGATCGAAGAAGCGATCTTCGCCGGCGTACCGGTCAACGTTACCTTGCTGTTCTCGCGCGAGCAGTACTTGGCCGCCGCGGATGCGTATCTGCGCGGTATCGAGCGCCGCATTGCCGCCGGACTCGACCCGAAAATCGAATCGGTAGCGTCGGTGTTCGTCAGCCGCTGGGACAAGGCGGTGGCCGAGAAGCTACCTGCGGAACTGAAGAACCGCCTCGGCATTGCGATCGGTCAGCGCACGTACAAGGCTTACCGCGACCTGCTCGCATCGGATCGCTGGCGCAAGCTCGCGGGGCAGGGCGCGCACCCGCAGCGCCTGCTCTGGGCAAGCACGGGCACCAAGGATCCGAACGCGTCCGACACGCTCTACATCGAGGCGCTCGCCGCGCCGGACACCATCAATACCATGCCGGAGAAGACCCTGCGCGCGTTCGCAGACCACGGCGCACTGCGCGGCGCGATGGCGACCGACGGCGGCGATGGCGAGGCCACGCTGGCGAAGTTCGCGCAGGCTGGCATCGGCATTGCCGCGCTCGCCGCGCAACTTCAGGTCGAGGGCGCCGCGTCGTTCGTGAAATCCTGGCAGGAACTGATGAAACGTATCGCCGACAAGAGCCGCGAGCTCGCAGCCGCAGGCGGTGCGTGATGGCTGTCGCACGCAAGCCCGCGCGAGCGCGCAAGCCGACGACGCTGACTTCGAGCCCGCAGTGGAGCGCCCTTCAGCAGCACGCGCGGACGATGCAGCGCGTGCATCTGCGCGAGTTATTCGGAGATGACGCCAAGCGCGGAATGCGCATGGCTGCCGAAGGCGCGGGCTTGTACCTGGACTATTCGAAGAACCGCATCACCGACCGCACGCTCGAATTGCTACTGCAACTGTCAGAGACCCGCGGCGTGCGCGAGCGCCGCGACGCGATGTTCCGCGGCGAAAAAATCAACGCCACCGAGAACCGCGCGGTGCTGCACGTCGCGTTGCGCGCGCCGGCCGGAACGCGCATCCGTGTCGATGGGCGCGACGTCGTGCCCGAAGTCCACGCCGTGCTCGATCGCATGGCCGCGTTCGCCGATGCAGTGCGTGACGGACGCTGGAAAGGCCATACCGGGAAGGCCATCCGCAACGTGATCAGCATCGGCATCGGCGGCTCCGACCTCGGCCCGGTGATGGCCTATGAGGCGTTGCGCGCGTACAGCCGGCGCGATATGAATTTCCGTTTCGTTTCCAACGTTGACGGCGCGGATTTCGCCGAGGTCGTGCGCGATCTTGATCCCGCGGAAACGCTGTTCATCGTCTGCTCAAAGACCTTCACCACGCTCGAGACGCTGACCAACGCGAATGCCGCGCGTGCCTGGTGCCTGCAGAAATTGAGGGACGAGAAGGCTGTCGCGAAACATTTCGTTGCGGTCTCGACGAACGCGTCCGAAGTCGCGAAGTTCGGCATCGACACCGCCAACATGTTCGGGTTCTGGGACTGGGTCGGCGGGCGCTACTCGATGGATTCGGCGATCGGCCTTTCGACTATGATCGCCATCGGACCGGACAACTTCCGCACCATGCTGGATGGCTTTCACCAGATGGACGAGCATTTCCGCACCTCCCCCTTCGAGCGAAACTTGCCGGTCCTGATGGGCCTTCTCGGCGTTTGGTCCAACGACTTTCTTGGCGCAGAGACTGTCGCCGTTTTACCTTACGAGCAGTACTTGAAACGGTTCCCGGCATAGCCGCAGCAATTCACCATGGAGCG
>CAYUXZ010000083.1:0-3615 GCA_964449135.1 uncultured Gammaproteobacteria bacterium
CAGCTTCCAGATGATCCAGGCCAAGATCGCCGACATGAAGTGCAAGCTCGACGCCGCGCTGCTGCTGACCCTGCGCGCGGCCTGGGCCAAGGGCCACACGGAGAAGCACGGCGGCCGTTTCAGCACCGAGGCCGCGGTCGCCAAGCTCACCGCGTCCGAGGCGGCGATGTGGATCAGCCACCAGGCCGTGCAGATCCACGGCGGCATGGGCTATTCGAAGGAGATGCCGCTGGAGCGGTACTTCCGCGACGCGAAGATCACGGAGATCTACGAAGGCACCTCGGAAATCCAGCGCCTGGTGATCGCGCGGCACGAAACCGGCTTGCGTTGAGCAAGCCAGGACGCGTTTAGGATACAAGCGGGTGGAGAGCGGCGGCGCGCGGGGCTAAAATGCGCGCTTCGCCCGCCCCGAAGGCCGCATGTGAAAAAGACCGAGAAGAAGCCGTCCGGCTCCGCAGCCAAATCGCCCGCCGCCAAGCCGTCGGCCGCATCCGCAGAGCCGCACAAGACCGCAGTCGCGGACATCCTCGCCGCGATCAGGCGCGGATCCGCTGGCAAGGACGCGGACTTCAAGCGTTACGCAGAAAACCTGTTCGCGCGCGCGTCCAGCGACGACCTGTCCGCGCACGCTGCCGCCGAATGGGTGACGATCGCGACCAGCCTGTACGCGCTGATGCGCACGCGCAAGGCGGGCGCCGCGCTGGTCCGCGTGTTCAATCCCGATCCGGCGACGGATGGCTGGAGCTCGCCACACACCGCGATCGAGATCGTCAACGACGACATGCCCTTCCTCGTCGATACCGTGAGCCTCGCGGTGACGCAGGCGGGCATGGGCGCGCACCTGCTGATGCATCCGGTGCCGCAGGTGACGCGGGACGGCCGCGGCAGGCTCGCCGAGGTGGGCGCTGGCAAGCCCGAATCGCTGATCTACGCCGAGATCGACCGCATCGCCGATACCGCCGCGATCGCGGCGTTCGAAGCCACGCTGCGCGAGGCGCTCGAGGAAGTGCGCGCGAGCGTGCAGGATTGGCCGGCGATGCGCAGCCGGATGCTCGCGATCGCGGATGAATTCGTTTCGCGCAAGATGCCGATCAATGCCGCGCAGCGCGAGGAATCCGAAGCCTTCCTGCGCTGGGCGGCGGACGACCACTTCACCTTCCTCGGCTATCGCGAATACAAGGTCGTCAAGCAGGGCAAGGAGGAGATGCTCGCGGCGGTCGAAGGTTCCGGCATGGGCCTGCTGCGCGATTCGCACAGCAAGTCCACGCTGCGCCCGACCCGCGGCCTCGCCGCGCGCAAGGCGGACGAGCCGGCGGAAGTACTGATCCTCACCAAGACCAATTCGCGCTCGCGCGTGCACCGCGCGGGCTACATGGACTACATCGGCGTGCTGCGCTTCGACGCCAGCGGCAAGGCCGTCGTCGAGGAGCGCTTCCTCGGCCTGTTCACCTCCAGCGCCTACGCGCGCAGCCCGCGCGAGATCCCGGTGGTGCGCGAACGCTACGCGCAGGTGATGGCGCAGTCTGGCCTGGGGGCGAGCAGCCACAGCGGCAAGGCGCTGCGCCACATCATCGAGACGCTGCCGCGCGACGAGCTGTTCCAGTCGCGCACGGACGAACTGCTGCGCACCGGCATGGGCGTGCTCGGGCTGCAGGAACGCCCGCGCAGCCGCCTGTTCCTGCGCCGCGACCGCTATGGCCGCTTCTTCTCGGCGCTGGTGTACATCCCGCGGGATCGTTTCGACAGCGAGAACCGCGCACGCATCGAAACGCTGCTCAAGGAAGCGCTGCACGGCGAGCGCGTGGATACCACGATCCAGGTCGGCGAGTCGCCGCTCGCGCAGCTGCACATGATCGTGCGCCCGCGCGCGGGCGACGCGTTCGCGGTGGACGAAGCCGCGATCGAGGCGAAGATCGCGCACATCGTGCGCAATTGGCAGGACGAGTTGCGCGACGAGTTGATGGCGCGCCACGGCGACGCGGCCGGTTCGGCCCTGCACGCGAAGTACGCCGCCGACCTGCCGGCGAGCTACGTGGATACGATGACGCCCGCGGGCGCGATCGCCGATTTCGAGCAGGCCGAGAAACTGCACGGCGCCGACGACCTGGAGCTGCGCCTGTACCGCAATGGCGATGGCGGCGGCCTGCGCTTCAAGCTGCTGCGGCTGGGCGATGCGGTGCACCTGTCCGACGCGCTGCCGATGATGGAGAACATGGGGTTGCGGATCGTTTCCGAGCATCCGTATGCGATCCCGGTCGGCGACCAGACCTTGCAGGTCCAGGACTTCGAGGTGCAAGCCGCCGCGGGCGAGGTCGATATCGCTGCGGTCAGCGCCGCGTTCGAGCAAGCCTTCGAGGCGATCTGGAGCGGGCGCGCGGAGAGCGACGGCTTCAACAAGCTGATCCTATCGGCACGGATCGGCTGGCGCGCGGTCGCGATGCTGCGCGGCTACTGCAAGTACCTGCTGCAGACTGGCGTGCCGTTCTCGCAGGCGTACATGGAAGCCACGCTCAACCGTTATCCGCTGATCGCGCGCCTGCTCGTCGAGCTGTTCGAGTCGCGCTTCGATCCGGCGCACAGCGCGGGCAAGGGCGGCAAGGGCAGCCACGACGCGCAGATGCGCGAGGCGCTGCGCGCGCAGCTCGACGCGATCACGCCGGCAGACCGCAAGCACGCCGCGTCCACGCTGATCGAGGAAGTCGCGTACGCGCGTGCGCTCGATCGCGACGCGCAGATCGACGCCTGCCGCGACGCGCTCGCACTGCTGCTCGAAGGCGTGTCCAGCCTCGACGAGGACCGCATCCTGCGCAGCTTCATGGGCGTGATCGATGCCACCGTGCGCACCAGCTTCTACCAGCTGCACGACGGCGCGCCGCGCGAATACATCAGCTACAAGTTCGACACCGCGAAGGTTCCGGACCTGCCCAAGCCGCGCCCGTACCGCGAGATCTTCGTGTACGCGCCGCGCATCGAGGGTGTGCACCTGCGCTTCGGCCCGGTCGCGCGCGGTGGCCTGCGCTGGTCGGATCGCCGCGAGGACTTCCGCACCGAGGTGCTGGGCCTGGTCAAGGCGCAGATGGTGAAGAACACCGTGATCGTGCCGGTGGGTTCGAAGGGCGGTTTCTACGTCAAGCGACCGCCGGTGAATGGCGACCGCGACGCGCAGCTCGCCGAGGGCATCGCCTGCTACAAGCTGTTCATCAACGGCCTGCTCGACATCACCGACAACATCGTCGGCGGCAAGACCGTGCACCCGCAGAACGTGATCCGCCACGACGGCGAGGATCCGTACCTCGTGGTCGCCGCCGACAAGGGCACCGCGACCTTCTCGGACATCGCCAACTCGGTGAGCGCCGAGCACGGCTTCTGGCTCGGCGATGCATTCGCCTCGGGCGGTTCGGTCGGTTACGACCACAAGGCGATGGGCATCACCGCGAAGGGCGCGTGGGAATCGGTCAAGCGCCACTTCCGCGCGATGGGCCGCGACAGCCAGACGCAGGACTTCACCTGCGTGGGCATCGGCGACATGTCGGGCGAAGTGTTCGGCAACGGCATGCTGCCCTCGCGCCATATCAAGCTGCTAGCAGCGTTCCGCAACCCCACACCCTTACCCAA
>CAYUXZ010000084.1:0-3475 GCA_964449135.1 uncultured Gammaproteobacteria bacterium
CCCTCCCCGCACTCCAAGGGTCCGGTGGGGTGGCAAACGTGCTATGTGCGGTTCGGGGGCAAAAACTCGGGGCGGCAAGCGTTCCACGCCGTGTTCCTCAACCACGCGATCCGCGCGGGCATGGACATGGGTATCGTGAACGCGGGCGCGTTGCCGATCTACGACGACCTCGATCCGGTGCTGCGCGAGCACGTCGAGGACGTGGTGCTCAACCGGCGGCCAGACGCGACCGAGCGGCTGCTCGCGCAGGCGGAAAAATTCAAGAAAGGAAAAAAGGAACAGGCGACCGGAAACGGGGAACAGAAGTGGCGCTCACTGCCCGTAGCCCAGCGACTGAGTCATGCGCTTGTGCACGGAATCGATGAATTCATCGAAGGTGATACCGAGGAAGCCAGGCTGCAATCGACGCGCCCGCTCGACGTGATCGAGGGTCCGCTGATGGACGGCATGAACGTAGTCGGCGACCTGTTCGGCTCGGGCCGCATGTTCCTGCCGCAGGTGGTGAAATCCGCGCGCGTGATGAAGAAGGCGGTCGCGCACCTGCTGCCCTTCATCGAGGCCGAGAAGCTGCGCAGCGGCGATGCGGCGCGCAACAACGGCACGATCGTGATGGCGACGGTCAAGGGCGACGTCCACGACATCGGCAAGAACATCGTCGGCGTGGTGCTCGCCTGCAACAACTTCGAGGTGATCGACCTCGGCGTCATGGTTCCCGCGCAAACCATCCTAGACAAGGCGCGCGAGGCGCGTGCCGACATGATCGGCCTGTCGGGGTTGATCACCCCATCGCTCGAGGAAATGAGCCACGTCGCGCGCGAGATGCAACGCCAGGGCCTGCAAATCCCGCTGCTGATCGGCGGCGCGACGACTTCGCGCGCGCACACCGCGCTGAAGATCGCGCCGCACTACAAGTCACCGGCAGTGTGGGTGAAAGACGCGTCGCGCGCGGTCGGCGTCGCGCAGTCGCTGGTCAGCGCGGACTTGCGCGCGTCCTTCGTCGCGGCGAACGAGTCCGATTATGCGGCGATCCGCGAGCGCCACAAGGACCGCGGCAACGCCAAGCGTCTCGTACCGCTCGCTGCCGCGCGCGCGCAGCGTTTCGACGGTGGCTGGTCGGACTACGTACCGCCCGCGCCGAACAAGCCGGGTCTGCACGTGTTCGACGACGTGCCGCTGGCGAGCCTGCGCGAGATCATCGACTGGACGCCGTTTTTCCAGAGCTGGGAACTGTCGGGCCGCTACCCGCAGATCCTCGACGACGCCGTCGTCGGAAAACAGGCGCGCGAACTGTTCGACGATGCACAGAAGATGCTCGACCGCATCGTCGCGGAGAAATGGCTGACGGCCAAAGCCGTCGTCGGATTGTGGCCTGCGAATGCCATCGGCGACGATGTGGAACTGCGCATCGGTGATCAGCTTCATTCATTGCGTTTCCTTCGCCAACAGGCCGAAAAACCCACCGACCGCCCCGACTTCTGCCTCGCCGATTTCATCGCGCCGAAGGACAGCGGAAGGCAGGACTGGATCGGCGCGTTCGCGGTGACCGCGGGTCTGTGCATCGAGCCTCATGTCGCGCGTTTCGAAGCCGATCACGACGACTACAGCGCGATCCTGCTCAAGGCGCTCGCCGACCGCCTTGCCGAAGCGCTTGCCGAACACATGCACCGCACCGTGCGCACCGACCTGTGGGGCTACGCGCCGGACGAATCGCTGTCGAACGACGAACTCATCGCCGAAGGCTACCGCGGCATCCGCCCTGCCCCTGGGTATCCGGCCTGCCCCGATCACAGCGAGAAGACCGCGCTGTTCGAGTTGCTGTCCGCGCAGCGCAATGCGTGCATGGGCCTGACCAGCGGTTTCGCGATGACCCCCGCCGCGGCCGTCTGCGGCTATTACTTCTCGCATCCGCGCAGCCAGTATTTCGTGGTCGGCAAGCTCTCGAAGGTACAGGTCGAGGATTACGCGCAGCGCAAGGGCGTGAGTCTTGCGCAAGCGGAGCGCTGGCTCGCCGCGAATCTCGACTACGACCCGGAGTGACACTGTCCGGAAAGCCGCTGCGTCCGCTGTGGGCGGTTTTCAGAACACGAACATCCCGATCGCCGCACCGAACATGATCACGGTCGTGATGCCGACGACCCAGCGCGTGGGACGCGAGCTGATCTGGCCGTTCATGATCCGCGAGTCGCTCGCCACCAGCAGCAACGCGATCAGCAGGAACGGTGCAAGCAGGCCGTTGATCACCGCGGTCCAGAACAGCGCCTTGATCGGATCGATCCTGAACACGTCCAACGCGGCCCCGCCGATCGTCGCAATGATGAACACCGAATAGAACGAGATCGCGTCGCCGAACTTCTCGTCGAGGCCGTAAGCCCAGTCGAAGGTCTCGGCGAAGGCGTAAGCCGCCGATCCGGCGAGCGTCGGGATCGCGAGCAAGCCGACGCCGACGATGCCCAGCGTGTAAAGGAAATAGGCGTGGTCACTGGCGAGCGGGCGCAACGCCTCGGCCGCCTCGCGCGTGGTGCTGATCGAAGTCAGGCCATGCGCGTGCAGGGTCATCGCGGTGGTGAGGATCACGAAAAACATCACCACGTTCGAGAAGAACGTGCCGGTCGTGATGTCTATGCGGCGATCGCGCAGTTCGCCGTCCGTCGCGCCTTGCCGGCTGATCAGCACCCGCCGGCCCTTGGCCTTCTCTTCCTCGACCTCCTGTCCCGCCTGCCAGAAGAACAGGTAGGGGCTGATCGTCGTGCCCAGGATCGCGACCAGGGTCGCCCATGCCGCGGCGCCGTGCGGAAGCGCCGGCAGCGCTGCATCGCGCAACACCATCGGCCAGTCGCGGGTCACCAGAAACGCGGTTATCGCGTAAGCGAACAAAGCGAGCGTGAGCCACTTGAGCACGCTTGCGATCTGGTGGTAGCGCAACCACACGGTCGCGACGCAGATGCCCAGGCCGAACACCCAGACATACACGTGCGACGATCCCGCGCCGAGCATGTCGGCTGCGTCGGCCATGCCCGCGAGGTCGGAGGCGATGTTGATCGTGTTCGCAGCCAGCAGCGCCAGCGAAATCGCGGCGACCAGCCAGCGCGGATACTTTTGCCGGAACGCGCCGGCCAGGCCCATGCCGGTCACCATGCCGATCCGCGCGCACATCATCTGCACGCAGCCCATCAACGGCCAGGTGAACCACGAAGCCCAAAGGAACGAAGTGCCGAATTGCGCGCCGGCCACCGAATAGGTCGCGATGCCGGACGGATCGTCGTCGGCCGCGCCGGTGGTGACGCCGGGACCGAGCGCCCGCAGGAACTTCCGGAAGGAACCGATGCGTTTGCGATGGGATGGAGACATCGGACTCCTCCGGCGTAACGGCGCGAGACACGCTGGCGAAATTCGGCAGGCGTGTTTTACGGAAGAAAAAAGAGGGTCTTCCGGAACTCGTGTGGGTGAAATCTAGGGTTTGATCGGTCTGCAACCG
>CAYUXZ010000085.1:0-3433 GCA_964449135.1 uncultured Gammaproteobacteria bacterium
GGGGTGTGCCGGCTGGTATTGGTGGGGGTAGCGTGGCGGGCGGAGGATCTGGCTCGAATCCAGGCCCAGCTCGATGCCGAGCATGCCCAGCAGCACGGCGGTGATGATGCGGCTGCCGGCCTTGGCGCCGAGCACGGCGACGCGATCGGGTTTGATCATGAAGGTCGGCGCCATCGAACTCAGCGGCCGGCGCCCCGGCGCGACCGCGTTTGCATCAAAGCCCATCACGCCATAGGCGTTGGGCGTGCCCGGACGCAGCGCGAAATCGTCCATCTCGTCGTTGAGCAGGAAGCCGTCGCCGGCGACGACCATGCCCGAACCAAAGGAGAGGTTTACCGTCTGTGTCGCCGCGACGAAATTGCCGTCGGCATCGATGATCGAGAAATGGGTGGTGTTGTCGCCTTCGACCGGAGGCTTGATCCCCGGCAGCATGTCGCTCGGCGTAGCCTTGTCGGGCAGGATGCTTGCGCGCAGGCCGGCGGCGTAATCGGCGCTGGTCAGGCGGCGGATCGGCATCTTCACGAAGTCCGGATCGCCGAGGTACAGCGTGCGGTCGTGGTAGGCGCGGCGCATCGCCTCGACGATGATGTGGATGCGATGCGGCTCGTCGAGCTTGGCCAGGTCCCAGCCTTCGAGCATCTTCAGGATTTCCGCGATCACGACGCCGCCCGACGACGGCGGCGGCGCGGTGACGATGTCCCAGCCGCGGTAGCGGAAGCGCAGCGGCTCGCGTTCCTTGACCTGGTAGTTCGCCAGTTCGTCCGCGCTCCACGCAACGCCGTCGGCTTTCACCGCCGCGAGCAGGCGCTGCGCGACCTCGCCGCGGTAGTAGCCGTCGAAACCGTTGCGCGCGAGCAGTTCCAGCGTGTGCGCGAGATCCTTTTGGACCAGCGTCTCGCCGAACTTCGGATCGTGGCCATGCGCTCCCCAGATCGCGCGCGTGGACGGATAGCGCTCCATCACGTCCTTGCGGTCGGCGTATTGATCGACGAGCCGCGCGTAGATCGGGAAGCCCGTGCGCGCGATGCGGATCGCCGGCGCCAGCGACACGCTCAAGGGCAGCCGTCCGTAGTTTTTCTGCAGGTGCACCAGCGCCGCGGGCAGCCCCGGGATGCCTGCCGATGCCGCGCCGTTCTCGGCCTTGTCGCGGTCGAGTTCGCCTTTCGCGTCCAGGTAGAACGCCGGCGTCGCGGACTGTGGCGCGACCTCGCGCGCGTCCACCATCACGTCGCGACCGTTCTTCGCGTCGTGCAGCAGGAAGAACCCGCCACCGCCGATGCCCGAACTCACCGGTTCGACCACCGACAAGGTCGAGGACACCGCGATCGCCGCATCGAAGGCGTTGCCGCCCTTGGCGAGGATTTCGAAACCCGCCTCGGTCGCGAGCTTGTGCGCGCTCGCGATCGCCGCGCCTGGAGGATGCGCGGACAAGGGCAAATCGCATAAGACCGGCGGCGTCGGTGGAGAGCTGGGCTTGGACTTCGGCGTCTGCACGGACTTTGTCGTGCGCGCGATATCCGCCGCCGTGCACGCATCGGCAGTCGTGCCGGCGAATGCCATAGCAAGCAGTGCTGCCGCGAAGGCGCAACGGACGTTCACGATGCCGTTTCCTGCAAGCGCACGTACTTCGCCATCAGCTCCTCCTTCGACTCCACATTCGCCGGATCGACCAGGATGCATTCGACCGGACACACGACCACGCATTGCGGCTCATCGAAGTGGCCGACGCACTCGGTGCAGCGCGACGGTGCGATCTCGTAGATCGTCTCGCCCTGCGAAATCGCCGCGTTCGGACAGACCGGCGCGCAGACGTCGCAGTTCACGCAAAGATCATTGATCAGCAGGGCCAACGGCGGGTACTCCGGTCAAACATGCGCGATCCGCATTCCCGCCGTGACAGCGCACAAACCAATGCGACGGCTCCCGTGCCCCGCCTGCGCAGGAGCGTTGTATCGATTCCCCTCGCGCGAGGCGCGAGGGGCCGATGCTTATTTCGCCTCGACGAAACGGAAGATGCAGCCGGTGGGCGTCACTGCCGCCTGCACGCGGTCCTTGTCCGCGGCCTTGCCGACGAACAGGACCACCACCTTCTTCATGCTGCCCGGATTGGCATCCTTGAACGCGGTCACGACGAGGTCGGCCATCGTGGTCGAATCCGGAGACATGAAGGCGAGCATGTTGCCCGGCAGCACGCCGCGCGCGACCACGTCCTTCACGCCGCCAAGCTGGCGGTCGTACATGCCCTTGTAGTCGTCGCCGCCGGACGCGGAGGTCGAGGCGGGCGCCGGACTCGCCGGCGGCGCCGGCATGTAATAGGCACTGGTGCGGTCGGTGACGCCGTCGCTGTTGCGGTTGATCACGTCCTGCAGGTATGCCTTCCAGCCGTCGTTGTCGGTGGGGCTGGCTGGCGCGTGCAGCGGCGCGGCGACGGCTTGCACCGGCGCTTCGGCTTTCTTGCATCCGGCGAACAGCAGCGGCAGCGCGAGCGCCGCGGCGACCAGGACGGGCGTAACGATTCGAATGCGGTTCATGGCTGATTCCCCCAGAGGCAAGGTGGCTTTGATGTGACAATCATCCGCGTTTCCAGCGCGCATGCAACGCGGCCTGCACGGCCGGATGGACGAAGCCGCTGACGTCGCCGCCGAGCCGGCCGATTTCGCGGACCAGCGACGACGAGATGAAGCTGTATTGCTCGGCTGGCGTCAAAAACAGGGTTTCCACGGCCGGGATCAGGTGGCGGTTCATGCTGGCGAGCTGGAATTCGTACTCGAAGTCCGAGACCGCGCGCAGGCCTCGCAGCAGCACGCCGGCGCCGAGTTGGCGAACGAAATCAGCGAGCAGGCCGTCGAAGCCGCGCACCTCGACGTTGGCGTAGCCGGCCAGCGCGATGCGCGCAAGGCCGACGCGTTCCTCGGTCGAGAATGCAGGGTTTTTGCCGGGGCTCTCGGCGACGCCGACCACGATGCGGTCGAACAGCGGTGAAGCGCGCCCGACCAGGTCCACGTGGCCGTTGGTGATCGGATCGAAGGTGCCTGGATACACCGCGATTCGAGGGTTGACCGGGGTCATGCGCGGGCTTCAATCCTGCGGGTCTGGCGTTTTCGCAAGTGTAACAGCGCCGCGCCGGTACAGGGCGTAGCGGACCTCGCGGGTGCGACCTTCGCGGTGCAGAAGCCAGTCCACCGGGACGGCGGGCGCCACGTCGCGCGGGGATTCCAGATACAGCCAGGCGTCGTCGGCCAGCCACGGCGACAACGCGGCCAGCGCCGGCTGCCAGAGGGCGGCGTCGAACGGCGGGTCGAGGAAGATTATGTCGAAGCGATGGTCCGGCGCGCGCGCCAGCCAGCGCAGCGCGTCTTCATGGACGATCTCGATGTTTTCCGCGTGCAGGCGCTGCGCACTCGCGCGCAGGCTCGCGGCCAACGCCGGGTCG
>CAYUXZ010000086.1:0-3006 GCA_964449135.1 uncultured Gammaproteobacteria bacterium
TTTTCAATGAACACCGAGGTGACTTTTACAAGCGCTATCAAGAGCAGCGCGAGGTAACATTCACGGCAGTGCTTGTTGCAACCCAACATGATCCACCAGCGCCTTGCCCTCCGAATGTCGAGTGCATCGAAGTAGGCCGCAAACCACCGTCGTTTGAGCTCAGAGTGCTTTCCCTATACGCATCCGAACCGTAACCACGGCCAAGGCGGCCCTTGCTTAAAAGATCAAGGGAACGTGTAGGAGAAAGTTGTCATTAGCCGAAACTCGCGAGTGACGCCTTGACTGTGTCACGTGCCACGCGGCTTGGCGCGGTGGGTCGGCGTGGCGTTCCATAGGATCGTCCGGCCACGGGTGAGCCGATGCGCTTGCGAACCATCGGTTCGCGCATCGGCGAACGCCCGGAGCATGGAATGCGCAGGGCCGGACCACACGACGAGGCAAGAATGCCGAGTCGATGTGGCCGACGGCATCCGTGGCGGCGTTACGTTCCCCGAGGCTTCGCCCGGTGCGTCGCGATAGCGCTCCAAGGATCATCAGGCCACGGATGCCGCGGATAGCGGCCCTTCATCTCCTTGCGGACTTCCGGATAGGTGCGTTCCCAGAAGCTGCGCAGGTCCTGGGTGACCTGCAGCGGCTTGCCGCCGGGCGAGAGCAGGTGCAGGGTCAGCGGCACGCGGCCGTCGGCGATGCGCGGCGTGTCGGCGAGGCCGAACAGTTCCTGCAGCTTCACCGCGAGCACCGGCGGCAGCGGCGCGTCGGCAGTGTCGTCGTAGCCGTATTCGATTGCGCGCTCCTGACCCGACGGCACGCGGATGCGCACGGGCGCGAGCGCATCGAGGCGTTGCCGCGCGTTCCAGTCCGCGTTCGACTTCAGCGCATCGGCGAACGCGGCCGCGTCGATCGCGTCGAGCCGCGAAAGCTCGGCGAGTACAGGTCGTAGCCACTCGTGCAGCGTCACTAGCAACGCCGTGTCGGACAAATCCGACAACCCGAGCTCGGGCATCCACGCGCGCAAGCAACGCAGGCGCAGGCGCCACTGCGTCGTAGCCTCGCTCCACGGCAGCGCCGACAGCCCGAGTTCGCGCACCGCCTCGATCAACGCGTCCGCGCAGCGTTCCGGGTCGGGCCGGGCCAGGGGCTTGGATTCGAGCACGATGCGGTCGAAGCGGCGTTCGCGCGCGGCGAGGATCGCGCGACGCGACGCGTCCCAGTACGTGCGGTCCTCGCTGACGAAACGCTCCGGGAAGTCGCGTTCGAGCCGCGCTTCGTCCAGCGGCGCCGCGCGCAGGATCTGCGGATCGCGCCCGGGCGCATCGCGCAGTTCCGCGACGACGATCCATGGCTCGCCGTACAGCGCGCTGTCGTCGTACAGACGCGCGGTGCGTCCGTTCGCGAGCTGGTAGCGGCGCGGATCGTTCGCGCTCTGGCGCGCGATGCGGTCGGGGAATGCATGCAGCAGCAAATCGCCGAGCAAGTGCGCCGACCATGGATGGTCCAGTGCCGCGGGAGGCAGGATGCCGGGAGCGGCCGCGGGCGCATCGCGCGGCGGATCGGCTTCGACGCGCAGACGGCGTCGCCATTGTTTCGCAGCCTGGTCTATCGCGGCGAGCGCGGATCGGTTCGCGTCGGCGGAAACGCGGCCTTGGCGAAACTGCGCGAGCGCCTGCCAACGCTCGGCGAGCGCGTCCGAGCGCAAACGCAACGGATCGCGCGCTTCGATCAGCGCAGCGAGGTCGCAGGCCAGCGCGCGTTCGCCAGCATCGTCGGGCGCGAGCAGCATCGCCGCGAGCCGTGGATGCGTGCCCAGCGCGAGCATGCGCCGGCCGAGTGCTGTGATCACTTCCCGCGCATCGAGCGCGCCGAGGCGCTGCAGCAGTTCGCGCGCCGCGGCCATCGCACCGGCCGGCGGCGCATCGACGAAGCGTAGGTCACTCGATCCCCAAGCCGCGAGTTCGAGCGCGAGTCCCGACAGTTCGACCTGCGCAATTTCCGCGCGACGCTGCGGTTCGAGCCGCTGCGATTCCGGCCACAGTCGGTACGCGAAACCATCGGCGACGCGACCTGCGCGGCCCGCGCGCTGGTCGGCCGAAGCCTGCGAGATCGCGACGGTTTCCAGCCGCGAGAATCCCGAGTTCGGATCGTAGCGCGGCTCGCGCGCGAGGCCGCTGTCGATCACCACGCGCACACCGGGCAGGGTCACCGAGGACTCGGCGACATTGGTCGCGAGCACGACGTGGCGCTCACCGGGATCGTGCGGCGCGAGCACGGCCGACTGCGCTTCGATCGGCAGCTCGCCGTGCAGTGGGTGAATTCGCACGTTTGCGAGCCATCGGCTCGCGTGCGAATGAACGCCCGAAGGCTGTGCCTGAGGGCCGGAAGCAGCAAACACCCCTTCGAGCATTTGCTGCGCCTGCGCGATCTCGCGCTGGCCCGGCAGGAACACCAGCACGTCGCCGGGATGCTGCGCGAGCGCGTGCTCGACTGCGCGTCGCACCTGCGCGACGGCGGGCTCCTCGCGTCGCGCGGGGAAATGCGAAACCGCGACGGGATAGCTGCGCCCTTCCGAGCTCAATCGCGGCGCGTCGAGGAAATTCGCGAGGCGCGCGCCGTCGAGCGTCGCCGACATGAGCACGATGCGCAGGTCGGTGCGCAACTGCGCCTGCACGTCGAGCGCGAGCGCGAGGCCGAGATCGGAAGACAGGTGGCGCTCGTGGAACTCGTCGAACAGCAGCGCACCGACACCTTCCAGCGTCGGATCGTCCTGGATCATCCGCGTGAGGATGCCCTCGGTGACGACCTCGATGCGCGTGCGCGCGGACACCTTGTTCTCGAAGCGGATGCGGTAGCCGACGGTTTCGCCGACGGTCTCGTTCAACTGTCCCGCCATGAATCCGGCCGCCGCGCGCGCGGCGACGCGCCGCGGTTCGAGCATCACGATCCTGCGACCCGCGAGCCACGGCGCGTCGAGCAGCGTGAGTGGCACCTGCGTGGTCTTGCCCGCGCCGG
>CAYUXZ010000087.1:0-2838 GCA_964449135.1 uncultured Gammaproteobacteria bacterium
GACGCATGAGCAGCGAACGCAAACAACTCGTTATTGTCGAAATGCTCGAAGGACTCACGCGTTGATGCCCGCTAGACCGCTGAATACGGCGCATCCTCTCGCGTAACGATGCGTGTAGCGACGCGCGCATTCAGTGCCGTGCACATGTTGAACGGCGCCGGCGACTGCCTGCCCGTTGCGAGCGATCTCGGTGATCTCAGGCTCTGCCCGCTGCGCCGCGATCCGCGTCCGCGGCAGCGCCTGCCGCCCGCGGCAGCACTTGGTCGGTGAGCAGGCGCAGCAATTCCTGGCTGCGGCGATTGACGGTGTCGAGGATCAAGCCGGTCGCAAGCGAGAGCATCCCGAGCAGCACCAGCGCGACCGCGAGCACCGCGGTGGACGGATGCGTGACCGCGTGGGTCAAGGCGAATTCGCGCACCACGAACGCGCCGAAGCCGACGCCGGCAAGCAGGCAGGCCAGCGCGATCGATCCGAAGAACTGCAGCGGCCGATAGTCCTTGTACAGGAACGCGATCGTGCGCAGCACGCGGTAGCCGTCGCGGAAGGTGTGCAGCTTGGAATGGCTGCCTTCGGGCCGCGATCCGTAGGGCACCGGCACTTCGCGCAGGACCATGCCTTGCGCGAGCGCGAACACGGTCATCTCGGTCTCGATCTCGAAGCCCTGCGAAAGCACCGGCATCGAGCGCACGAAGCGCGCGCTGAACGCGCGGTAGCCCGACAGCACGTCGGCGAGCGGCGCGTGGAACAACCGCGAGATCACGCCGCGCACGAGCCGGTTGCCGAAACCGTGGAAGCGCCGGAACGCGGAACTGACGTGCGTTTCCAGGCGCGTGCCGACGACCATGTCGGCCTGCCCTTCCATTACCGGCGCGAGGACGTCGCGCGCGCGATCGGCCGGATAGGTGTCGTCGCCGTCCACCATCAGGTACACGTCGGCATCCACGTCGCGAAACATGCTGCGCACGACGTGGCCCTTGCCCTTGGCCGGCACCGCGAAGACCCGCGCGCCCGCGGCGCGCGCGAGCGTCGCCGTGTCGTCGGTGCTGGCGTTGTCGAACACGCAGATCGCCGCTTCCGGCAACGCAGCGCTGAAATCGCGCACAACCTTGGCGACCGTCAGCGCCTCGTTGTGGCACGGGATCAGTACGGCGATGCGGGCGGGGACGCTCATGGTCGGCTCGAATCCGTGTGGCGCGTCGCATTGTCGGTCAATTCGGCGCAAAAATCCCGACGTGCGGCAGCGGCGCCGCAACATCGGCTTGCTATCATCCGCGCATGGAGATCGGCGGCTGGCAACGGCACTTCCGGCAAACGAGCCTGTTCGTGCTTGTCGGCCTCGCCCAGCTCGCGCTCGACACCGGCGTGTTCATCGCGACCACTGCAGCCGGCGTGCCGGTCGCGCCGGGCGCGCTGCTCGGCCGCGTCAGCGGCGCGGCGTTCGGATTCTGGCTCAACGGACGCTACACCTTCGGCGTGCCGCGACTCGACCGCGCGCACGCAGCTCGCTTCGCGCTGGCGTGGACGTCGCTGACCATCGTAAGCACGCTGTCCATCACCACGATCGCCGAGCGGCTGGGGCTGCACTACGCTTGGCTCGCGAAGCCACTGGTCGAGGCCGTGCTCGCCGCGGTCAATTTCCTGGTTTCACGGCACTGGATCTACCGCTGATGGCGATCTCCGAAACCGACGCTACCGAGATCGCGCGCGACGCCGGCCCGGACCTGCCGCGCGAGGGACGCCGCTATCTGCTCGTCGGCGGTTCGCAGGCGCTGATCGCCTGGGGCGCGTTCGTGCTGCTGACCATGAAGGGCCTGTCGGTTCCGCTGGCGAGCGTGCTCGGCCGCGTGGTCGCGGCGAGCGCCGGCTTCTGGTTCAACGGCTACTACACCTTCAGCCTGCGCCACCTGAACTGGCGGCACGGGGCGCGCTATGTGCTGGTGTGGACGTTGCTCACGATCCTGAGCGCGATCCTGATCACGCTCGTCGCCGATCGCATGGGCCTGCACGCGGCCTGGATCGCCAAGCCGATGGTATCGGCGCTGGTCGCGTGCCTCGGCTTCTTCCTCTGGAAGTACGTGGTCTATCGCCGATAGACGGCGGGCGGCTCCTGCGCATCCATGCCCATCAAACGAAAACGCCGGCGTAAGCCGGCGTTTCGTCGTGAGTCTGTTGCTCGTCAGTGCTTCATGGCCTTGCGCAGGCGCTCGAGCGCCTGCAACTGCGCGACCGCTTCGACGAGGTGGCGCTGCGCTTCGGCGAGGTCCATGGTGTCGCCGCGGTTGGCGATCGCGCGCTCGGCTTCTTCCTTGGCCTTGCGCGCGGCGGTCTCGTCGAGGTCCTTCGCGCGGATCGCGGTGTCGGCGAGCACGGTGACGACCTGCGGCTGCACCTCGAGGATGCCGCCGGAGACGTAGAAGAACTGCTCGCTACCGTCCTCCTGGATCACGCGCACCTGGCCGGGCTTGAGCCGCGTGATCAGCGGCGCGTGGCGCGGCGCGATGCCAAGCTCGCCCATTTCGCCGGAGGCGATCACCATCGTCACCACGCCGTGGAAGATCGCTTCCTCGGCGCTGACGATGTCGCAACGGATGGTGGCTGCCATGGGATGCCTGCCTTACGCCTTCTCGGCGAGCTTCTTGGCCTTTTCCTGCGCTTCCTCGATGCCGCCGACCATGTAGAAGGCCTGCTCCGGCAGCGCGTCGCACTCGCCGTCGACGATCATCTTGAAGCCGCGGATGGTGTCCTTCAGCGACACGTACTTGCCCGGCGAGCCGGTGAACACCTCGGCGACGTGGAACGGCTGCGAGAAGAAGCGCTCGCACTTGCGCGCGCGGTACA
>CAYUXZ010000088.1:0-2698 GCA_964449135.1 uncultured Gammaproteobacteria bacterium
GGCGCGCAGCGCGCGGGTTGCGTCGCCGCTCGCGATCGCGACCGAGAGGTTGCGCTCGCTCGCGCCCTGCGCGATCGCGCGCACGTTCACCCGCGCCTGCGCGAGCCCGCCGAGCAGGCGCCCAGCGACGCCCGGCGTGCCGACCATGCCGTCGCCGACCGCGGCGAGCACGCTGATGCCGTCGGTGACGTTCACGCACTGCGTCTGCGCATCGGCCATCGCATCGGCGAACGCGGCTTCGATCGCCGCGCGTCCGCGATCGGCCTGCTCGGCTCGCACGAGGCAGCAGATCGAATGCTCCGAGGAACCTTGCGAGATCATCGTCACCGATACGCCCGCGCCGTGCAGCGCCGCGAACAGGCGTTCGGCGGTGCCGGGCACGCCGACCATGCCGTTGCCGACGAGTTCGAGCACGGCGAGTCCGTCGACGAGCGTGAGGCCTTTCACCGGCGCGCCGTTCGCGCCGCTGCTCGCGACGATCCGCGTGCCCGCAGCTTCCGGACGCAGCGTGTTGCGGATGTGCAGCGGAATGCCGCGCGACTGCACCGGCGCGAGCGTCTGCGGATGCAGCACCTTCGCACCGAAGTAGGCGAGCTCGCAGGCTTCGGCGTAGGACAGCGTCGGCAGACAGACCGCTTCTGGAACGAGCCGCGGATCGGCCGAGAGCACGCCGTCCACGTCGGTCCAGATCGTCAGCCGGTCGGCCTGCGCGAGGTTCGCGAAGATCGCCGCGGAGAAATCGCTGCCGTTGCGGCCCAGCGTGGTCGCGTGGCCTCGCGCGTCGCTCGCGACGAAGCCGGTGACAACGGTGTCGCGGCCGGGATGACACGTACGCCAGGCGGCGAAGCGTTCACGGCTCGCGTCCCAGTCCACGCCCACACCCATCTCGCCCGGATGCACGACCAGCACTTCGCGCGCATCCAAGCATTGCCAGCCATCGGTCGCGCGGCCGAGCGCGGCCTGCACCAGCAGCGAAGACCAGATCTCACCCAGCCCGGGCACGCGCTGCGTGATCGCGTCGGTATCGGGCGATCCTTTGGCGAGTGCCTGCAGGTCGTCGCGCAGTTCGTCGAAGCCACGCTCCAGCTTAGCGCGCAGATCGTGGCGACCGTCGGCGTCGAGTTCGTCCGCGGTCTGCAGATGCCGTTCGCGCATTGTTTCACATGCGGGCCGCCAGTCCTCGCCGGCACGCGCGGCCTCGATCAGCGCGATCAAGGCATTCGTCGTGCCCTGCATCGCTGAGACGATCGCCCAGCGCGAGCGCGCGCCGTCGTCGATCAGCGCGCCGATCGCGCGCATGCGCGCCGCGTCGGCGAGGCTGCTGCCGCCGAACTTGTGCACATGGCAGTCGAGTCTTGTTTCTTGCGAAGCGGAATCTGGCGACATGGGGAGCTCCGGTAAGGGCTCCGCATCGCGATTCGGGAGGAGGGCCGCCCTCGCACCCGGATCGGGTGCGGAGCTTGCGTGATGGATCAGAAGAACACGCGCGTCCGCACCCGTTGCAGGGTAGTGGTCGTAGTGCTGCTACCCGCGGACGCGGCGTCGCACCGGCCGGAGGCCAGGGCGGCGATGCGGGAGCGGGCAGGCAGGGCGTGCATGGGCATAGCAATACCCGACGATCCTGCACCGCGTCAAGCCGCGTCGCGCTGGCCCCGCGGCCTGCATCGTGGTGAAATGCGCTCAAGAAGCGGGGGTACCGCGCCTGCGGTTGAGACAGACCCTTCGAACCTGATCCGGTTGAGACCGGCGTAGGGAAGCTTCGCAGGACGCCACTGCGCCGCCCCGCTTGGAACGAGCCGATGCGATCCGATCGCATCGCGCAACCTTTTCGTCGAGCGGGAAACGCCATGAACGCCGTGCCTTCCACCCTGTTGCAGCAGACCGGACAACTCTCCGAATCCGTCACCCAGCCGATCCCCGGCTCGCGCAAGATTTTCGTCGACGGCACTCAGCCCGGTGTGCGCGTGCCGATGCGCGAGATCGCGCTGCAGACCACGCCGACTGCGTTTGGTGGCGAGGCCAATGCGCCGCTTGCGGTCTACGACACTTCCGGTCCTTACACCGATCCCGACGCGCGCATCGACCTCAACGCCGGATTGCCGCCGTTGCGCGCGCGCTGGATCGCGGAACGAGGCGACAGCGAGCAATTGTCCAGCCTGAGTTCGGAATTCGGCCGCGCGCGCCTGCGCGATGCGAAGCTGGATGCGGTGCGTTTCGCGAACCTGCACGCGCCACGACGCGCGATATCTGGCGCCAACGTCTCGCAGATGCACTACGCGCGCCGTGGGATCGTGACGCCGGAGATGGAATACATCGCGATCCGCGAAAACCAGCGCCTCGAAGCCGTGCGCGATGCCGGCCTGCTGAAGCAGCACCCGGGCGAATCGTTCGGCGCGGCCATCCAGAAGCTCATCACGCCCGAGTTCGTGCGCAGCGAAGTCGCGCGCGGCCGCGCGATCATCCCGAACAATATCAACCACCCGGAAAGCGAGCCGATGATCATCGGCCGCAACTTCCTCACCAAGATCAACGCGAATATCGGCAACAGCGCCGTCACCTCGTCGATCGCCGAGGAAGTCGAGAAGATGGTCTGGTCGATCCGCTGGGGCGGCGACACGGTGATGGACCTGTCCACCGGCAAGCACATCCACGAGACGCGCGAGTGGATCATCCGCAACTCGCCGGTGCCGATCGGCAC
>CAYUXZ010000089.1:0-2550 GCA_964449135.1 uncultured Gammaproteobacteria bacterium
GGGGTTCGGGCGGTTCGGGATACTGGCCCAAGAAATGCTGGCGCACGTATGCACCGTTCTGCGACTTGAAGGTCTGGTAGTCGCCGTCGACGCATTCCATCATGCGCTGGCGCAGCAGGCCGGTCGTATCGCGTTCGAGCAGGCGATCCCAGCCGGCGCCCCAGATCACCTTGACGACGTTCCAGCCCGCCGCGCGGAAGCTGCCTTCGAGTTCCTGGATGATCTTGCCGTTGCCGCGCACCGGGCCGTCGAGGCGTTGCAGGTTGCAGTTGATGACGAACACGAGGTTGTCGAGCTGCTCGCGTCCGGCGAGCGCGATCGCGCCCAGCGACTCGGGCTCGTCGGTCTCGCCGTCGCCGAGGAAGCACCAGACCTTGCGATCGGATTCGGGCATCAGGCCGCGGCCCTCGAGGTACTTCCAGAAGCGCGCCTGGTAGATCGCACTGATCGGCCCCAGGCCCATGGACACGGTCGGCGTCTGCCAGAAATCCGGCATCAGCCACGGATGCGGATACGAGGGAATGCCGCGTCCGCCGGTTTCCATGCGGAAGTGGTCGAGCTGGTCTTCGCTCAATCGGCCTTCGAGGAAGGCGCGCGCATACACGCCCGGCGAGGAATGGCCCTGCACGTAGATCAGGTCGCCCGGATGCTGGTCGTGGGGCGCGCGCCAGAAATGGTTGAAGCCGACGTCATACAACGTCGCGCTGGAGGCGAAGCTCGCGATGTGGCCGCCGAGGTCGCCGGGCTTGCGGTTCGCGCGCACCACCATCGCCATCGCGTTCCAGCGGATCAGCGAGCGCAGTTTCCATTCCAGCGCCGCATCGCCCGGATTGCGCGCCTGGTTCTGTGGCGGAATGGTGTTGACGTAGGCCGTGGTCGGCGAGAACGGGATGTCGGCGCCCGCGCGGCGCGCCTCGTCGGCCATGCGTTCGAGCAGGTAATGCGCGCGCACGCCGCCGTCGTTGCGCATCACTGCCTGGATCGAATCGACCCACTCGCCGGTCTCGACCGGATCGCTGTCGGCCGCGTCGTCGGGGCCCATCGGTAGCTGCGTCATGTCTCCTCCGCCGCGCGGCCGTCCGCGCCGGTATGTCCTGTGGTTTGCGGGGAGTTTAGCGCAAGCCGGAAAAACCCCGGCATCCGGTCGTTTTCGATCAACGCTTCGCTTCGGCCCTGCGCTGCTTGCGCAGTTGCGCCTCGACGGCCGCGACCGCGGTCATGTTGACCACGCGGCGCACGGTCGAGGTCGGCGTGAGGATGTGCGCAGTGCGCGACAAGCCCATCAGGATCGGCCCGATCGCAACGCCGTCGGTCATCACCCGCGTGATGTTGTAGGCGATGTTCGCCGCCGACAGGTTCGGCAGCACGAACAGGTTCGCGCGACCCTTGAGCAGGCTGTGCGGGAACACGCGCAGACGCAACTCCTCGTTCCATGCGGCGTCGGCCTGCATCTCGCCCTCGACCTCCAGCCTCGGGTCGAGCGCGACGAGCAGCGCGCGCGCGCGCCGCATCTTCGCCGCGCTCGCGTCGTCGTGGCTGCCGAAGTTGGAATGCGAGAGCAATGCGATCTTCGGCGCGATGCCGAACAGCTTCATGCGCAGCGCCGCCTGCAGCGTCGCCTCGGCGATCTGCTCGGCGGTCGGGTCGGCCTGGCAATGCGTGTCGAGGAAGAACCAGGCGCCCTTGTCGTTGACCACCATGGTCATCGCCGAAACCGATTGCACGCCCGGATCGGGCTTGAACACGCTGCGCAGGTAGCCGAGTTTTTTCTGGTAGCGGCCGACCAGGCCGCAGATCAGCGCGTCGGCCTCGCCGCGCTCGACCATCAGCGCAGCGATCAGCGTCGGTCGCGAGCGCATCAGGTTCTTCGCCGCCGACGGCGTCACCCCGCGCCGTTCGGTCAGCGCGTGGTACTGCTGCCAGTAATCGTTGAAACGCGGGTCGTCATCGATGTTGGTCAGTTCGAAATCGACTCCGGCGCGCAGGCGCAGGCCGAGCTTGGCGATGCGCGCGGCGATCACCGCCGGGCGGCCGATCAGGATCGGACGCGCGATGCCTTCGTCCACGACGGTCTGCACCGCGCGCAGCACGACCTCCTGTTCGCCTTCGGCGTAGACCACGCGCTGCAGATCTGCGCGCGCGCGGTCGAACACGGGCTTCATCAGCAGCCCGGTGCGGAACACGAACTGGCTGAGCTTCTCGCGGTACGCGGCCATGTCGGCGATCGGACGCGCGGCGACGCCGGAAGCCATCGCGGCTTCCGCGGTCGCAGGCGCGAGCGACACCAGCAGGCGCGGATCGAACGGCCGCGGGATGAGGTATTCCGCGCCGAAGGTCGGCGTCTCGCCGGCGTAGGCCGCGCCGAGGTCGGACGCCTCCTTGCGCGCGAGCTCGGCGCTCGCATGCACGCCGGCGAGCTTCATCGCCTCGGTGATCTCGGTCGCCACCGCGTCGAGCGCGCCGCGGGAGATGGAGGGGAAGGACAGGCCGTTGATTACCTTGTTCGGGTAGCTTCAGAGCCCGTCCGGCCCGTAGCCAATCGGGCCGCCC
>CAYUXZ010000090.1:0-2538 GCA_964449135.1 uncultured Gammaproteobacteria bacterium
CCGCGGCTCCGGCCGCCGCCGCACCCGCGGCCAAGCCCGCCGCAACCGCTCCGGCTGCCGCGCCTGCCGCAGCCGCGGAAAAGAAGCCCCTGACCGCGCAGCAGCAGAAGATGTCCGACTGCTCGAAGGCCAACAAGGGCAAGAAGGGCGCGGAATACAAGGCCGCGCAGAAGGCGTGCTTGAGCGGCAAGACCGCTCCGGCCGCCGCTCCGGCCGCCGCTCCCGCCGCCGCTCCCGTCGCTCCGGCCAAGCCCGCCACCGTCGCGACCGCCGCCAAGGCTTCGCCCAGCAACCAGAGCAAGATGGGCGCCTGCGCGACCGCCAACAAGGGCAAGAAAGGCGACGACTACAAGAAGGCCATGAGCGAGTGCATGAAGAAGTAATCTGCTCGCATCGCGATACGAACGGCGCGCCCGCAACGGCGCGCCGTTTTTTTCGGCAATCGAAATCCGTTGTGTTGTGCGAAGACGCGACTGCGCTGCGGAATCAGCGGCTGCGTTTGAAGACCAGCACGGCCAGCGCCAGCAACATGCCGCCGCCGACCAGCCAGGGCAAACGATCGCCGAACAGCCGCGACCACCACGATGCGCTCGCAACAGGTTGCGCGGCCGCGACCGCAGGTGCGCTCGAAACCGCCGCGGTCGCGGTCGCGGGCAAATCCCACCGTCCGTCCATCCGCACGATGCCTGCGGGCGCAGCGGCGCGTTCGATCGCGCTCCAACGCACGCGCACGTCGCCGACCTGCGGATGCTTCGGGTCCTGCGACGTCGAAAGCCATTCGCCGTCGGGCTGGAAACTCACCGCGAGATTCTCAGGCAACTGCGACGGATCGGGTTTCAGCGGCGTCCACGCATCGAGCGCGCCAAGCACCGACGCGGATACCGGCTGGCCGTCGAGTCTCGCATTGCTCGACCACCAACGCGCGCCGTTGAACGGCAGGTCGCCGGGATTGCGGTGCTTCGCATCGTATCCGCTCGAATCCACCATGCCCGCGACCCAGGCCTGTTCATAGTGCGGCGGCGCAGGGACATCGGTCCTGCGCCATTGCAACATCTCGACGCGGCGCTCCAGACCCAGCACGTTCGCGTGCACATGGAAGTCCGGGTCGGTCACCACGGCTTTCGACTCGATCCTGCCCTGCGACATCGCAACGCCTTGCGAAGTGGGTGAGGCTTGTGGTTTCGAGGCAGACGACGTTGCCGCTTGCGCGAAAGCCTGTGCTGGCATCGCCAGCGTCAACACACACAACGCGATCGAATGGATCTTCATGCGGCCAATGCCCTCGCGTGCAGTTCGGCGACCTCGTGGTCGGTGCCGAAGCGTCCCCTGTCGTCGCGCGTGACGCGTGCCAGCGCGCAGCCGACGTCATGGGTAAAGAACAGGTGCACGTTGCGCGCGAGCTTGTCCTCGAGGAATACGCGTTTTTCCTCGATCAGCAATTCGGGATAGCGGTCGTAACCCATCGTCACCGGCAGGTGCACCCACGGCCGCCCCGGAATCAGGTCGGCGCAGAACACCAAGCCGCCGTGGTCATCGTGGCCGCGGATCTCCGACAGCAGCAGGCCCGGGGTGTGGCCTTCGCTGCGATGGAAGCGCACCGCATCGCCGAAATACGGATGGCTGTCGCCGCGCACGATCTCCAAGCGACCACTGGTTTCGAGCAGGCCTGCGAGCTCGGGGATGAACGAGGCGCGGTCGCGCGGATGCGGATGCGTCGCGCGATTCCACGCGTCTTCGCCGACGAAGTAGCGCGCGTTCGGGAACAGCAGATGCGGTGGTTCGCCTTCGCGCCATGCGGCAAGCAATCCGCCGGCATGGTCGAAATGCAGGTGGCTGAGCACGACCGCATCCACGTCCTCGTGCGAGAAGCCGGCGTGCGCGAGCGAATCGAGCAGGACGTGGCGATTTTCGACCACGCCGTAGCGCTCGCGCAGCTTGGGATCGAAGAACGCGCCGATGCCGGTTTCGAACAGCACCGTCTTGCCGTTGAGCGGGCTCGCAAGCAGCGCGCGACAGGCCAACGGAATGCGGTGCTGATCGTCGGGTGCGATCCACTTCGACCACATCGCGCGCGGCACATTCCCGAACATCGCTCCGCCATCGAGGCGCTGCGAATTGCCGAGGATCGACCACAGCTTCATTTGACGGCCTTCGCAGGTTCGGGAGCAGTCATTCGCACCATGCCTATGCCCGATGGATTGCGCGGATCAGCGCCCGCGTGCATCACGTTCTTCACGCGATCCCAGTCCACCGATTGCATCAGCACGGTGATCGACGTGTTCGGCGTGACGGTGTAACCCATCGCCGCCAGCGCCTTGACCGTCGTATCGCTCAGCGCACCCGGTTCCTCGATGATGGTGTCCGGCCGGTACTGGTGGTGGTAGCGCAGCGGGCCGACGATCTGACTCGAATCAAGTCCCTGGTCGATGCCGAGCATGCCCAGCAGTACGGCGGTTATGATGCGGCTTCCGCCCTTGGCGCCGAGCACGGCGACGCGATCGGGCTTTATCTTGAAAGTGGGCTCCATCGAGTCCAACA
>CAYUXZ010000091.1:0-2108 GCA_964449135.1 uncultured Gammaproteobacteria bacterium
CCTCCGGGGGTTGTCCCCATTCTCAGGTGTCTGTAAAACACGGGCCAGTCCAGAGGCAATTAAGCTGATTCCATTTTCTCCATCCATTTGCGCACCATGCACTTTCTGACCGCCACCGAAGCCCGCGCGTTCGCCGAGCGATGGCTGCCCGCATGGACCGGCAACGATCCAGAACGCCTGATCGGTTTCTACGCCGACGATGCGTTCTATCTAGACCCGGCGATCCCGCAAGGGGTGACCGGCAAGGACGCCCTCCTCGCCTATTTCCGAAAACTGCTGGCGCGTTATCCGGACTGGGTGTGGACGCAAATCGAAGCAATCCCGCTCGAGGATGGATTCCTCAACAAGTGGCTTGCGGAGATCCCGATCGACGGCGACATGCTGCGAATCGTGGGCGTGTGTTTCGTCCAGATCAACGAGGCAGGCCAGATCAAGCGGAACGAGGTCTATTTCGATCGCTCCGCCCTGCTTCGCGCAATCGACAAGAAAGCGTGATGCGCCTGATCTTCACCAAGCAGAACGGCAAGCACGACCGCCTCGAGGTCGTTCGCGACGACGGACGGATCGAGACGATCTCCTGTCCGAAGCAGCGCATCATTCCGCACGACATGGTGCATTACGCGGTCGAGCACACCTTGCAGCAGCGCGGCTTCCTGCGTCGCGTGCACGAGGGCGCCGCGGCCGCGTTCAAGATGGAGCCGGAAGCGAACAGCGACGCGGTCGAGCGACTGGTCGAGGTCTTCCAGTGCGACGCCTGGTCCGGCGGCGACAGTTCCACGGCCGACATGATCGACCTGTACCGCGTGACCTGCACCGAGCGCGCCTGTCCGATGCTCGACGTGACGGCCGTGGACATCGAAGCCGTGCGCGCGCACATCCGAGAACTGATCGCGGCCTGGGACGCGACGCCGGTCGGCGGGACGCTCGCGCTGCAGTTCTGACGCAGCGATACGCGCGCCACGATCGCGCGGCGCCGCCGGCTTGACACATCTGCTTCGCGCCGTCGCGGCAGGTTGCGTTACCATCGCCGCGCCACGACACGAGAAGGAGTCCACCATGCGCGTGATCGTCGATTTCGATACCTGCGTTTCGACCGGCGCATGCATGGCCGCGTGCCCGCGCGTGTTCGAGGTCCGTGAGGACGGTTTCCTCTACATCCTCATCGAGGAACCCGGCGAGGAATTGCGCGACAGCATCAACGAAGCCGTGCAGGCGTGTCCGACCGGCGCGATCCGCATCGAGGAGTGATCCGGCGATCGCTCACCAATCGGTGAGTCCCTCGATCTCGTAGAGCTTCTTCCAGCTCGGCCGCGCGCGCACGAGGTCGGCGAGTTTTTTCAGCGCCGGCCATTGCGTCGCGGGCCTTGGCATGTTGCGCGACCAGCGCATCAGCATCGTCAGCAGCAGGTCCACGCCGGAGAATTCGCCGAGCATGTACGGGCCGTTCGCGGCCAGATGCGCGTCGAGCAGGTCGAATGCGCCCTCGATGCGCGCCTGCACCACCGCGCGCACGTTAGGCAGGTGCTCGGCTTCGCCGGCTGCATCCGCCGGATAGAACCACAGCCGGTAGGTCGGCATCAGCGTGTTCGCGAGGTACACGATCCACTGGTACCACTGGCCGCGCTTCGGCGATCCAACCGCGGGCGCGAGCCCGGCTTCCGGATGGCGCTCGGCGAGCAGCATCAGCAGCGCGGCCGATTCGAACACCGGCTTGCCGTCCACGATCAGCGTCGGCACGCGACCCTGCGGATTGAGCTTGAGGTATTCGGGATCCTTCTGCTCCTGGGCTTGCGTGTTGACGAGCCTGAGCTCGTACGGCGCGCCGATTTCCAGCAGCGCCAGATGCACCACCAGGCTTGCGCTGCCGGGCGAGTAGTAGAGCGTGTACATGTGGATTCTCCGGCCACGGACACGGCGCCGCGGAGCGCGCAGCATGAACGAAAGCGGCGCATCCGTTCAACATGAACGAAATTTCACGTGACGGACTGAACAGATGCGCTCGGGTTTGCGTAGCATCGGTCGCGCAAGGTTCCACCCATCCACCAACCAAAGGTGCCGCCATGAAGACCAGCATCACCGCATTCGCTATCGCTTCCGTGCTCGCTTTC
>CAYUXZ010000092.1:0-2064 GCA_964449135.1 uncultured Gammaproteobacteria bacterium
CGATCTTGACGACGCCGGCTTCCATCATCTCGTGGTAGAAGTCGTTGCCCTCGCGAGTGCGCTCGCCCACGCCGGCGAACACCGACAGGCCCGAGTGCTGGGTCGCGATGTTGTTGATCAGCTCGAGCATGTTCACGGTCTTGCCCACGCCGGCGCCGCCGAACAGGCCGACCTTGCCGCCCTTGGCGAACGGGCACATCAGGTCGATGACCTTGATGCCGGTCTCGAGCAGCTCGTTCGTCGCCGCCTGCTCCGCGTACTCGGGGGCCGCGCGGTGGATTTCCCAATGATCGCTGGCGTCGATCGGGCCGACCTCGTCGATCGGACGGCCGAGCACGTCCATGATGCGGCCCAGCGTGCCGGTGCCGACCGGCACCGCGATCGCCTTGCCGGTGTTGTTGGCGACCAGGTTGCGGCGCAGGCCGTCGGTCGAGCCGAGCGCGATCGTGCGCACGACGCCGTCGCCGAGCTGCTGCTGCACCTCGAGGGTGATCTCGGTGCCCTCGACGCTCAGCGCGTCGTACACCTTCGGCACCTCGGCGCGCGGGAATTCGACGTCAACGACGGCGCCGATGATCTGGACGACTTTGCCTTGGCTCATTGCAGGATCCTCTCGAACTTCAATCGGGTTGTCCGCGCGAGCAATCGTTCGCACGGGTGGAAATCAAACCGCCGCCGCGCCGCCGACGATCTCGCTGATCTCCTGCGTGATCGCGGCCTGGCGGGCCTTGTTGTAAATCAGGTTGAGCGTGCCGATCAGCTTGGTCGCATTGTCCGAGGCGGCCTTCATCGCGACCATGCGCGCGGCGTGCTCGGAGGCGATGTTTTCCAGCACCGCCTGGTAGACCAGCGACTCGATGTAGCGCGTCATCACCTGGTTGAGGACGACGTCCGCTTCGGGCTCGTAGATGTAGTCCCAGTCGTGCCGGTTCTGCAGCGACTCGGAAACCGGCAGCGGCAGCAGCGGCTCGACCGTCGCCTTCTGCGTCATCGTGTTGACGAAATCGTTGTAGCACAGGTCCACGCGGTCGATCGTGCCCGCGCTGTAGGCATCGAGCATGACCTTGATCACGCCGATCAGCTGCTCCACGCGCGGCTTCTCGCCGAGGTGGCTGACCGAGCCGGTCATGTGCACCTTGAGGCGGCGGAAGAACGCTGTCGCCTTCTGGCCGATGCAGACGACATCCACCTCGACGCCCTTGTCCTGCCAGGCGCGCATGTCAGCAACGATCCTGCGGAACATGCCGGAGTTCAGCGCGCCGGCGAGGCCGCGGTCGGTCGAAACGACGATGTAGCCGACGCGCTTGACGTCCTTGCGCGCGACCATGAACGGGTGCTTGTACTCGGCGTTGGCCTGCGAGATGTGGCCGATCATCTGCTTCATCAGCCGCGCGTACGG
The DNA here is from genome assembly GCA_964449135.1 of uncultured Gammaproteobacteria bacterium. Taxonomy (GTDB): domain Bacteria; phylum Pseudomonadota; class Gammaproteobacteria; order Xanthomonadales; family Xanthomonadaceae; genus SZAS-103. The sequence goes on from CAYUXZ010000092.1 coordinate 1,400, forward strand.
GCGCGAGGCCTTCATCCGCTCCTGCGCCTTGCGGATCTTCGAGGCCGAGACCATCTCCAGCGCGCGAGTCACCTTGCGGGTGTTCTGCACCGACTTGATCTTGGTTTTGATTTCGCGGCCGCCAGCCATGTCGTTATCCGTGGATCCGTCGTGCGTGGGTGATCAGAAGCTGCCCGTTGCCTTGAACTCTTCGATGCCCTTCTTGAACGCGTGCTCGATCTCGTCGCCCCAATCGCCGCTGGCGACGATGCGGTCCATCAGCGCGCCCTGCGTGTTCGCGAAGTGCGCGTGCAGGCCTTCCTCGAACGCGAGGATCTTGTTCATGGCCACGTCGTCCATGTAGCCCTTGTCAACGGCGTAGATGGACAGCGACATCTGGGCGACCGACATCGGCTGGTACTGCTTCTGTTTCATCAGCTCGGTGACGCGCTGGCCGCGCTCGAGCTGCTTGCGGGTCGCCTCGTCGAGGTCGGACGCGAACTGCGCGAACGCGGCGAGCTCGCGGTATTGGGCGAGCGCGATGCGGATGCCGCCCGAGAGCCTCTTCATGATCTTGGTCTGCGCCGCGCCGCCGACGCGCGACACCGAGATGCCGGCGTTCACGGCCGGGCGGATGCCGGCGTTGAACAGGTCGGTCTCGAGGAAGATCTGGCCGTCGGTGATCG
>CAYUXZ010000093.1:0-2000 GCA_964449135.1 uncultured Gammaproteobacteria bacterium
GCGACCAACCGCAAGTTCGTGCGCATGTCGCTCGGCGGCGTGCGCGACGAGGCCGAGATCCGCGGCCACCGCCGCACCTACATCGGCTCGATGCCGGGCCGCATCCTGCAGAACCTGTCCAAGGCCGGCACTCGCAATCCGCTGTTCATGCTCGACGAGATCGACAAGATGTCGATGGACTTCCGCGGCGATCCGTCATCGGCCCTGCTCGAAGTGCTCGATCCGGAGCAGAACCACGCGTTCAACGACCACTACCTCGAGGTCGATTTCGACCTGTCCGAAGTGATGTGGATCGCGACCGCTAACTCGCTGAACATCCCCGGCCCGCTGCTCGACCGCATGGAAGTGATCCGCATCCCGGGTTACACCGAGGACGAGAAGCTCGCCATCGCCACGCGCTACCTGCTGCCCAAGCAGCTCAAGGCGAACGGCCTGCGCGAGGGCGAGCTGAAGATCAGCGAAGGCGCGTTGCGCGACATCGTGCGCTACTACACGCGCGAATCGGGCGTGCGCAACCTCGAGCGCGAGGTTTCCAAGATCTGCCGCAAGGTCATCAAGGAAATCGCGCTGGAAGGCCCGAAGAAAGCGAAGAAGAAGGACGCGCCCAAGCAGGTCACGCCGAAGAACCTCGACCATTTCCTCGGCGTGCGCCGCTTCGATTTCGGCCGCGCCGAGCAGCAGAACGAAGTCGGGCTCGTCACCGGGCTGGCGTGGACCGAAGTCGGCGGCGACCTGCTGCAGATCGAGGCTTCGCTGGTGCCGGGCAAGGGCGCGATGATCCTCACCGGCAAGCTCGGCGAGGTCATGCAGGAATCGGTGAAGGCCGCGCATTCGGTGGTGCGCGCGCGCGCCCAGGCGCTGGGCCTTGACAGCGAATTCCACCAGAAGCTCGACTTCCACCTGCACGTGCCCGAAGGCGCGACGCCGAAGGACGGGCCGAGCGCAGGCATCGCGATGGCGACCGCGCTGGTGTCCGCGCTCGCGAAAGTCCCGGTGCGCGCGGACGTCGCGATGACCGGTGAGATCACGCTGCGCGGCCGCGTGCTGCCGATCGGCGGATTGAAGGAAAAACTGCTCGCGGCGCTGCGCGGCGGCATCCACACCGTGATCATCCCCGAGGAGAACCGCAAGGACCTCGCCGACATTCCGCGCAACGTGACGCAGGGCATGAAGATCATCCCGGTGCGCTGGATCGACGAGGTGCTGGACATCGCGCTCGAGCGTCCGCTCGCGCAAACTCCGCCCCCGGGCGCTGGCGATGGCGGTGAAACGGAAAAAGCCGGCGCAACCGGCAGCGCGGTGACGACGCATTGATCGCGTCGTGCGTCGCGCGCGCACGATGCCTGCGTTTTCAAGCCGATGGCACGCGAAAGTGAGAAGTCCGTTGCAATCGGAATCGCTGGAAACCGCGCCGTTCCTCGCTTTGGCGTGTTGCGCGCCACAAACGCGGCTGGTATAAATCGTCCGTCCGCAGCGCGCCGTCACGAATCGCGCGCCGCGGCACAGGTCGATCGGACATGCAGGGGAGTTCGCACATGTCTGGATTGAAACCAATCGCGGATCCAAATTTCCCCAGGGAGTTGCTCAATGAACAAGGCTGATTTCATCGCTTCGGTCGCCGACGCCGCCGAACTGTCCAAGGCCGACGCCGGCCGCGCCGTGGATGCGATGGTGGAGACCATCACCAAGGCGCTCAAGAAGGGCGACAGCGTGACGCTGGTAGGCTTCGGTACCTTTGCCATCCGCAAGCGCGCCGCGCGCACCGGCCGCAACCCGCGCACCGGCCAGACGATCAAGATCAAGGCCTCGAAGAACCCGGCGTTCAAGGCTGGCAAGGCCCTCAAGGATGCCGTAAACTAAGCGGCGACGAGTTGTTCCACGGGAAGCCCGGCCTTCGCGGCCGGATTTCCCCGATGCGGAAATCCCGCATTGACCCGAGGACCTCGGGTGCTTAGCTCAGCGGTAGAGCGTCGCCCTTACAAGGCGAGGGTCGGGGGTTC
>CAYUXZ010000094.1:0-1759 GCA_964449135.1 uncultured Gammaproteobacteria bacterium
CCGAAGAGTCCGACGGAGGCGATGACCAGCGCCAGCCCGGCAAACAGGGCGCACGCCTGGGCGAATGTCTTCTCCTGCGCCAGCCGCACCTCGATCTGCTCGGCCTGCGTGGTGATGTTCAGGATCGGCAGGTTCGGATCGATGCGCCGGAAGGCGGCGCGCACCGCGTCGGTCACCGATCTAGGATCGGCTGCGGTGCGCAGGGCGAACGACATAGTATCGACGCGGGCCTGCGGATAGGGCACGTAGAGCGTGGGCGGAGGCGCGTCGCGCAGGCTGTTGTATTTTGCGTCGGAGACGACGCCGACGATCTCGTAGTCGGCGCTCGTCTCGAACGACTGTCCCAGCCGATGACCGACGGCGCTCTCGCGCGGGAAATACTTGTTCGCCGCCGCCTGGTTCACGACCACGACCTTCGGCGCGGTCTGCGTGTCGCGTTCGTTGAACGCGCGCCCGGCGATCATCCGCATGCCGAGCGCGTCAAAGAAATTCGGCGCGATCACCAACCGGTTGATGTTGTTGCGGTCGGTGCGCGAGGCGCGGCCCTGTATCCAGATGCTGGTACCGTTCACGCTGCCGGAGAGCAGCGCCGGGCGCGACGCGGTGACGGCACGCAGGCCGGGAACATGCGGCAACTCGTCGAGCAGTTGCGCCATGAGCGCCTGAGTGCGCGGTGTGTCGTAGCGCTGCAGCGCCGGGCTTACGGGTACGAGCAGCAGGTTGTTGGTCTCGAAGCCTACGTCGACATTGCGCAGGTTGCTCACCGTGCGCACGAAGAGCCCGGCCACCACGAGCAGAACGAGCGAGATGGCGACCTGCACGGCGACGAGCGTCTTCCCCAGGCGCGAGCGCGCACCGGCAATGCTGTGGCTGCCTTCCTTCATCATCGCGTCCAAGTCGAGCCGCGACGAGCGCAGCGCCGGCGCCACGCCAAACAGGATGCCGGTCGCGAGCGTCAGGCCGCCGATGAACAGCAAAATGCGCCAATCGAGTGCGAGCGGCGGCCGTAGGTTGTTGGGCAGCAACTGCGTTCCCCAATAGGCGACGACCGTGCCGGCGACGGCGCCGATGGCCGCGAGCAGCACGCTCTCGGTGAGCAGTTGCCGCACCAACCGTGCGCGCGTGGCGCCGATCGCCATCCGGACGGCGATCTCGCGGCGCCGCGCCGTCGCGCGCGCCAGCAGCAGGTTCGCCACGTTGGCGCATACGATGAGCAGGACCAGGTTCACCACAATGCTGAGCAGCGTGATCGAGCGGAAGGTGTCCGTAGATGGGTCGTAGAAGCCGTGTCCGCCGGGCTGTACGCGGAGGCGCGGCACCTTGGTCCGGTCTTGATTGCGAGCCGTTCCTTGTTCCTTCGGCGAGAGCGAACGGAAGTAGCTTGCCCAGCCTTCGCGCGCCTGCGCCTGGAATAGCCCTTCGAAGTTGCCTTGCGCCTGTTCCGGCGTCACGCCGGGCTTGAGCCGGCCCATCACTTGCAGCCACCAGTTGGTCGGTTGCTGCAGCCTCGGCGGACCGGGCGTGGGGGCCGCGCCCACATCCAGCGGATCGAGCGCCAGCGGGATGGTGATGTCGCGATTATCGGCGAGCACCTGCTGCACGCCGGTGAATTCGCGCGGCGTGACGCCGACGACGGTGACGTGCAGATCGCCGATCGTCAGCACTTTGCCGACCGCGGCGCGGTCGCCGCCGAAGCGGCGCATCCAGTAGCCGTAGCTGATGACGGCGACGGGCGGCGCGTCCAGCCGATCATCGGCGG